>JAYTOK010000033.1:0-106686 GCA_043747835.1 Pseudomonadota bacterium | reverse complement strand
GCTCGACGAGCCGCTGGGCGCGCTCGACAAGAAGCTGCGCGAAGCCACGCAGTTCGAGCTCATCAACATCCAGGAGCAGCTCGGCGTCACCTTCATCGTCGTCACGCACGACCAGGAAGAGGCGATGACGCTGGCGTCCCGCATCGGCGTGATGAATCGCGGCGAGATCGTGCAGATCGGCACGCCGACCGAGATCTACGAATTCCCCCAGAACAAGTTCGTTGCCGATTTCATCGGCTCGGTGAACATGTTCGAGGGCACGATGATCGAAGACCTGCCGGATCACGTGCGCATCAAGTCGGACGACCTGGGCGGCATCATCTACGTGGACCACGGCATCAGCGCCGCGCCGGGCGCCATCGTCTACACCGCGATCCGCCCCGAGAAGATCAAGCTGTCGCGAACGCCGCCGGCGGACACCGCCGAGAACTGCGTGAAGGGCGTGGTCAAGGAAATCGCGTACATGGGCGACGTGTCCATCTTCCTCGTGAAGATCGACTCCGGGAAGACGGTGCGCGTGACGCTGCAGAACGCCGAGCGACTGTCGGACGACGAACGCATCCTCTGGGACGAAACGGTGTGGCTGAGCTGGCATGGCTCGAGTCCCGTGGTCGTGACGCAATGAGGGTCGTGACCCAATGAGGGCGCCGGAGTCGTGAGCTCGTGATCACAGCCGCTCGCACTGCCGATCGCGGAGAGCAGGGACGCCTGGGGCCCGTGTGGATGTTCCTGTTCCGCTACGGGCCGCCGCGCTGGACCGAATACGTGCTCAAGAACTGGGCGGGTCAGCGCCTCGTGATCGCGGTGCCTTATCTCTGGCTGCTGCTCTTCTTCCTCGTCCCCTTCCTGATCGTCCTCAAGATCTCTTTCGCCGAGTTTTCGCCGCTGGGCCGGCCGCCCTACGAGCCGGTGTTCCGCTGGCTGGAAGAGGGCGCGCTGCAGATCAAACTACTGACCAGCAGCTATTCCTATCTGCTGAACGAGCCGCTGTACGTCAGCTCCTGGCTCTATTCGGTCAAGGTCGCGTTCTTCTCGACGCTGTTCTGCCTGATGCTCGGGTACCCGATGGCGTACGCGATCGCGCGCTCCTCGCCGACCTACCGCAACATCCTGTTGATGCTGATCATCCTGCCGTTCTGGACGTCGTTCCTGCTGCGCGTCTACGCGTGGATGGGGTTGCTCAAGAACGACGGCGTGATCAACAACATACTGATGGCCATGGGAATCATCTCCGAGCCGCTTGCGATGATGAACACGAACTTCTCGGTCTACATCGGCATCGTGTACTCATACCTGCCGTTCATGATCCTGCCGTTGTTCACGAACCTCGAGAAGCACGATCCCACGCTGCTCGAGGCGGCGCAGGATCTCGGCGCTGGCCCCATCAGGAGCTTTCTGCGGATCACGTGGCCGTTGTCCATGCCCGGAGTCGTCGCCGGCTCACTACTGGTGTTCATCCCGGCGGTCGGCGAATACGTGATTCCCTCATTGTTAGGCCGCTCGGATCAGTTGATGATCGCGCGGCTCTTGTCCGACGAATTCTTCCTGAACCGCGACTGGCCCAAGGCGAGCGCCGTCGCCATCGCGATGTTGTTGCTGCTCGTCGTGCCGATCATGGTTTTCCAACGCTTCCAGAACAAAGAGCTGCAGGCGGCGAAGAAATGAGAACGAAGGGTCTTTTCAGCAAGGGGATGCTCGGCCTGGGGCTGCTGTTCCTCTACGCCCCGATCCTTTCGATGATCCTGTTCTCGTTCAACGACTCGCGCAGCGTGACCGTCTGGAACTGGGAGACGTCGCCGTCCGTGCGCTGGTACGTCCGCCTGTTCGGGGACGACCAGATCCTCTCCGCGGCATGGCTATCTATCCAGGTCGCCGCGATGTCGGCTACGGGCGCGGTCATCCTGGGGACGCTCACTGGCCTGGTTCTGGCCCGTTTCGGCCCTTTCAAGGGGCGGGCGCTGCTGCAGGGCCTGACTACCGCTCCGCTGGTCATGCCCGAGGTCATCACCGGCCTGTCGATGCTGCTGCTGTTCGTGTCGCTCGAGCAGCTCTTCATGAGGGTCTTCGGCTGGCAGTTCGACCGCGGCGTCTGGACCATCACGATCGCCCACATCACCTTCACGATGGCCTACGTCACCGTGGTCGTTCAGTCCCGCCTCGCCGGATTCGACGATTCGCTGGAAGAAGCGGCGCTCGACCTCGGCGCCAAACCCGCCAAGGTGTTCTTCCGGATCACCGTTCCGCTCATCCTGCCGGCCATTTTGTCGGGCTGGCTGCTCGCTTTCACTCTTTCATGGGATGACCTGGTGGTAACCCAGTTCGTCTCGGGACCCGGGTCTAACACATTGCCCATGGTCATATTTTCCCGTGTTCGACTAGGTGTAAACCCGGTCGTGAACGCACTAGCAACCATAATGGTCCTGGTAGTCGCTCTCGGCGTGATCCTTTCGGCGTTTCTGATGCGCCGGCAGGAACAGCGTCGCAAACGCGAGGAACAGATGGCCGCCGCCGGCTAACTACTGCTAAACTTCCACCATCGACTCGACGAGGATTCTTTAAATGGCAAAATCAGCCCGTAAACACAACGCTCCCTGGACGCCCGCCGATCTGAAGAAGATGCGTGCTTTGGCGAAGGACAAGATGTCCGCCCGTCTCGCCGCGAAGGAGCTCGGCCGTTCCACCGGAGCGGTCAAGTACAAGGCAATGGTTGAAGGGATTCGCTTCCGCTACATCGATCAGCCCGCCGGCGTGCAGAAGAAGCTCGCCAGAAAGGCGAAACGCGCCAAGAAGAAGTAAGGCGTCCGACGAAGACGCCGCGTACGGGGGTGCGCGGCGGCTTTCTTGGCGAGAATGACTTTTCCCGACGGATTCCACAGCAAACTGCCGGACGTCGGCACCACGATCTTCACCGTGATGTCGCGCCGCGCCGCCGAACAGCGCGCGGTCAACGTGGGCCAGGGCTTCCCTGACTACCCCATCGACGGCCAGCTAGCCGCCTGCGTGGCCGAAGCGGTCGCGGCGGGATTCAACCAGTACGCACCCATGGAAGGCGAGGTCGCGCTGCGCGTGGCCATTGCCGCCAAGATCCTGGCCGCCGGAGGGCGGCAGGTCGATCCCGAGACCGAGGTCACCGTCAGTTGCGGGGGCACCGAGTCTATCTACTCCGCCATCCAGGCCGTCGTGGGAGCCGGTGACGAGGCGATCGTCTTCGACCCCTCCTACGACGCCTACGACCCGGCAATCCGCCTGGCGGGCGGTCGCTGCATCCACATTCCCCTGGCCGCGCCGGACTTCCGCTACGACTGGGACCGCGTGCGGGCCGCCGTGAGTCCGCGTACCCGGCTCGTGATCATCAATAACCCGCTCAATCCCGCCTGCACGGTTGCCTCGGCCTCCGATCTGGACGAGCTCGCCGCTGTCGTTCGGGAAGGAGGGGCTCGCGGCCGGCCCATCGTCGTGCTGGCGGACGAGGTTTACGAGCACGTTCAGTACGACGGGCGCAAACACCGATCGGTCATCGACCACCCCGAGCTGCGGGAGTGCAGCTTCGCGGTCTATTCGTTCGGCAAGACGTTGCACATCACCGGCTGGCGCGTGGGCTATTGCGTCGCGCCGCCCGAGCTCACGCGCGAGCTGCGCAAGGTGCACCAGTTCAATACCTTCAGCATCGCAGCTCCCTTGCAGGCGGCAATCCGCCTCTATCTCGAGCGACGCCCCGACGCCTGGCGCGAGGTTCCGAAGTTCTTCAGCGCGAAGCGCGACCTGCTGCTCGCGCGCCTGGCGGACAGCGGCCTGACACTACCGCCCGCTCAAGGGACGTATTTCCAGCTCGCGGACTATTCCTCGCTCGACGGTGAGCTTGGAGACCTGACCGACATCGAATTCACCGAGCGGCTCATCCGGGACGCGGGCGTCGCGGTGATCCCGCTGTCGCCTTTCTACCGGGAGCCGCCGCGCGGCATGCGCATCGTCAGGCTCTGCGTCGCGAAGCGCGACGAGACGCTCGAGGCGGCGGCGGAGCGGATTCGCGCGTACACCCGGAGGCCTGCCGCATGACCTTTCGAATCTCGCTGGTGCAACAGCCGCTCGTCTGGCACGACGCCGCCGCCAATCGTGCCCACTTCGCTGAAATCCTGCGTCCGCTCGCCGGCCAGACCGATCTCGTCGTGCTGCCCGAGATGTTCACGACGGGCTTCACGATGAAGCCGGAGCAACACGCCGAGGACGCGAACGGCGAGACCCGCGAATGGCTGCTCGCGCAGGCGAGCGCCCTCGACGCGGCCGTCGGCGGCAGCGTCGCGATCCGGGACGACGGACGCTTTTACAACCGGTTCATGCTCGCGCTTCCGGGCGGACCCACCTACTGGTACGACAAGCGGCACCTGTTCCGGATGAGCGGCGAGCACCGGCACTACGATTCCGGCGATCACGCGCTCATCGTCGAATGGCGCGGTGCGCGGCTTTGTCCGCTCGTCTGTTACGACCTTCGGTTTCCGGTGTGGAGCCGGCGCCGGCCGGAGCTCGAATACGACGTGGTGATCTACTCCGCGAACTGGCCGTCGCCGCGGGTGTACGCGTGGTCCACGCTGCTGCGGGCGCGGGCCATCGAGAACATCGCGTACTGCGTGGGCGTAAACCGCACCGGCACGGATGGTGGCGGCAACGCCCATCCGGGCGCGAGCGCAGTCATCGACTTCATGGGGAAGCCGGTGCTCGAGCTGGACACGGAACCGATGGTCGCGACCGTCGGCATCGACCTCGATGCGATGCGCGACTGGCGCGATAAATTCCCCGCGCATCTCGACGCGGATGCCTTTACGCTGGAATCATGAAGAAGCCGACGCTCGTCAATCATCCCCCCGACGTTTCACCGCCGCCCGGCAATGTGCCGGTGACGGCGCCTATCTACCAGAGCGTAAAATTCGAGTTCGAGACGATCGACGACACGCTGCGCATGCTGCGCGGTGACGCGCCGGGCTACTTCTACATGCGCGCGAGTAATCCGACGACGCGCCAGCTCGAGCTCACGCTGGCGCAGCTGCAGGGTCGCGACGATTGCCTCGCCTCCGCATCCGGCGTCAATGCCATTGCGCAGACGCTGCTGTCGTTGACGAAGCAGGGCGATCACGTCCTGTTCTTCATCGAGACGTACGGACCGACGCGCAACATCATTCGCCGGCTCCTCGCGCGCTTCGGCGTCGAGAACACGATGCTGTCCATCGAAGATCTCGCGGGCGTCGAAAATGTCCTCGCGTCCCGCCCGACGCGCCTGGTGATTTTCGAGAGCCCGACGAATCCGGTCACCAAGGTCGCGGACATCGAGAAGCTCGTCGAGTTGTCTCACCGGCATGGCGCGCTCGCCGTCATCGACAACACGTTTGCCGGCTTCCACCAGCACGGCGAGTACGACATCGACCTGTTCGTGCACAGCCTGACGAAATACGCGTCGGGCACCGGCGACGTCATGGGCGGCGCGGTGATCGCACGGCGGGAGCTCATCGACGAGATGCGCCCGGATTTCGCGGTGCTCGGCGCGCATCTCGATCCGCATGCCGCGTTTCTGATCCAGCGAGGGCTCAAGACTTATTTCGTGCGATACACCGCGCAAACCGCGAACGCGCGGAAGATCGCGGAATTCCTGGAGGCACATCCGTTGGTGAGCCGCTGCCACTACCCGGGCCTCGCGACGCATCCGCAAGCCGCGCTCGCGCGCAAGCAGATGAAGGAGCCGGGCACCGTGGTCAGCTTCGATCTTCGAGATGGAAGCGAAGCTGCACGCCGGTTCAGCGAGGGACTCAAACTATTCGCGCTGACCGCGAGCCTGGGATCGACCGAGTCGCTGGTGATGCCGCCGCAGCTGGTCGGGTCGCGCGACTTCACGCCGGAGCAGGCGAAGAAGTCGGGAGTCGGGCCGGGCACCGTGCGGCTGTCGATCGGACTCGAGGACGTCGGTGATCTGATCGCGGACGTCGACGCCGCGCTGGCCTGAATGGTGCCGGGGGAAGGTTCTCGTGGTTCATGAGCATTTGCACGAGATATCGACGTAGCCAGATATTGCCCGTCCATCGGAAACTGCCCGACCCCGCCCCGAGTCGAGAATCCGATGCCTCGTCGCCTTCGCGTGCATATCGATGGAGGCATCTATCACGTAACCCTTCGCGGAAATCACCAGCAGGATATTTTCGTCGCCGAGGGTGATCGTGCTCTTCTGAATCACATCGTCGGAAAGGCATTGAGGAAGTACGATCTGCGGCTCCATGCCTACTGCTGGATGCGCAATCACCTGCATTACCTTCTCCAGGTGAACACTCAGCCGCTGTCTGGCGCGATGCGCGATATCTCCTCGGAGTTCGCGCGAGCAATGCAGGCGAAGCTCTCGACGACAGGTCATTTCTTCGAGCGCAGGTATCACGCAAAACTCGTCGGCGACGACTCTTATTTCATGGAGTTGATCCGATACATCCACCTCAATCCTGTTCGCGCCAATATCGTCGCCCGGCCGGATGACTTCGAATGGTCCAGCCACCACGCCTACGTCGGCGCACGCGCAGAGGTCTGGGTGACGACGGAGTTCGGACTCAAGTTGTTTGGGTCGACACCTTCGTCCGCCCGTACGGCATACGTGTCGTTTCTTGCCAGCGCGAGCGGGCTCGAATGGGAACCCCCGAAGAACGATCTGGACGAGCAGCTGTGGGTGGGCGAGTCGAACGATGAATTGCGCCGAGCTACCGAGCTCGTCAGAAAAAATCAGCCGACGAAGACACTCAACGAGCTAATTCTGGAGGCTTGCGCGCGTTTTGGAATCGAGCTGGGAGCGCTATGCGCCCCAACTCGAAACGGCTACGCCAGTAAAGTGCGCGCTTGGATAGCGAATCAGGCGATTTTGCAGCACATCGCAACGTTGTCGGCCGTGGCACGAGTCTTGGGAAGGAGCGAAGCGACACTGCGAGAAGCCATTCGACGGTATCCCACCGAAGTTGAATGAAAGAGGGGTCTCGAACCACGAGAACCCCTCCCCGGCACCATTCAGAACTACATGTTGCGGATCAGCGCGTCGCCGAACTCGGAGCACTTCACCTCTTTCGCGCCTTCCATCAACCGCGCGAAGTCGTAAGTCACCGTCTTCTGCGCGATGGTCTTGTCCATCGCGGAAATGATCGCGTCCGCGGCTTCGGTCCAGCCCATGTAACGCAGCATCATCTCGCCCGACAGGATCACCGAACCCGGGTTCACCTTGTCCAGGTCCGCATACTTCGGCGCCGTGCCGTGCGTCGCTTCGAACACGGCATGACCCGTCACGTAGTTGATGTTCGCGCCCGGCGCGATGCCGATGCCGCCGACCTGCGCGGCCAGGGCGTCCGATAGATAGTCGCCGTTCAGGTTCGTGGTCGCGATGACGTCGAACTCGTCCGGACGCGTCAGCACCTGCTGCAGGGCGATGTCGGCGATCGCATCCTTCACCAGGATTTTGCCGCTCTTGAGTGCTGCTGCCTGTTCGTCGTTCGCGGCCTTCTCACCCGATGCGGCCTTCGTGCGGCCCCACTGTTCCCACGTGTAGAACTTCGACGCGAACTCGCCGCTCTCCGCCAGCGCATATGCCCAGTTGCGGAATGCGCCTTCGGTGAACTTCTGGATGTTGCCCTTGTGCACGATCGTCACGTTGCGACGCTTGTTCTCGATCGCGTACAGCAGCGCTGCCTTGAACAGGCGCTCCGTGCCTTCCTGCGACACCGGCTTGAAGCCGATGCCCGAGGTGTCCGGGAAGCGGATCTTCGCGTACGCCTTCGGGAAGGCGGCCTTGAACAGCTCCTTGAACTTCTTGATGTCTTCGGTGCCGTGTTCGAATTCGATGCCGGCGTAAATGTCTTCCGTGTTCTCGCGGAAGATCACCATGTCGACCTTTTCGGGCGCCTTAACCGGGGAAGGCACGCCCTTGAACCAGCGCACCGGACGCAGGCAGACGTACAGGTCTAACAACTGGCGCAACGCCACGTTCAGCGAACGGATGCCGCCGCCGACCGGGGTCGTCAGCGGACCCTTGATCGACACGAGGTATTCGCGGCAGGCCTCGACGGTCTCGTCGGGCAGCCAGTTCTTGAACGCGGTGAACGACTTCTCGCCCGCGTAGATCTCGAGCCAGTGAATCTTCTTCTTCCCGCCGTAGGCCTTCTGCACGGCGGCGTCCATCACGCGCACGCTGGCGCGCCAGATGTCGCGACCGGTACCGTCACCTTCGATGAAGGGAATGATCGGTTGATCGGGGACGGAGAGGGTTCCGTTCTTGATTGAAATCTTTTCGCCGCCAGCGGGGGGCGAGACCTTGGGACTCGTGGGCGTGGACATCGGTGCGTGTCTTTCCGAGCGGTTTTTGGGGGCCGCGATGCTAGCACAGCCCTATACAATCCGGCCCCATGGCCCAAACCCTGGATTCCACGCCCGCGGCGGACGGTTTCGCGATGCCCGCCGAATGGGCGCCGCATGCCGGCTGCTGGATGCTCTGGCCCGAACGGCCTGACAACTGGCGCGACGGCGCACAACCCGCGCAGCGCGCATTCGCGGAAGTCGCGGCCGCGATCGCGCGTTTCGAGCCGGTGAGCGTGGGTGTTTCGGCGGCATTCTTCGAATACGCGCGCGCACGACTCCTGCCATCGATCCGCGTCGTCGAGATCTCTCACGACGACTCCTGGATGCGCGATGTCGGCCCGACTTTCGTCACCAACAAGAAGGGCGCGCGTCGTGGCGTCGACTGGCGTTTCAATGCCTGGGGCGGACTCGCGGGCGGCCTGTACTTCCCCTGGGACGAGGACGACAAGGTCGCCCGGAAGGTTCTCGAGATCGAAGGCTGCACTCGCTATCGCGCGCCGCTCATCAACGAGGGCGGCGCGATCCACGTCGACGGACAGGGCAGCGCTTTGGTAACAGAGCAATGTCTGCTGAATCCGAACCGCAATCCGCAGCTCTCGAAGGCCGAGATCGAATCGCACCTGCGCGATTACCTCGGCGTGCGCGAAGTGATCTGGCTGGGCGACGGCGTCATCGAGGACGAAACGGGAGGCCACATCGACAATCTCGCCTGCTTCGTGAAGCCCGGCGTGGTTGCGCTGACGTGGACCGACGACACACGCGACCCGCAATACGCCGTCTCGCGCGATGCGCTCGATCGCCTGAAGCATGCGCGCGATGCGCGGGGTCGCGAGATCGCGGTTCTCAAGCTGCCGATGCCCGGGCCACTCGAGCTCACGGCCGCCGAAGCCGCGGGCGTTCTCGCGCGCGAATCCACGCAGCCGCGCAAGGCGGGATCGCGGCTCGCCGCGAGCTACGTCAACTTCTACATCGCCAACAAAGGCATCGTGATGCCGCTGCTCGATCGAAAGACGGATCGGTCCGCGGCCGCGAAACTCAGGCGTGCCTTCCCGGGCCGGCAGATCGTCGGCGTCCCTGCGCGCGAAATCCTGTTAGGTGGCGGAAACATCCATTGCATCACTCAGCAGGTGCCCCGATGAGCGAGCGACCCGTGCCGCGACGCGACATTCCCGACAAGTTGCGAATCCGGCCCGGATCGCGGCAGAAGCTCGCCGATGCGGATGCAGACAGGTGTTTTGACTGGGACAAGGACAAGGCGATCGCGGCGACGGCGGAGAACCTCGCGCGTCTGGAAGAGCTGCAATACAAGATGTACGCGGACGGCAGGTTCGCGATGCTGATCGCCTTGCAGGCCATCGACGGTGGCGGCAAGGATTCGACGATCCGCCGGGTGTTCGGCGCGTTCAATCCGCAGGGCTGCACGGTCACCGCGTTCAAGGCACCGAGCGCCGAAGAACTGCGCCACGACTACCTTTGGCGCATCCACAAACATGCACCGCCGCGGGGCGAGATCGCGGTATTCAACCGGTCACACTATGAAGACGTGCTGGTCGTGCGCGTGAACGACCTCGTGCCTGAGGACGTCTGGAGTCGGCGCTACGATCAGATCAACGAATTCGAGCGATTGCTCGATGCCTGCGGCACGCGGGTTGTAAAAATTTTCCTGCACGTCAGCAAGGACGAGCAACGCGTCCGGTTCCAGGAGCGCCTCGTCGACAGGCGCAAGAACTGGAAATTCGATACCGGCGATCTGGAGAAGCGACAGCAGTGGAGCGCCTACGCGCGCGCGTTCGAAGCGATGTTCTCGCGCTGCTCGACCGAGCACGCGCCCTGGTACGTAATCCCCGCAAACCGGAAGTGGTTCCGCGATCTCGCGGTTTCACAGGTGCTCCTGTACGAGTTCGAGCAGATGCCGCTCAAGTTCCCCGCGCCTAACTTCGATCCGAAGACTATTAACCTGACATGAGCGGTCTGACATGAGTTGATAGGCGATGTTCGTCAGTCCTACATGTCGGCAATGGGCGACGTTTACTCACCTGCGGTCGATTGTTGTTAGACTACCGTCTTCCATTTCCCACCACGTCCAGCGAGAGGAATCCGGAATGGCCAAGAAGAAGGGTGCTCGGCACATGCGCGAATGGTCGGCGGGCGACATGAAGAAGTTGCGGGCGTTCGCCAAGGCGAAGGTGTCAGCGCGTGTTGCCGCTTCGAAGCTGGGTCGCTCACCGGGCGCGGTGCGCTACAAGGCCATGATGGAAGGCGTGTCCTTCCGTTCGATCAATCGCAAGAAATGAGCTTTCGCGGAGCAGCGGGAGCGGGGCATCCTCGCGCTCAGCTGCTCCGCAATTCCGACTGTGCCTCGTCCAACCATTCGCGTTGGGCCTTCTTGTAGTGACCCGGCGCGTATTTCGCGCGTTCCAGCAGGGTTTCCAGAATCTGCCGCGCCTGGTCCGCGTTTCCGGCCTTCTTCAGCAACTTCGCATATCGCAGGCCTGCCTCGGCGCCGGGGAAATATTCGCAGAGCGCCGCGTATTCCTCCAGCGCCTTCGTCGTATTGCCTTCGGCTTCCAGCGCGCGCGCATAGAGCAGATGACCGGCGGGTGACTTGAACTCGGGATTCTTCCCGATGAGCAGGTCGAGCGTCTGGCGAGCCGCCGCGGGTTCATTCGCGGCGAATTGAGCATGGGCGAAGCCGAGCAGCAGCTTGGGATCGTCCGCGAACAGCCCTGTCAGACTCGTCCTATAAATCTCCAACGCCTCCGGGGCGCGGCCGAGCCGCACCAGCTCATCGGCGTAACGTTGTTTGGACTGCACATTCCCGGTGACCTTCATCTCGTTCTCGAACTTGCGCAGGTCGCCCTCGGGGTTGAGCGTCGAGCGCAGGCCGCGAATGGCGCGACGACTCGTACCCGAGCGCCCGAGATCCGGGAATATCTCGACGAAGAAATACACCGCGGAGCCGATGAGCGGCAGCGCGAGCATCACGAAGACCCAGACCCTGGCGCGGCCGGTCTTGATGCAGTGGACGATGAAGGGAATGGAGACGGCAATTCCGATGATGTAGGGCAGCATCTGGTGGTTAGCGGCTGGTGAAGTCGAACGAGAGGAACATCGCGCGGCCGCGGGCGGGGAAGTAGCGGTAGTTGCCGAACGCGAAGTCCGCGCGGTCCGCATAGGCGGTGTCGAACGCATTGTCGACGCGGAGCGACGCGTGCAGGTTCTCGCGCGCCACCCACTCCACCCGCAGGTTCGCGACCTCGTGCCCCGGGTAGCTCGCGGTGTTTGCCGCGTTGAGGAAATACTTGCCGACGTGGACGGCGTCGACGCCCAGTTGCACCCGCGCGCCGAGCCGGACGTCGAGACCTAGGCTGTGCAGGTTTCGCGGTGCGGTATCCACGACGTTTCCGGCGCGGATCGTCTCGCCGCCCTCGACGGCGCGCGAAAAGTCGTACTCGTGCCGCGCGACGGTGCCGGCCGCGGTGAGCGAGACCGCAGGGCCCAACTTCCAGCGCGCCTCGTATTCGAAGCCGCGATGCAGCGTACGGCCGTTGCCGACGTTGAACGCGTTCGCCTCGCGCAGGATGAGGTTTCGCTTCTCCATCGCGAACACCGCGGTCGCGATCGACAGAGTGTCGGTTCGCAACTTCCAGCCCGCTTCGAGCGATTCCAGTTTCTCGCTGTCGAGGTCGGCCGCGGATTGCTGGCGCTGGAGGCGGTAGAGCTCCGTCATTTCCGGTGGGCGGAATCCCTTCGAGCCGCTCACGTAGAGCATCGAGCGATCGCCGGTCTGCCACGACAGCGTGATTCGCGGCGCGACGTTGTCGAACTCATTACCGCGATCCGCGGGCCTCGAGAACAGACAGCCGCCGGGGCAGGGCGCGCCGTTCGCGGCCGCGTTGCCGTTGCTCATGCGGTTGTCATAGTCGTACGTCGTGCGGTCCGCGCGCAGCGCCGCGGCGAGCGACCAGTTGTGCGCGAAACGCCAGTCCGCGCTCACGGTGGCGCCGACCGTGTTGGAGTCCACGAGGTAGTCGTAGTGCAGTCCGGCCGGACGGATCGCATTGGCGCCGGGAGTTCCGTCGGTCGCGGGTCCGGGCTGGAATTCCGTGAGCTCGGAGTTCGCGGTCTCCGCGTCGACCGCGGCGCGAACTTCCAGCACGTTGGAGAAGAAATTCATCGCGAGCGAGCTGCTCACGAGGAAACTCGTCTGCGCGTTGTGCTCGAGCGGCTTGCCGACGAGGAAGTGCTGCAGGAAATCCATGCGCGAGCGCCGGTAGATTCCCGCGAGCTCGAAGCGGCAATCGAGCGCGAAGCAGTTGTCGCGCTGGAAATGCGCGGACGCGCGCGCGCTCGAGGCGTCGCGGAAGGCTTCCGGATTCGGGTTCCCGCGCGCGCGGGATTCGTCGCGATACGCGTCGCGGCCTTCGACGAAGCCCGCGGTTTCCTGGTTGAGCACGGTACCGGCCGCGCGCAGCCGCAGCGAGCCGCCCGCGATTTCGGAATCCGCGAGTAGATTGAGCTTGACCTCGTCGACTCCCGACGCATCGCGCCAGCCCGGCGCGCGAGTCGCGCTGCCATACGCGCCCAGGTCCCAGGCGTCGAACTCGCGCGAGAACCCGAGCCGCACGCGCTTGAAAGAATCCGAACCGCCCTCGACTCCCGCCGAGTAGTCGGGCAGGTCCGCGACGCGCGGCGTCAGCACGTTCACGATGCCGTGCACCGCGCTCGCGCCATAGAGCGCCGAGCCGGGTCCGCGCAGCACCTCGATCGAGCCCGCCTGCTCGAAGTTGAGTTCGAACAGCTCATTGAGGTTGCAGAATCCGACGGGGCGGATGGGCAGATTGTCCTCCGCGACGAGGAAGGCGCCGCAGGCGCCGGCACCCGTCAGGACCGGAGAGCGGATCGCGCCCAGGCTCTCCGCGCCGCTGCCGCGCTGGATGTAAACGCCGGCGCTGCGGTTCAGGGCATCGGCCTGATGCTTGGCGGAGAGTCTCTCCAGATCTTCGCCGCCGATGCGCGAGACGCTGGCCGGCGTCGTCAACGAATCTCGCGGCTCGCGCGTCGCGGTGACCACGATTTCGCCCGCACTTTCGCCGACTCGTCGCAGTTCTTCGGCGACGCGCGCATCGAGATCACCCATGTTCGCGGCGGTGACCGGTTCGAGCACGTTCTGGGTTTCCCCGGCGGCGAAGGCCGCGAGTGGCAGCGAAGCGCCGAGGATGAGGAGGGTGCGCATGATGTGGTGGCCGATTATCACTGCGAACGACTATCCTTGCCACGGCAGGAATGAACAGAAAAACGAGAATTTCCGCATTGTTGGGCGCGCTGGCGGTGTGCTGGAGCGTCGTGCTCGGGGCCCAGGAGGCTCAGGTGCGGGCCACGGGGGGCCGCCCGCGCGTCGGCCTCGTCTTGTCAGGTGGCGGAGCGAGGGGCGCCGCGCACATCGGCGTCCTCAAGGTTCTCGAGGCCAACCACGTTCCGGTGGACGCGATCGCGGGCACCAGCATGGGCGCCGTTGTCGGTGGCCTCTATGCATCCGGCCTTACGGCGGCCGACATCGAACGCGTGATGAGCTCGCTCGACTGGGTAGACGCGTTCCGTGACCGTCCGCCCCGGACCGATCTCAATTTCCGGCGCAAGCTCGAGGACCAGAGCTTCCTGGTCAAGTTTCCGCTCGGGATCAAGGGGCGGAAATTCCGGTTGCCGCGCGGACTCGTCCAGGGCCAGAAGCTCACGCAGACGCTGCGCGCGCTGACGCTGCCCGTGGCGCAGATCCAGAGCTTCGACGACCTCGGTATCCCGTTCCGCGCCATCGCCACGGACATCGTCACCGGCGATCGCGTCGTGCTGGACCGCGGCGATCTAACTACGGCGATGCGCGCCAGCCTGTCCGCGCCCGGCGTGTTCGTCCCCGTGGAGAGCGACGGCCGCATGCTGGTCGACGGCGGGCTGTCGTCGAACCTGCCGGTCGACGTGGCGCGCGAGATGGGCGTCGACGTGCTGATCGTCGTCGATTGCGGCTTCCCGCTGCTCGAACGCGGCAAGCTCGACTCCGTCGCGACCGTCTCGAACCAGATGCTCGCGATCCTGATCCGGCACAACACGAACGCGCAGCGCAAGACGCTCACCGACCGCGACATCATCATCGACCCGGCGCTCGGCGATTTCTCCTCGCTCGATTTCAGCGAGCACGAGAAGGCGATCCGACTGGGCGAGGAGGCCGCGCGCGGCGCCACGGAGCGTCTCGCGGCGCTCTCGGTGAGCCCGGCGGAATTCCAGCGGCTCGCGGCCGCGCGCGCGAGCGTGCGCACGGATCTGCCGCGCGTGGAGTTCCTGCGCGTGGATCCGGGCTCCGAACGGTATGCCGGCGCGATCGAATCGCTGTTCGGCGACCAGATCGGCAAGGCCGCCGACGGTGGGCGGCTGTCCCGTCGCGTGGCGGAGCTCTACGGCCAGGGCAATCTCGAAATCCTCGACTACCGCCTGATGCGCAACGATCCGCCGCCCGGCGAAGCACCGGAGTTCGGTCTCGCGCTCAACACGCGCCGCAATTCCTGGGGACCGAACTACCTGCGCTTCGGGCTGCAGTTGCAGAACGATTTCGAAGGCAACTCCTCGTTCAACGCGGCGGCGCGCGGCACGCTCGCCGAAATCACGAAATTCGGCGGCGAGTGGGTCTGGGACCTGCAGATCGGCGAGACGCCCCGTGTCGCCACCGAAGTCTATCTACCCGTGGGATACCGCTCGCGCTGGTTCCTGGCGCCGCACGCGGAGTTCCAGATTCGCACGCTGCCCATCGTCGACGAGGAAGAGCGCATCCTGGCCGAATACCGGGTGCGCACGACGGAATACGGCCTCGATCTCGGGCGCGAGCTCGGCAACTACGGCGAAGTGCGCGTCGGCTGGACGCGCGGGTTCGGCAATGCGCGCGTGCGCGTGGGCGATCCTGTCTTGCCGCCGGCAGAGTTCGATTCGCGCAATTTCTTCGCGGAGTTCCGTTACGACAGCGCGAACGACGTGAACTTTCCGAAGTCGGGCAGCATCTTCGAGCTCGGCTGGCGCGGCGAACGCGAGGGCAAGGGCGCCGGCGGCGTGAACGCCGATCTGCTGGTCTACGACCACCTCTTCGCGAAGTCCTGGGGCCGCAACACGGCGATCCTCTGGGGCAGCGCGGGCACGCGCCTGGACAGCGACATCGATCAGGTGCGCTCGTTCTTCACGCTGGGCGGCTTCCTCAACATGTCGGGTATCGCACCCGAAACTCTCGTGGGACCGAACTTCGCGATCATGCGCGGTATCTACTACCGCCAAATCGGGCGCGGCGGGTCGCAGGGCTTTCTCGACGTGCCCGTGTATCTCGGCGCGTCCATCGAGAAGGGCGACGTCTGGGATGCGCTCGGGGACATCAGCTTTTCGAGCGCCCGCACGAACGGCAGCGTGTTCGTGGCGATGGATACGCTGCTGGGTCCTGTCTATTTTGCGACTGGGTTCGACGACCAGGGCGGGTCGGCGTATTACCTTTTCCTCGGCCGGACTTTTTGACGCTCCGCGACCTTGCGCGGGCGGCCCGCGCAGGAGATCGCCGCCCTGGAGGGGCGGCGTCCATCAATTTTTTAGCGCCCAGACAGTCGGCATCTTTATTCAAATGAAAAACTCCGTTGCCGATTCACCGAACACGGACTCACGCGACTTCACCGCGACGATCTCGTTGCTCTTCCTCCTGATCCTCGTCGACCTGCTGTTCATCGGGCTGCACGTGCTGCACGTCTGGTCGCCCTGGCTCAAGTCGATGATGTATTCGCTCGAGCGCGACAGCGGCATGGCCGAGCAGTACCAGTACATCAAGCAGATCTGGCTCGCGGCCTGTCTCGGCGTGACATTTCTGCAGCGGCGCAGTCGCTCGTTCGCGGGGTGGGCGCTGTTCTTCGCGTTCCTGTTGCTCGACGACGCGCTGCAGATCCACGAACGCGTCGGCTTGAAGCTCGGTCAGGCGCTGGGAATCCCGCCCATGTTCGGGTTGCGCAGCGACGATTTCGGCGAGGTGATCGTGGCCGGCATCGTCGGGTTCGCGGCGTGCGTGTTCGCGTGGCTGTCGATCCGGCGCGGTGGCGAGTCTGCGCGGCGGCTCTCGGCGGATCTGTTGTGTCTGTTGGGCGCGCTCGCGCTGTTCGGCGTGTTCTTCGACGTGCTGCACACGATCACGTATTTCCGGCTGCCGTCCGCGGCGCCGGTGTTCGCGCTTGTCGAGGATGGCGGCGAGATGCTCGTGGTGAGCGTGATCACCGCGTATGTGTTCGACGTGCTGGTGAACGCCGGGAAGATCCGAGTGCCCGTGTGGCCGTGGGTGCGCAAGCGGGGACTGATCTTTTTTTCCGGCCCTGCGGAAAAATAGATCTGTCCCTTTTTTCCTAGAGTCCTCTCGACTCGTGCAGCTTCTCGACCTTGTCGAACTTCAGCGCCGGATCGTCGCCCGGGCGCGAATACTCGTGCTTGCGTGACATCTCGACGAGCGCCGCGTCGCGCTCCGCCGAGGTGCCGAACCAATGCGTCTTGTTCCAGTCCGCGCCGAGCAGCTTGCGGAAGGGATCGCCGGCCTTCAGCGTGATGCGCACTCCGAACGGGCGCTGGATGCCCACATCGGGTCGACGCAGATTGTGAGGGTGGACGATCGCCATGGTTTCTCCGGAACGAGGTCTTGCGAAACGGGGCCAAGGGTACGAATCGCATCGCGGCGGCGCAAGGAAAAACCCCGAAAATCACGGGATGCGTTGCCTGTAGTGACGAGAGGCCAATACCATGCACACTGTCCGGGAGGAATTCTGATGAAAGTCGCCAGTTTCATCCTTTGTCTCACGATCGCAGCGTGCGCCGGTGCCCAAGAACGAGCGGTGGCGCGCGTCGATCTCGAGCAGTACGCGCGCGACTCGCAGAAGGTGCGGGCAGTCATGAGCCGGGCCAACCTAAGGGTGCCGAAACGCCGCGACTCGCCGCTGCGCGAACTCAACATCACGGATGAAGAAGTCCGAGAGATCCAGGCCGCGACGAAGCCCTATCTACCCTCCGTATATCTCAACATCTCGCCCGTCGTCACGGGTTGCGTTTGCGAGGACGGCCCGGACTGCAAGGAGCAGGTCTACGTGGTGGCCGACGCCGGGGCGACTGCAAAGGGTCTGCAACTCTCGCGCATCAAGAATGCGTGGACGGTGGGCGCCCTGCAGCGGTGGTGGCTGAGCCTCGAGCGCCTGGAGGGGCGGCGCGCCAAGATGGACTTCACGGAATACGAGCGCGCGATGATCGCGCTCGCGCACGACTATCCGATGTGCGAGGCCACCGTGAAGCCCCAAGCCAAGCCATCGACGGCGCAGGCGAATTCCCCTCCGAAATGATCAATAAACGAGCGCCCGTCACGATTCGTCCGGTCACTCCCCAGGATTTCGACGCATGGAAGCCGCTGTGGGATGAGTACAACGCCTTTTACGAGCGCGTCGGGCCGACGGCGCTGCCGGAGGAGGTGACCGATACCACGTGGCGCCGGTTCTTCGACGCGAACGAGCCTGTCTACTGCGTGGTCGCCGAGCGCAATGGCCGCGTGGTCGGTCTCTGCCACTACATCTACCACCGCAGCACGTCGCGCATCGAGCTGATCTGCTACCTGCAGGATCTGTTCACCGTCGCGGAAGAGCGCGGCCACGGCATCGGCCGCGCGCTGATCCAGGCCGTCTACGACATCGCGAAGGACGCCGGTTGCAAGCGTGTGTACTGGCAGACGCACACGACGAACACGCCGGGCCGCACGCTGTACGACAAGGTGGCGAAGCATTTCGGTTTCATCGTCTACGCGAAGGACGTTTGATGCGCACTCAACGCACCTGTCCGAAGGGGCACAAGTTTTGGAAGAGCAGCGACTGCCCGACTTGCCGCGTCTGCGAGGCGGCGCGCAAGCCGGTCGCGGCGTTCATGACGGGATTGTCGGCACCCGCGCGGCGCTGAAGAACGGCGGAATGAAGTTCGCAGGGGCGTGAGATGGCGAAAAACACCAACAAGACGAAGCCGACCAAAGTGAGTCCCGCGGCGTTTCTCGCCGCGAAGAGCGTGGATTCCGGGCAGCTCGCGGACAGCCGCGAACTCGTGAAACTGTTCCGTGAACTCACCGGCAAACCGCCGAAGATGTGGGGCCCAAGCATCGTCGGGTTCGGCACTTACCACTACATCTACCCGAGCGGCCACGAAGGCGATGCGCCGCTCATTGGCTTCGCGCCTCGCGGCAGCGCGCTGTCTCTCTACGTGTGTCCCGGATTCGGCGAGAAAGCGCTGTTGAAGAAGCTGGGAAAGCACAAGGCGGGCGCAGGATGCCTGTACATCAAGTCGCTCGACGATGTGGATCGCGGCGTATTGAAGAAGCTCGCGCAGGCGTCGATCGCCGAACTGCGACGCAGGTATCCCGGGTGACGCTGGACTTTTAACGCAACATATGTAGACTTATGCGCCATGACACGCATACGTCGCTCTTCCGGACAAACCCTCTCGCTCCTCCAGGCCCTCATGGACGAGCCGAGGAAATGGCATCACGGCTACGAGCTCTCGAAGGCGACCGAGCTCGCCTCGGGCACTCTCTACCCGATCCTCATGCGACTTTCCGATCGCGGGTTTCTCGACCACAAGTGGGTGGAGACGCCCGAAGCGGGAAGGCCCGCCCGGCACGTCTATCGACTGACCGCAAAGGGCGTCGCGCACGCGAACGAGCAGTTCGATCTGTGCGACGAGGCTGGCGCGTCGGCAACCGGCACCGTGAGTCGCGCATGAGCCTCGCGGCAATCCTGTTCGGTCTGGCCCAACGGCTGATGCCGCCCGCGCGCGCGGAGTGGTTAGACGCGATGCGCGCCGAATCCGACCAACTGCACGGCGCCGAGCGGACCCGCTGGGCCTTCGGCAGCTTCGTCGCCGCACTCAAACAGAGGTTCGCTCCCATGGACACCGGCAACTTCCGTGTCTCGCGATGGGTCATGTTGGTCGAAACGTTTGGCGCCTTCGGCCCTCTTACGCTTGGATGGTGGGAGATCACGTTCGGCGGGTCGGGTGTACTCCGGATATCGCCCGACGTCCTGGTGAAGGCATTCCTTGCCTACCCAGGCGGGCCGTACATTCTCGCCATGCAGATCGCTGGCGGTGTCGTGGGACTGCTCGGGCCGATCGGACTATTCCTCGGGCTTCGTTACGTGCTGACGGGGCAAGGCGTTCGGAATCGAAGGTTCGGCTGGACACTCGTCACGCTTCCGATAGTTGCGCACGTGATGGGCACGATCGCTGGCTATCTCGTGGGTCCCCCTGACTTCAACTACAGCGCGTTCGGGTTCTGGTTCTACACCGTCATGTTGACGGCTGTTCCGGTCGGGGTTGTCTGGCATCTGATGGTGCTCGCACGTTCCGTCTCTTCTATCTCTCCGCCAGTGGCCGCCACGGCGTGATGGCGTCGCGCTGACGCCGGGTTGGCGCAATACTGTCGTTCCTCCCTCGTGACCGCGCGGCCCAGGCTGGCCGCTCGACAACCCACGAGGAGATGAGGATGGACATGCAGATCGATCCGAAGCGAGTGCGGGCAGAGCGTGAACGCCGGGTCTGGAGCCAGGAACACCTCGCGGAAGTCAGCGGGCTTGCATTGCGCACGATTCAGCGCGTGGAGTCGACGGGCAACGGTTCGTACGAGACTGTCAAGGCGCTGGCCGCAGTGTTCGAGTGCGACGTTGATGCGCTGCGAGGCGTCCCCATGCCCGCGGCGCCCCAGCCGCCGCCAACCCAGTCGCGTTTGAAACGCTGGATCCCGGCAGCCGCTGCAGCCGTCGCGGTGGCGATCGGTGTCTTGTTTGGAAGTGTCGCGCACGCGGGGCAGGTCATGCTCGATGTCGCGTTGACGGTCAACGAGAAGCAGAGCGGCAAGCACCAACTCATCACCGCGGAGGGGAACGACGCGGAAATCGTCCTCGAAGGGCAGATGCGGCTCATCGTCACGCCGCGCGTGAACGCGGATGGCAACATCATGCTGTCGATTCAACTGTTCGAGGCGGACGGCGAGAAGTTCACGCTCGTGTCTGAACCGAAGATACTCGCGAACGACAACCAGCCTGTGATCGTGGATCTCACTTCGGAGAAGGGCAGCGTGTTTCGCATTGCGATCACGCCGCACAAGCTGAAAACCTAGGGCTGCCGGTCCCCCGCGCCCTCGCGATCGCGCCAGCGGAAGATCTTCCGCGTGACAAATAGATAGACCCGCTTGCCGCTGGCCATCCACGCCCGCGACAGCAACGACGGCGTCACGAGGATGCGCTTCTCGCGCGCGGTGAGGCGCTCAGGCGAGTAGCTGCGTTTGTGCTTGAGCAGGTGGCGGATGTCGTCGTGGCCGAGCGCGCGGGCGAGGGCGCCGCGCCTCGTGACAGTCATCGCGAGCTGGAAGTCGACGAGGGCGGGGCGGCCGTCCGGCGTGACCAGCCAGTTCGTTTCTTTCGCGAGATCGTTGTGGATCACGTTGGCGGCGTGCAGGCGCCTTACGAGCCGCATCGCCGCGCGGAAGTACGCGGCGTCGCGCGGCTTCGCGATCTGCATCGGGGCCGCTTCGATCCAGCTGCGTGTGAGGCGTGCGGGTGCGAACGCGAGTACGCGCGGGACGCCGTCGAGACCTCGACCCAACGAGAGGCGGCAGAGCGCGCGGTGCTCGCGACGCATCAGGTGCAACGCGAGCGCGCGGGCCCAGGGGCGCGCGACGCTGGCGTCGCGGATGACCGTGTCGTCGACGCGGGTGATCGTGCCGAAGACGTCGGACTTCAAAAGGGTCAGATCTGTTTGTCCAGTCATGGGAGGAACGGGGTCAGGCCCCATTTTCGAAGACGAAAATGGGGCCTGACCCCTACTGCCACTCGCCACGCAGCCCGAACACAATCTTCTGCAGCCCAGTCGCGCTTGCGTCATCGCCACGCATCGGCGCGGTCGCGATCAGCTCGATGCGCGACCAGAAGCGCTTCGGCGGCTGCGTCATCGCGGGCTTGCCATCGCGGTGGCTGAAAAAGCTGCCCCACAATCCACGCAGCGCCATCGGCACCACCGGCACGGGCCGTCGTTCCAGGATCCTCTCCACGCCTTTCTTGAACTCGTTCATCTCCCCATCGCGCGTGAGCTTCCCCTCCGGGAAAATGCAGACGACTTCACCGTCCGCGAGCTCCGCATCGATGCGATCGAACGCCTTCTGCAGCGCCGACGGATCTTCGCGTGCCGGCGCGATCGGAATCGCGCGCGCGGTGCGGAAGATGAACCCGAGCACGGGGATCTTGAAGATGCCGTGATCCATCACGAACCGCACCGGCCGCCGCACGCTGCCGCCGATCACGAGCGCGTCCATGAAGCTCACGTGGTTGCAGACGAGCACCGCGGGGCCTTTCTCCGGGATGTTCTCGAGCCCGCGCGCCTTGATGCGATACAGAGTGTTCACGAGCACCCAGATCAGGAAGCGCATCAGGAATTCGGGGACGAGCGTGTAGATGTACGCCGCGACGCAGGCGTTGAGCACGCCCGCGAGGATGAAGAGCTGCGGGATCGTGAACTCCAGGACTTCGAGCCACACGATCGCGAGGCCAGTCGCGAGCACCATGAAGCCGGCGTTCATGATGTTGTTGCAGGCGATGATTCGCGCGCGATGGCTCTCGGCGCTGCGCTGAAGGATCAGCGCGTAGAGCGGCACGATGAACAGGCCGCCGAACATGCCGATCAACGCGCAATCGAGCACGACGTCCCAGCCGCCATCCTTGATGAACGGAATCCAGGACACGATGGCCTCGCCGGCGGGGTGCGCGCCGGGATGTTCAAAGAACAGGTCGATGAGGCACACGGTCATGCCGATCGAGCCCAGAGGCACGAGGCCAATCTCCACCTTGTGCCCCGACAGCTTCTCGCAGGCGAGGGAGCCCAGCGCCGTGCCGATGGAGAACGCGGCCAGCAACAGTGTGTAGACGGTCTTGTCGCCGCCGAGCACGTCGCGCGCATACGCGGGTAGTTGGGCGAGGATGAGCGCGCCCACGAGCCAGAACCAGGAGATGCCGAGCAGCGAGAGCATGATCGCGCGCGTCTGCGCGGCAAACTTCATGACCTCCCGCGTGGCGGTGATCGGGTTGTAGTTGATGCGCAATTCCGGGTCGGTGGCTGCGGCCCGCGGGATGAAACGCGAGAACAGATACGTGCCGACTGCGACGGCCACCATCGCCGTCGCCGCCGCGACGTTGGCGTCGCTCGCGCCGGCGGCGACCTTCTCGGCGTGCGACGTCGGGGCGAGCAAACCACCCGCGATCGTTCCGATGAGGATGGCGACGAACGTGCCCGCGTCGACGAGCGCGTTGCCGCCGACGAGTTCGCTCTGACGCAGGTGCTGCGGCATCAACGAATACTTGAGCGGTCCGAAGATCGTGGCCAGCAGGCCCATCAGAAAGATCACGGTGAGCAGCGAGGGCAGGTGCGCGAAATACAGCGCGGCCGCGCCGCCAATCATCAGGAACACTTCCGCGAGCCGCGTATTGCGGATGAGGCCGCTCTTCTCGTACTTGTCCGCGACCTGGCCCGCGATCGCGGAGAACAGGAAGAACGGCAGGATGAAGAGTCCCTGCGCGAGGTTCGAGAACATTCCCGCCTGGCCGGCGGCGGCCGATGCGCCGAACGTGATCGACACGACGAGCGCGTTGCGAAACAGGTTGTCGTTGAACGCGCCGAAGAACTGCGTGAGGAAGAAAGGCAGGAAGCGGCGGGTGGTCAGCAGTTTGAACTGCGACGCTTCGGCGCCCGGCACTTGTTCGCGGAGATCCATCAGGCCTTGTCGAAGTTGCGGCAGTGGGCGGCGATGCGCGGCATGTCCGCACTTTTATAACTTGCCCGCGCGCAAGTTGCCACAACGGATCGGGATCAGGTCGTGGTGGGTCGCTTGCGCCGGTCGCGCAGCGCAGCTTCCTGGTGTTCGTGCACGACCTCGAGGCTCTTGTGCAGCGTTTGCGAGTCAGGATCGAGCAGCAGACCCGCGTTCACGTCGGTGACCGCGAGGTCGTAGAGCTTGAGCCCGACGAACACGGCCGCGCGGTTGTTGTACGTGCGCCAGTTGTGGCGATCGAGCTCGAGCGAGCGGTTGCAGTGGGGCAGCGCCTCGGGCCAGCGCTTGAGCGCGGCGTATCCCGCACAGAGGTTCGAATGCGCCGCGGCCTCGTCCCCCGGGTTGTTAGGCCGTTCGAGTCCCGCGAGGGTGAGACGGATTCCTTCCTCGTAATGGCCGGCCGCCAGGGACGCCGAACCTTCTGCGAGCAACTGATTGTCGTTGCCGAGGACCGTTGCGGATTGCGCGGTGGCCGAGCTTGCCGTCAGGAGAAGCGCGACGAACAGCGACGGGAACAGGATCGTGCGAGGCATGGCTTTTTATAGTCCTTCGCCGGCAGGGCCGCCAGACCGGTTCCCCGACTTCTCTGTCTGAAAAGACGGTACAGTCGTAACCGGTATTCCGGGAGTCGTCATGAAATCGCGAGTTCTCTTGTGCGTCGCTTCGTTCGCCCTCGTGTTCGCGATGGCGGGATGCACGACGTACAAACTCTGGACCGAGTACGACTCCGAGCCCGACATGGGGACGATCCAGTTGTCTTATGAATACCGCAAGTTCGAGAGTCCGCAGGTCGACGAGCGCGCGGGACTCGACACCGCGCGGCGCCGCTGCGCGGACTGGGGCTTCCACGACGCTCAGCGCAAAGGCGAGGACCGGATCTGCCTCGACGGCATCAAGACCGATTGCGCGAAGTGGCGCGTGGTGCGCGAGTACCGCTGCCTGAAAAAATAGGGCCTGACCCCGATTTCCGCGACTGGTTAGCCAGGGCCGGTCAGCCCGTCGCAGGGCTTGCTTCGAAAGTCGCGATCGCCGTGCCGCGCTCATCCAGCAGCTCGAGCGTCGTGCCCGCGATCTTCCAGCGCATCACCGACATCAGCGCATTCGTGAATTTCTGCTCGAGGTCCATGCGCGCTTCGCAGAACATCTTCGTGCCGCCGAGGCCCTCGAACTTGAGCATGTCGTTCTCGAGCGCGTAACGGCCGAACATGCGGTTGCAGCCCGAGTTGCCGCTCACTTTCGTGTTCTGCGACTGAAGGAAGATGTGCACGGCGTTCGCGCCGACGGGGTTTTCGATGATCTGCCCGCCCAGGCGCGTGAGCCGCCAGTGCGTGTCGAGCAGCGTCGCGGAGGTGACCGTCTTGATCGTGGGCGGCGGCGTCATGAGCGAGCAGCCGGCAAGCATAGTTAGGAGAAGCGCGGCGATGCCGCAGGGCAGCAGGAGACGTTTCATGCGGGCAGCCTACACGCAGCGTCGCCAGCTGCAATAGGACGAGAGGAAGATCAGCTGGCGAGGCGATATTCCGCGGCGATGGCCACGAGCAGCCACAGCGAGAAAAAAGAACCCGCGTCGAGAAACGATTTCCAGAAAATCGCCGGCCGCACGTCGAGGAGTTCTGGCGGCTTCGCGGAGGGCGAACCCGGCCACCACTTGTTGGGTGTCGCGGCGACGTAAACCTTGAATTCATCCGGGAAGGAATCCGCGAGGAACTGTTCCTCGCAGGAGGCCGCGTACACGACGAGCGCTGCGATCACCGCGACGATGGCCGCGCAGATCAGCGGCGAGCGCGTCGTGAGTCCGAGGCCCAGCGCGCCGAGCAACGAGCAGGCGTAGAGCGGGTGACGGCAGCGCGCATATGGGCCGGTCGTCACGAGCACTTCATCCTTGTGCCCCGCGATGAATGACGAGGTCCAGATGCGTCCCAGGCACGCGAGCGCGACGCAGACGAAACCCGCGACGCCGGTGCCGTAGTACCACCAACTCGCGAGGTCGACCGGTCCCAGGAACGCGGTCGCGGGCACCAGCGCGAGGTAGGTCGCGAAGGTGACGCGCAGTCGCGGTGTGCTGGCGGATTCAGTCATGGGGCGCGCAGTTTAGCCTTGAGAATGGCCGAATCGGACCCCACACTGGCCGCCACCCCTGAATTCTCCTGGAGTCGAAATGGCCCTCCTCAGCAAGAAGACCACCATTCCCGCTCACGATGACGCGTTGCCCGGACGCGCGACGCCGCTGCCGCTCACCGGCAAACATTTCGTGAACGGTTCGAACTTCAAGCAGCCCGCGAACGGCGGTCTCGAAGAGGCAGTGTTCGGCCTGGGTTGTTTCTGGGGTGTCGAACGCAAGTTCTGGGCGATCCCTGGTGTCGTCACGACGGCGGTGGGGTACGCCGGTGGATTTACGCCGAATGCGACCTACGAAGAAGTCTGCTCCGGTCGCACGGGACACACCGAAGTCGTGCGCGTGGTGTTCGACCCTAACAAGGTGAGTTACGACGCACTGCTCAAGATTTTCTGGGAGTCGCACGATCCGACGCAGGGCATGCGCCAGGGCAATGACGTTGGCACGCAGTATCGTTCGGCGATCTATGTGACGAGCGACGCGCAGAAGAAGGCGGCCGACGACAGCAAGCGTCGGTATCAGGATGCGCTGACCCAGGCGCATCGCTCGACGATCACGACGGAAATCCTGGACGCTCCGGAGTTCTATTACGCCGAGGAATACCACCAGCAGTACCTCGCGAAGAATCCAAACGGGTATTGCGGCATCGGTGGGTGCGGCGTGACCTACGACGCCTAACAAGCTTGCGGATTATGGAACGCGCCTAAGGGCGCGTTTCACGATTTAACGGGACGTTATGAGATGCGCGTCCGCTGTGAGCGCAAACATGGCGTGCGCGCGTCCGCCGTGGACTCGACACCGAGGCGCTTACTAACCCTCACGAAACTTCAATCGATGAGGGAGAAAGAAGTGAGATACGCCCGTACCTTGGTCGCGCTGGGAGCGCTTGCGGTGGCCGGAACGGCCTTTGCCGCCAACCGCCCCGCCGGTTACACCACGATATGTAAGCAAAACGAGACGTGCACAGTCTCGGCATCCGTCAGCGTCGCCATGGGCCGCGCCGACCAGTTTCTCTACAAGACCTTGAACGGCACGTTCACCTGCACGGCAGCTACCTTCGGTAGCGTGATCGCGGGCGGCGTGAACGAATGCTCCGTGCCCACGGGCACCGGCGGCGGCACGAGCTCCAGCAGTTCCAGCACCTCCAGTTCGAGCTCCAGTTCGAGTTCGAGCGGCGGCGGCACGCCGACTGGCTCCTACCCGGGCTGTGAGATGCCCACCGGCGGCCAGACCGTGCAACTCGCCGCGACGCAGGTCGTGCCGGCGGGCACGGTGTTCGACGGTCAGAACAAGATCTACAACCTGAGCGGTGGTGGACAGGCTGAGGGCCAACCGCCCGTGTTCCTCGTGAAGGAAGGCGGCCAGGTCAAGAACGTGGTCATCGGCTTGTTAGCGGCCGACGGCATCCATTGCGAAGGCAACTGCACGCTGAACCGCGTGTGGTGGCAGGACGTCGGTGAAGATGCCGCGACGGCGCTCGGCGCCGCGGGCACTGTCATGAACATCACCTGCGGTTCCGCGCAGGGTGCGACCGACAAGACCTTCCAGTTCAACGGCCGCGGCGAGCTGCGCATCAGCAACTTCTACGTTGCGAACGCCGGCAAGATCGTGCGCACCTGCGGCGACTGCACCGGCAACGGCGGCCCGCGCAAGATCTGGCTCACGAACGTGATTGCGCGCGACGTCTCGTCGACGATCGTTGGCATCAACTCCAACTTCGGCGACGTGGCGACGATCCGCAACTTGACGATCAACAACAGCGGCACCTCGAAGCAGAAGATCTGCCAGGTGTTCAAAGGCGTCGTGAAGGGCAGCGGCAGCAGCACCGCTCTCGGTGTGGAGTTCAACACGCCGGCGTGCCAGGTCAGCCAGACCGACGTCATCCTGACTCCGCCCAGCGTCATGAACACGAGCGCGTGCTCGGGTTCGTGCCCGATTCCGTAACGAGTTCCCTGAAGCAGGCAAGCACACTCACGTCTCCGTGAGTGATAGGGCGGGGGTGGAAACACCCCCGCCCATTTTTTTGGCGGCAATGACCGACGCGCCAAGCGCATTTGTCCGGCTCGCCATCCCCATTGCGTTTGACAGAACGGCCACCCCGTTGAGATTCCGCGCGGACGCGCGTCATAATGACACCGGTGTCCAAGCGTATGACACCGGTAGACGCGGACCTTCCAGTCCTTTCGCGCGACCGGTGAGCTCGGGAGATTTTCGAAGACTGACGAGATGATTTTTTCTACAACAAGGGGGATCGCCATGAAGTATGGAAACGCACTGATAACGCTGGGAGCGTTGGCGGTGGCCGCAGCGGTGTATGCCGCGAATCGGCCAGTGGGTTACACGACGCTTTGCAACGAGGGCAAGACTTGCTCCGTTGTCGCGAACACGAACGTCGCGTTCGGTCGCGCCGACAAGTTCACTTACAAGGTATTGAGCGGCAGCTTTGTTTGCTCCGAGGCCACGTTCGGCGCGGGCAGCAAGGTGAGCGGCGGCGTGAACGAATGCTCGGGGCCGTCAGGCTCATCGAGTTCCAGCTCGAGTTCCAGTTCCAGTTCCAGTTCGACTTCGTCGAGCTCGAGCTCGAGCTCGAGCTCGTCCAGTTCGAGTTCGAGCGGCGGCACCGGCTCGTATCCGGGATGCGAGATGCCGACGGCGACCGCGACCGTGCAGTTGGCGGCAACGCAAGTCGTGCCGGCCGGCACGGTGTTCGATGGACAGAATCGTCGCTACAACCTCTCCGGCGGTGGTCAGGCGGAAGGGCAACCTGCCCTGTTCGACTTGCAGGAAGGCGCAACGATCCGCAACGTGATCATCGGCAATCTCGCCGCGGACGGCATCCACTGCCTCGGCAATTGCACGGTGGAACGCGTGTGGTGGGAAGACATCGGTGAAGACGCCGCGACGGCGCTGGGACCGGCGGGCACGGTGATGAACATCACCTGCGGCGCCGCGTACAACGGCTCCGACAAGACGTTCCAGTTCAACGGCCGTGGCGAGCTGCGCATCAGCAACTTCTACGCGTCGAATGCCGGCAAGCTGGTTCGTTCGTGCGGCGACTGCACGGGCAATGGCGGTCCGCGCCGCATCACGGTGACCAACGTGATCACGCGCGACGTTCCGACGATCGTGGGCATCAACTCCAACTTCGGCGATGTCGCGACGATCCGCAACCTCACGCTGCAGAACAGCGGCACCACCAAGACGAAGATCTGCCAGGTCTATCGTGGAGTCGTGAAGGGTCAGGGCAGCACGTCGGCGCTGGGTGTGGAGTTCAACACGCCTAACTGCAACGTGAGCCAGTCGGACGTCACGCTGACGCCGCCGAGCCAGATGAACACGACCGCTTGCGCGGGCACGTGCCCCTGGTAAGTGGTTAGATAGATTCGGGGAAGAGAAAAGAAGGAGGGTGAGGGCGCAGCTCTCACCCTCCTTCATTTTGGCGGGACATCGCGCGCACGTCGCAGCTTTGCGGCGACCCGGATCGAGATCGCGAACCACGCAAACGCGAAGCCCGCCATCGTCCCGATCATGAAGTTGAAGATCCGGATTCCCGAGTTGTACTCCGCATAGGCCTCGAAGTAAGCGAATGCTCCGGCAATCGAGGCGAGCACGAGCGTGACGGCTGCGACCACTCGTGTGCTGTTTGTGATGGCCGCGTCGGCGCGGCTCCAGTCGAACGGAGATTCCGGCATCGGGCGGTTTCGCAGGTTCAGCAACCACACAGTTAGAACGGCCAGACCGAACACACTGCTCGCCACCTGCAGCAGATGGTAGAGCGGCGCACCGCCGAGCCCGGGCTGGCGCTCGCGTAACGACGGCAGAGCGCTCGTCACCCAGGTGTGTGAGTGCGTGAAGGAATCCCAGAGATTGTGCGTGCACGCGCCGACCACGATGCCGATCGCGGCGAAGCCGATCAGCTGCGGCGTGATGGGCGCTGTCGGCGTGAGTTTTTCGCGCCAGGCATCCGGCAGCAGCGCCATCGTCGGGTGCTCCATCCATCGCAGGAAGACGAACCAGACGACGAGGCCCACGGGCAGGCAGAAGGTGAACAGGCCTGCGATGGAGTGGGTTGACGAGCGGAACGGCGCGAAAGGGACGAAGAATGCGAAGTCGGGCGCCATGCTGCCGATCATGAGAGCGGCCAGCGGGAGGCGGCGAAAGATCGCGTGAACGGGGAGAGCGGCGGCGACGTGCGAGACGGTGAAGGGCATTGTGTCCGGACTTCGAGATCCTGAGTTCGAGTCAGAGTAGCAGCGGTGCCGCCGCGCATGATGATGAATTGTGGCGATGCGGAATCCTCCGTCTGGACACGTTTTCCGGATGCAGACATACTCGCGTCGGTAGATAGGCAAGAAACAACAAGAACTAGCCTGGGATGCTTCCATGAATATGAGCTGGTCGAACATCGATCCCAATCTCTGGGATCTGATCGCGCTTTGTTTGTGCTCCATAGCGCTCGTGCTAGGCGCGCGATTGGCATTCTGGGGTCGCATCTCGAAGGCCACGCTCACGCGGATCATCGAGGCGCTGTCGATGATGGTGCTCGTGAGCATCCTCACGAACATCGTTCTCGTCCTGACATTGAAGAGACCTGTTCCCGGAGTTGATACCGCCATCGGGTTCGCCGCGGGGTGGGCAGCGTATGTGTACTCCAACCGGTATCAGGGTGATCTTTACGGAGCCGTTGGCGCGTTGATATTCGGAGGTGTCGCCTTCCTCTTGCTCGGTGTGATCCCGAATCCACTTCATTGGGCGGCGTATGCCGCGATCGTTGTCGCCGCGGGCATGGTCGGATTCGCAATCGGCGTGTATGTGTACCGGATTCGAATCGCCCTCGGAACCTCGCTGACCGGAGCGCAATGGCTTTCGATGGTCGTCGTCGGAGCAATCCAGATACCGCGGGACAAATCGGCGGATTTCCTCGTCGACCAGGCGCTTGGATATGCGTTGCCGGGCCTGTCGTTCGCGTTCGATCTCCTGACGAAAACCGGGTTCGATCTCGTATTGGTGATGCTCGGAAGCGCGAGTTTCGTCGTCCTATTCTTCATTGCGATCCAGTATCAACTCGCGCACCTCGACGACATCGTCCTCGGCGCGCCGGCGACGTTCAGAGAACTCATTGATGAGCTGTGGCGCAAGGCGAAACAAAACGTCAGGCGAGTGGCTCTGCCGGCGGTCGGCGCGCTGGTTCTCTACTTTGCCATCGTTCTCTTCTTTCGCGCGCAGCCGTCGGCGGCCGAAGAAAATGCGCCGAGCCGACAGGATGCCGGCGTAAGCTGAGATTTCCGCGCGCGCAAGCCGCGCAAGACTGGCCGTCTGATCCACCAGGGAGAGAGTCATGACGATGAATCGGCGCGACGTACTGAAGGCTTCGGGTGGTACGGCAATCGCGACGCTGCTCGGCGTGCCGGCCTTCGGGAAAGCGAAGTCGTTGCGAGTTCTCATCCTCGGCGGCACCGGCTTCATCGGGCCGCACTTCGTCGACGTGCTGACCGCCGCCGGCCACAAAGTGACGCTGTTCAATCGCGGCAAGCGCGATTCGGAAGCGAAGCCCGGCATCGAACAGTTGTTAGGCGACCGCAACGGCGACGTGAAGTCGCTGGAAGGTAATTCCTGGGACGTCGTCATCGACAATTCGGGGTATACCCCGAAGCAGGTCAAGCTCACCGCGGATCTTCTCGAGCCGCACGTGAAGCAATACCTCTTCATCTCGAGTGTCGCCGTCTATGGCGACTTCAAGTCCCGAAGCATCGATGAAGGCGCCAAGCTCGCCGAGCTGCCGGCGGGCGAGGATCCGGACGTCTACAAGGGCGAGAACTACGGCGCGCTGAAAGTGCTGGCCGAGAAGGTCGTCGAGGAAACGTTCGGCAAGAACGCGACCATCATCCGGCCTAGCTACATCGCGGGGCCGGGGGACGTGACCGATCGTTTCACGTACTGGCCGTTTCGCGTTTCGAAGGGCGGCGAGATGCTGGCGCCGGGCAAGCCGGGCGACCCGTTCCAGTTCATCGACGTGCGCGATCTCGCGGATTTCATCCGCGTGTGTGTCGAGAAGCGCGTGAGCGGGCAGTACAACCTCTGCAATCGTCCGGGCTCGGTGACGATCGGGTCGTTGCTGGAGGAGAGCAAGAAGGTGACCGGCGCGGACACGAAGTTCACGTGGGCGAGCGCTGCGTTCCTCGAAGCGAACGAGATCATCGGCGAGAAGGCGACGGGCAACTTCATGCCGATCTGGCAGTCGGCGGAGAGCGAGGATGCGGGGATCCTGTTCTGCGCGTCGGCGCGGGCGGAGAAGAAGGGGCTGAGGTTCCGGAGTCTGGAGACGACGATCCGCGAGACGCTGGCGTGGCAGAAGGGAAGGCCGGAAGAGAAGCAGAAGTTGCGGGCGGGCTTGACGATGGAAAAGGAAGCGGAGTTACTCGCGAAGCTATCGCAGGGAAAATAGCGGGAGAGCGCAATGAAACTCGACGAAACCACCAAGATCGTTTCGACCATTTCCGTGATCGTCGGATTGATGATCACGCTCACGGGATACCTGGCGAACAAGAAGCTGCAACAGGTGCAGACCGAGCTGACGACGCTCAATCAAAAAGAAAAGCAGATGGATGTGAAGAAGAAGGAGTACGACATGTCCGCGCGGATTGCAGCGGACTTCGACCTTCCGTTGGCACGGAGTTTCGCCGCGCGGCTCGTGCAGACTGGTTCCGCTGCGCCGGAATCGGCATTGCGTCCGTTGTTTCCGAACGAAGACCTCGGCCGGGAACTGCACGAGCTCGCACAACAATGGGATGGCGGCAATCGACTCATGACCGGCGACGCTTGTACGTCGGGGCTGACGGTGAGACAGATCGTCCTGCTCACGCTGCGAAACGTGGGATCCGCCGATGCGACCGACGTCGTGCTCATCGCGGCCGTCAAGAACGGTTCGCCGGATTCATCTTCGCGCGCGTGGCGAGAAAATGCCGACGGGAAGACGTTGGCATACTACGAACTGCCGGGCGCATCTTCGGGGTGGCGGGAAGAGCGTTTCAATCTCGAGCCGCTGGGAGGCGCGAGTTCGCCGGAAGCGGCACGGAAGCCGCAGCAGCTCGTGATGGCAAGCGTCTCGGGGCCATCCAGCTTCTATGGCACAGCCATCGTTCCGAAAACAGTCACGTGGACCGATGCGATCACGAAAGAACAACATTCACAGCCAGTTCTGGGTGCGAATGTCATGCGGCTGAAATCGGATCTCGTCGGCGCGGAGATCGGAAAGCCGACGTCGGCGTGTCGGCGGCAGTGATCGTTAGCGGGCGCTCTTCCGGACGTAGAGGAATGCCGCCAGACCGATGGCGAGTGCGATCGCCACATCGAATAGTTCGCGCATCGAACTGTTCGCCAGAAAGCCGAGGCAGAGCAGGGAGCCGATGATTGCGAATGCGGCGCCGCCGAGGAGCTCGAAATGCGCCGGTGGCGCGTTGGCACGTCGCCGGAAGATCAATAGCGTTACGCAAGTCGTCACGTAGACCAGCAGTCGCGCGATCAGCGTGATCTTCGCGAGATAGATGAACGAGCCGGACACCGCGAGCATGAGCGCGGCAGCGGCTGTGAACAGGATCGCGACGACTGGCGTGCGGAATCGCTCATGCACGCGTGCGAGCGGCTTCGGCAACTGACCCTGATCCGACATCGCGAACAGCAGTCGTGTGCCCGGCGTCATCGACGCACCGAACACCCCGGCACATGCGACGACCGCAGTCATTGCGATGACGATGGCGCCCCAGGGTCCGGCAAACGTCGTGGCCGCATCGGCAATCGGCCGTTCCGAAGTCGCGAGCCCCGGCAATGTGCCGACGCAGACGATCTGGATCAACGTGTACAGCACGAGCACGCAAGCCACCGACGTCAGGATCGCAAATGGCACAGAGCGCTGCGGGTTGCGCACCTCTCCCGCGAGAACGGTCGTGCCGTCGAAGCCAATGAATGCGAACGCGGCTAACAAGATTGCGGTCGACAGATCCTTCATCGCGGGAGTTTCGGGCAGCGTCAACGCAGCCGGTTCGACGAACGCCAGGCCAATCACGACGAACGCGACCAGCGGCACGATCTTGAGCACGGTGAATCCGGTGTTGACCGCGGCGGTCTGGCGGATGCCGCGGATGTTGATCCACGTGTACGCGAGCACCAGCGCACTGATAGCCATTGCCCGCACGATCGGCTGTGAGAGCGCGGGCCACAACACTTTGCCGTAGTCGACGGCGAGGTTCGAGACGGCGGCGCAGGAGCCGATGCGCGAGATCCACAGCAGCCAGCCCACCGAAAATCCCGCGACGGGACCCAAGGCTTGTGAGGCGTAGAACTGCGGCCCGCCCGTGCGATCGAATCGGCTGGCGACTTCCGCGAAACACAGCGCGATGCAGGCCATCAACAAGCCGCAGCCGATCATCACGAGGATGCTGTAGTTGCCGACGAGCGCCTGCATCTTCGCGGGCAGGCCCAGGATGCCGGAGCCGACGGTCAGGTTGATCGCGAAGGCAGTGAGAGCCCAGCGGCTGATGCCACGGATGAGTTGTTGATCGGCGGTGGTCTGCGGTGCTGATGGAGACACCGCGCGAGTCTACGAGCTTGCGGGTTCGGCCTCTAGCAAGTCGCACGCGTCAATCCTGGCGGACGTCTCACCATCCAACCATCGACTTGCTGGCGCGAGGCCGAACCGGTAGCGTCGTCCGATGTCACGTCCCCGCCCGACAATTCGCGCCGTCATTCCTCTACTGGCCCTCGCGTTTTCCCTGACGCCCGCATGCGGCGCTCCGCCGTCGTTGCCTGAGAAACTCGCCGCGATTTCCGATGAGGCTCACTCCAGCGGCGATCTCAACGGCAACGTTCTGATCGCACACGGCGACGAGATCCTCTACGAAGCGAGCTTCGGCGCCGCGAACGCCGCAACGAAAGCGCCCAACACCGCGAGCTCGCGCTTCCTGATCGCGTCGATCTCTAAACCCTTCACTGCCATGCTCGTACTCCAGCTCGTGGAGCAAGGCAAGCTGAAAGTCGACTCGCGCCTGGACAGCATCGCACCGTCGCTCGCGAACACGCCGGCCGGCGCCATCACGATCCATCAACTGCTGACTCACACTTCCGGCATCAGCGAGTCGATCAGCCGCGACCCGTCGAAGCGCATCACGTTCGACGATTTGAAATCCGCGACGGTCAGTTCTCCCGGCAAGTTCGAGTATTCGAACACCGGGTTTGTGTGCCTCGCGCTGATCGTCGAAGCGGTGACCGGTACGACGTACGAGGCCGCTCTGCAATCCGCCATCTTCGCGCCCGCCGACATGCGCGACAGCGGCGTGCTGCGCACGGGACGAACTCCCGAAAATCTATCCGTCGGTCATCGCGGCCAGGTTGAGCTCGAAGTCGCGACGCTGGACTTCGCGCCCGAGGCGGTCGACGGCGCCGGCTCCATCTACTCGACCGCGCGAGACTTGTACAAGTTCGATCGTGCACTCGTATCGGCCAAACTGCTGAAGCCGGAAACTCTCGCGCTCATGCACCGGCAGCACGTGCCGAAGCGCTTCGGGTACGGCTGGTTCCTGAGCGAGCAGGGCGGCAAGTTCTATCCCTGGCACGCCGGCGACATGGCGGGATACTCCGCAGGCTTTGCGCGGCAGATCCAGCGCGATGAAGTCGTGATCATCCTGGCCAACGGCGCGGCGACCGATGCGCGCGAGCTGCAACAGAAGTACCTGAGATTGCTGAAGGCAGAAGCGCGGTAAATAGCTCTGCCGTTGCGACGGAGGGAGGGAGTCGTCCCCGGGTGCCGTTCAGGTCCCGTTTAGTTTCGGGTTCAGGATGAGTTAATCCGCGCGCGTGCATCCTGAGATCCAGATCAGGATCTTTCTTCAGGACCGCACGCCATGACCCGAGCCCTCCGTAATCTCGCCCTGCTCGTTCCCGCGTTCTCCCTGCTCGGTGCGTGCGCGACGACGGAACATTGGTCAGCCTCCGGGGGCGATCGCGAGATCGGAATCGTTAAAGTCTCTTACGAGCACGGCGATGCGGCCGAACCGGATTTGAGCGCGGCGCAGGCCGACCAGATGGCTGACAACCGCTGCAAGACCTGGGGCTATCGCGACGCGGAGCTCATCCCCGGATTGCTGAGAAGCTGCACGAACCCGGAAGGCAATCGCTGCGAGCTCTGGAAAGTGACCCGCGAGTACCAGTGCCAGAACGGCTCCCGGAACAGCGCGTCGCTCGCGACCAACCTCGCTCGCTGAACCAACTACCTGTCGACGGGTACATCGACGTAACTGCCTGCGCACCATTCGATACGCAACGGCGCGCCGGCGTCCTTGATGGACTCGTCGCTGACGTCCTTGCCAGTGCCATAGTTGGTTTGCCCGAGCGGATGTTTGACAGCGTCGACCAACACGAGCAGGCGGCTCCCCGCCTTCATCTTTCGACTGACCAGTGTGGTTTTGAAAGGTAGCGGCGCCAACTCGCCGGGGCGCAGGAGTTTGCGTCGCGTGCCGTCGGTCGCGTAACTCGCGCGATTCAGTGCATATCCCAGGTGAAACAGTTTTCCGCCTTCCATCGCCTCGAAGACCGAGACGCCGTAGTCGAAGTCGCGCTTGTTGATGCGTGTGAGCAGGGAGCCCTCGAACGCGCCGCTCAACGTCGTCCCATCGGGAAACGGTGCACTCTCGTAAATGAGTTCGGTGACGTACTGCAGCGGCCCTTGCACGATCGGGTTCGGGTACGAATGGAAGTTGTGGAATTTCACGCGGTCGGCGAGATCCACTTCGTGTACGGCACAGCCCGGCTCGTGGGGTGGGCGGTCGACGAGCGGCATCGTGCCTTCGCGGTTTCGGGTGGTTAGATAGAGGCGCTGCGGGCGATTCATGGCCGCGAGCGACGGCGCTGCGCGCCATTCGTCGGCGCCCATGACCTGGTAGTTCACGCGGTCGCGCAACATCGCCGGTTTCGGTGCGCCCTTGAGCACGTAGTCCATGAAGTCGAGCTTGAGCTTCAGCGAGTCGAATTGCGCGGAGGCGTCGATCGTGTAATTGCGGAACGTCTCGGTCTTGACCGGCGCGTGCGTTCCGAAGTGGTCGTACGGCCCGATGACGAGATAGTGCTCGGCCTTCGGGCGGTGGGTGAGATGGTCTCTCATGTACTGGACAGCCGAAATCTGGCCATCGTCGTAGTACCCGGTGATCGTGAGGACGGGCATGTCGATGCGCGCGAAGTCCTTGCGGAACGGGACCATCGACTGCCAGTACTCGTCGTAGGAGGGGTGTTGCAGCCATTTCTGCAGCCACGGGTTCGGCGTGCCATCGATTGCATCGATTTCACGATAGGGCCGGCCGCTGAAGAACCACTCACGAGGCAGCTTGCCCCAACGCGCCGCGTCGCCGTAGACCGCATCGTCGAGTAGCTTGTTGTTCGTGACGAAGAACACCCACGGGTAATTGGCCGTCAGGAACACGTTGTTGTACATCGGCAATCCCTGGCCTGGAATCGCTGCCGCGGAGACCGCGATTCCCTTCAGCGCGCGGGGCTTCTTCTTCGCCGCCGCCCATGCCGTGTAGCCGGAGTAGCTGCCGCCAATCATTCCGACCTTGCCGTTGCTCCAGGGCTGCTCGGCTATCCATTCGATGACCGCGCGAGCGTCTTCGGCGACGTGCTCGTAGGGCGCGATCGGGTCGGGGCTCAGCCGTTTGCCGCGCACGTCGGCGATCACAGCGGCGAAGCCGCGAGCCCCAATTTCCTTCGCTTGCCGCGCGAGCGTGGCCGGGTCGGTGTAGATGTCGAAGACGAGGACGGCGGGAAGACGCTCCTTTCCGGAGTCGGGTAGTTCGAGCGTCGCGGAGATCGTGGCGTTTCCGGACTTGATCAGAACGTCGCCAGCGTGAGCAGTGCTGAGGCCGAGGAACGCAAGGAGTGCGGGAATTGTCTTGAGCATATGGGAGAAGTTTGGCCCAACCCTGCCTCGGCATCCATCCCTAAAAAAGCGATGGATGCCCTCTACGCCGCGATCGCACGGAATCTCGTGGCATCTCCTGAATCCCGGCTTCGGGAACTGCGGTATAACCGCTCACCGATGTCCATTCTCGACCGCATCCTGGGCCGCACGCCAACGACATCGCCGCAGATCACGCTGGGTCCGGCGAGGCCTGCTGTGCCGCTCACTGGCTCGCCGCCGACCGCCGACGCGAAGTCCGCGCCAGCGTCCGCGAGTAGCGAGAAGCTGATCCGCGTCTACGACCAGTTCGGTCGCAAGGTGGAGCTCGGCCGCGAGACCTGGCGTCGCGACGTCCTGCTGCCGAATCTCGCCGCCAATCGCGGCAATCCGGATGCGCTCTACGATCTCGTGGTCGGCGCGCTCAACGACGACTTCGCGGCGGACGTGATCGAGGCCGCGCGGCACCTCGCGGAAACGGATCCGCAGCCGCGCCGCGGCGCGATGATTCTCGGCGTCGCGCTGCTGCAGCTCAAGGATCACGCCGGTGCCCGCCAGGTGCTCGAGCGCGCGATTGCGAAACATGGGGAGGATGCCTATCTATTGGCGAATCTCGCGCGTGCATACGACGCGGCCGGCGATCACGAACGCGCGCAGGAGCTGATCTGGCGCGCGCTGCAGCTCTCGCCCAACGAGGAGACCGCGCTCAACTGGTACGTCGCGACGAACACCAGAGGCAGCCAGGAAGCCATGATCGAGGCGTATCGTCGCGCCGCGGGATTGCCCGGTAGTTGGCGCGCGCAACTCTGGCTCGCGCGCATCTCGATGGACGCGGGCAATCTCGATGAAGCGGCGCGCCTCTACGAAGAAGCATTGGGCCGCGCGACGCCGGTCCCGGCGGATCTCCTGATGCAGCTCAGCGGCGATCTCGGCAATCGCGGCCACACGGAACTGCTGATCCGGCTCACGCAGCCGCGCTTCGATCTCGACGCGCACGGGCTCACCGTCGGCAACAATCTGCTGCGCGCGTTCGTCGAGCTCGGCATGTTCGCGGAGGCGCGCAAACTACTCGAGCAACTCTACTCGCGGCAGCGGCCTGATTGGCGCGAGCACCTGCAGTTCTGGGAATCGAAGCTCGACGACGCGCAGAAGCGTTATGGCGAGGTGACAGCACCGCTCGAAGTCGTGCTCATGCGGCTCGATCAGCCGGTGTGGACGCGTGGTGTGCTCGAGTTCGAGCGCGTGCTGCCGGCGAAGTCGGAATCCGCGCCGCGCATCGCGTTCGTCTGCGCGAGCGGGGAAGCGCCGCCGGACGGCGGTGCCGGCAAGGTGATCACCCAGCCGACGAACGAGCTCGGCCGCATCGCGCGCGCGTTGCCGATGTTCCTCGCGGAGGAAGTGTTCCTGCGGACGAATGCGAAAACGTCGTTCCTGTTGCCGTGGATGAAGCAGGGCGGGTTCATCCTGTCCGCGCTGCCCTGGACGCGGGGCTTCCTGGCGCCCGACTCGTCGCCGCCCGAGGTCGTGGTCTTCACGCACATCGATGCGACGAAGTCGCCGTGGAAATTGAAGATGTCGATCGAGCAGCCGACGTGGGCCGGAAAGAGCGCCATCGAGTACGAGCAGGCGTTCGAACTGGGAACGTCCGCGCACGACGCCCTCACGCTGCTGCACGATCTGGTTGCGCGATTGACGATGCTGCTGGCGCTGAAGCGCGAGGAGACGCCCGCCGCGCTGGCGACGCCGCCCGCGGAGTTGCTGCCCGGCTATTTGACGGCCATCGAGCAGGCGCTGGCGGTCGGTCTGGCCGCACGCATGCAGACGAGCGAATCGTTCCTGTATCAGGAGCGCGCGATCTTCGATCACCTGTTCGATGTCGCGTTGCATGGGGGCGATCTGCTGAGGCCGCGCATGCTGCTGGTCAACGCGCTCGAAAGCCAGGCGCGGCGCCGGCCGGATATCGCCCGCGAATACCTGCAGAAGCTGGCGCTGCTTCAGCAACGGCACGCGACGCAGGAAGGCCAGGGCGCCGATCTGATCGCGACGGCGGTGAAGACTCTCGCCGAGAAGCTATTACTTTCGAGGTAATTGGCGCAGGTCCGTCGCACGTTAAGATTCCCCGCATGAAGACCAAACGCCCCTTCGGCCACCAGTTGCGCGAATGGCGCCAACGCCGGCACTTGAGCCAGCTCGAGCTCGCGACCGAAGTCGAGATCTCTCCGCGCCACCTGAGCTTCGTCGAAACCGGTCGTTCGCAGCCGAGCCGCGGCATGGTGCTCAAACTCGCGGAAAACCTCGACGTCCCGCTGCGCGAGCGCAATGCGTTGCTGATCGCCGCGGGCTACGCGCCGATGTATGGCGCGCTGTCGCTCTCCGACCCCGCCATGTCCGCCGCGCGTGCCGCGCTCGAGCTGATCCTCGCGGGACATGAGCCATATCCGGCGATGCTGGTAGATAGACATTGGAACCTCGTGAGCGCGAACCAGGCCGCGCAGCGTTTCCTCGCGGGGATCGCGCCCGAGCTGCTGCAGCCGCCCGTCAATGTGTTGCGCGGGACGCTGCACCCGCGGGGCTTCTCGACGCGCATCGAAAACCTGTCGCAATGGCGTAGTCACGTGCTCGCGCGGGTCGCGCGCGATCTCGAGCTCACCGCCGATCCGACGCTCGCCGCGTTACTGACGGAGCTGCGCGGATATCCGGGCGGTGAGGAGCCGCTCGATACTGAACCGCCGGGCGTCGTGGTTCCGATGCTCGTGAGCAGCGAGGCGGGCACGCTCTCGCTGTTCAGCACGACGACGGTGTTCGGCACCGCCGTCGAAGTCACACTGTCGGAGCTGGTGCTGGAGGCGTTCTATCCGGCCGACGAGTTCACCAAGGCGGTTCTTGCGCAGGTGGCCGCAGGGGCGCTCGCCAGTTAGAGTGGGGCGCATGTCGCGCCCCGCAACTCGATGAACCCGCTGCACGAGCGCATCCGCCGGCTCACGCCCGGCGTGGAATTCCTGATCGTCATCACGTGGGCATTCGGCCTCACGATCTTTACCTCCATCGTCGCGATGGGGCTGGATCCCGCGCATGTCGCGTACACGAACCACTCACTGATCGGCGGCATGGTCCAGGCGATCGCGATCGGCGTCGTGCTCGGCTGGTTTCTCAAGGTTCGCGGGTGGACGCTGGCGAAGATTGGGCTCGGCGTGACGATGCGCGGGACGTCGTGGGGGTTGCTGCTCTTCGTCCTGTGTCTCGCGCTGCTGTTTGCGATCCGCGCCGTGGCGGAGTTTTCGTTCGGTCTGGGTTTCAGCGAGATCGTCGAGCGTTTCCCGGCAGATGGGAAACTGAACATGCAGGTCGTGTTCGTGTCGTCCGTGGTGAGCGCGACGTTCGAGGAACTGTTCGTCGCGGGATATGTGATCACCGCGCTGTCCGCCACGCGTGGTCCGTGGACGGCGATCAATGTGAGCACGGGCCTGCGCGTGCTCTACCACTTGTATCAGGGGCCGCTCGGCGTGCTGACGATCGTCCCGCTGGGGCTGCTGTTCGGCTGGTTGTATGTGCGCACGCGGCAGCTGTGGCCGCTGATCCTCGCGCATGTGCTGCTGGATGTCGCCGGTCTTGCGTTAATGGGGATATTCCCCGATTCCTAGCAAAAGGGGAGGGACCTCGACGGAAATCATCGAGGTCGAGGTCCCTCCCCTTTTGCTAGGAATCGGGGAATATCCCCTAAGCGACGCGACGCTCCGGGTCCTGCAGCAGCGTCACCTGCCGCGCGATGCGTCGCTGTTCGCGCTCGCTCACGAGCTCCTGATCGCGAGCCCAGTCGAGCGCGTAGTTTGCCACTTCCTCCCAGCCGCTCTGGCCGATGATGAAGTGCGTCCGGTCAGGGAATTCCTTGTACTCCGTCGTCGCCGACGAATGCCGGTAGCGCTTCACATTCGCCTTCACGATCGCCGGAGGAATCAGGTGGTCGTTCGCGCCCGCGATCATCAGCAGCGGCGCGCGGTTGTTGCGCATGACGTTCACCGCGGTCTCCGCGAACGGATTGAAGTTCGCGAGCTCGGCCTGGAACAACACGTGGTCCGGTCCCGGCACCGCGTATCGCTGGTAGACGTGGAAAGAATCCTCGCGCGATGCGTTGTTCATGAACGCGTAGTGGAACTGCGCCGGCGTGAGCGCCACGCAGCGATGGTTGTTTCGGGGATTGATCAACTGCGGCGTGACCACTCGCATCGTGGAGTAGGGAAAGGTCCAGATGCCCTTGATGGGGGCCGATGCAATGGCCACGCCGCAGGCGCCAACACCGCGGTCCAACAACTCCTGTACGACGAGTCCACCGAAGCAGTGCCCGATGAGGATTGGCGGGCTTTCCAGCTCCAGCACGAGTTTCTCGCAGCGATCCACGATTTGCCTGATTCCGACCTTCGCGTACGCGTCCGGCTGACGACGCAATGCGCGAATGTCGCGTTCCATTCCAGGCCAGCTCGGCGCATAGACGCTGTAGCCGCGTTCGGTGTAGTGGTGCGCCCAGTATTCCCAGCTGAGCGGGGTTAGCCACAATCCGTGTACGAGGACGATGTTGTTAGTGCTCACGGCTTCTCCACAAACGACGGGCTGACGATACGCGTGTCGCTGTCGTTGTCCAGCGACAGCGCGGAGTAGTTATACCTATGACAGCCGATCGCTGCGGAAAACACTTAAAGGTTGTTAGGCGCCACGCGCGACGTATTTTTGACGTCGGGTTGTGGCAGGCAGGAATCGCCCGACATGCATCGGCTGGCGCCGCAGCGTGCGCCGCAGCAGGTGTGCGATATTCTCGTTGCCATGGATGAACCCACCCGCCAGGAAATCGACGCGATCACCGAACCCACCGTGCTGGAATTCGGGGCCACTTGGTGCGGGTATTGCCAGGGCGCCCAAACTGACATCGCCTCCGTGATGAAGAATCACCCGACGGTGCGGCACATCAAGATCGAGGATGGGAAGGGCAAGCCGCTCGGACGCTCGTTCCGCGTCAAGCTCTGGCCGACGCTGATCTACCTCGAGCGTGGCGTGGAGAAGGGCCGGGTCGTGCGGCCCGAGGGGCCCTCCGACATCGAAGCGATCTTCGCGGCACAGCGCTGAATCGGCCCGCCAGCGCGCCCGTTCGCGGGATCAGCGGCAAATCAGCGGCATCTCAGCGTCGCGCCATGTTGCGCGCGGCGGCGCGAGCGCACGCTCGATTCACTATCCGGGCTGGCCCTAGGGTCCCGAAATTCGATATGGTGCAGCCGCATGTTTCGAATGACGGATGGCTATTTCGGGTGGTGCGTGACGGCGATGCTCGCGGTGGGCGTCGCCGTTGCGCAGCCGGCCCCCAGCGACACGGACGAGTCCGCGTATGCGCCCGCGACGCTGGCCAAGATCATGGGCGGCGCGGCGCGTGCGCAGAACGACGAGGCCGAGCTCGGCGCGGCGGGACAGTGGTTCACGACGACGGCCACCTTCACCGGCCGCAAACGGCCGATCTCCGGACGATATCGCCCGATCATCGGCGCGTGGCTCAGCAGCCGTGGCGAAGGCCAGGATGTCGTCGAGATGTACTTCGCCGGCGAGCTCAAGGAAGCGGAGTTCGAGCAGGGCGGCAAGAAGCATTGGGTTCTCGCCGGCCTGCCGGGCGGGCTCGGCTTCGACGTCTATCCACCCGGCCAGAAGCTCGCCATCTATCTACAGCGCATCGGCTTCGCGTCCGGTGCGCCCGTTGCCGTCATGACGATCGTCAAGCTGCCGGGCGGCGCGACATCCGCGACCGTGCGCAGCGGACGCCGCATGCGCAATGCGCGCGTGGGCGAGGGCGCGCGGCGCCAGGAAGCTGTCTACCGCAACGGCACGGCGACGTTCACGTACGCGGGCCGTGAATACACGCTGCCGCTCGATCCCGCGGGCCGCCATTCGATCGCGCCGGGAGTCTATTCGTACGAAAACGGCGTGCGCACGGCGCTGCTGGAATACGGCGCCGGCGACGACCGCTATCTGCTGCTGCGCGTGCCGGCAGGCGATGAGGCGTCCGATGTCGTGCCTTACCTCGTGCTGAACGGGCGCATCGTGCCGCCGATCGACGTCAGCGCGTGCAATGTCGAAGTCGAGCCCGTGCAGAAGACGGGCGCGCGCGGCGCTGTCGATTGCTCAGCGTCGCAGCGCGCCGTGTTGTCGAAGCTGCGCTTCAGCGCGCAGTAGGTTCGGCACTTTTCGCCGATTTGGGGAGTGGCCCCAAAGGCGGGTTTGGGGCCACTCCCCAAATCATTCCTCGACGATCTTGTACGTGAACCCGGCGCGCGCGCTGATTTCCTCATCGACGTCGCCGCGGAACTCGGGCTTGGTGGCGTAAACGGCGCCAACGGACAGGAAGAACCCGCCGCTGATCGGATACGTAACCGTGAGGTTCGCGAGACCGCGATCCTGGCGCGATGGATCGTCGCTGAAATCCTCGTAGCTCGCGGTGAGGTCGAAGCGCGCGCGCCGCCCCGCCGAGACATCCGGGCCGAAGTAGCGGCCCATGCCGGCGGAGACCGAAAGGTGCTTCACCGGCTTCAGCACGTAGTCGAATGCGGGATCGGGCAGCGAAAATTCCAGACGCTGTACTTCCGAATACTCCGCCGAGAACTTGAAGTGCACCGAGCCCGAGGCCAGTTCCCGCTGCACTTCCTTGTCGTCCAGATAGGCCGCATAGCAGCTGAGGGCTTCGCGGTCCGCGCAGGTCGCGATGTGCTGACGAAGCGAGTTGATGTTCGGACCGCCGACTTCGTACGAGACTTTCGCGGCCAGTTCATCCGGCCCGACAACTTCGTCCCGTGACCGGTACTCGACGCTCGCGACGAACTGCGGCTGGTTGTTCACGAGGTCGAGCACATCGTAAAAGCGTCCTGTCGCGAGACTGCCAGCGAGCGATCTCACGGATCCAATCTCCGCCTCGATCCATGCCTGTGTCAGCGCGATGTACTCGGCTTCGAATTCATCGGGGATCTTCTCGAAGGGCTGGTCGACCACTTCATCGTCCACCTCGGTCTGGATGAACTCGTCGAGTGTGTGGGCCTTGATGAAGTTCTCGCGCTCGACGGACGCCTCCCGCGCGAGTTTCGCCGCTTCCGACTTGAGTTCTTCCTTGCTGACGGCATGGAGCACCTTGCCGAGCAGATCGTCGTTCAGGTCCGGATCGCGACCAAACTTCTTCGACGCCGGAGAGTAACTGAACACGATGCGTGCATCGTCCGCCTGGCCGATGCCGTCCGCGAGGTCGGTGACTTCATCGCCGAGCGAAGCGCCTTGCAACGCTTCCTTGAGCGGCTCGAACATTCCGGATTTCTCGAGCACGACCGAGATCTTGTTCTGGTGGTATTTGCTGAGATGCAGTGGGTTGCGATACTCGAAGCCTATCTTCTCGCCATCCGTCGCGGTGCCGGCGCCGTTGTCGAACAGCAGGCGAATCCACGGCAGGAAATCGGTGATGGTGGATGAAGCTCCTTCGCCGGTGTTGAACAGGGCCATCAATTCGGAGGCTTTGTTCGTGACGGTCGCTGCGTTTTCCGCCGGCATGATGCCGAGCAACCTGGCGCGGCAGCTCCGGATGGTGTCGTTTCCCGCGCATTTCGCGCCTTCCTGCGAGAGTGTGACGACGGGCGAAGCAAGAAGTGCGCAAGCAAGTAGCGCCATGGACACGAGGCGTGTGTTCACGATCATTCGACCCCCACCATCGCGAGCACCCGCGTGATGTCGGGGCGCTTGCCGCTGACCGTGATCGTGCGGCGCTTGAGCTGAACGCCTTCCGCGTGCGTGCTGAATTCGAGCTTCACTTCGGCCTGCACGTTCTTCGTGAACACGACGTCGATCTGCAGCGTGTAGAGCGCTTTCGGAATCAACTCCTGGTCGGTGGTCTTGCCGAGAATCTCGGACGCTTCCCAGACGGCGACCGGCCGTGTTCCCTGGAACAGCGTCGCTTCGACGGTGTAGCCGCCGTTTCTCGGAATCACGAACCGGAGGATCGATCCCGGCGGCGCGCTGCCGAGCCGGACTTCGCGAATGTCTGGGAATATCGTTTCGGACATGGGGGTCTCCTCACAACTGAAGGGTTTTCTTCGCGAACGCCGGCACCGGAATCTTCAGCGCCTTGAACGTCGCCGGCCCAACTTCTCCATCGGCCACGAGTCCTTGCGCCTCCTGAAACATCCGCACGGCATGAGCCGTCTGCAATCCAAAGATACCGTCGGCTTTGCCGGGTGCGAATCCACGTGCGTTCAAGGCCCGCTGCACATCCTTCACGATCGGCCCCGCCATGAGCGGCGACGCGACGTGCAACGTCCGCACCGCGACTTCGATCGGCGGCAGGTCCGGCGCGGAATGCGCGCTCACACCGGGCGCGACGACGCCGATATCCCAGCGCCGGCCTGACAACGTCGAGCGGATCACGCCGGTCTTGCTGCTGTGCGCCTCGATCGTGCCGCCCTTGCCGTCGGAGATGACGATGTGGCCTATCTTCCCCGGCATGGGCTTGCGAACGACGAACGCGCCGACGGTGCGCGCGGCAACTTCCACGGGGATGACCGCGTTCGCTTCGTGCGCCTGATCGAACCAGAAGCCGGTGAACGCGTCGGCGGCGACGGGATCGTTGCGCGGCTTCACACCGAACAACACGCCGGTCGCCTGGAACAGGCACCACGACGCGAACTCGGCGCAGTCCCAGGGACCTCTCCATTTCGAATTGCCCATCGGCGCGCGCGCGCCGAGGATATAGGGCTCGCCCACGTGCTCGATGGCGAGCTCGAAGATGTCGGATGCGGACGCAGCCATTGGACTCTCCCCGGTCTTTATGTCGTGTCTGACTGAAGCTGTCACGACTTCGGGAGTTATCTCACCTCGCTGAAATGAAAGTTTTCGGGAATGTGCGGTATTACCACTCGGTAGTTTGGTTGCTGCGTCGCGGCGCGATGATCAGGACGGGTTGGATTTCCAGCCGCGAGGCTTGCGGTCGAACGCGACTTCCACCTTGACCGCGCGAGCGTCGCACTTCGAGCAGCGAAGTCGGGTGCACGCTTGCTTGAGCGTGACGTTCCAGCCGAGGATGTTGGCGAGCGATCTCGGGTCGATTTCCCGGTCATGGCCGCACTTGCCGCAGGTCACGCAGATCACGTAAGTCCCCGCGTGATCGGAAAGCTTGTCGATGGCGCTGGAGGGAAGTGGCATGGGCGGAATTTTTCCGCGCGATCGGCCTGCCGTCCACTCAGTGCGTTCGCCGCGCAAGACTGTATGAAGGCGGGGATCGCCTGATACGCTTGTTGACATGCCTTCCAGGACCACCATCGAACGGTGCGCCGCGCTTGATCAGCCGGGCTGGCTCGACTTCAGGCTCGCCCTCTGGCCCGACGCCAGCGCCGATGACCATCGCGGTTACATGGCGATCTCGCTCGCGCAGCCGGAGCGATTCCTCCAGCTCATGATGTATGACGAAACGCACCAGCCCATCGGATTCATCGAGGGATCCATCCGTGGTGATTACGTGAACGGCACGGAAACCGCGCCTGTCGGTTTCGTCGAAGGTGTCTATGTCTCGCCGGCCTGGCGCCGCAAAGGCGTCGCGCGAAAGCTCTTCGCGGCGATCGGCGACTGGGCGCGGGCGCGCGGCTGCCGCGAACTCGCCTCCGACGCCCTGCTCGACAACGTGACGAGCCAGCGCGCGCACGCAGCGCTCGGCTTCCGGGAAACCGAGCGAGTGGTCTATTTCACGCGGAAGCTGTAGCCGGGCGCGAGGCCAGCAAGCCGCCGAGCCAGGCACACGGCAGCGCGGTGATCACGAGCGACAGTGGATACCATTTCGGGCCGAACTCCGGCCCCGCGTTCCAGGTCGCGACGGCGCCGACGATTGCGATCAACGTTCCGATCCCGCCCAGTATCAACGCGTGCTTCATCGGATTCGCGGGAGCAAGCTTCGCCGCCAGCCAGCAGCCGAAGGTCGAAATCACCACGCGGTATCCCAGCGCCGCGAGCCAGTGCATCGTGGTCATCTTCCCCGTGGTGAAAATTCCGGTGTAATACAGCGCGATGTCGACGATCGTCGTGATAGCGACCACGAACACGAGGCCTGCCAGCACGGCGAGAAAACTCTTCATCGGAACTCCCTGTTTGTTCCCACGCATGCTGGCTGGCGGGTTTGCCGCGGTCAAGTGAGCGCCGTTATGCTCCCCCGTCCCACTCTGTGGACATCGAACACCCTTGAAGCGCCTCGCTAACAAGATCTCCCTCGCGATGGAAGAACGCCGACGCCTGCGCTCGCGCGCTCCGTTCTGCATCGCCGTCGCCGACCGGTTCTCGCAGCTCAATGCGGATGCGTGGGTCTCGGTCACCCGCGGCGGCAGTTTCTTCCATTCCGCCAACTACCAGCGCATGTTCGAGCGCGTCAGGCCGCCGAACGTCGAGCCTCGCTACGCGTTGATCAGCGATGGTGATACGCCCGTCGCGACGGTGTGTCTGCAGATCGTGACGCTCGATCACACGCACCTTGGCGACACGAAGCGGCGGCGCGCGTTGCGCAGTCTCGGCTCTGCAATGAAGACCCGCGTGCTCGTCTGCGGCAACCTGCTGGTGTATGGGCTGCACGGCGTTGCCGCCGTGCCCGGCGTGGATCGCGAGAAGGTCTGGCACGCGGTGAGTGAAGCCGTGTACCGCGTGCGGCGCGCGGAGAAGCTCGCGGGCAGCACGGATATCGTGCTGCTCAAGGATTTCGACGTGGCGGCGCGCGCGGACAGTGCCGTACTCAGGAAGCTCAGCTACGGCGTGGTCGAGACCGAGCCCAACATGGTCCTTGCCGTGAATCCCGCGTGGCGCGGATACGCCGACTATCTGTCGGGCCTGACTTCCAAGTACCGCAGCGACATCAAGAACCGCGTGCACAAGAAGTTCGAGGATGCGGGCGGGACGATAGAGCCGCTCGACGACGTTGCCGCGCATGCCGGGGAACTGCAGGCGCTCTATCTGCAGGTGCACGGCAACGCCGGGCTGCGGCCGTTCACGGTGCCGGCGAACTACTGGCCGGAACTGTGCGCGGCGTCCGGGTCGCGGGTGCACGTCGCGCGGCGCAATGGAAAGATCATCGGCTTCATCATGTCGCTGCTCGATGGCGAGACCGCGTTCGCGTATCACATCGGTTTCGATCGCGCGGTGGCGGGAGAGGGTGTGCCGATCTACCTGCGCCTGCTGCATGCGTCGCTGGCGCACGCGATCGAGAACGGCGCGCGGCGCGTGTCGTTCGGCCGCACGGCGCTCGAGCCGAAAGCGCGGCTCGGCTGCCGGCCGGAGCCGACGATCGTGTGGGCGCGGCACCGGCACCCGTTCCTGAATCAGTTGTTGTTGCCGCTGCTGCGGCTGGTCGAGCACGATGAGCCGCCCGACGTCGAGACATTTAAAGGGGACAGATCTATTTAGCCGCTAAATAGATCTGTCCCCTTTAAAACTTACCGCGGCGTCAGCTTCAGCAGCCTTCCGCCCGGCGCCACGCCATCCTCGAGCAGCCAGATCGCGCCATCGGGACCTTGCTCCACCTCGCGGATACGCCGGCCCATGTCGAATCGCTGCGCCTCGCGTGCGGTCCCGTCACCGAATTCCACGCGCACGAGCGACTGCGACGACAAGCCGCCGATGAAGCCGTTGCCCTTCCACGCCGGGAACATCGCGCCCGAGTAGATGACGAATCCTGCGGGTGAAATCACGGGATTCCAGGTCACGAGCGGCGCCTTGAATTCCGGCCGCGTCGGGTGATCCGGGATGTCGCGCCCGTTGTAGTGATCGCCGTTCGAGACGATCGGGTAACCGTAGTTCGCGCCCTTCTCGATGATGTTGAGCTCGTCGCCACCGCGCGGACCCATCTCGTGCGCATAGAGACGGCCTTGCGCGTCGAACGCCAGACCTAGCAGGTTCCGGTGACCCAGCGACCAGACCTGCGCGGTGACGCCGCCCTGCGCCGCGAACGGATTTTCCGCGGGCACGCTGCCGTCGTCGTTGAGGCGCACGATCTTGCCGAGGTTGCTCTTCATGTCCTGCGCGGGCGTGAACTTCTGCCGCTCACTCGACGTGATCCAGAGTTTTCCGTCGGGACCGAACGCCAACCGATGGCCGAAATGCCCCTGGCCGTCGACCTTCGGCACTTGCCGCCAGATCACGGCGAGACCCTCGAGCTTGCCGCCGCCGTTCGCGTCGAGCGACAGGGTGCCGCGAGCAACGGCACCGCCACTGCCGCCGCTGTCGCCACGTTCGGCGAAGCTGACGTACACGACGCGATTCTTCGAGAAGTCGGGATGCAACAGGACGTCGCCGAATCCGCCCTGGCCGCCGTACGCCACCGGCGGCACGCCGCTGATGTCGCCGGCCTTCCCGCTCGCGACGTCGAGTAGTTTGAGCGCGCCTCTCTTCTCCGTGACGAGCAGGCGGCCGTCCGGCAGGAAAGTCATCGCCCACGGCTCGGCGAACTGCGCGACGGGCGTCGCGACAAACGCTTCAGTCGGGCGAGTGGTGGGCGCGGTGTTACCGCGGTTGCACGCGGCGCTCAACAGCGCGGCGCAGGTCAGGACAGCTCGGGAGTATGTGGCCATCCCCCCATTGTCGCCGATCAGAACCGGACGATGAACCCCAGCGCGGTGTAGTCCACGTCCTCGGTGCCGGAGCGATCTTCCTGACCGACTTCCGTGAGCCGCTGTTGCTCGAGCCGGACGGAGTAGATCTGGTTGATGTGCCAGGTGAGACCCGCGCCGAACACGACTTCGGTGGAATCGCCTTTGGCGCTGCCGACACCCGCGTTCTGGCCGTCGACGCGCGCCGAGAGCTCGCGTTCCGCGCTCGCGAACAACAGGCCCGCGCGTCCGTAGAGTTCGAACTTGTCGCCGAGCGGCAGGATGCCGACGACCGAGAAGAGAGGGCCGCCGACGGCGAACGAAATCTTGACGTTCGCGGGCACGAATCCCACAACCGGGTCCTGTTCGATCTCGCCGCGCACGACCGACGAGGTTTCACCGTACTGCGCGAGCCCGAGCTCCGCGGCGACGTAGCGGTTGAATCGATAGCCGAATGCGGCGGTGTAGCCGATGTCGGAATCCTCGGTGGATGTCGAGAGGTTGCGAGTCGGCGCGCCCGAGCCCTGGAAGAAATCGACGAGGTCGGCTTCCTCCTCGGCGGCGTCCACGCTGTATTTCGCGTTGCCCACGAGCAGACCGCCATACGCTCCGACACGATTCTGATTGCGCGTGCGCTTCTTCGGCTTCGCCGCTTCGGCGAAACCCGCGAGCATGAGACCGAGCGCCGCGACGACGATGATCGAAACCTTCTTCATGAGGTGTGCTCCGCCGAGTGGGACCAGACCACGCTATCACGCAGCGCGGCAAAACGCCTTTTATTTGAGTACCTCTGCGAGGAACTCTTCGAGCGCATGCCACGACCGCCGGTCCGCGGCTTCGTCGTACTGCGTTCCGCCGGCACGATCGTTGGCGGACGGATTCGTGAATGCGTGCACCGTATGGCCGTAGGCATGCAACTGCCAGTCCGCACCGGCGGCGGTGAATTCTCGGGCGATGGCGAGCACGTCGTCGGGCGGCGCCAGTGGATCGTCGTACCCATGAAGCATGAGTACCTTCGCGCGGATTTTCGGTTCCGTGAATCCGGAAGGTTTCAGCAACCCGTGGAAACTCACCACGCCGCGCACGTCGGCATTGGCGCGCGCGAGATCGAGAGTGCACAGACCGCCGAAACAGAATCCCATGACCGCGATGCGTCGCGCATCGACGATGGGCATGCCCTTTGCCGCCGTGAGGCCGGCCTGCAACCGCATCAGCAACTTCCGCCGGTCCTGCATGAACGGCGTCATGAGCGCGTTGCATTCTGCCGGCGTTCCGCCGCGCTTGCCCTTGCCGTAGTTGTCGAGCGCAAAGCACGCGTAACCCTGCCACGCGAGCCGGCGCGCCTTGCGCTCCACGAACTCGTCGCGCCCGCCCCAGGCGTGATTGATCAGAACCGTCGGCCGCGGGCCGGGCAGAGATTCGTCGTAACAGAGGAAGCCTTCGAGGAGCGTCTCGCCGTCACGGTAGTCGATGGTCTGTTCGCGCATGAGCACCTTCGGGAGGCGTGTATAGATGGAGGAATCATGTTACACGCGCCGTGGCCCACCGATACAACGCGGGCAACACGACGAGACTCAACATCGTCGCGGAGATGATGCCGCCGATGACGACCGTGGCGAGAGGACGTTGCACCTCGGCGCCGGTGCCGGTGTTGAGCGCCATCGGAACGAAGCCGAGACTCGCGACGAGCGCCGTCATGAGAATCGCGCGCAGCCGGGTCGTCGCGGCGCCCTCGATCGCCGCCACGATTCCGATGCCGTCGCCGCGCAGTTTGTGGATGAACGACACGAGCACGAGGCCATTGAGAACCGCAATGCCGGATACCGCGATGAAGCCGACGCCGGCGGAAATCGAGAAAGGAATCCCGCGCAGCCACAACGCGAGCACGCCGCCCGTGAGCGCGAGTGGCACGCCGCTGAACACGATCGCGGCGTCGCGCGCCGATCCGAACGCCATGAACAGCAACCCGAAGATCATGATGAGCACCACGGGCACCACGACGCTGAGCCGCTCCGCGGCCGAGATGAGCTGCTCGTAGGTGCCGCCGTAACCGATCCAGTATCCCTGCGGCAGTTCGACATCGCGGGCGACCTTCTCACGCAGCTCGCTCACGTACGAGCCCAGGTCGCGGCCGCGAACGTTTGCCGTGACGACGACTCGCCGCTTGCCGTTCTCCCGGCTCACCTGGTTAGGGCCCGTCTCGAGCGCGATGCGCGAGACCGCGCGCAGCGGCACGAAGTTCGGCGCGTAGGCAGTGCCATGCGCTTCGGCGCCGAGCCGTTCCGGCAGCGCGATGGGCAGATCGCCGATCGCGCGCGCATCGTTGCGCCGCGCCTCGGGCAGCCGCACGACGATGTCGAAGCGCCGGTCGCCCTCGAACATCTGTCCGGCGGGTGCGCCACCGAACGCGACGGCGACGGTCTCCTGCACGTCGGCAACGGTGAGGCCGTATCGCGCGATTGCCGCGCGGTCCGGCTCGATCACCAGCACGGGCAGGCCCGTGATCGGTTCAGTCTTGACGTCCGCCGCGCCGTCGATGCGCGACGCCACCGCGGCCACGCGCTGGCCGAGCATCTCGAGCTGCTCGAGAGAATCGCCATAGACGTTGACCGCGACTTCCGCGCGCACCCCCGCGATGAGCTCGTTCATGCGCATCTGCACCGGCTGTGTGAACTCGTAGTTGTTGCCGGGAATTTTCTCCACTGCCGCTTCGATCTCCGCGACGAGCGTTGCCTTCGGCTTGCCGGGATCCGGCCATTCGTCGCGCGGCTTCAGCATCACGAGCGTGTCGGCCACCGACGGCGGCATTGGATCGGTCGCGATCTCGGCGGTGCCGATCTTTCCGACGACTTCCTTCACCTCCGGAAACGCGCGAATGCGCCGCTCGAGTTGCGACTGCATTCCGATCGCCTGCGTGAGGCTCGTACCCGGAATGCGCAACGCGTGCATCGCAATGTCGCCCTCGTCGAGTCCCGGGATGAACTCGGTGCCGAGCCGCGTCGCGAGCAGTCCGCAGGCGACGACGAACGCGGCGGCGGCGGCCACGACGGTGCGCCGGTGCGCGAGGGCTCGGGCGAGCAGCGGGGCGTACAGCCGATGCGCGCCGCTCATGAGTTTCGTCTCGCGTTCCTCGACGGTGCCCGTGACGAATTGCGCCACGGCGGCCGGGACGAAAGTCAGCGACAGCGCCATCGCGGCCGTCAGCGCCATGACCACGGTGATCGCCATCGGGTGGAACGTCTTCCCCTCGACGCCGCTCAGCGCGAATATCGGTAGATAGACCGCCGCGATGATGAACAGACCGAAGATGCCGGGCTTCATCACCTCGCCGCTGGCGCTGGCCGCGAGCGCGAAGCGCTCCTCGCGCGTGAGCGTCCGGCCGAGCTCGCGCTGCCGTTCGCCGAAGCGGCGCAGGCAGTTCTCGACGATGATCACCGCGCCGTCGACGATGAGCCCGAAGTCGATCGCGCCCAGGCTCATGAGGTTCGCCGAGACGCGGTTCTGCACCATGCCCGTGATCGTCAGCAGCATCGACAAGGGGATGACGGCGGCCGTGATCAGCGCGGCGCGGAAATTGCCGAGCAGCACGAACAACACGACGATGACGAGCAGGGCGCCCTCCACGAGGTTCGTCATCACGGTACGAATGCTGCGATCCACCAGCACCGTGCGGTCGTAGACCGGGCGCGCGCTGACGCCCGCGGGCAGCGTGGCGTCGATCTCGCGGAGCCGTGCGCCGGCGCGCTGCGCCACTTCGCGGCTGTTCTCGCCGATGAGCATGAACACCGTGCCCATCACGACCTCGCGGCCGTCGCGCGTCGCCGCGCCGGTGCGCAGCTCTGAGCCTTCGGCGACCGTCGCGACGTCCCCGAGTCGCAACGGCACGCCTTCGCGCATGGCGACGACGGCATCGCGCAGCGCCTGCTCGTCGGCGTATTGCCCGGGCACGCGAATCAGGAGCTGCTCGCCGTTACGCTCGACGTAACCCGCGCCCACGCTCGCATTGTTGCTTTCGATCGCGCGGATCAGGTCCTTGAACGTGAGGTCGAACGCGATCAGCCGCGCCGGATCGGGCAGCACGTGGACCTGCCGCACGTGACCGCCGAGCGTGTTGACCTCGGTGACGCCCTTGAGATTGCGCAACTGCGGGCGGATCACCCAGTCCTGGATCGTGCGCAGGTCGAACGAAGTCCACGGCTTGCCGTCCGGTCGGCGCGCGCCGGGCCCGGCCTCGACGGTGTAGAGGAATATCTCTCCCAGACCCGTGGCCACGGGGCCCATTTCCGGCTCGAGCCCCGCCGGCAGTTGCGCGCGCGCCTGCTGCAGTCGCTCGGCGACCTGCTGGCGCGCGAAGTAGATGTCCGTGCCATCTTCGAAGACGACCGTGATCTGCGAGAGCCCGTACCGCGACAGCGACCGCGTGTATTGGAGTCGCGGCAATCCCGCGAGTGCGGTCTCGACGGGAAACGTGATGCGCTGCTCGGCTTCCAGCGGCGAATAGCCGGGGGCCGCCGTGTTGACCTGCACCTGGACGTTGGTGATGTCGGGCACCGCGTCGATGGGTAGTTTGCCGTAGCTCCAGACGCCGAGCGCGGCGCTGCCCAGGACGAGGAGCAGCACGAGCAGCCGGTGCGCGACGGCATAGCGGATGATGCGTTCTAGCATGATGCGCTCAGTGATCGTGGCTGGCGGCGGACTTCTCGATGTCCGCCTTGATGAGGAAGCTCTGTTCGGTCACGTAGGTCGTGCCGGAGTCGAGTCCCGCGAGCACTTCCGCGTGCTCGCCGTCACGCACGCCGAGCTCGACCATGCGCACCTCGTACAGATCGCCGAACTTCGCGAACACCACGGTGAAATCGCGGAAGCGCTGCAGTGCCGACTCGCGCACCGCGAGCGGCACCTCGCGCTGCGCGACGACGACGTCGGCGGACACGGTCATGCCCGGCCGCCACTCGCCGCGGGCGTTGTCGAGTTTCGCCCGGATCACGACGCTCTGGCCGCGCGTCGCCAGCGGCAACACCGCGCTCACGCGCGACTCCGCCGTGCGCTGGGTCGTGGCCGACGCGACCCGCACCGGCTGGCCGACCGCGATGCGCGTCGATGAGTCCCCGAGCGCGTGCAGCTCGAGCCACACCTGCGACAGATCGGCGATCTCGACGAGCGCATGATCGCCCGTGACGTCGCCGACGTTCGTTTCGCGCGCGAGCACCACGCCATCGAATGGCGCGGTCACGGCGTACTCCCGCATGCTCTCGTTCGACTCGATGACGAGGAGCGTCTGGCCGCGGCGGACCGTCGCACCGAGACTCACGCGCACGTCACGCACCGTGCCGGGGAAGCGCGCCTTCAGATGCGCGTGGCGATCGGGGTTCAACGTCACGGTGCCCACGAGATGAACCACATCGCGAATCACCGCCGGGCCCGCGGGCTGCACGACGACGCCGGCCTCGCGCGCGGTGGCCTCCGCGATGGTCACGCGGCCTTCGTACGCTGCGTATTTCCACGCGTGCGGCTTGCCGTCGACCGTTGCCTCGATGTCGACGTCGAAGGAATGCGGTTCGGTCACGATGGCGGAGTCGGTCAGGTACTCCTTCTCCGGCGCGAGCTCGAACGAGGTTCGCTGGCCGTCGATTCGTGTCGTGTGCACGATGGCGCGAACCTTGTCCGGCGCCACGATCTTTCCCTCCCGATAGACGTACAAGCGAAAACGCGGCGGGCTGTTCTCCTCGAAGATCTCGAGCTCGACCGAGACGTCGCCGTCTTCGAGCAGACGCCCGCCATGCGGTCCGCGTTCGGCCTCCTCGTGGCCGGATTCCGTGTGCGAGTCCTCGACGGCGCCTCCGCAGGCGGCCAGCGTGACCGCGACCAGCGCGGCGAACAGTAGACGGGAAATCATGGGGTCTCCTTCGCGGCAGCGACGAGGCGCTGGATGTCCGCTTGAAAAATCTGGTGACGCGCCGCGGCGTCGATGCGTCGGCGGCGCAGTTCGAAGAGCGAGACCTGTGCCTGCGAGAGCACGTTGAACGGGAAGCGTCCGGCGTCGAACCCGCGCGAGGCGAGGGCGAGCGCGTGCTCCGCTTTCGGGATCATCGACTCGCCGAGCGTCGTGAACTCCGTGCGCGCGTGGCCGAGCTCCTGGCAGAGCTCGAAGAGTTGCTGGTGGAGCTCCACGGCGACCGCCTCGCGGCGGCGGTCGATCGCGGTCAGTTGCGCGCGGCTGTCGGCCGCCGCGAGCCGTGAACGCGCGGGCGCTCCGAGCGGCAGCGATGCCGACATGACGAGCGCCTGATCGCCCAGAACCTCGAGCCGTCGCACGCCGAGGCTGAGCGTCACGTCCGGGCGCGCGCCGCGTCGCGCGAGCTGCTCGCGCGCTTGCGCCGTCGCGGATTCGAGATCGAGAGCGCGCAGCATCGCGCTCGCGGCCAGCTTCTTCGCGAGCGACTCGAACGATTCCGCATCGGCCAGCGTTTCGACCGGTGGCAGGGCCGTGTCGAAATCCGGCCGCGTCGCGCCCCAACTCGCCGCGAGGGTCACGCGCGCCGACGACAACTCGTGCTGCGCATGTTCGAGATCGAGCCCGGCATCCGCCAATACGATTTCCGCGGCGCGCAGATCGGTTTCCGGATTGCGCGCATTGCCGACGACGCGTGCCACCTCCTGGCGCGTATCTTCGGCCTGCGTCACGCGCTCGCGCGCGAGCGCGAGCCGCTGCTGGTCGGCAACGACTTCGACGAAGCGCCGCGTCGTGAGTTGCTCGAGGTCGAGGCGAGCGCTCGCCGTGGAATGGCCTGCCTGCGCAATCTCGGCATCGCCCAGGCTCCGCCGGCCGGCGCGTTTGCCGCCGAGCTCGAGCACCCGCGTCACCTGCAGTGTCGCTTCGGCGGATTCGACGCCGCTCAATGCGCCCGAGCCCGCGAAGTTTTCGAGCTCGCTACCGAGCGTGAGTTGCGGTGGCAGCGTGGCGAGTTCGGCACGCGCGACGATGGACTCTGAGTCCGCGGCCATCGCGGCGAGGGCCGGATTCGCGGCGGCGGCGCGGTCGAGCGCCTGGCCAAGCGTCAGGGACTGGGCAACGGCCGCGGGCACGGCTGCCGTGGCGACGAAACAAAGCAGGCATGCGAGCCGATGGCTCGCGCGCGACATACGCATGGACTCTCTCCGGCGACCGCTCTTGCGGACGCAACGACTAACGACGAAACGCGTTTGTCAGCAGGAGAGGGGTGGGCCGCGCAACGGCGGCCGGAGGTGAGGCCGGAAGGGTAGTAAGACCGGGACACGCCGGGAGGTCGAGACTGGTTGCCCGCGCGTGGCCATGAACAGCAGCAGGGCGCAGAGCAGCGCCAGCGCAAGACCGTCGAATGAGTTCGAGGATTTCTTGACGAGGGCGTCAGCGCCGGGAGTGACTTCGCGATCGGAGTGATCGCCAGCGGGCTCGTCGAGGTGGTGGATGCCGGAATCCGCGACGTGCAGGCTGACTGGCGGTTCATCGCCGTCGAAGCACAGGTGCAGATGCGTGCCGCCGACGCGCAGCACGATGACCGCGATGCAGAGGATTGCGATCAGCCAACGCGAATTCGGGAGGGGCACCATCACCGGAGGAGTATGCGCGAAGCGGGCGCGCGGGCGATGCAACAGCGTCACATCGCCCGGGGCCGTTGAGTCTAACGAGGCGGTTCGGCGCCCGGCTGCGCGTCTTCGAGCGGGAACGTCGTGCCGCCGACGGGAGCCGGCGGCGCATCGGCGGGTGCCGGCGCGGTGCTGTCCGGAGCGGTGGTCGCAGAACTCTTGGAGCTCGCGACGCGCGCGGACGCCGTGCTCGATGCGATGGCGCGCGCGAAACGTTTCGCGGTGTCCGCGTCGGTGCGGATGTTGCCGGCGATGATCTCGGCGGCCGGGGCCGTCTTGCCGTAGAGCTTGTTGTTGGACTTGCGGTCGATCGCAATCACGCTGCCGTCGAGCGAGACCCCCGCGAACAAGCCGCGGTTGCGCGAGTACGAATAGACCTCGGCGCTGAAAGTCTGGTCCGTGGCGGCGGAGGCCGCGCGGCCCACCGGGCCCGCCGCGACCGACGCGTCCGCGCCGAGCGTCATCTTGCCGTCGGTGATGCCTTCGATGCCTTGCTTGGTGGTGAACACGAGCACGACGTCGGTCGACTGCACGCCCAACTGCCAGCCGATGCTGCCGCCCGTGAGCGAGATCATGATCGGGTCGCAGAAGCGGCCGTTCGCGTCGCGAACGGTCATCACGCCGCTGCCCCGGCGGCCACCGACGACAGCGCCGACCTTCACGACATTCGGCACGACGGCGATGCCGTACGCGCGTTGCATGAGCCGATCGGGGATGGCGGTGTCGCGCTGGGCAAAGAGCTCTTCGAGCACGCCCGAGGCTTCGATCAAGCGAGCTTCTTCGCGGGCGCTGGCGAGCGCGGGTGCGGCGCTTGCGGCCGTGGCGATGACGAACAATGTGAGAAGCAGTTTCTTCATCGCGACTCCTTGAGTACCGATTGACTGGGCCGGCAGCTTATATTGGCCGCCATGCGAACGAAACCATGCCGATTCGACCGCTGGCGCGCAATCGGGTTCCGCCTCTTGTTTGGTCTGGGATTGGCGCAAGCCGCGCACGCGGACTGGCTGACCGAATCGCAGAACATCATGGGCACGCGCTGCTCCGTCGAGCTGTGGAGCGAGGACGAGGCGCGCGGCCAGGCGGCCATTGCGTCGGTATTCGCCGACATGCACCGCATCGACCGCCTCATGAGCACCTGGAAGGAAGACACAGAGATTTCCCTCGTGAACCGCGAGGGGTCCCAACATCCCGTGAAGGTCAGCGAGGAGCTGTTCCGGCTGCTGCAGGAGTCCGTGAAGTACTCGGAGCTCACGCACGGCGCGTTCGACATCACCTACGCCAGCGTGGGCTATCTATACGACTTCAAGAAGGGCGTGCACCCCGACCAGAAAGCCATCGACGCCGCGCTGCCGGGCATCGACTGGCGGCACATGGTGCTCGACGAAAAGACGCTGACTGTCTACTTCACGCGCCCGGGCATGCGCATCGACCTGGGCGGCATCGCCAAGGGGCACTCCGTCGACCGCGGCATCGAGCTGCTGCAGAAACAGGGCGTCACGCGCGCGATGGTCAACGCCGGTGGCGACACCCGCATCATCGGCGACCGCTTCGGCAAACCGTGGGTCATCGGCATCCGCGATCCCGATCAGGAAAACAAGATGTTCCTGCGCATGCCGCTCACCGACACGGCGTTCTCGACGTCCGGCGACTACGAGCGCTACTTCGACGAGAACGGCAAGCGGTTCCACCACATCATCGACCCCAGGACCGGCGACTCCGCGCGCAAGGTGCGCAGCGTCACCGTCATCAGCGGCACGGCGACGCGCACGGACGCGCTCACGAAGAGCGTGTTCATCATGGGCGCCGAAGAGGGCATCGAGTTCATCAACACGCTGCCCGATGTCGATGCCGTGGCCGTCTCGCCGGATGGCAGGGTCCACTATTCGAAAGGGCTGGCGCCGCCCTCGCCGTAGCGCCGTTCGCCCGGGTTAAGATGCCGCGCCAGCCATCCGCGCGGAGGAAGGCGCTGGCAGTTCCAAAACCGTTTCCCGGGGGAAGATCATGACGAGACTCGTCGCCGCGGCGCTCGCCGCGTCCGGATTGTTGTTAGCCGATTCCGCGTCCGCCCAATCCGCGCCGATCCAGGTGCACACGCCGCCCCAGCAGGACACGGGTGTGTACTCCGGCCGGCTCAAGGTGCCGTACCCGACGCCCTACGAGCTCGCGTCGGAGCAGGATGTTCGGAAGCTCACCGAACGCATGCATGCGTACGTCGAGACCGCGGCTCCCGTCAAACCGATCGACGCCGAGACCGGCGCGCCCGCCACGATGGACAAGCTGCCGAAATCCGTCGGGCTCGCGCGCACCGATCTGCTGATCCTGACCTACGAATGGGGCGTAACGTATGCGGGCATGCTGCGCCTGTCGGAGGTCACCGGTGACACGCGCTACCGCGACTATGTGAACGAACGCGTGACCGCGATCGGCACTCTCGCGGCGCACGCGAAGCAGAACCTGCCGGCCGGCACCAATCACGGCAACTTTCCGATGTCGAAGCACGGCATGGTCATGCGCGGCATCCTCTACCCCGGTCGACTCGACGACGCCGGCGCGATGTGCGCGGCGCTCATCAAGTCCGAGCTTGCGGGTCTCGGCGACAAGAAGCTGCGTCCGTGGATCGACAACTGGGTCGACTGGGTCGCGAACGGACAATTCCGGCTCGAAGACAAGACGCTGGCGCGCAACCGCCCGCTGCCGAACACGTTGTGGCTAGACGATTTGTATATGAGTGTCCCCTGCCTCGCGCAGGCCGGAAAGCTCACGGGGGACTCGCGTTACACCGACGACGCGGTTCGCCAGTTGCTGCAGTTCTCGGAGCGCATGTTCGTGAAGGAGCAGGGGCTCTACATGCACGCCTGGGTGCAGGGCATGGAGCCGCATCCGAAGTTCCATTGGGCGCGCGCGAACGGCTGGGCGATCATGGCGATGGTCGAGCTGCTGTCGGTGCTGCCCGAGAACCACAAGGACCGCCCCAAACTACTCGAGGTCTATCGCGCGCACGCCGCGGGGCTGATCGCGCGCCAGGGCCACGCGGGCTTGTGGCACCAGTTGCTGGATCGCAGCGAGTCGTACGAGGAAACCTCGGCGAGCGCGATGTTCGTGTTCGGCATCGCGCGCGGCATCAACAAGGGCTGGCTCGATCCGAAGGCATTCGGCCCGCCCGTGTCGCTCGGCTGGAATGCGGTGACGAAGATGGTGAACGCGAAGGGGCAGGTGGAGAGCGTGTGCGTCGGGACCGGCGTGGGCTGGGACCCGATGTTCTACATGTATCGGCCGGTGCACGTGCTCGCGGCGCATGGCTACGGGCCGGTGCTGCTCGCCGGCGCGGAGTTCCTCGAGATGCGCAAGAAGCTGCCGGACATCGGATTGCATGACGGCGGCATGCAGTTCGGGAAGCCGCTGGAAAACTGAGGGTTGCGAACGGGGACTGATCTTTTTTTCGGTCTTCCGAAAAATAGATCTGTCCCCTTTACCGCCCTCTACTGGTAGGCGATCTGCGCGCGCAGATCCTGCCCCACCGACTGCGCGAAGATGCGAATCTGCTGATACTCCGCCGGCGTGCAGGTTGGCTTGCCGTAATCCAGCGTGAGTACTCGCGTCGCGACGACGTTGATGCCGCTCTGTTCGTAGCTTGCCTCATACGAACCGAAAGGCGTGACCAGCTTCAGCGGCTTGGGCAGCGCCGCCACTTTCAGGTTGGCTGGCAGTTTGATGCTCGTGATCTCTGTTTGCTTGCCGGGCGAGGGACAGCCGAACGGATGTTCGCGTTCGAGCGCGACTCCGCCACCCGCGAACGCCGCGATCGAATTGCCGACGCGCCCGCCACTCGGGACCGCCATCGCGCCGGGCCCAGGTAGTTGGACGTTCGCGGGCAGGTTCATCGCGAACGTGTAAGCAAGAGGCTTCGAAAAGTCGCGCGCATCGCCGACCTCGATGCTCCCGGTGCCGCGACCGCCGACCAGGCGGTTGGCGAGCTGCGGCAACCGATCGGCCGGCGTGTTCGCGAATATCGCGCGATCGCCCGCCTGGTAGATGCCACCGCTCTCCACGGCGGTCTTGCCGTCGAGCGTGCCATCCTCAGTGAGCGTGAACTCGCTGCGCGCCGTCAGCCAGTCGCCGGCGGGCGTCGGCAGTGGCAACGTGCGGAACCCGGGTTTGCCTTTTCCGGCATCGATCACCAGCACTTGTTTGCCCACCTCGGTCGGCGTCAGGCTGCCGAATGGCATGATCCCCGGCGTCGAGTCGACGAACACATCGAGCTCGGGCAGCCACGTGATCGCGTGATTGAAGGCGGAGGGCTGCACGATCTTCGGGATGAAGTACGCGTCGCCCGCGTGGACCAGCACCGCGCTGCTGCGAATCTTCTTTGCCGCGAGCAGCGCCTCGAGCATCACCACGTGATCCTTGCAGTCGCCATAGCGCGCCTCGAGGATCTCGTCGGCGGAGTGGGGGATGTATCCCCCCTGTTCGAGCTGGATCGAGACATAGCGGATGTTCTTGCCCACCCACTCGTAGAGCGCCGCGGCCTGCGCGCGCTTGTCCTTGATGCCCTTCGTGATCTCGTCCGCGAGCTTGCGCACGGCGGGCGTCGCCTGCGCCTTCGGCCCGGCGTTCTGCGCGTACGTCGCGCCGATCTCCTCGTACACCGCGGCGCTGGACGCCATCACGTACGGCGCCACATCGCGGTTCGAGACCTGTCGCGGCTCCGGCGGTCGGGCCTTGCGCGGCGCGAAGCTCCATTCCCACTTGCGCAGGCCCGGTCCCGGACTCGCGACTTCGCCGCCGGTCGCCTCACGGGTGTCGATGTGCAGCGCGAGGCTCGACGGCGCCGTCAGCGTCACGCTCATTTTCTCGACGTCCGGACCGGACGGCGGCACCTCCCACATCGTGAACAGCCCGGGGAAGTTCGGTTTGAGGTTGGTGAGACGGTGGCGCAGCGTGATCACCGAGCCGACCTCGACCTGCGGGAACACGACCACCTTCACCTTGTGGTCGTAGAACATCGGCGCGCCGCTGCTCTGCGGCAGCTGCTGCTCGAAGATCTTGTCGGGCGCGACATCGATGCGCTGCCCGTCCTTCGTGGTCGTGTACGCCTCGAGTACCTCGAGCGTCTGCAGGGAGGTGCTGTAACGCAACGACACCTGGCCCATGCCGCGCACCGCCGCCGGCTCGTCGACGCGCGTGCGAGAAAACTGTTCCTCGATGTGCGTGGCGTCGGCGTTGACCGTGTAGTTCGACACTAGTTCGAGCTGCGTGGCGGGGGCGGCCCAGACGAGCGGGCTCGTGAGCATTGCGCCGACCATCCATGGAAGCCTGTTCATGTTCATTTCCTCGTAGAGCGGTAGTGAGACCAGTCGATTCGTTTCCAGCGGGCGGCGGCGGCATAGCGCAGCGCCGCGAGGGCGAGGAGCACCACCGCGAGCTGAGGCAGCCGCAGACCGGCGAAGCCGGTACGCGTGACGCCGAATGCCGCGAGCCACCAGTGCGTACCTGCGATCACGCCGATCGCGGCGAGCGCAAGACCGCAAATCTTCGCCCACCGGCTTTCCAGCGCGCGGAACAGCAGGCCCACATACGCCAGAGTGATGGCGACGCCGACGCTCGCGACGAGGATCCGGAGCCCATCCGTCAGCGCGATATCGAGACCACGCGAAGCAGCGAGCGCGGTGACGATCGCGCAGGACACGGCGGCCACGAGGCAGACGTCCCGGATCGCCATGCGTTCGACGAGCCGGAAGAGCTCCGCGCGCGATTCGGCCCAGCGCAGCCACAGGCGTTTCGCGGGCTCGGCGAACGCCAACGCATACACCGCCGCGAAGATCCCGGTGCCCATGATCGGCAGGACGAGGAAGAAGAGAAGGGGCATCACGTTCAGCCGGCCGACGGTGACGTGCTGCATCAATGCCACGAGCGTGAGGACGGCGATCGCGATGAGCATGCGGGTCGACCCGGCGCGGCCGGATCGCAGGAGCGCGCGCGCCGGCGAGTCGCCGATCGACACGCGCGAATCGATCCGTGCGAGGAATCTTTCGAGGCGCAGATCCCACGCGAAGCGTCGGCGCGAGTAGCTCGGGGCGCGAATACCGGCGAACGCGGCGTAGGCCCATCCGGCCGCGCACAACGCCGCGCCGGCGAACCAGAACGCAGGCGCGTTCTCGAATACGCTGGTCGTGACGATGAGCGAGATTCCACAGGGCAGTAGGTAGAGCCCGATGATAAGTTGCGATAACTGACGGCCGATGCAGAGCAGCAGCAAGGAGCCGTACAGCGACAGGTGGATGAAGAGCGCGAGCGCCGTTCCGAACGGCACTTCCGCGAGCAAAGTCGGTGCGGCCCGCATATCCAGGCCGCCCAGGAGGACGGACAACGCGACCACGATGAGCCCGACGGCACGGACCGCCGTGCGCGGCCCGTCGGGGAGAATCCGCCACATGCCGACCGCCAGCACGCGTGAGACGTGCACCGCGAGCGTGCCGAAGCTGACTCCGATCGCGCCCGCCAGGAGCTTCCGGAAGAGTTTTTCATCCTGAGGCATTGCCGCGATCAGGATGCTCATCATCGCGATGAAGGCGAGCGACTGAGCATTCAGCATCGCCCACGCCGTGCGCAGCGTGGCCTTCACGAGTGAAGCTCCAGGAAGATGTCCTCGAGACTCAGCGTCTCGAGGCGGGCTTCGGGCAGGGCGCCGGCGAGCGATGACCTGACCGTGTAGTTCGACATCAGCTCGAGCTGTGTGACCGGCGCGGCCCAAGCGAGCGTGCTCGTGAGCATTGCTCCGACCAGCCATGGAAGCCTGGTCATGCTCATTTCCTCGTCGAGCGGTAGTGAGACCAGTCGATGCGTTTCCAGCGTGCGGCGGCGGCATAGCGCAGCGCCACGATGGCGAGCATCGCAAACACGATGCGGTACGTCAGCACGAACGGTGGCGACTGCGACTCGGTGACACCGAGGTGCGTGGTGCCGAAACCGGTCAGCCACCATTGGGTCACCTGGATTACGCAGCAAGCGGCGAGCGCGAACAGAAGCATCCGCGACCACCATGCATGCGCGGTGGCAAAGAGCATCCCCACGTAACCCAGCGTGATCGCGATGCCGACGCCCGCGACCAGCATCTTCAAGGCGCCGATCGGATTGATCTCGTCGCCGCGCATGAGCGCGAAGCCGATCACGGCCGCGCACGCCGCGGCGGCGACTACGCAGATGTCCTTGATTGCCATTCGCTCGACGAGCCGGAAGAGTTCCGCGCGCGAATCCGCCCAGCACAGCCACAGTCGCTTGGCGGGCGCGCCGAACAGCGACGCATGGAACGCCGCGAAGATCGCGACGCCCGCGAACGGCACGTACAGGAACATGACAAGCGGGACGGTGCCTGACCGGCCCATCGTGGAACGCTGCATCAGCGCCATGAGCACGAAGACGATGGTCGCGACGAGCACGTTCGAGAAAACCGCCCGGCCGGAGCGCAACAATCTCCAGGCTGGCTTGGCGGTGATCGCGAACTGTCCCTCCGTGCGCGCCACCAGCGTCTCGACGCTGACGTCCCACGAGAAGCGGCGGCGCGAGTAGTTCGGCGCGCGAAAGCCCGCGACCGAGCCGTAGATCCAGGCGGCCGCGCACAGCGCGGCGCTGCCGATCCAGAACGCGGGAATGTCTCGCAGGAATGTCAACGTGACTCCGAGCGACACCGCGCACACGAATATGTAGAGCGTGACGAAGAACCGTGGCAGCTGTCGGCCGATGCCGAGCAGCAGCAGGAAGCCGAGCAGGGAGAGATGAGTGAAGACGGCGAGGATGGTTCCGATCGGAACATTCGCCAGCGCGGCGGGCGCCACCCAGCGGTACACGCTGCCGAACAAGAGCGACAATGCGACGACGATGAACGCGATGGCGCGGACCGCGGTGCGGGTGCCATCCGGCAGCAGGCGCCAGACGCCGACTTGCAGCACGCGCGCGATCCTCACCGCGAGCTGCCCAAAAACGACCGCCATCGCGGGGGGGATCATCGCCTCGTAGATCTTCACACCCGTCGGCATCTGCGCAATAACCCAAAAGGCGAGCGGGATGGCCAGCAATGTCTGCACGTTCAGCATCGCCCATGCAGTGCGCAAGGTGGCGATCACGAGTGCAGCTCCAGGAAGATGTCCTCGAGGCTCAGTGACTCCAGGCGCGCGTCGGGGAGTCGCGATTCGAGCGCGGACCAGTCCTCGTCGGGCGCGCGCAGTGCGACCAGAGTCGCGGCGCCGGCGTTCGTACGCTCGGCGACGACGCGACGGAACGTCGCGCGCACGGCGGCCGCGCGCTCCGCCGGGACGTGCACGCGCACCACGGATTCCTTGAGCGCGTCGAGCTCGCCCTGCCAGATGAATTTGCCGGCCTTGAGAATCCAGATGACGTTCGCGAGCCGTTCAACGTCGGAAACGATGTGCGAGGAAAAGATCACGGCGCGGCGCTCGTCGGCGCCGAGCTCGACGAGCTGCTGCAGGAATTGCCGGCGCGCGACGGGATCGAGGCTCGCCACGGGCTCGTCGAGGATCAGCAACTCGGGCTTGTGCGCGAGCGCGGTGATGATCGCGAGCTTCTGCCGTTGCCCGACCGAGAGCTTCGAGATGGTCTTTGCGGAATCGAGGCCCCAGCTCGAAAGGAGCTTGCCGACGAACTCGCGGTCCCAGCCGGGATAGAACGACGCGATGAGGTCGAGGTGTTCGGAGACGCGCAGTTCGGCGATGAGTTCGTCCGTCTGCGGCACGAAGCCGAGCCGGGCCTTAGCCGCGGCCGGAGCCTCCATCGCCTCGGTGCCGAAGAGTTGCGCGCTGCCGGCGGAGGGCGGACTCAGACCCGTGAGCACTTCGAGCAGCGTCGTCTTGCCCGCGCCATTGGCGCCGAGCAGTCCCACGATGTCGCCGGGGCGCACTTCGAGATCGAGGCCGTCGAGTACCGGGCGGCCGGAGAAGGTCTTCGTCATGCCGTGGGCGGTGATGTAGTTGTTCATTTTTCGTTCCACTTCTTGCGGAGGGCTTTGATGAGATCTTCCTGGGAGAGCTCGAGCTGTCGTGCGGACAGAACGAGGTGATCGAGCTGATCGTCGAGCTGCTCGACGCGATGCGTGCGCGGCGCTTGCGCGCGGGTCTGCGCCGCGACGGTCATGGGCTTGCCGCGCTGGCGTTCCAGCACACCTTCGGCCTCGAGCAGGCTGTACGCCTTCGAGATCGTCATGGGATTCACGGCGTGCTGCAGCGCGAGCTCGCGGACGGAGGGTAGTTCGGCACCGGCGGCGAGTTGGCCGCTCGCGACCATGCGCCGGACCTGCTCGGCGAGCTGGCGGTAGATGGGCGTGCCGGATTGGGGATTGAGGATGAACATGTGCCTATGTGTATTAGTACAACAATACACATGGCACTGTCAAGCAGCGGGCCGGGCCGCGTCAGTGGATGATGTTCACTTCACGCATCACGCGCGCTTCGAGCGACGGATCCAGGCCGGCGAGCCAGGCCTGCGCCGCGGCGCGGTCCCGCTCGAGCCAGCGCGCAGCAACAATGGCCAGCGCCTTCGCCCTGGCATCGATGTCGGGGAAGGAGTCTTCGGCGAGACGCACTGCGGCTTCATGTGCGCCGGACGCGGCGCGGACATAGACGAGGCGTTGCACGAGCTGTTCCTGCTGTGCGTTGCGCGGGCGCGCATTCGTCCAGCGCGTGGCGGCGTCGAAATCCCGCTCGGCCCATTGCTGCACGATGCCGTCGAGCACGCCGTCCGGCATCTCGTTGCCCACGTCGCCATCGCGAATCGTCGCGGCGCGCGCGGGGTCCGTGCGCGCGATCGCGAGCGACATGTCGATGAGCGTCGCCTCGCGCTCGGGCGAGGGCGGCAGCGTGCGCACCCAGTCCATCGCGCGTTCGGGTTCGGTCTTCACCCAGTGATCCGCGGTCTCGCGGATCAGCCGCTCGCGCAGGACGGGATCGGTCTGCAGTTCGGCGAAGCGCGCCACCTCGTGCACGTTGGCCTTCAGCATTGCGGGCAACGATTCGGCGAGAACGAGATCGCGAAGACCGGGCTCGCTCGCCTCGAGCCGGCGTTCGAGCTCGGCGATCGAGATTGCCGCAGCCGCAGCGGCGTCGTGCGTTTGCGCGGGCGTGGACGGGGAGTGTCCGGCGGTCGAAGCGGACGAGGGGGGTTTGGGTTCGCCGGGCGCCGGCCGGAGCGTGGTGCGTGATTCGTCGCTCGAGACGTCTCGTGTCGGCTCGCTACGGCTCACCACGAACGCGAGGATCGCCACTCCGATGAGAGCCGCGGCGGTCGTGATGCCCGCTTTCAGCCCGGTCGAAATGAGGTCCGTCCCCTTTTGCTAGGAAATGGGGAATATCCCCATTTCTCAGAAGTACGCGGAGACGTAGAACTGCAGGATGTTCGCGTTGAGCTTGTAGAGAGGCTCGGTGCCCGGCGCGAACGGAGTCGTCGGCGGGATGCCGAAGCGGCCGAAGCTGAAGCGCGCGTCGCGGAAATCGTCGTAGGTCACGGTCATGTAGTCGTAGCGGAAGTTCAGCGAACCTTTCGCCAACCACGGGAAACGCTCGATCTTGAACTCGTAGGTCGCGGTGACTCCCGCCGTGAGGGCGCTGTACGTCGCCAGTTCCTTGTCGCGCGCCATGAAGTTCGCGAAGTCGGCGCGCGGGAAGATGTCCTGGTAGAAGTCAGCCGCCGTCTGCGAGTAGTGGCGCAGGCGGCCTTCGAAGATCCACTTGTTGTTGTTGAGCGGATGTACGTAGCCGAGCTCGGCGGTCTGACCCACGACGCCCCAGGTGTCGGTGTAGAACCGGTACATCACATCCACGGCGGCCCGGTACGGCAGGAAGTATTTCGCGCGCACGGACCCCGCGTTGCTCGAGCGCGTGTTCGGGTAGATCTCGGATTGCGTTGCCTGAGTGCCGGGACCGGTGAAGAACCGCACCGAGCGGTAAGGGCTGCGCAGAAATCCTTCGTCGGTGATGACTTCGAACTGCCCTGACATCGACATGCTCTTCGTGATGATCTGCGAGACGCTCACGCTGTAGCTCTTCGACTCCATCTCTTCCTGGAAGTCGGGATCGTTCTGCTTCACGTCGGCGATCTTCACGTTGCGGAAGACGTCGTTCTGGCCGTTCTTGAACGAGAAGGAGATCGTCGTGAGGTCGCCGAACATGTCGTGGCTCACGGCGGCGAACATGGTCTTCGCCATGTAGTCGCTCTCGTCGCTGTTCACGTAGCCGATGCTGTAGGTCGACTTGCCGTGCAGAAAATCCATCGAGAGGCTGCTCTGCGTGCGCTCGTCCTCGTAGGGGCTCGCCGACGTCTCGACGTCGACGGACGCGGAGGAGACCATGTCGATGTAGTAGTTCGCGGCCACCGAGACGTTCTCGCCGATGCTCTTGCGCACGAGCACGGAAGGTCCGGAGATCACGACGCCGCCGCCGTCGTAGCGGAAGTAGAGCAGGTCGGCGCGGTCTTCGGGCAGCACGCCGGCCTGCGCCGGCAGCGACAAACCGGCCGCGCCCGCGAGAGCGAGGCAGGTTATGACGAATGGGCGAGCGCCCGTGTGGAGTAGTTTGGAGATCACGCGGCCGTCCTCTTCCTGTTAGTTACAGCCGCAACCGCCACCGCCGCCGCCGGTGGCGCCGCGCGAGCCTTCGCGCGACTCGAACACGTGATCGAGGAAATCCTGCGAGATCGGGGCTCGCGAGTACGCCATGATCGGATCAGCGAGGTTCTCGCGATCGTAAGGCTTCACCCACGGTTCGATGGAGCTGCAGCCCGCCGACAAGACGGCCAGTGCCAGGATCAATGAACCGTGGATGCGCATGAACTCTCTCCTACTCTTTCAACAACGAACGGATCTGCGTGAGGTAGATGTTCTCATCGCCGGCCTTGTAGCCTTTGTGCAGGACCCGGACGTTGCCCTTGCGATCGACGAAGACGGTGGTCGGCATTCCCGGGACCTTGTAGAGCTTGCTGACCTTGCTGTCGGTGTCGAAAGCGACGGGGAAGGTGACAGGCTTGCTGAGCTTCGCCAGCCACGCCTCGGCGGCGGCCGTATCGGGCTCGACGTTCACGGCGAGCATGGTGAAGCCCATCGGCTTGTACTTCTTGTAGATGTCCTCGAGGATCGGCATTTCCGTGCGGCAAGGGCCACACCAGCTCGCCCAGAAGTTGATCATCACGACCTGGCCCTTGAACTGGGCGAGATCGATCGTCTTGCCGCCGCGCGCGGACAGGGAGAACGCGGGAGCCGGACCCGACGAAGACGCGGCGAATGCGGGCAGCACGAAGACCGCCGCTAGCGCGAGACCCTTGAACAGACTTTTAACCGTGCGTGCCGACATGATGCTCTCCGTCAGAAGAAGACGGTCGCGCTGAGCAGGGCCTCTAAGTTGTTGGTGACCTTGGTCTCGCCTAACAAGTCGGAGTCGAACACGCGGTCCTGGAATCCGATGTGAATGGCCAGCCAGTCGGTCGGCAGCACGCGGAATCCCGCGCCGAAATTGATCGTCAGCCGGTTGTCTCCGGCGAACTTCACGCTACCGATGCCACCCAACAGGTAAAAACCGCTGTTCATGGCGAGCTTGCGACCAATGAAGACCTCGCCAGGGAGGAAGTTGTAGCCCAGCGAGAGGCTGTAATACGTGAAGCGCCTCTGATTTCCGGTAAGCAGCTCGATGTTGCCGCCCAGCGTCTCGAAGCTCGTGCGTCCGGCCGTGGATTGCCCTACGTCGGCCCGGAAGAAAAAGTCTTCTGTCACATGGTAGGAAAGCTGCGCGGCATACGTGGAGTTCGTGCCGAAGTCCTCGATCGACACGAAGCCCATGCCGCCGCCCAGTTCCCAGTTCTCGTTGTCGATCTTGGGAGTCTTGATCTTGCGACGGGCCACGTTCGGATCGATCACGCGCGGCGGCGTGACGTCCATGTCCTCGGCTTCCTCTTCTTCAGCCTCGGCGGTGGTCTGCTGTTCTTCGATCCGGTCTTTGCCGAACCACGAGCGAAACAGCGAGCAGCCGCTCAACATGAGCGACATGCAAACGACGCCGCTCAAAAGAAGCAGGCGATTAGGACTTTCCATTCTTCCAACTCCTCGTTGTCATCGCGGCTCGTGAAGATCGTGTGCCAGCGATAGTCGGCGCGGACGAAGAAACGCCGGGTGAGATAGACGCGGACACCCGCGCCAACATATGCAGTCTGGTCCGTGCGGTCTTCGGGCAGCACGATCGTCGCACGCGGTTCGACCATGACGACGCCGGTGCCCAACTCGAGGAACGGCGAGACGCGCCATTCCGGGAAAATCACGTGTGTGAGGCCGGCCTCGGCCTTGTAGCCGTTCGATGCGTTGCCCAGGAACTGCGACAGCGTGAGCTCGACCTTCATGTTGTCGGTGAGCGACCAGGCGCCGTACGCGTTGATCAGGTTCGCGCCGCCGTAGTCGCCGCCACCGATGCCGAGCTCCCAGTCGTGGGTCGTGAAGCCCGCCATGTCGCCGAGATTGAAGACGAACGGAGTGCCGTCGGCGAGCTTGGTGCGGCGCATGTCGCGCGCCCGCGCCCAGCCCTCGACGCCGCGCTCGTCGCGCACCTTGAACCAGTCCGTGCGGCGATGGAGGATGTCCAGCGAATCCTCGCGCTCGACGACGTGGAACACGGGGTAGCCGCGACCCGGTCCCGTCGCGAGTTCGAGATACGGCTCGCTCACGAAGACCTGCAGCAGCTTGTCTTTTTCCGCGGCCTCTTTCGCAGCCGCTTTCTCGTCCTTCTCCTGAGCTTTTTCCTCGGGCGTCTTCTTTGCTAGGACGGGCGCCGAGAGGAAACATGCGAAGACACAAACGAGAGCGCTAATTCTGCGGAGTTGGCGGGAACGGGTCGTTGTAATACTGAGCTCCAATATCCAGCCACTCCGACAACAAGCGCAACTCGGCGGTTGTTAGGCGTCCCGCGTGTGTCCCACCCGGACGGAACAGATTGAAGAACCGGGAACCGCGGGCATTCGATGCCTGCATCGAGGCGCCAAGCGGCACCGTCACCTGCGTCGGATTCCCATTCGCGTCCGGCGGACCGGGCACAAGTCTAACCTGAACCGCTCCCATCGCGTCCAGTTCCAACTCATTGCGCGTAAAGAGCAATTGCCGATAGGAGCGCAACTGCAGAGCGTCTTCGTCGGAGATTTCGTCGGTGAGCTCGAGCGACGCGGCAGGCAACTGCGGAAGTGCCGGGTCCATCGGGTTGATGCGGCTGTGGCAGAACGTGCACGTCTCGGGGAAGGTGATGTTGCCCAAGCCGTCGACGACTCCACCGACCGGGCGCGGCACCGCGAACAGCGGATGGATGTGGCCGGGGCGCGTGCCGATCGCGGCGAAGTGGATCGTGATGCGGCAAGTGACCGTCCACACCGGGAAGCACCCGACACTCGCCGGGCTCGGCGAGCCGACGAGATTCGAATAGTTGTAGGCGAAGGAGGCGGTCGGCGGCGCGGCCGGCGTCCAGATCTCGTTGTATTCGACGTTCGCGCTCGGACGGGTCGATAGCTGACCGCAGTGCTCGACCATCGTCGTCGGGTCGATGCACGAGGAGCCGGGACGCGACCGCGCGCGCGCCATCGTGTCTCCGGCCTCGGGCGAAATCGTGTTCACGGTGCCGGGGAAAGCGGCGCCCGTCGCGGTCGAGCCCGCGTAAACGGAAGTGAAGGTGCCCTTGCGGCCGTGCACGCGTGGCGGTTCGCCCATTGCGGGCGTGCGCGTGTGGCAGCCGTTGCACTCGAGCACTTCGCCCGGACGCACCGACAGCCACGAACGATGGATCGGGCTCACGCGGCGGCCGTCGGCATCGAGCAGCGAGATCTGGAACGCGATGTTCGCGGGGATTTTCATGCGCACGGAGCCGTCCGGCTCGATCGGCGCGTACGCGACGATCTCGCGCATCACGCCCGTGGGGCCGAACGCGGAATTGTCCGGATCGGCGATGTCGTCGTCATCGGGCTGCGAAACCGGTTTCTCGATGCGGACGAAGCGCGCGAGGCGCTGCGTGTATTGCGCCGTCATCGGGTTCGAGACGTTCGCGATCGTCGTCGCCAGGCCATTGTTCGTGCGCGCCTCGTCCTGACCCAGGATGTCGTAGACGCTGCGTATCGCGAGCAGGCCGGCGCCTTCGGACACGAGATCGGCGTCGAGGTCGAGCGGCGCCTGCCTGTCGAGGATCACGGCGGGCAGCGGCACGCGCGGCTGCGCGGCGATCGCCTCGGTGACCATCACGCCTTCGACGGGCGACATCACCGGCAGGATCGTGTTCTGCGACGGCGTGAACATCCAGATGCTGTAGAGCGGGGGCGCGGCAACGGCAGCCGGATCGGCCAGGCGCTCGGCCGTGCAGGGCACGATGCGCGTCGGATCGGTGGTATCGAAGAGACGGCACTGCGTCCAGCTCACGAGGATGCGGCCCGAGCCGTCCCAGAGCGGGAAACCGGAATTGAATCTGCCACCGGGCGAGGGGCCCGGAATCGTGCGCACGTCATTGAGCGTCGCCGCCGACTGCGCCGGACCCGTCAGGCCCGCGTTCGCGGCGAGCGGCTGCGTGTTGTCGACGTAGCGCGTCGCGTCGATGATCGTGAGGTTGCCGCCGAAGTCCACGTTCGTGCGCTGGCGCGTGAGCACCATCAGACGTCCGTCCGACATCTCTCGTGCGCGCATGAATTCGACTGGCGTGTTCACGCCCGCGACGACGGTGCCGGTCATGTGCGAAAGCGCGCCGTAGTGCAGCTGCGTGTCCGTGCCGTCCGGGTTGCTCGTATAGAGGTGCAGGCCGTCGGTGCCGGGCGCGCGATCCCAACGGGTAAACAGCACGCGGCCGTTCTGCAGAACCTGGCCGTACAAGTCGCTCGAGGGGTTGAAGCTGATCTGGCGGACGCCGGTGCCGTCACCGTTCATCACGTGCAGGACGAACGCGGATTCGCCGCGCGCCTCGTTCGCCGCTTCGAACTGCGCCTTGCCTTCGTCGAGCAGGATGGCCTTCGCCTGACGCTGGCGCGTCGAGGAGAAGAGGATGCGGCCGTCGGGTAGATAGGCAGGAGCCACGTCCTGGCCATCTTCCGCGATGATGTTGGAGCCGATCACGCGGCGCAGGGCATCCGTCGCGATGTCGTATTCCCAGATGTTCCAGGTCGGCGGCTCGTCTTCCTCGTCCACGTCGTCGAGCGGGCCGCGCATGGCGAACGCGACCTTGAGGCCCGACGGTGCGACGCTCAGGTCCTTGATGTCGTACCGGTCGTCGGGAGCCGCGCCTTGCGCCGTGCGCAGGCGTGCGGTGATCTCGATTTCGGGCGCGCCCGGGCTCGCGCGGTCGCGCTTCCACAGCGTCGCGCTGTAGTCGTCGTCTTCGACGAACGGCCGCACGCGCGTGACGTTGTCCTGATCCTCTGGCACCTGATGCCGGATGTAGAAGATCGGGAAATCGACGGTGGCCGGATCGGGGTCCTGGCCGCTGGCGAGGCCGATGCCGCCACCACCCGGCCCCTCCGAGCAGGCGCTCGCGAGAACCAGGAAAGTAACGAGCGTGATGCGCTTCGCGTTTTCGATGAATCGATTCACAACATCCTCCACTGTCACTGTGCGCGCGTTACGGCGCGACCATGTGACGTAATGCAATCATCTCGCGCGGCGTCGCGGCGATCTGCCGACGACGTCACAGCAGGTCGTCGGCCAACAAGGTTTTCTTGTCGAGTGTTGTAGTTAGGGCTCGGGGGCGATGTGCGCCGTGACGCGGTTCGCATTCCTTGGTGAGAAGGCTACCTGTAACACGTAATAGCCGCGTCTGTCGCCGCTTGGAGACGTACCGGAGCGGAGACAAACAAGTCTTGCAAAGGGCGGGGAGATACTGCCCCCGTCAAATGGGATGTGGATGACACCTATGGATATGCAACAGGTTTCGAAATTCAAGAAGGTCGGTCTGGCGTGCGCACTCGCATGCATGGCCGTCACTGCGTCCGCGAACGATCGCGACCAGGCAAAGCGTATCCATGACCGCATCGCGGGCGTCCCGCCCTCGGAAGCGGTACTGGACCAGATGGAGGCGCTCGTCGTGGCCGACGACTTCCTGGGAGCCGCGGCCATCGCGACCCAGAACCCATCCTTCTATAGCGTCACGCTCAAGAACATGGCGGTGCCGTGGACGAATCGCGATCAGACGGTGTTCGCACCGCTGAACGATTACGTCGCCACCTTCATCGGCATGGTTCGCGACGACGTTCCGTTCAACACGGCGCTGTCGGCCGACCTGCAGTACACGGTGCAGGGCGTCTCGCCCGCCGCGTCTGCGACGAGCAATGCGCATTACGAGGCCGCCGAAAACAACGCGGTGAACCTCTTCACGCAACTGCAGGCAACGACGCAGTCGTCGATCCAGGGCATCCCGGCCGGTGCGACCGCGGGCTTCCTGACGTCGCGCGCCGCGGCCGAAGCGTTCTTCATCGACGGCACGAACCGCGCGATGTTCCGCTTCACGATGATGAATCACATGTGCCGCGACATGGAGCAGGTGATGGACACCTCGCTGCCGGTCGACATGATTCGTCAGGACGTGAGCCGCTCGCCCGGTGGCGACAGCCGCATCTTCCTCAACAACTGCGTCGGCTGTCACACGGGCATGGATCCGCTCGCGCGCGCCTTTGCGTTCTACGACTTCGACAATGGTTCGGCCGAAGCGCCGGGCCCGATGCGCATCACCTACACCCCGGGTGTCGTCAACTCGAAGTACTTCAACAACGACACGAATTTCGCTCCCGGCTTCCGCACGCCGGACGCCCAGTGGGAAAACCGCTGGCGTCGCGGCCAGAACCAGCTGCTCGGATGGGACAGCGGCCGTCCCGGTCGCGGCGATGGCGCCAAGTCGATGGGCGACGAACTCGCCAACAGCACCGCGTTCGCGCAGTGCCAGGTCGAGAAGGTGTTCAAGACCGTTTGCTTCCGCGCACCCGGTGCGACGGAGCTTCCGGCCGATGCCGTCGCGGACCGTGCGGCGGTCACCAGCATGACGAACAACTTCCGCAACAACGGTTACCGGCTGAAGCAGGTCTTCGCCGAAGCCGCCGTGCACTGCAAGGGCGAGTGAGGCAACACCACATGAACGCTATGCAGAAACTCAAATCCCTTCGTTCGTTCGCGGCCCTCGCCGCGACCGCCCTTGCCGCGACGATGCTCGCGGGTTGCTCCAGCGGCGGCGCGCCGACCACGGAGAATCCGGTGACGTCGGCTCCCCCGGTCTCCGACTACGTGGGCCCAGCCTCGGCGAACGCCGACGTGCAGGCCTTCCGCATCGAGCTGTGGGAGAAGATCAAGCCTAACAACCGTTGCGGCTCCTGCCACAACGCCGGCGGCCAGACGCCGATGTTCGCGCGCAACGACGACGTGAACCTCGCGTATCAGGCGGCCAACACGGTCGTGAACCTCGCGCAGCCGGATCAGTCGCGCATCGTCGCGAAGGTCGCGGGCGGCCACAACTGCTGGCTCGCCGCTCCTTCGGCCTGCGGCGACCTGCTCACCGTCTGGGTGCGCAACTGGGCGGGCGCGAGCGCGACCGGCGGCACGCAGATTCAGCTGCAGGCGCCGACGATCCGCGAGGTCGGCGGCAGCAAGAGCTTCCCGGCGACGTCGGTCGGCTTCGAAGCGACCGCTCTTTATCAGCTGGTCACGAATCCGGCGACCGCGAACTGCTCGCGTTGCCATTCGTCCAGCGCCGCGACTCCGCAGCAGCCGTTCTTCGCCGAGTTCTCGAACTCCGCCGATCCGCTCGTCCGGGCGGCGGCGGTCGACACGGCATTCCAGTCGATCAAGTCCAAGATCAGTCTCGACAACCCGTCGCAGTCGCGTCTCGTCATCCGTTTGCGCGATGAGAGCCACAACTGCTGGGGCAACGCGGGATGCGCGACCAACGCGCAGACCATGCTCGACGCGATCACGCAGTACGCGAACGCCATTCCGATCACGCAGGTGCCCCCGGGTCTGCTGATCTCGAAGGGCCTGACGTTGTATGACGGCACGGTCGCGGCCGGCGGTAACCGCTACGAAGCGGCGACGATCGCCAAGTTCGAGTTCAAGACCGGCATGGGCAACATCGCCTATGACACGAGTGGCACCGAGCCCGCGCTGAACCTGACGATGTCGGGTGACGTGCAGTGGGTCGGCGGCTGGGGCATCAACGTGCGTCCGGGCGGCAAGGCCCAGGGCACCGCGGCCGCTTCCTCGAAACTCGCGAACCTCATCAAGTCGACGGGCGAGTTCTCGATCGAAGTCTGGGCGAACAATGCCAACGTCGCCCAGGAGAACGCATACATCGTCAGCTACTCCGCCGGCGTCAACGCACGCAACGCGACGCTCGCGCAGAACCTCTACACGTACCACGCGTACACGCGCAGCAACCGCACGAGCGCGAACGGCAATCCGACATTGATCACTCGCGCGGCCGACCAGGACGCCCAGGCGGCGCTGCAGCACGTCGTGCTGACGTACAGCCCGGTCGACGGTCGTCGCATCTACGTGAACGGCGTGTATACGGGTGATGTCGACGCGCAGGGCGGCGGCAGTCTCGCCGACTGGGACGACACGTTCGCGCTGGTGCTCGGCAACGAGACCTCGACGAATCGCCAGTGGGAAGGCGTCTTGCGCCTGGTCGCGATCCACAACCGCGTGCTCACGGGCCAGCAGATCCAGCAGAACTTCGAAGCCGGCGTCGGCGAGAAGTACTTCATGCTGTTCAGCGTGAGCCATCTCGTGAGCGTGCCGGACGCGTACGTCATGCTCGAGGCCAGCCAGCTCGACAGCTACGGCATCCAGTTCAGCAAGCCGACGTTCATCAGCCTCGCAACGGGCGCGACGATTCCGAACCTGCCGATCGCCGGCGTTCGTATCGGTCTGAACGGCTATGAGGCGTTCTCGGGACAGCCCTACATCCCGCTCGACCAGACGATTGGCGGGACGGCGTATGTGGCCGGCGCTGGTCAGCGGATGTCCGACGTCGGAACCGTGATCGGTGTCGACCAGGGCCCCACCACGGACATGTTCTTCCTGTCGTTCGAGCGCATCGGTACGGGCACGTCCACGCGTGCCGCGGAACCGACTCCGGTGCCTGCGACACCTGCCGTGCTCGAAGCGGAAGCCGACGTCGGTCTGCGCACGTTCGACGAGATCAACGCGACGCTGTCGCAGATCACGGGCGTCCCGCAGACGAACACTCGCGTCGCCGGTACCTATGCGCTGGTCAAACAGGCATTGCCCGCGATCGAGAAGTTCGGTGCCTTCGGCCCAGCGCAGCAGACGGCACTCGCGCAGATTGCGATGCAGTACTGCAACGTGCTGGTCGACGACAACGCGCTGCGCGGGCAGTTCTTCCCGGGCCTCGACGGCACCGGTACTGGCACCGCGGTGTTCGGCGCTTCGGGCGCGAACAACAACGCGAACCGCACGCTGCTCATCGACGCGCTCATCAACGCGACGGTGGGTGTCGATCCGCAGGACTTCCAGGTGTCGCCGACCCAGATCCGCAACGAGCTGAACCTCGGGTTCGCGGATCCGACGAACGCCAACCCGGGCAACGTGACGCCGGGTCTCATCAATCGCCTGGTCGCGGGCCCCACCGGCGGAAGCGCCACGGGCGGCCGCACGGTCATGAAAGCTGCATGCGGTGCCGTTCTCGGCAGCGGCATCACGCTGATTCAGTAGGAGCAGAGCATGTACATCCTGAAGAAAAGTCCGCGCACCTTGGGGTTGGATGAGCCCATCCGGCACGAAAGCCACAAGCGGCCCGTGTCGCGGCGCGACTTCATCGCGCAAGGCTTCCGCACGGGTCCGGCCATCGTGACCGCGGGCGGAATCCTGGGCGCGCTCATGACCAACAAGGCGCGCGCAACCATGACGACGCCGCTCGAGGAATACGCCTCGAACGTCTGCCTGATCTCCGCCGGCGCCGGCAAGGTGCCGTTCATCGCCTTCGACCTCGCGGGCGGCGCGAACCTGCACGGTTCCGAAATGCTCATCGGCGCGGCGGGCCGCCCCGACAACTTCCTCTCCACGCAGGGTTACGCGACGCTCGGTCTGCCCGGCAACATGACGCCGAACTCGCCAAACGCCGCGAGTGGCACCAACAACTTCATCAACAACGAGTTCGGCGCGCTCTGGCACTCGGACGGCGCGATCCTGCGCGGCATGCAGGCCTCGACGGTGGCCGCGACGCGCGCGAACACGAACGGCTTCGGCATCGCCGCGCGTTCGGAGAACGACACGGGCAACAACCCGCACAACCCGATGTACGGCATCAACCGCATCGGCGCGGACGGCGAACTGCTCACGCTGATCGGCTCGCAGAACACGGATTCCGGCGGCAATTCGATGTCGCCCGCGGCGCTCATGAATCCCGCCGCGCGTCCCACGAAAGTGGACCGCGCGAGCGACGTGACCGGCCTCGTGGACACGGGCGAGCTCAGCACGATGTTCTCGAATCCCGATGACGCCATCGCGGTGCTCGAGTCGATGACGCGTCTGGGTCATCGCAAGGCGGATCTCACGAACACGCAGCTCGCGGCACTCGACGAAGGCGCGGTGCGCCAGCTCGTGAAGTGCGGCTACGTAAAGTCCACGTATCTCGCCGACCGCTTCCGTTCCCCGGCCGCGCTCAATCCGAATCTGGACGCCGACATCGTCGGCGCCGCCGGTATCTTCACGCAGGCCGAATACGACGCGGACGGTGAGTTCCGCAAGACCGCCGCCGTCATGAAAATGGTCATCAACGGCTATGCCGGCGCGGGCACGATCACGATGGGTGGCTACGACTATCACGGCCAGGGCCGCAACACCGGCGAGACCCGCAATTTCCGCGCGGGCCGCTGCATCGGCGCCTGCCTGGAATACGCGCGACGCCGCAACAAGCCGCTCATGATCTACATCTTCAGCGACGGCGCGCTGTCGGCGAACATGGTGCCCAACATGACTGTCGAAGGCCGCGGCAAGCTCGATTGGGCGAGCGACAACCAGTCGACCGCCGCGTCATTGGTGCTCGTGCATCGTCCGGCGGGGCGTGTCGCCTTCCGCGATCCGACCCGAATGCAGATCGGCTCGATGAGCCCGGGCGGTTCCGTGGTCACGACCTCGGCTCCCTCCGCCAATGCGGTGAACCTGCTCGTCGATACCGTGCTGCTCAATTACATGGCGCTGCATGGCGAAGAGGGCAACTTCGACCAGCCCGCGTTCTTCCCGCGACATGGATTGGGTGGAACCACGCAGCGCGATGCGCTGACGATCCTGGCGCCGGTGTGCAACGGCACGATCACTTCCCCGGTTTAAGCAGATACTGACGAGTCATGGAAAGAGCGTCGGCAACACGCGACAGCGTGCCTGCCGGCGCTCTTTCTTCTTTTTCGGACGGCTTTTCGACGAGAGTGCACGCGTCTCAATCACGCTGCGTTGCGTTGACATTGTTAAGTCCGCTATGCGAGGGTTTCCCGCGTCAAATTGCCTCGAATCCGGTTTTGCTTGTCCGGTTTCCGCCTAGGTTGAACCAGTCGTGCACGCTCGCTTGTTAGTCCGCTCTGCCGTCGCGCCGTTGGCGCGTTTTGCTGCGTTTGCGCTGCTGGGCCTCGTCGCGTCCGCGGCGGGCGCGGCGGACCGGTACGACCTGCTCGGCCAGCCCGCGCCCGATCTCGTGGCGCGCGGCATTACGGGCGAAAACGTCCGCGTGTCGGAACACCGCGGCGAGGTGGTGATAGTTAGTTTCTGGAGCGGCAGCTGCAACACCTGCCGCCGGCAGCTCGAGGCGCTCGACCGCATCGCGAAGACGTACGCCTCCGCCGGGCTCGTCGTGATCGGCGTGAACCTCGACGACAACGTCGTGCGCGCCGAGAAGTTCGCGCGCGCGCAGAACGTGCAGTTTGCGCTGCTCATCTCGGCGCCCGAGAACACGGGCAGCGACTATCGCGTCGACCGGGTGCCGATGATGGTTTTCGTGGATCGCGAGGGTGTGCTGCGCGCGGCCCACCGTGAATTCAAGGCGCGCGACGAAGCCAGGTACGTGCGCGAGCTGCGCACGTTGTTAGACGAATGAACCGAGTGATACGAATGAACACCACCACCTCCGTCCGCGCGCTGGTTCGCGCCCTGCTCGTCGCCTGCCTGATGGCGGCGCCGACTTTCGCGCAGGACCCGCCCGTCACGCCGCCAGCGGATCCCGCGGTCGCGCCGCAAGGCGCGCAAGACGAGGCGCCGGCGGAAGCCACCCCCGAAGCGGGCGCCGCTTCGATCGTCGGCACCCCCGAAGGCACCGAGGTCGCGTCTGGCGAACCGCCTGCCGACACGCGCGCGCTCGATGAAACCGTCCAGGACCTGAAGAAGGACGTCGTCGATCTGAACCGCGAGCTCTTCGTGCTCGAGGAAGAGCTGCTTTTCCCCGCGAACACACAGGTCGCCGTGTTCGTCTCGATGGACATCGGCGAGTTCTTCGCGCTCGATGCGCTCTCGCTCAAGATCGACAACAAGGAAGTCGCCAACTACCTCTACACGCCGCGCGAGGCCGAGGCGCTGCTCAAGGGCGGAGTGCACCGTGTGTACCTCGGCAACCTCAAGGTGGGCGAGCACCAGCTCGTGGCGTTCTTCAGCGGCAAGGGTCCCAATCAGCGCGACTACAAACGCGGCGCCAACCTCAAGTTCGAGAAGGGCGTCGGCGCCAAATATCTCGAGCTCAAGATCACCGACCGTCAGCGTCGCGCGCAGCCCGAGTTCGCGATCAAGGACTGGGAATAAGCGGCGGTCCCCGTGCGCGTGAAGGGAATCAACATTTTCGTGGCGGCGTTGGCGCTCTGTACGCCAGCGCTGTTCTCGCAGGCCGTCGCGGCGAAGCCCGAGGTCGACAAGCTCTCGCCGACGGTCGTGCGCGACCTGCATTTCGGCGACGCACTCTTCTATTACTACCAGGGTCAGGACTTCGAAACGATCACGCGGCTGCAGGCGTATGAACAGTGGGGGCGCATGCCGCACCACGACGCCGAAACGCAGCTTCTGCTCGGCGGCCTCTACCTGTCGCTCGGCCTGCACAACGAAGCGGGCAATCGTTTCGAAACGCTGCTCACGCAGTCCGTTCCGGAAGGCGTGCGCAATCGCGCGTGGTTCTATCTCGGCAAGATCTGGTACGCGCGCGGCTACCTCGATCGCGCCGAGCGCGCCATCAAGGAAGTGCGGGGCCGCCTCACCGCCGACCTCGAAGCCGAGCGGATGCACCTGCTCAGCAACATCCTCATGCGTCAGCAGCGCTTCGACGAAGCGATTGCCCTGCTCAACGCCTGGCGCGGCCGCAAGGACCAGTCCGACTGGCTCGCGTACGCGCAGTACAACCTCGGAGTCGCGCTCGTCCGCAAGGGACTCGTCACCGAGGCGGATCCGTTCCTCTCGGCCGTCGGCACGATCGAATCCGGAAGGCGCGAACTGCGCAGCCTGCGCGACCGCTCGAACCTCGCGCTGGGGTACGCCTATCTACAGAACAATCAGCCGGAGCTCGCGAAGCCCGTGCTCCAGCGCGTGCGCATCGACGGCCCGTTCTCGAACAAGGCGCTGCTGGGTGTCGGCTGGGCCGATGCCGCATCCGGACAGTTCCAGGAAGCCCTCACGCCGTGGATGGAACTGCGGGATCGCAATCTGCTGGACTCCGCCGTGCAGGAGGCATACCTCGCGATTCCCTACGCCTTCGCGAAGCTCAATGCGAATGCGCAGGCCGCGGAAAACTACGAACGCGCCATCGCGTCGTTCGACAGCGAGACGGTGAACATCGATTCGTCGATCGGCGAGATCAACGACGGCACGATGCTCGACAAGCTGCTCAGGCGCGACGAGAACGACAACTACGGCTGGTTCTGGCAGTTGCGTGAATTGCCGAACGCTCCCGAGTCGCGTTACCTCTACCACCTGCTCGCCGGCCATGATTTCCAGGAAGGCCTCAAGAACTATCGCGACCTCGCGTTCCTCGGCGGAACGCTCGCGCGCTGGCACGACAGCATCGTGGCCTTCGACGACATGCTCGACACCCGCGAACGCGCGTACGCCGAGCGCGTGCCGCAGGCGGACGCGGTGCTCGGCTCGGGTCGCCTCGACAAGTACGGCACGGATCGCGCGACCGCGGGCGGCACGCTCGACCAGGTCGAAGGCGGCCAGGATGTCGCCGCGCTCGGCACGGCGGCGGAGCGCGACCAGTGGGCGCGCATCGTGCGCCTCGAAGCCGCGCTGCTGACGGCGCCGAACGACGAGGAAACGAACGTGATCCGCGAGAAGACGCGGCTCGCGCGGGGCGTGCTGTACTGGCGCCTCGCGGAATCCTTCAAGGCGCGCGTGTGGAACGAACGCCGGACGCTCAAGGATCTCGACCAGGCGCTGCGCGAGGCGCAGAACCGCTGGGTGCGCGTGCAAAAGGCGCGCAGCTCCACGCCCAACAACAACGGCGAGTTTGCCGCTCGCGTCGAGGCGTTGCGCCAGCGGCTCGAGGGCGCGCAGCAACGGCTTGCGGGCGTCGCCCAGATGCAGAACTCGTTGCTCGAGAGTCTTGCGCGCAACGAGCTCGAGCAGCAAAAGGAACGCATCGGCACGTACCAGATCCAGGCGCGTTTCGCGCTCGCGTCGATCTACGACCGCGCCGCGCTCGGCGGCGGCACCGTCGTCGCGCCCGCGAATGGCGGCGAGTCGCAGGGTGAGATCGAGGAAGTGGCGCCGGCACCGATGGATGGCGCACCGCCGCCCTCCGCGACGGAACCGGAAGCGTTGCCACCGCCGGTCACCGAACCGCCAGTCACCGAACCGCCGGTCACCGACCCGTCGTTGACCCCGCCGTCGACCGACCCCGCGGCAATGGAGCCCGGTGTCGACACGACCCCAACCCCGGAGCCGCCGCGATGAGCGCGCCGCGTTCCAAACTACTCGCCTTTGCCGTCGCCGCACTCTGTGCCGGCCTCGCATTCGACGCCGCCGCGGCGCCGAAGAAGAAAGAGAAGACGATCGGCGAGCTCGCGTCGCGGCCCGTCGTGATCCAGCCCGACCAGAAGGTCGAGGCGAGCGCCGCGCGCGCGATGGACAACTACAAGCGATTCCTCGAATTGCAGAAGACCGATCCGCAATTGCGCGCCGAAGCGCTGCGCCGTCTCGGTGACCTGAACATGGAAGCAGGCGAGGACGATCGCTTCCAGGGCGAGGCGTCGTCGATCGACCAGCAGGGCGCGGAAGCCATCAAGCTCTACACGAGCCTGCTGAAGTCCTATCCCGACTACCCGCGCAACGACCAGGTCCTCTACCAGCTCGCGCGCGCGTACGAAACGACGGGCCAGCCCGAAAAGGCGCTGGCCACGCTCGACAGCGTCGTGCGCAAATACCCGAAGTCGTCGCAGATGGACGAAGTGCAGTTCCGCCGCGGCGAGTTGCTGTTCTCGGGCAAGGATTACCGCAACGCGCAGAACGCGTACCAGTACGTCGTCTCGAAGGGCGAGAAGGCGCCATTCCTCACGCAGAGTCTCTACAAGCACGGCTGGTCGCTGTTCAAGCAGGGCTTGAACGACGAGAGCCTGCCGTCGTTCGCCGGCGTGCTCGACCGCTCGATGTTGTCGAATCAACGCAAGCTGATCTCCTTCGACAAGATGAGTCGCGCGAATCGCGAGCTCGCCGACGACACATTGCGCGTCATGGCGGTCACGTTCTCGTACAACGACGACTCCGTCGGCGCCATCGACAAATTCCTCTCGGGGCACGGCAATCCGGCGTACGCGCCGATCGTGTACTCGCGTCTCGGCGATTTGTACGTCGAGAAAGAACGCTTCCAGGACGCCGCCGCGGTGTATCGCGCGTTCGCGACGCGCGAGCCGAACAGCGAGTTCTCGCCGGGCCTCTCGCAGCAGGCGATCGAGGCTTACCGCAAGGGCGGCTTCACCGATCTCGTGCTCGAGGGCAAGCGCGAGTACGTCGCGCTCTACAACTACGGCACGACGTTCTGGCAGGGCCGCAACAAGGCCGACTACCCGAACATCGCGAAGGAACTGAAACTCAACCTCAAGGACGTCGCGACGTTCTTCCACGCGAACGCGCAGAAGTCGAAGAAGGCGGACGAGTTCCTCGAAGCGGCGCGCTGGTACCGCACCTATCTGGAATCATTCCCGGACGATCCGGATTCCTTCGGCACGAACTACCTGCTGTCCGAAACGCTGTTCGAGGCGAAGGATTTCCAGGGCGCGGCCGCCGAATTCACGAAGACCGCGTACAACTACCCGCGAAACTCCCGATCGGCGGCGGCCGCTTATGCCGCGCTCGGTTCGTACGCGAAGTACGAAGACGCGTTGCCCGCGGCGCAGAAGGCCGAATCCCACAAGGCCGCGGTCGACGCGGGCGTGAAGTTCGGCACAAGCTTCCCCGAGCACCCGGATAGCGCGGGCGTGCTCACGCGCGCCGCCGAGGACATCTTCGCGACGCAGGATCTGCAGCGGTCGATCGAGGTCGCGAACCTCGTGCTCGCGCATCAGCCGCCGGCGGATCAGCCGAAGCGCCGCATCGCGTACACGATCATCGGCCAGGCGAACTTCGACCTGCTGCAGTTCAGCGAGGCCGAGAAGGGCTACATCGCCGCGCGCGATCTGCTGCCCGCGAACGACAAGATGCGCGCGGATCTGACGGAGCGCATCGCGTCCGCCGTGTATCGCCAGGCCGAACAGAAACAGAAGGCGGGCGACAATCTCGGCGCCGTCGAAGACTTCCTGCGCATCGCCACGGTTGCCGGCACGTCCAAGATCGCGGCGCAGGCCGAGTACGATGCGGGCGCGAGCCTCATCAACCTCAAGGAATACCCGCGCGCGATCCAGGTGCTCGAGCGCTTCCGCTCGGCAAACCCGAAGAGCGAATTCAACGCGGACGTCACGCGCAAGCTCGCCGTCGCCTACGGCGAAACGGGGCAGGCGGGTCAGGCCGCGGTCGAGTTCGAACGCATCGCGATGAATCCCGCTGAATCGAAAGACATCCAGCGCGAGGCCAACCTCTCGGCCGCGGATCTCTACGCGAAAGCCGGCAACACGACGAAGGCCGTCGGAATGCTCGAGCGCTTCGTCGTCACGTATCCGACGCCGGTTGCCGATTCGATCGAGGCGCGACAGAAGCTCGCCGACATCGCGGGCACCGCCGGCCAGGTCGACAAACAACGTTACTGGCAGCGCGAGATCGTCGCGGCCGATCGCAACGCCGGTGCGAACCGCACCGCGCGCACGCAGTTCCTCGCCGCGAAGTCGCAGCTCGCGCTGGCCTCTCCGGCCCGCGATGAATTCCGCAACGTCCCGCTCACGCTGCCGCTCAAGACCAGCCTCGCGAAGAAGCGCAAGGCGATGACCGCCGCGCTCGACGCGTACAAGACCGCGACCGACTACCGCGTCGCGGAGGTCACGACGCTCGCGACCTACGAGATCGCCGAGATCTATCGCAAGCTGGGTCAGGACATCCTCAAATCCGAACGGCCGAAGAAACTGCCGCAGGAACAGCTCGAGGAATACAACTCGCTGCTCGAAGAGCAGGCCTTCCCGTTCGAAGAGGACGCGATCAAGACGCACGAGCTGAACGTGAAGCGCATGCGCGACGCGGATCCGCTCTACGACGACGGCGTGAAGAAGAGTTTCGCCGCGCTGACGGAACTCAAGCCCGCCCGTTACGGCAAGACCGAGCTCGCCGGCGTGTCGTTCGACGCGCTCGTGCCCGCCGCGCCGCCGGCGAAAGCGCCGGACCCGGCGGTGACGATGGCAGTACCTGCCGACCCGACCAGGCCCGCGGTCGCCGGGTCGCAGGTCGCGGCCCCCGCCGCGCCGGCGTACAACATTCCGAAACCGCCCGCGCGCGCGAACAGCGAATGGACACGCGCGATGCAGCTCATGCGCAGCGATCCGACGCAGGCGATGCTCGAGTTCCAGGTGCTCACGCAGTCGTACCCGGACCTGCCGGGTCCGCACGCGAATCTCGGCCTCCTGTATCGCAACGCGAACCAGCTCCCCGAGGCGGAAGCCGCGTTCGCCAAGGCCACGGAGCGCGCGCGCTGGGATGCGGCGACGTGGACGGAATACGGCATCACGTTGCGCCAGGCCGGCAAGTTTCCCGCGGCCCGCGCCGCGTACGAGAAGGCGCTCGAGGCGAATCCGTCCTACGCGCCGGCGCACCGCAATCTCGGTGTGCTGCTCGATCTGTATCTCGACGATCCCGTCACAGCGCAGAATGAGCTCGAGACGTACAAGCAGTTGACGGGCGAGGACAAGCCGGTGAGCGGCTGGATCGCCGAGCTCAGGTCGCGCAACAAGGCGTCGCAGCCGAAGGCCGCCGCGCCCGAAGCGACGCCGGAAGCGGAAGCCTCGCCATCGCCCGAAGGTACGGCGTCACCGCCGCCAGGAGCCTGATCGTGACCAGGATCATTTTCGCCGCTCTACTGCTGCTGGCCGCCGCCGCCGTCGCGCAAACGCCGCCGCCGAACGATGCACTCGAACCGGGCGTCAACACGTCGTCGGCCGCGCAGGCTCCGCCGCCCGCCGCGGCGACTAACAAGCCCGCGCCGGCCGCCGCGGCCGCTAACAAGCCTGCCCCCAAGCCCGCGGCGAAGGGCAACGCGAAAGACCGTCTCGACCTGGATTCCTCGCAGATCACGGGTAACCGTGAACTGCCGAAAGTGCTCTACATCGTGCCCTGGCGCAGTGCGGAGCTCGGCGATCTCGTCGGGCGTCCCGTGAACAGCCTGCTCGACGAGGTGCTGGAGCCGGTCGATCGTGACGTCTTTCGCCGACAGAACCGGTACTTCGAAGCGTTGCAGCCGAATCAGGCGGCGCCCGCGGCGAAGCCTGAGAAGTAAATCGCAGATTTTGTCACTTATGTAACGCAATCTTGGCGCGCTCGGCCCTTCGAGCCCGCCAGCTTTTCGAGGAGTTTTTCGTGGGTACCATCAACACAATCATCAATTTCTTCAAGGACGGCGGGTTCGTACTGTTTCCGCTGGCCCTGATATTCGTCGTCGGTGTCACCATCTCGATCGAGCGTTGGCTCTATCTGACGGTCGAAACCGCACGCAACCGCTCGCTGTGGGACGAAGTCGCCCCGCATCTCGGCGCCGGCAATTTCAAGCAGGCCATCACGCTCGCGAACAACTCGCAGGCGCAGATCGGCACCGTGCTGAAGTACGGGTTGGCTCGCCTCGCAACGGCGCGCCGCCGTGACGACATTCAGCAAGCGATGGAAGAGTCGCTGCTGGAGATCGTGCCGCGACTGGAAAAGCGCACGCCTTACCTGGCTTCGCTGGCCAACATCGGCATGCTCATCGGCCTGCTCGGCACCATCATCGCGCTGATCAACGCGTTCGGCGCGGTGGCACAGGCGAACCCGGCCGAAAAAGCTTCGCTGCTCGCGGCAGCCATCTCGGAAGCCATGAACGCAACGGCCTCGGGTCTGTTCGTCGCGATCACGCTGCTGCTCACGCACATGTTCCTCGAGGCGAAGACCACGTCGCTCATCGACAGTCTCGAGATCGCGGTCGTGAAGTTCCTGAACTCGATCACCGAGCGTTACTCCGAACCCGCGGCCCCGTCGCCGCAGGCCGGGTTGCCGCCGCGTGCTCCCGCGCCGCGTCCGGCCTGATTGCTAGTTTCGACCGCCGTCCACTAGCAACGCAGAGGAACGATCGATGGCTGCATCGAAACTCGCCGCCCGCGCCATTCGCAACCATGCGAAGTACAAGGGCCGCAACGACCTCAACATCGTGCCGATGATCGACATGATGGTGATCCTCGTATTCTTTCTGCTGTTCACGGCGGTGTTCTCCCACACGAACATCCTCGAGCTGAATCTCCCGGCGCCCAACTCCTCGGTGCCGGAGCTTCCGAAGGGCTTGAATCTCGAGGTGATCGTGCGGGCGGACCGGATCGAAATCGCGGATCGCAATTCCGGCATCCTGCGGACGTTGCCGAAGACGGGCGCCGACTACGACTACAAGGGACTCTCCGAGTACCTGCAATTCGTGAAGGCGAAATATCCGACCGTGCTGGCCGGCAGCGTGCTGCTCGAGCCGAACATTCCGTACGACGTACTCGTCCAGGTCATGGACAACGTTCGCGTCTGGCAAAACCGCGCGGGTGTCGGGATGCAGCTCGTCGAGCTGTTCCCGGATATCTCCGTGGGTGATGCGCCGTTGACGGGCGCGGGTGCGGGAGGCGGGAAATGACACCGTACCGCATCAAGAAACACCGCAAGCGCGGACACCATGGCAGCCACATGGCTCTCGTGCCCTTCATCGACATGCTGACGATGCTCGTCGTCTTCCTGCTGCTGCACAGCTCGGACGTCGAGATTCTCCCGAACACCAAGAACATCACGATTCCGCAGTCCATCGCCGAGCTCAAGCCGCGCGAGACCGTGGTCGTGATGGTGACGACTGAAGATCTGCTCGTGAATGGGCGCGTCGTCGCGAAGGTCGCGGACGTCAACATCGCGACTGCCTCGCTCATCATCGAGCCGTTGCGTCTCGCGTTGAAAGAGCAGGTCGACAGCAGCCTGCGCAACACCGCGCAGGAAGATCTCGCCGACCGCGAAGTCACGATCATGGGCGACAAAGGCACCCCGTTCACCGTGTTGAAACGCGTGATGGCGACCGCGACCGCGGCCGACTACGGCAAGGTGTCGCTCGCCGTGATCCAGCGCGAAGTCGAAGTGGGAGCCGGTGCATGAGTCTGGGACTCGCGCCTTTTTATCGCCGCTTCGAACTGCCGTGGGCCCGTACGGAGGAGGCGGAGCACAAGTTCAAGCGACTGCTGCGAATCCTGCTCATCATCACCACGGTCCTCGCGATCCTCATCGCGTTGCTCCCGGCGCCTGAACGCGTGAAGCCAACGGTCGACGATCTGCCGGAGCGCGTCGTCCAGTTGATCGTCGAGAGGCCGAAGCCGCCTCCGCCGCCTCCGCCGCCAGAGCCGGAGAAACAGCCGGCCCCGGAAAAGCCGAAGCCGGTGGAAACGCCGAAGCCCGTCGAGAAGCCGAAGCCGAACGTGCGCAACCAGGGCATGCTCGCGCTCGCCGACGAACTCGCCGCGCTGCGCGACCAGGTCGACATCCAGGATCCGCAGATGAAATCGCCGACGCCGGATGCGCGTTCGGAACGCAACCTCATCACCTCCGCGGCCGGCCGTACCTCGGGTGGCATCAACACCGCCAACATGGCGCGCGGCTTCGGCGGCGGCGCCGGCGCGATCGGTACGCACACCTCGACACAGGTTCAGCACGGCTCGGGTCTCGATCCGAATGCCGGCGGCCGCGTGCAACGCACGGGCTCGAGCGGCAAGGCATCGCGTTCGCGCGAGGAAGTCGAGCTGCTCTTCGATCGCAACAAGGGCGCGCTGTACAGCATCTACGGTCGCGCGTTGCGCGAGAAGCCGGACCTGCAGGGCAAGCTGGTCCTCGAATTCACGATCTCGCCGTCGGGAGAGATCTCCAACGTGCGCGTCGTGTCGAGCGAGCTCAAGGATCCCGAACTCGAACAGAAGATCATCGCGCGAGTCCGGCAGTTCCGCTTCAAGCCCGCGGATGTCGAGCCGCTCACCGTGAGCAAGCCGATCGACTTCTTCCCCGCCGCCTGATCCTCGGGGTCGTCGTGAATCTGCAGTCCGAGATCGCGTATTACTCCGACATCGGGCTCAACGACAAAGCGCGGCTCATCGCCGGCTTTCTTTCCGAACTCACGAGCGAGGCGCGTGCGACATACGGCGCCTCGCAAGATGCCGTGCACGACGCGACCCATCTGCGCTTCACGAACGAGATGTGCAATCGCCTCACGAAGCTCATCGAGCAGTACCTCGCGGACGACAAGGCGCGCCCTGCGGATGATGTCGTTTTGCGGATGGTGTTGAGTCCGCGGGCGGACAAGACGTCCGAGCGGATGGTGCATAACGCGTGGCGTCGCGCGATGCAGAACTTCGAGCGATACGACACCACGGTGCTCTTGTCGTAGTGGGTTGGAGTCCGGGCTAGCGGGATCTCGCGGCTTGTAGATTCGTTTTCCGACCGGCCATTGCTACTGGCGAATCCTGAGCCCCATTCTTTTCGCCAAGTCGAGGCTATCCGCCCCCAGGACGCCTCGCCGTCTCCCGCAATTGAACCTCCAGCGTCTCCCGGACGACCTTAGTGTTGAGAGGCACTCAAGTCGATGAACGACGAGACAGAACGCGCACTGAATGGGTACTTGGTTACGCTGGTTCTAGGCGGATCGCGCGAAGCGTTCGATCGCCTGGCGCGTCGCTGGACGCCGAGACTTCTGCGCTACGCCACCCGTGTGACAGGTCGTCCGGAGGTCGCTCGCGACATTGTTCAGGAGACATGGATAGGTGTCATTCGGGGCTTGAAGCGACTCGAAGATCCCTCGGCTTTCCCCGCATGGATCTACGGGATTGCGCACAGAAAATGTGTGGATGTCATTCGCGTCAATCAACGACAGCGGCGCTTGAGGGAAACCGCGGAGCGTGAGTCGGCTGTCGTGGCTGCCGACAATCAGAGCGGCCTCGCTCCGGGAAAGACTGCTGATCTGGATGCCGCGATCATGCATCTGAGTCCAGACCAGAGCGACGTTGTGCATTTGTTCTATGGCGAAGATCTGAGCATCGATGAGATCGGTTCGATTCTGGGCGTGCCCACCGGCACTGTGAAATCCCGGTTGCATCACGCGCGCGAATCCCTCAAGAACTTTTTAGGAGAATGAAATGGAAAGTTTCGACGATCGAATCCAGAAAGCCTTGTCGTCAGAGGATCGGGAGTTTCTGGCGCGCATTGACGCTGACGGCTCTCTCTATCGCGACGTTGCCGCCACGTTTCGGGGACACACTCGTTGGCTGAACGCCTTGGCTTTCCTCTTCGCGTTTGTTTTGCTTGCCGTGGGTGTCGTGTGCGGTTGGCAGTTCGTCATGCAGACGGACATGCGAAGCATGCAGTTATGGGGCGCGGGAACCCTCCTGTCCTTCCTTGCGCTTGGGCTGATCAAGCTCTGGTTCTGGATGGAAATGCAGAAGGTCGCCATCCTGCGTGAAATCAAGCGGGTCGAACTGCAGCTGGCAAGACTGACCGCCGCGATGCGCGCGAGCGAGACGCCGTGAACGCCTTCAGCGTGCAAAGAATCGCAGCCACGCCGCGCCGAGTCCGGCCGCCAGCAGCGACGCCAGAAGAATCGCCAGTTTCGACGAGTTCACGAGCGCGTCGCCCGCGAACGCGAGATTGGTGATGAAAATGGACATCGTGAATCCGATGCCGCCCAGCAACCCGGCGCCCACGATGTGCGACCACCGCACGCCCTCGGGAAGCGCGCTCACGCGCAGCGCGACGGCCAGTGCGCACATCGATGCGACGCCCACCGGCTTGCCGAGCACGAGACCGAGCATGATGCCGAGGCTGTTCGGTGCGGCGAGCAGTGCGAGCGCGCCGGGATCGATGGGCACGCAGGTGTTCGCGAGCGCGAACAGCGGCAACACGATCCATGCAACGGGAGTGTGCAATGAATGTTCGAGCCGTGCCGACGGCGACTCGGCGCCCGCGACCTTCGGGGTGAACGGGATCGCGAACGCGAGCATCACGCCCGCGATCGACGCGTGAATGCCGGCGTTCAGCAGGCACACCCACATCGCCACGCCGCCCGCGAGATACGGCACGAGCGACATCACGCGCAGCGGCCGGTTCAGCAGCAGCAGCGCGACGAAGATCCCGATCGCGCCCGCGAGCCAGGGCATCGCGATGCCGCTCGTGTACACGGTCGCGATGAGCACGATGGCGCCCAAGTCGTCGATGACGGCATAGGCAACGACGAACACTTTCAGCGCGGGTGGGACGCGCGAGCCGAGCAATGCGAGGACGCCGAGCGCGAACGCGATGTCGGTCGCCATGGGAATGCCGAAGCCGGCCTGAGTCGCGGTGCCCGCGTTGAAAGCGAAGTGCAGCAGGGCGGGCGCCGCCATCCCGCCGACAGCCGCGAACGCGGGCAGCAGCGCGCTGCGCAGGTCGGACAGCTCGCCGACGTACATTTCGCGCTCGAGCTCGAGCCCGATCAGGAGGAAAAATATCGCCATCAGCGCATCGCTGATCCAGTGTTCGAGAGAAAGCGGACCGACCTCGATCTTCCACATCGCGAGATAGGCGTCGGCGGCGGGCGAATTCGCGAGGACGAGCGACAGGATGGTGCAGCCGATCAGCAGGATTCCGGCGAACTGCTCGGATTTCGCGAAGCGGATGAAAGTGACGGACAGCGCTAGAGCCACTCGAACCTCTCAGTGGAACAATGCCTTGTTGATCAGGAAGTGCACCCAGATCGAGGCTGCGTATCCCAACGCAATGGCCCAGGTCCACTTGAGATGGGCAAAGAAGGTGTAGACACCGCGCGCCTGTCCCATCAGTGCCACGCCCGCCGCGGAGCCTATCGACAACAGGGATCCACCGACGCCCGCGGTGAGCGTTACTAACAACCATTGGCCGTGCGACATGTCGGGCGCGATGCTCAGCACCGCGAACATCACCGGGATGTTGTCGACGATGGCTGATGCCAGACCGACGAGAACGTTTGCCCAGGTCGGGCCCAGGGATTCGTACGAGACTGTCGACAAGGCCGCCAGATAACCAAAGGCGCCGAGCGCTCCGACACACAGGACGACGCCGTAGAAAAACAGCAGCGTGTCCCACTCGGCACGCTTCAAGCTGATGAAAATGTCGAACGGCTTCTCGGCGGGCTTGAATCCCGGCGGTGCCGCCGGGAGGGCCGCGGCGGGTGGTTGCCGCACTTCTTTACGGCGAATGAAGTATCCGTAAACCTGCAGCACGCCAAGCCCGGTCATCATGCCGAGGAAGGGTGGCAGGTGAGCGTACTGATGCAGCGCCACCGTGAAGACGATCGTGAACGCAAAAAGCGCGATGACGATCATGCCGCCATACTTGATCTCACTCTGCTCGTCATGCGCTTCGGGGCGAACGCGAGGGATCACCAGGCTCATGAAAAAGGCGGGGACCAGCCAGTTCACCAGCGAAGGAATGAACAACGCGAAGAAGTCGAAGAAACCGAGCAGACCCTTTTGCCAGACCATCAGCGTCGTGATGTCGCCGAAGGGGCTGAACGCACCGCCGGCATTGGCGGCGACGACGATGTTGATGCAGGCCGGGGCGATGAAGGCGGGATTGCCTCTTCCCGTTGCGAGCACGACAGCCCCCATGACGAGTGCCGTAGTCAGATTGTCGAGCACCGGAGACAGCACGAACGCCATCACACCGGTCATCCAGAAGATCGTTCTCAGCGACCAACCACGTTCCACGAGCCAGCTCCGCAGCGCTGCAAAAACGTTGCGCTCCGCCAGCGTGTTCACAAATGTCATCGCGGCGAGCAGGAACAGCAGCAACTCGCTGTACTCGAGCAGATTGTGGCGCAGCAGGTCGCCAACGCCGGGGATGCCGCTGGACTGCCAGGCGAGGGCAACCAGAACCCAGAGCACGCCCGCCGCAACCATCACGGGCTTCGACTTGCGCAGGTGAGTGAACTCCTCCGCGATCACGAACGCATAGGCGATCGCAAACAGGATGAGCGCAATGATTCCGGTCGCACTCGACGTCAAATCGGGCGTTGAGCTTTTCGCAAAAGCCAATGAGGGAATGAACACGGCGAGAGCCGCCAAACCGGCCAGGCGCAAGGGACTTCTCCAACACTTCGAAAGGGCGGCAGCAATGATAGCCTCGCGGTAGTGCTGGATGAACACGATCGCGGCGTTCTGTAATTCCTTCCAGAATCACAGCCCGGTCAGCCCGCGCCACCGGAAATCAAGAGTGGTCCCCGCCACGATCTTCTTGCCCTGGTCTGACGACCGTCGCAGACCCGATACCGAACATCTGCTAACTTCCCGGGGGAATGACCGATTCACCGCTTCCCCTCATCATCGTCCTGCTGGCCGCCTCGGTCTTCGTCGTCACGCTCGCGCGCAGGCTCGGTCTTCCGTCGATCCTGGGTTACGTAACGGTCGGTCTCGCACTGGGCCCGCATGCGCTGGGCCTTTTCCCTGAATCGAAGACGACAGACCTGCTCGCGGAGCTCGGCGTCGTCTTTCTCCTCTTCACGCTGGGACTCGAATTCTCATGGCCGCGCATGGTGGCGATGCGCCGCGAGGTGTTCGGTCTCGGCAGCCTGCAGGTGTTCGGCACCGCCGGCGTCGTGGCGGTCATCGCGCACGCCTTCGGTCTCGCCTGGGCGCAGAGCATCGTCATCGGCGGCGTCGTCGCGATGAGTTCGACGGTTCTCATCGTGCAGCAGCTCAACGAACGCGCCGAGCTCAACCGCACGCATGGCCGTCTCGCGTTCAGCGTCGTGCTGTTCCAGGACATCGCGGTCGTGCCGTTCCTCGCGCTCGCCGCGGCGCTCGGCGCGTCGGCGACGGCGTTTTCTTTCGGCAACGTGCTGAGCCTGATCGGCGCGGGGACCGCCGCGGTGCTCGTGGTGCTCGCCGCCGGCCGCTGGGCGCTGCGCCCGCTGCTGGGCGTGATCGCGAAGAGCCGGCTGCGCGAGTTGTTCACGCTCGCGGTGCTGCTGGTCGCGCTGGCTTCCGCCTGGGCCTCGCACATGGCCGGGCTCTCGATGGCGCTCGGCGCATTCCTCGCGGGAATGATGCTGGCCGAGACGGAATACAGCCACCAGGTCGAGAGCACGATTCGTCCGTTCCGCGACATCCTGTTGGGCCTCTTCTTCATCTCGGTCGGCATGCTGCTCGACTTCGACGCGTTGTGGCGCGAGTTCTGGCTGATCGCAGCGCTGCTCGTCGCCCTGGTCGTGCTGAAGGGAATCATCGCGGGGTTCGCCACCCGGCTGTTCGTCGACAACAACTTCAAGGCGATCCGCACGGGCGTCACGCTCGCGGTCGGCGGCGAGTTCGGCATCGCGTTGCTGACGCTGCTGTTGCAGCGGGACGCGATAGATCCGGCGGTCGCCCAGCCACTGCTGGTCGCCGTCGTGCTCGGGATGGTGCTCGCGCCGGTGATTCTCGCGAACAACAAACGCGTGGCGCGCCTGTTGTTAGGGCAGAAGGGGCCGCCGAAGACCGCGATCGAACGCGAGGATGCCGCGACACAAGCCGTCGCCAAGCGCGAGCACGTGATCCTCTGCGGCTTCGGCCGCGTCGGTCAGAACGTCGCGCGCGTGCTCGAGGCGCAGGGCTTCGAATACATCGCCATCGACCTCGACTCCGTGCGCGTGCGCGCGGCGCGGCAGGTCGGCCATCCGGTGGTGTACGGCGATTCCGCCGACGAGCAGGTGCTCGTGGAGGTCGGTCTCGCGAAGGCGAACGCGGTCGTGGTTTCGTTTTCCGACACGCGCACGGCGCTCGGCATCGTGCGCGAGATCCGCCGGCTGCGTACCGACGTGCCGGTGCTCGTGCGCACGCCCGACGATTCGCGGCTGCTCGAGCTCAAGGCCGCGGGCGCGACGGAAGTCGTACCGGAAGCGTTCGAGGCCAGCCTCACGCTGGCGTCGCACGTGTTGATGTCGCTCAAGGTTCCGTCGAGCACGGTGATGCGCTCGATCGCCGAGCTGCGCGGCAATCGCTACGAGCTGCTGCGCGACATCATCACGAGCAGCGACGTGTCGCCGCTGCATCCCGCGATCACGGAGGCGGTGCGCTCGATCGTCGTGCCGCCCGGGTCGTGGTGCGTGGGCAAGTGCGTGGATGAAGTGCGCAAGGCCGGCGTCGAAGTGGCGTTCACCGGCATACGCCGCCAGGGAATCCTCGGCCGCGAGCCGTCGGGAGACATGGTTTTCCATGATGGAGACATCGTCGTGGTGTACGGGTCGCCGGAAGCGCTCGAGCATGCGGAGCATGTGTTGCTGGCGGGATGATGGACGCGCCAAACAACCCGTACCGACCGCCATCCGCACGCGTGGCGGATCCGGCTGTCGCCACGCCGCGCCCTCGCGCCGTGTCTATCGCTGTGTGGCTGCTATGGGCGCAGGTCGCAATTGAAGTTCTGGAGACGTTGCTCGACGCTCACGACGGGTTGCAGAAGGGCGGGACCGTCGTCGTGGCCAGCAATATGACGATGGTGATCATCGGCGTGGTGTGCTGGCTGATCTTCATGATCGGCCGCCGGCGGAATTGGGCGCGCATCACCTACGCCTTTCTATTCGCGCTCGGCATGGGCGTTCAACTCGTGACCTGGCAGAACACCTTGAACGGTCCGCCGCGAGATCTGGTTGCGATCGCGCTCCAGTCGGGACTGCAATTGGCCGCAGTTGTCCTCGTTTTTCAGCGCGCGGCGAACGCCTGGTTTCGAACGCGACACGTTGAGCCGTGACCGCCGGCTGGCAAAATGGGGCCTGACCCCTATTTCCGGAGCGAGAGCACGAGCACGCTCGCGATGATCAGCGCGGTGCCCAGCATCTGCCATCCGGTCAGCCGCTCATTCAGGAACATGGCCGCCAGCAAAATCGTCGTCGGCGGTCCGATCGTGCTGCCGATCGCCGCGCGCTGCGCGCCGACACGGCGCATGCCTTCAGCTTGCAGCAGGCCCGGGATGAACATGCACGCGATGCCGAGGATTCCGAGCAGCACCCAGTCGTAAGCTTGCAATGCCGCGATCTCGTCGAACGAACGGAGCACGACGAAATGCAACGCCAGCAGTATCGCCGCGGAACTCATGCCGATGGCGGCGAAGCGAGTGCTGCCGAGCTCGCGCGTGTAACGCTCACCGATCAGAAAGTAGATTGCGGTGGTCAGTGCGGCGACGAGAACCAGTGAAGCGCCGAAGAGATTCGCGCGCAGTTCGTGCAGATCGACGCCGCCCATCGCGAAGAAGATGCCGAGGTACGTGGCGAACATCGCGAGCAGGATCGACGTCTCCGGCATGCGCCGCGCGGCGACCGAGTGCCAGAGCACGACCATCGCCGGATAGCTGAACAGCAACACGCGTTCGATCGACGCGTCGATCATCGTCAGCGCCCAGAAGTCGACCAGAGCGCCCACGTAGTAGCAGGTGATGCCGGCGAGCGCGGCGGCGAGCACGGCGCGAGCGCGTGGTCTGGCGGCCGGCGCCGGGCGCACGGCGAGTGGTTTGGCTTCCTCGTCGCCGCCGACGGCGGGAGCGGGACCACGGCGCAGCGCGATCCAGACGAACAACGGCATCGCCAGACAGGCCCGCACGGCCACGAGCAGCTCGAAGCCCACGCCGCGGGCGTACAACGCCTTGCCGAAGAGGCCCTTGCTCGCGAAGAGCATCGCGGACAGGGCGACGCAGAGCATGCCGATGCGGCGTGCGGTCAGGGCTCGTGCTTCCGGGGAATCTGGGCTCAAGCGGGCGGTTCCGGCAGGGGCAAACAGCCTACACCGCGCCTTGCGGTGTTGCCCGGTACAGTTCGGCGCGGTTTCTATAGAATGCCGCGCTTCGTGAAGCGCGACGACATCCAGTTCCCTGCCAAACACTCCGCGCTGCGCGACGACGTGCACGTGCTCGGCAGATTGGTCGGCGACGTGCTCAAGGAGCAGGGCGGCGACGCGCTGTTCGGCCTCGTCGAACACGACCGCCGCCTATCTATCAAACGCCGCGCCGGCGACAAGGAAGCGGCCGCCGAGCTCTCCGTGCAATTGCGGGGCCGCGCGCCGGCCGTCGCCCGCGACCTCGCGCGCGCCTTTTCGATGTGGTTCCGCGCGGTCAACCTCGCGGAGAAGGTGCATCGCATCCGCCGCCGCCGCGGGTACTTCCTCGAAGCCAGCGAACGCGCGCAACCGGGCGGCGTCGAGGCGGCACTCACGGAATTGAAATCGCGGGGCCTGGACCTCCCGGCCGTGCTCGAGCTGCTGAAGAAGATCCAGATCGAGCCGGTGTTCACGGCGCATCCCACCGAGAGCGCGCGGCGCACGATGCTGCGCAAGAATCAGCGGATCGCCGACCTGCTGCTCGACCGTCTCGATCCGACGCTCACGCCGCAGGAACAGCGCGTGAACCTGAGCCGCATCCGCACGGAGCTCACGACCGCCTGGCAGACGGAGGACCATCCGCGCGAACGGCTCACGGTCGCCGACGAGCGCGAACACGTCGTGTTCTACCTCGCCGAGATCCTCTACCGCATCGTGCCGGAGTTCTACGACGAGATCGCCGACGCGCTCTCGAAACTCTACGGTGTCGCCGCGGATTCGCTCGAGCTGCCGCGCCTCGTGCGATTCGGCACCTGGGTGGGCGGCGACATGGACGGCAATCCTGACGTCCATGCGAAAACCATCCGCGAGACGCTCGCGCGCCAGCAGCAAGTCATCATCAATGCGTATTTCAGCGAGTGCCAGAACCTGGCGCAGTTGCTCTCGCAGAGCGCGAGCCGCAGCGGAGTGCTGCCGGAGCTCTCGCAGCGCATCGACCTGTACGCAACGCTGATCCCGGGTGCGCTCGGCATCACGCCGATCCGGCACGACCGCATGCCGTACCGCGTGTTCCTCGGGCAGATGGGCGAGCGGCTGCGTCTCACGCATGACCGCCGGCCGAATTCCTACGAAGGTCCGCAGCAGTTCCTGCGCGACCTGCGTCTGATCGCCGCCAGCCTCAAGGCGAACAAGGGATTCCACGCGGGCTGGGGCAATGTGCAGCGGCTGATCCGCCGCGTGGAGACTTTCGGCTTCCATCTGGCGACGCTCGATCTGCGGCAGACCGCGGAAATCCACCACCTCGTGATCGGACAGGGGCTCGACGATCCGGACTGGATGACGCGCACGCCGGCCGAGCGCCACGACCTGCTCGTGCAGGCGATCGAGCGCGACGCGGGCGTCAAGGTCGAGCTCGACGCACTCGGGCGCCGCACGCTCGGCGTCTTCGAAGGCATCCTGCAGGCGCGGCATCGCTACGGCCCGGACGCGATCGGCTACTACGTCGTGAGTGGCACGACCAGCGCCGACGACGTGCTCGCGCCGCTGTTGCTCGCGCGCTGGGCGGAGGCTTACGACCGCAAGACGGGGGAGGTGGCCGTCGATATCGCGCCGCTGTTCGAATCCGTCGATTCGCTCGAACGCTGCGGCGACGTCATGCGAACCTTGTTAGGCGACCCACTGTATCGCCGGCACCTGGACGCGCGCGGCCAGACGCAGTGCGCGTTGATCGGTTACTCGGATTCGAACAAGGAGAGCGGTATCTGCGCGGCGCGCCTGGCGGCATACCGCGCGCAGGCCGACCTCTCCGCGGCGCTCGCGGCGGCCAACGAACGCCACGTCATCTTCCATGCGCGCGGTGGCAGCGTCGCGCGCGGCGGCTCGCGCATCGACACGCTGGTGCGAACCGCGCCCGCCGGCACGGTGAACGGCGTGCTGCGCCTCACGGAGCAGGGCGAAGTCATCAACCAGAGCTACGGGTTGCGGCCGATCGCGATGCGCACGCTGGAGCGCGCGTTCAATTCGCTGACCCTCGCGCTGTCGACGCCGAGCGGTGGTGCCGCCGACGCGACGCCGTCCGCGGAGCAGTTGAAATTCGCCGCGCGCGTCGCGTCGGTGAGCCGCCAGCACTATCGTCGATTCGTCCACGACGACAGCGATTTCTACACCTGGTTCCAGGCAGTCACGCCGATCGACGTCATCACCCGCATGCAGATCGGTTCGCGTCCCGCGTTCCGCCCGGGCAAGGAAGGCTTCGACGCGTTGCGCGCCGTGCCGTGGGTGTTTGCGTGGACGCAGTCGCGTCACCTTTTGCCGGGCTGGTATGGCGCGGGCGCAGGTCTGCGCACGGCGATCGACGAGATCGGCATCGAAACCGCGCGCGATGCGTACAAAAGCTGGAGTTTTTTCTCCGTGCTGATCGACGACGTCGAAGCCTCTCTCGCGCGCGTCGATCTCGAGATCGCCGCCGCGTATGACGAACTCGCCACAGGATCGCCCAAGCGATTCGCCGCCGCGGTCCGCGAGGAGTTCGCGCTCGTGTGCGAGCAGGTGCTCTCCATCAAGCAGACCAAGGCGCTCGTCGATCGCGATCCCACGCTGCAGCGCGCGATCGAGTTGCGCAACCCGTATGTCGATCCGATCAATCTCCTTCAGGTCGATCTACTAAGGCGATGGAGGGAAACAGGCCGCCAGGACCGCGATTTGTTCGAAGGTCTGCTGGCGAGCATCGCGGGCATTGCCGAAGGACTGCAAAGTACCGGATGATCCGTCGTAGCTATGCACATCCGAGCCGTCGAACCCAAGGACGCGGGTTTTCGCTCTTTCGCGGAGTTCTATCCGTTCTATCTCCGTGAACACCGTAACCCCGTGTCCCGCGCTCTCCACTTCACCGGTACCTGGATCGTGGTGGGCTGCCTCACCACGCTGTTCGTCACGGGGAACTGGTGGTGGCTCGCCGGCACGTTGTTCGCGGGTTACGGTTTCGCGTGGCTCGGGCACTTCCGTTTCGAACACAACAGGCCCGCGACGTTCCGGCATCCGTTCTACAGTCTCGCGGGCGATTTCCGCATGTGGTGGGAGTTGAACTTGGGCAAACTCAGGTTCCGTGAGTAGTCCCGAACCCGCATCTCCAGTTTCTTCTTCGTCAGAACGGCCCAAGTCCAAGTCCCTCAAGCCCCTTCGGGCGCTGCTGCCCTTCCTCGCGCCTTACAACGCGCGCATGGCAATCGCGTTGGTCGCGCTGCTGATCGCCGCGGCTGCAATGCTTGCATTGCCGGTCGCGCTCAAGAATGTGATCGACGAGGGATTCTCCGCCTCGAACGCGGCGGCGATCGATCGTTACTTCGTGCTGCTGCTCGTCGCCGCCGGCGTCTTCGCGGCGTTCGCATCGCTGCGCTTCTATCTCGTCGGCTGGATCGGCGAACGCGTCGTCGCCGACATCCGCAGCGCTGTCTACAAACGCGTGATTCGCATGGATCCCGCGTTCTTCGAGGTCACGAAGACGGGTGAGGTGCTCTCGCGCCTCACGACCGACACGACGCTGATCCAGTCGCTGTCCGGCGCGGGACTCTCGATCCTGCTGCGCTCGACCTTGAGTTTCCTCGGCTCGTTGGGCCTGATGTTCTACACGAGCCCGCGCCTCGCGCTGATCATCTTCGCGCTGGTGCCGACGGTGCTCGTGCCGATGATCCTCTTCGGCCGGCGCGTGCGACGCCTGTCGCGCGATTCGCAGGATCGTGTCGCCGACACGTCCGGCCTCGCCGGCGAAACGCTGAACGCCATCCAGACGGTGCAGGCTTTCACGCTCGAGGAGTTGCATGGCGCGCGTTACGACACCGCCGTCGAGGAGAGCTTCTTCACCGCGATCCGCCGTATGCGCGTGCGCGCGTGGATGATCGCGGCCGCCGTGATCTGCGTCTTCGGCTCCGTGACGCTCGTGTTGTGGCTGGGCGCGCGCGCGGTGCTGCACGGCACGATGACGGGCGGTGAGCTCGCGCAATTCCTGAGCTACGCGATCTTCATGGCGAGCTCGGTCGCCTCGCTATCCGAGATGTGGGGCGAGGTGCAGCGCGCCGCGGGCGCGATGGAACGCACCGTCGAGCTGCTGGAGTCGCGCCCGTCGATCGTGACGCCCGCCGCGCCGGTGGCGCTGCCGGCGGGGACGTTCGGCAAAGGAGGGTCGATCGCGTTCGACCACCTGTCGTTCAGCTATCCCTCGCGGCCTGGCCAGCGCGCGCTCGACGATTTCCATCTCGAGATCGCGCCTGGCGAGACAGTCGCGTTCGTGGGGCCTTCGGGCGCGGGCAAGAGCACGGTGTTCCAGCTCCTGCTGCGCTTCTACGATCCGCTCTCGGGCCGCATCCTCGTCGACGGCATCGACATCGCGACCGCGCGTGCGGAAGACGTGCGCGCGCGAATCGGCTTGGTCCCGCAGGAGACGATGATCTTCGGTGCGAGCGCGCGTGAAAACATCCGCTACGGACGGCCCGGCGCCAGCGATGCGGACATCGAGGCCGCGGCGCGCGCGGCCGCGGCCGACGAATTCATCGGCAAGCTGCCCGAAGGTTACGCCACGTTCCTGGGCGAGAAGGGCGCGCGGCTGTCGGGCGGCCAGAAGCAGCGCATCGCGATCGCGCGCGCCATCCTCAAGAACCCGCCGATCCTGCTGCTCGACGAGGCGACGAGTTCCCTCGATTCGGAGAGCGAGCGGCTCGTGCAGGATGCGATGGAGAAACTCATGCGCAACCGCACGACGCTGGTCATCGCCCACCGCCTCGCCACCGCCATCAATTCGGACCGGATCGTCGTCATCGAGCGAGGGCGCATCGCCGGAATCGGCCGCCACGCGGAACTGATGCGCGACAACGCGTTGTATGCGCGGCTCGCGGCGCTACAATTCGGCGAGCTCACCAGTACGCCCGGAGAATGATCATGGCCTACGTCGATGGATTCCTGATCCCCGTACCGCGCCGGAATCGGGACAAATACAAAAAGATGTCCACGCAGGCCGCGAAGGTCTGGATGGACCACGGCGCGTTGGGATACCACGAGTGCGTCGCCGACGACGTGCACTACGGCAAGTCAACTTCTTTCCCCCGCGGCGTGAAGCTCAAGAAGGGCGAGGAAGTCTGGTTCTCGTGGATCGTCTACAAATCTCGCAAGGATCGCGATCGCGTGAATGCGAAGGCGATGAAGGACCCGCGACTCGCGAACATGATGGATCCGAAGGCGATGCCGTTCGATGGCAAGCGCATGGTGTTCGGCGGGTTCAAGATGGTGGTCGATCTTTAACAGAAGCGCGTAAGTGCTTGCGTCATCAAGGTGAAATGCACCGGGTGCATCCTCGAATCCGGTTCAACTCACACCGGAATGACGCATGCGACTCCGCACGGTTTTCATCTCCGACGTCCATCTGGGATCGCGCGGCTGCCGCGCCGATCTTCTCCTCGAATTCCTGAAATCCGTCGAGGTCGACACGCTTTTCCTGGTCGGCGACATCTTCGACCTGTGGGCAATGCGTAAAACCTTCTTCTGGCCCCAGGAGCACAACAACGTTTTGCGAACCGTCCTCGGCAAGGCCAAGGGCGGAACCCGCGTCATCTACATCCCCGGGAATCATGACGAGGACCTGCGCGAGTTCTGCGGGTCGGTTTTCGGAAATCTCGAGATCCATCGCGAGTACGTGCACCAAACCGGCGAGGGCAAGCGGCTGCTCGTCATGCACGGCGACGAGTTCGACACGGTCGTGAAGTGCAGTCCGTGGCTCGCGCGTCTGGGCGGTAGCGTCTACGACTTCCTGTTGGGTTTGAATCGCCACGTCAATGCGGTTCGCCGGCTGTTCGATCTGCCGTACTGGTCGCTCGCGAGCTATCTCAAGCACAAGGCGAAGACGGCGGTGCAGTACATCGCAAGCTTCGAAAATGCCGTTGCGCACGCGGCGCGCAAGCGCGGCATGGACGGCGTCGTGTGCGGACACATCCACCGCCCGGAGATCCGCGAGATGGACGGCGTCACTTATTGCAATGATGGCGACTGGGTAGAAAGCTGCTCCGCGATTGTCGAAGACATGAATGGCCGGCTCGCGATCTGGTCGTGGCCGGAAATTCGCGAACGGCTGGGCCAGCGGGAACTCGTCGAAGCGGCCGCCTGACAAGGTGTGGATCTGTTAGATGGCCCGGACGCGAATCTGTCCGGGTTTCCCCCGGCGTTTTGCAACGGTCTGTACTGCGGGGGTTGTGGAATAATCCGGAGCGATGGATCTCAAGTTCCGGATTCTCAATGTGTTCACCGCGGGAGGCGCGCGCCTCTCCGGCAATCCGCTCTGCGTCGTCGAAGACGGCACCGGACTCGATCCCGTGCAGATGCAGGCGATCGCGCGCCAGATGAATCTCTCGGAGACGACGTTCATCCTGCCGTCGAAGCGCGCCGCCGCGCTGGTCCGCATCTTCACGCCCGCGTACGAAATGCCGTTCGCGGGTCACCCGACGCTCGGCACCGCGCACGTGTGCCGCTCGCTCGGGCTCGGTGGCAATCAGCTTGGGTTGGAGATGCGCGCCGGCATCATCCCGGTGACCTCGAATGGCGATCATTGGACGCTGCGCGCCGCGGCGGCGACGTCGCGGCTCGTGGACGTCCCGCCACCCGAACTCGCGAAGTTGTTAGGCCTCGACGCGGGCGACATCGGCTTCCAGCCGCTGTGGATCAAGGCGGGGCGCGAGCAACTGATCATCCCGTTGACGAGCGAGGCGGCCGTGCGGCGCGTGAAGCCCGCGCCGGCGCTGTTCGAGAAACTGAAGAGCTCGGATGGCGCGGGTCAGGCATACGTGTTCGCCTCGACGGGCGCGAAGAAGATCCTGAGCCGGTTCTTCTTCCCCGATGGCGCCGCGATTCTCGAAGATCCGGCGACGGGTTCCGCGTGCGCGAACTTGGGTGCATGGTTCATCGCGATGGGCCGGCGTCCGCCGTTGGCATTCGAGGTATCTCAGGGCGAATTCATCGGCCGGCCCTCGCTGCTGCAGCTCGAGGTCAATGCCGACAACGAAGTGTTCGTCGGAGGGGACGTCATCGAGATAGGATCCGGCATCTTGAATATTTAGGAGCTCTCGATGGGCGCCGACGACTACCACAAACGAAAACTCGGGAACCGCACCCTCCACCCCGAGACGCAGATGATGGGTTACGGGTACGACCCGAAACTCTCCGAAGGCTCGCTGAAGCCGCCGATTTTTCTCACCTCGACCTTCGTCTTCCGCAGCGCGCAGGACGGCAAGGATTTCTTCGACTACACCTCCGGACGCAAGCAACCCCCGCCGGGACAGGCCGCGGGCCTGGTGTACTCGCGCTTCAACAATCCGAACCTCGAGGTGCTCGAGGACCGGCTCGCGCTGTGGGAAGGCGGCGAGAGCGCCGCGGTGTTCTCGAGCGGCATGTCCGCGATTTCGACCACGTTGTGGGCGTTTCTGAAACCCAATGACTTCCTGTTGATGAGCGAGCCGTTGTACGGCGGTACCGAGACGCTCATCGACAAGACCATGCCGGCGTTCGGGATCGGCGCGGTTCGCGTCGCGGATGCCATCAACCGCGAAGCGGTCATGGCCGGCGCGAAAGCGGCGCTCGACAAGGCGAAGGCGAAAGGCGGAAAGGTCGGGTTGCTGGTGACCGAAACGCCCGCGAATCCGACGAACGGAATCGTGGATCTGCGGCTGTGGCGCGAAGCGTCGGACTGGATAGGCCAGCAGCAGGGCACGCGGCCGCCGGTCGCCGTGGACAACACCTTCCTGGGGCCCGTTTTCCAGAAGCCGCTCGAGCACGGCGCGGATCTCGTGATGTATTCGCTGACCAAATACGTCGGGGGTCACTCCGATCTCGTCGCGGGCGGCGTCGTGGGCCCCAAGGCGCTGATGACGCCGGTGCGGCAACTGCGCAGTAGTTTGGGCACGCAGCTCGATCCGAACACGTCGTGGATGATCATGCGTTCGATGGAGACGCTGGCGCTGCGCATGCGGGCCGCGTCGGACAATGCGGCGCGTGTGGCCGGCTATCTCGCCGGGCATCCAAAAGTCGCGAGCGTGAGTTATCTCGGGCATCTCAAGCCCGGCGATCCGCGCGCGGAAGTGTTCGCGCGGCAATGCCTGAGCGCGGGCTCGACGTTCGCGTTCTTCATCCGCGGCGGCGAGGCGGAAGCGTTCCGCATGCTCGACGCGTTGCAGGTGATGAAGCTCGCGGTGAGCCTGGGTGGAACCGAGACGCTGATCTCGCATCCGGCGTCGACGACACATTCCGGCGTAGCGAAGGAGACGCGGGACCGGATGGGCGTGACGGATGCGTTGATCCGCATTTCAGTCGGCATCGAGAATGCCGATGACCTGATCGCTGACCTGGAGCAGGCGCTGGCGAAGATTTAGGGAGGGACCCTTATGCACACGGGCACGTGGGTGATTCCCAAGGAGACGTTCTCCGCGCGCGTCCACGGCAGTTGCGTGTGCGGCGCGGTGCACTGGTCGTATGACGCCGCGTTCGCGACGATGCTGTATTGCCACTGTTCTATCTGCCGCAAGCATCACGGCACCTTGTTTGCGGCCTTCGTCGCGGGGCCACTCGCTACCTTCCACTGGCGCGACGGCACCGAAAAGATCGTGACCTGGCAGTCCTCCGCGCAGGGCAAGCGCAGTTTCTGCTCCGTGTGCGGGTCGAAGGTGCCGGG
>JAYTOK010000032.1:0-183980 GCA_043747835.1 Pseudomonadota bacterium | reverse complement strand
AGCAGGACCCGCACCTCCTGCCCGGCGGCCGGGTTGTGACGGCGTTTCACATGCGCCCCGGTCTGATCGTCGCGCCGTTCTTCACTGACGATCCGCTGGCGCTGAGCGGATGGCGACGCGGCCAGATGCACAACCTTTCGTACGAAGGCGGCTCGAGCCGCGAGATCGAACCCAGCCTGTTCCTGCGCGGCTCGTGCATGGTCATGGTGTTTCGCGATCAGTCGTCGACACACCGCCAGCTGGCTTCGGAAAGCTGCGATGCGGCCGAGACCTGGACGACTCCGGTGCTGACGCAGATGCCGGACTCCCGCGCCAAACAAAGTGCCGGGAATCTCGCCGACGGCTCGGCCTATCTCGTGAATGCGCCCAATGCGGCGAAGCCGCGCATCCCACTGGCCATCACGCTGAGCCGGGACGGGCGGCGCTTCGGTGCGGCCTGGCTGCTACGCGGCGCCGCCAGCTTGCAGCCGATGCGATTCGCGGGGCAGTACAAGCGGCCGGGCTTTCACTATCCGAAGAGCGTGATCTGGAAGGATCATCTCTACGTGGGTTACGCCACGAACAAGGAAGACGTCGAGCTCACGCGTGTGCCGCTGTCGAGCCTCAATGCGCCTTGAGCACCTTCGCCTCGAGATCGTGATCGCTTGACCCTGTGATCTCGACGTCGGCGAATTCGCCGATCTTGAGCTTGCCGCCCTTCGCGATGTGCACGACGCCATCGATCTCCGGCGCATCGGCCATGCTGCGGGCAACGGCCGTGTTTCCATCGATGGCATCCACCAGCACGTCCATGCGATGCCCGACTTTCGCGGCAAGCTTCGCCGCGCTGATGCCGGCCGACTTCTGCATGAAGCGCGCGAGGCGCTCTTCCTGAATCCCGGGAGCCACGTGCGGCGCCACGTCATTCGCGGCCGCGCCTTCCACCGGCGAATATTTGAACGCGCCCACGCGGTCGAGCTGCGCCTCGTCGAGCCACGCCAACAACTCTTCGAACTCCGCTTCCGTCTCGCCCGGGAAGCCGACGATGAAGGTGCTGCGAATGGTGAGATCCGGGCATATCGCGCGCCACTTCTGAATTCGCGACAGTGTCTTCTCCACCTGGCCCGGGCGCTTCATGCGCTTCAGCACCGTCGGACTTCCGTGCTGAAACGGAATATCGAGATACGGAAGCACTTTCCGCTCCGCCATCAGCGGGATCACGTCGTCCACGTGCGGATACGGATACACATAGTGCATGCGCACCCAGATGCCGAGCTCACCGAGTCCGCGAGCGAGATCGAGGAACCGCGTTTCGTATTTCTGCCCGCGCCACTCCGCGTCCTGGTAGCGGATGTCCACGCCGTAGGCCGACGTGTCCTGCGAGATCACCAGCAACTCTTTGACGCCCGCGCGCGCCAGCTTCTCGGCTTCGCGCAATACGTCGTCGATGCGGCGGCTGGCTAACAACCCGCGCATCGACGGGATGATGCAGAAGCTGCACTTGTTGTTGCAGCCCTCGGAGATCTTGAGGTACGCGTAGTGACGCGGCGTGAGGCGGATGCCCTGCGGCGGCACGAGGTCCACGAACGGATCGTGCTTCGGCGGCAGGTGCTCATGCACCGCGCCGACGACTTCCTCGTACGCATGCGGCCCCGTGACCTTAAGCACCTTCGGATGCCGCTCGAGGATCCGCTCGGGCCGCGCGCCCAAACAACCCGTCACGATCACCTTGCCGTTCTTTTCCAGCGCCTCGCCGATCGCATCGAGCGATTCGTCGACGGCGGAGTCGATGAATCCACAGGTGTTCACGACGACGACGTCGGCGGAGCCATAGTCCGCGGCGACCTGATAACCCTCGGAGCGCAACTGCGTGATGATGCGTTCGGAGTCCACGAGTGCTTTCGGGCACCCGAGGCTGACGAACCCGACTTTTGGTTGGCGGCGGCTCATGAGGGGGCGCGATTGTACAGGCGAAAACAAGGCATTTCAGGGATTCGCCCCTGTGCGGCGTGTCTCGCGGTTTGACCGTAATCCGGCGCCTGAAACCCCGTTTTCGTGCAGCCCGCGTTGACCTCTATAACCGCCGCGCGCTCGCGGCGAACGGAGGGCACATGGCTCACACACTCGAACAGCGCCCGATGGGCGCATTAGGTCGAATGACCGTCGTCGCGGGACTGCATCTGGCCGCCTTCTATTTCATCGCGCGCGGTCTCGGCATCGCGCCGGAGATTGGGCCGCTGGTGCCCGAACCTGTCACGCCCTTCGATCTGCCAAGGCCGGAAGAACGAATTCCCGATGTGCCCGTCATCATCGAGGACAGCAGACCGTACGTTCCGACGCCTGACGTTCCGATCGAAGTTCCGGTCGAACCTTCGATCATCTCGGAACCTCTGCCGCCGGATCCGCTCCCCACCCTTCCGCCGCAAGGTGGCACGGCGGATCCCGGCATTCCCACGACGAGCGTCATGCAGGACTCGCGCTATCCGCTCTCGCAGCCGGCCTATCCACCCGCCTCGAAACGCGACGGTGAGCAGGGCGCGGGCATCATCGAGGTCCACGTGCTGCCGAACGGTCGCGTCGGCGACGTGCGCCTCGCGAGCACGACGGGATTCGAGCGTCTCGATCGTGCCGCGCTCCAGGAAGCCCGGCAGAGCTGGCGCTTCAAGCCCGCGACCCGCGCCGGGGAAGCGGTGGCTCAGTGGTACCGGGTGAAGGTCGTCTTCAAGCTGACGGATCAGCGTTAAAGAGTTTCAGCGAGGCAGTTATGGCGCCGGAGCGGGTTCCGGCGCCGCCCCTTCCGCGGAAGAGGAGGCAGCGGCGGCAGGGGTTGCGGGCTCCGTCGGCGGGAGCCGGTGCTGGCATTCGCGCAGCAGGAAAAAAACGCTGAACGCGCCGAGGGGCACGATGATCCATGGCCATATGGACCCCTTCTTCTCCGGCTCGCTCATCGTTCTCCCCACTTCCATTAGACTCGCAATCTACTTTTCCGCCCGCCCGCAAGCAACATGAAATGTGCGACTGTCCCTGTTTCTGACACCGTGTCGGCTGTCCCTGAGCGTGTCTGACATGTTCAGCTACCGAATCCTGTACTTCGCGGCACGCCTGTTGCTGGCGCTCGGCGTCTCCTGCGGTTTGTTAGGCCTCTACCTCGTCTACCAGGCACAGACCTTCCTGCAGGACTCCGTGCGCGCCACGGGCGAGGTGGTTAGCTATCGCGAGGTTCAGGACGGCGACAGCGTCCGCTACCGCCCGCGATTCCGCTTCAGGACCGCCGACGGCTCCATCGTCGCCTTCGAAGGCCAGCTCGCGACGACGACGGAACGCTTCGCGGTCGGGTCTACGATTCCGATCGTCTATCCGGTCGCAACCCCGCAGAAGGCGCGCGTCGCGCTGTTCGTCGACAACTGGCTCGGCGCAAGCGTGTCGCTCGGCGTGGGCGTGCTCGCGTTCCTCGCCGGCATGTTCATTCGCCGCGCCGCGAAGCGGGACCTGGACGCGAAGAACCGCGAGCCGGCGAAATGAACGCCGAGTTCGACGAGGCGTACTACAAACGCTTCTACTTCGACTCGAAGACCGCCGTCACTTCGAAGGCGGAAATGCGCGCGCGCGGCGAGCTCATCGGCGCGTACGCGAACCACATCGGCCTCCCCGTGCGCCGCTTGCTCGATGCGGGCTGCGGCATCGGCCTGCTGCGTCCCGCGCTCGCACGCGCCTTCCCGAACGCCGCATACACCGGGCTCGAATACAGCGCGTATCTCTGCAAGCGCTACGGCTGGACGCAGGGCTCGCTCGCGGACTGGTCCGCGGATCCGTTCGATCTCGTCGTCTGCTACGACGTCCTGCAGTACCTCGACGATTACACGGCCGCGCGCGCGATCGCGAATCTCGGCCGGCTCACTCGCGGCATGCTGTATCTCTCCGCGCTGACGACGCGCGACTGGCGCGAGAACTGCGACCGCACGCGCACGGATCGCGAGGTGCACTTACGCGACGCCGAGTGGTACGGCACGCGACTGCGCCGCAATTTCCGCCCCTCGGGCGTGGGCTTCTGGGTGCGCCGCGGCGCGCCGCTCACGACCTGGGAAATGGAAACCGCCGCGATCTGAAGAGGTATGCTGCCGCGCATGCCTGACGTCCTTCCCGTCGATGCCGCGCGCGGCGACGCGCGCCACCGCGACGTGCGCGCGGAAGTCTTCGCCGCCGTGGCGCAGCCACCCGCCAAGCGCAGCCAACGTCTCTTCTGGCGCGCGGTGCTGTTCCTCGCGAGTTTCCCGGTGGGCTTGAAGCTCCTGAAGCGTCTGCGGGGTAGTTAGCGTGCGCGGCTTCGCGTGGCTTCTCGGTATCGTCGCGGGCCTGGGGCTCACCGCTCAGGTCGGCATGAACTCGCAACTGCGCAAGGTCCTCGACAGCGCGAATCTCGCCGCGCTGGTGAGTTTCCTCGTCGGAACGCTGGGCCTGGTCGCGCTGCTCGTCGCGACACGCACGCCGTTGCCCGGAAGGGAAGCGCTCGGCGCGGTGCCGGTCTGGGCGTGGTTCGGCGGTCTGCTCGGCGCGGTGTACGTGGCGTCGTCCACGGTCGTCGCCACGGAACTCGGCGCAACGACATTGCTCGCCCTGGCGCTGCTGGGTCAACTCGCGGGCGCGCTCGTGGTCGATCACTACGGATGGCTGGGCCTGCCGGTGAATCCGCTCACCGGAACGCGCATCGCGGGCGTTGCCCTGCTCGGCGTCGGAGTCTGGTTGGTCTCGCGCTGAAACGCGTCGCGCGTTAAGGTACGCGCCCGCCGAAATCCGGCGCGAAGAAGATAAAGAAGGGGCTTCGATGGACTACCTGCCGGCGGATTCGCGTTACCAGTCGATGCGCTACAACCGCGTGGGCGCGAGCGGCGTGAGGTTGCCCGCGGTCTCGCTCGGCCTGTGGCACAACTTCGGCGACGTGGACGTGTTCGAGAACGGCCGCGCCATCGCGCGCCGCGCCTTCGATCTCGGCATCACGCACTTCGATCTGGCTAACAACTACGGTCCGTCGCCGGGTTCGGCCGAAGAAACCTTCGGCGCGATCATGAAGAAGGATTTCCACCCGTTCCGCGACGAGATGATCATCTCATCCAAGGCCGGCTACCTGATGTGGCCGGGACCGTACGGCGAATGGGGTTCGCGCAAGTACCTCGTCGCGAGCTGCGACCAGTCGCTGAAGCGCATGGGGCTGGAATACGTCGACATCTTCTACAGCCACCGCCCGGACCCGGACACGCCGCTCGAGGAGACGATGGGCGCGCTCGACTTCATCGTTCGCTCAGGGAGAGCGCTCTATGCGGGCATCTCGAGCTACAGCGCCGAGCAGACCGCCAAGGCCGTGAAGATCCTCAAGGATCTGGGCACGCCGTGCCTGATCCACCAGCCCAGCTACAACCTGTTCAACCGCTGGATCGAGGACGGACTCACCACGCAGCTGAAGAAAGACAAGGTCGGTTGCATCGTATTCTCGCCGCTCGCACAGGGGCAGCTCAGCAGCAAATACCTGAACGGCATTCCCGAAGGCTCGCGCGCGTCGAAACACACGTCGTTGAGCGCGGACGCGATCACGCCGGAGCGCGTCACGCGCATCCGCAAGCTCAACGACATCGCAAAGGCACGCGGTCAGTCGCTCGCGCAGATGGCGGTGGCGTGGACGCTGCGGGATCCGGTGGTGACCTCGTCATTGATCGGCGCGAGCAAGATCGCGCACGTGGAAGAGGCGGTTGCGGCGGTGAGCAACGTCGAGTTTTCGGCGGTGGAGCTGGCCGCGATCGAGGCGGCGCTGAGATAAGAGATAGCTGAGATAAGGGGACAGTCCCCTTTTTCAGAGCAAAGAAATAAGGGGACAGTCCCCTTTTTCAGAGCAAAAAGAGGACAGTCCCTAGGCTGCGGCGCGCGGCATGCGTACGCGCTCGATCGCCTGCCGCAGCGTCGCGATCGACACCGGCTTCGAAACGAAACTGTCCATGCCCGCGGCGAGACAGGCCTCGCGATCTCCATCCAGCGCGTTGGCGGTGAGCGCGATGACCGGAATCGCCGGGTCGCGCGCGCCCGAACGGCCGGCGCGCAGTTGCCGCGTCGCTTCGATGCCGTCGAGCTCCGGCATGTTGCAATCCATGAGTACGAGGTCGAAGTCTTCGCTCGCAAGCGCGGCGAGCGCATCACGACCGTTCGCCGCGATCGTCGCGCGATGTCCAAGCGAGCGCAGCATCGCCACGACGATCGCCTGATTGACGGCGTTGTCCTCGGCGACGAGCACCGCGAGGGAATCCAGTTGCAGCGTGTTGATCGTCGTGGTGCCGCCCGACACTTGCGCCACCGGCAAGTCGATCGTGAACGAAAAAGTCGAACCCTGACCCGGAACGCTGCGCACCGAGATGTCGCCGCCCATGAGGTTCACGAGCTTTCGCGCGATCACCAGCCCCAACCCGGTGCCCGCCGTGCGGTGGCGCTGCGCATCCGCGACCTGCGTGAATGGCGTGAACAGCCGGGCGAGCGCGTCCGCGTCCATACCGATGCCGGTGTCGGTCACCGAGAATTCGATACGCGCGGTGTCGCCGAGCGCCGGGTGGGCGCGAATCGCGAGTCGCACTTCGCCATGATCCGTGAACTTCACGGCATTCGTTCCGAGGTTGAGCAGCGTCTGCGACAGCCGCTCCCGATCCACGGTCACGCCGGCAGGCAGATTGGGATCCGTCTCGATCCGGAAGTCGACGTTCTTGGCGCGCGCCGGCGGCGCGAGCAGGTGCTCGAGCTCGCCGGCGAACGCGCGCAGGTCCAGGGCACGCGGGTGCAGCTCGAGCCGGTCCGCCTCCATCTTCGAGAAATCGAGGACGTCGTTGATGATGCGCAGCAGTGAGCCGCCGCTCGAAGAGAGGATGTCGAGCAAGCGCTTCTGCTCGCGCGTGGGGTGCATGGTCCGCAGCAGGTCCGCCACACCGAGAATGCCGTTCATCGGTGTGCGAATCTCGTGACTCATCATCGCGAGGAAAGCCGCTTTCGCGCGCGTCGCGCTCTGCGCGGCTGCCGCGTTCAGCTCCGCCGCGGCGCGTGCCTTGCGCACTTTGAAAATCACTCCCGCCGCGAACTTGCGCACGCGGTGCGCGACGACGCCGGCGCCGATCGACAGCAGCAGCACGACCCCGAGCGCCAGATAGAGCGCGTGGCGGATGGCAGCCATGCGCGCGTCGAGCTTGTCGAGCACCATGTCCAGGCCGAGCATGGCGACCGGCTTGCCTGCGCCGTCGTGAATCGGCACGGCAACGCTGAGGTAGGAATGCCCGTCCGGATCGGGCCGCGGTATCGGGTCGGCGTATTCCACGCCATCGCGATAGGCATCTTCGTAAGCGCTGTCGCGCAACTCGTAGAGTTCCATGATCTTGCCGGGCGGCGCGTTGTTCTCCGGAATCCGGTAGAGAGACGCCGTGTCGAGCACCCAGTGGATGCGCCCGTCGCGATACACGCCGGTGTACACGTACCACACGTCGTGCGCGGCGCGGTGCATGCGCGCGAGCGGGTCGACCAGCCGCAGATGCTCGGGGCTGCCCGTCTGTTCGGGTGAGACGATCTTCTGGTGTTCGTCGGCGTTCACCGAGGACGCCATCGCGCGCGCGAGCTGCAGCATCTCCGTCTGCACGGCGATGAGCTGCGTGTCGCGCGCCTTCAGGTAGACGATGGAGAGGCCCACCGCCGAAGTCACGAACGTGACGATCCCCGCGAGCAGCGCATCGCGCAGAGGGTGCACGTTTCTTCCGCGCGGTCTGGAAACCTCGGACATGCGCCAGAGTCTGCGGAAATCCGCAGGTTCAGTCGGTGAGCGCTGTCGCAGCAGCGTGTCGGACCCTGGCCTCCCTGCGGCTATGCCGTAGGGGAATCCATCGACCGAGTGTGAACTGTGTCCGCCGAAATCCGGGTCAAGCCCTATTTCAGCACGGCCTCGAGCACCAGTACGCCGATCAGTCCCATGACGCCGACGATGCCCTCCATGAGCGTCCAGCTCTTGAGGGTCTCCTTCAGCGACAGGTTGAAGTACTCCTTCGCCATCCAGAAGCCCGAGTCGTTGACGTGCGAGAACATCAAACTACCCGCACCGACGGCGAGCACCATGAGGTTCGGGTCCACGCCCGAGCTCGCGACCACGGGTGCCATCAGTCCCGCCGCGGTCATGCCGGCCACCGTCGCCGAGCCCAGCGACACGCGGATCACGCCCGCGATGAGCCAGCCCAGGATCAGCGGATCGATCGCGATGCCGGTGAGGGCCGCGGAGATGTCCTTGTCGACGCCCGTCTGCACGAAGACTTCCTTCAACGTGCCCGCGCCCGCGATGATGAGCAGGATCACGGCGATGTCCTTGACCGAATTGCCGTAACCGTCCATCAGCCCCTGAATCTTCATGCCACGCGCGAGGCCGAGCGTGTACGTCGCGACGGCGAGCGCGAGCAGCATCACGACGAGCGGGTTCGTCCAGAACTTCAGCGCGGATTGCCATTCCGCCGGTGCGAGCGGCACCGCCATCGAGCAGGCGATCAGCGCCACGGGCAGCAGCGCGCTCGCGAAGCAGTTGAACGTGCTCGGCAGCTCAGCTTCCGGCCGCAAGGGAGCCACGAACAGCGTGATCGGCTTCGACTCCACGTTGCGGAACAGCCGCGCGAAGAGCGGTCCAGCGACGATCATCGCGGGCAGGGCCACGATGAGTCCGTAGCCGAGCGTGAGACCGATGTCCGCGCCGAACATCGGCAGCATCGCCGTCGGCGCCGGGTGCGGCGGCAGGAAGCCGTGCGTCACCGACAGCGACGCGAACATCGGGATTCCCAGGTAGATGGGCGGCACCTTCGTCTGCTGCACCACCGAGAACACCAGCGGCACGAGCAGCACGAAGCCGACGTTGTAGAACAGCGGGATGCCGACCAGGAACCCCGTGAACATCAACGCCCAGGTCGCGTTCTTCTCGCCGAACAGCCGCATCAGCACCATCGCGATCTTCTGCGCCGCGCCGGATTCGGCCACGAGCTTGCCGAACATCGCACCGATGCAGACGATGCCGAGCAGGCCGCCCAGGATGTTGCCGATTCCCTTCTCGAGCACTCCCGGCACCTTGTCGAGCTCGAGCCCGAGAAGGATCGCGGCGACCGATGAGGCCACCAGAAACGCGAGAAACGGCTGGATCTTGCCCCAGCTGATCAGCAGCACCAGCAGGACGATCGAACAGAAAACGTAAAACAGTTCCATTAGAAACCCGCGCCCTTCACGTTCAGCCGGATTCGCGCCAGCATGTCGTGCGAGGTCAGGTACAGCGTCTTGCCATCGTCGCCGAACTTGCAGTTCGCCGTCGCCTTGCCGTCGCCGATGCGGCCGAGCCGCTTGCCTTCCTTGGAAAGGACGACGATGCCGCCGGGACCGCTCGTGAAGATCGTGCCGTCGGACGAGACTGTCAGTCCGTCCGGCAGTCCGGGCGCTTCCTTCGAGACGAGATCGGTGAGGTCGGCAAACAATCTCTTTCCCGTCACATTGCCGGCCGCGTCCAGCGTGTATGCATTGATGATCGCCTTGCCGGGATCCGACTGCGTGACGTAGAGCGTGCGCTCATCGGGCGAGAGCGCGACGCCGTTCGGGCGATGCAGCTCCTTCTCGACGACGCTGACCGTTCCGTCCTTGCCCATGCGATACACGCCATTGAACGGCATTTCCTTCTGCGCCGCGTCGTCGCCCTTCGCGAAGCCGTACGGCGGATCGGTGAAGAAGAGCACGCCGCTCGAGGAGCGCGTAACGTCATTCGGACTCGAGAGCTTCTTGCCGTCGAACAGCGTCGCGACGAGTGTCTTCTGCTTCGTGCGCAGATCCAGCTTCTGGATCGCGCGGCTGCCCGTGTCCGCGAGCAGGATGCTGTTCTTGTCGAGGATGGCGAGGCCATTCGCTCCAGCCTCGCGCCAGATCGCGGGATCCGGGTCCGCGGCGCCGGAAGGGTCGAGAAATTTCTCGAGACCCTTCTTCTCCGACCACTTCCACATCTTGTTGCCCGGGACGTCGGTGAACAGAAGATAGCTGCCGTTCTTCACCCAGATCGGACCTTCGGCCCAACCGAAACCTTCGGCCAGCTTCTCGATCTTCCAGTCCTTCGGCACGATCGCGTCCATCGCGGGATCCCAGCGGTCGATCTTTGCCTCGCTGATCGTCGTGACCTTCGGCGTCGCCGTGACAGTCACCGGCTCGGCCGCACAGGCTGTGACCGTCGTCAGCGCCAACACGAGCGCCACACTGGCGCCTGAAAGATTCCGCATGAAATTCCCCTTCGTCTATCTATTGAATCAATTGGTGGAAACGGTAACCCTGGTGGGCAGCGCCGTCGCCGGCGCGGTGCCAACTTGCGTTTTCGAGATCTCGAACGAACCGCTGGCGCGGAAGTCCGCGGACGACGCGCCGATCCAGAAATCGATGCGGCCGGCTTCGATGAGCCATTGGCCGCGCGCGCTCCAGAAGCTGAACTGGTCCGGCGTCAGGCTGAACGTCACGCGCTTCTTCTGACCCGCGCCGAGCTCGATCCGCTTGAAGCCGCGCAGCTCGAGCACGGGCCGTGCGATAGATGCGATCCTGTCGCGAATGTAGAGTTGCACGACTTCGTCCGACGCGACGCCGCCGACGTTCTCGATGACGATCGAGATGTCGACGCGTTCGCCCGGACCTATCTTCTCGGTGCTCTGCGCGAGATCGGTGTACTTGAACTCGCTGTACGACAGTCCGAAGCCGAACGGGTACAGCGGCGTGATGGGGAGGTCGTGGTACCGAACCGTGTCCTTCGCGAGATCCGGATCCGCGGGCCGGCCGGTCGCGTTCGCGGAGTAGTTGGATGGCGAAGCGCCGGTCACGCGCGGGAACGCAGCGGGCAGCCGGCCCGCCGGCGAATACGCGCCGAACAATACGTCGGCGATCGCGTTGCCGGCTTCGACGCCCAGCATCCAGGTCTCGAGAATCGCGGGGGCCTGCTCGGCGACCGCGCCCAGCGCAAGTGGGCGCCCGTTCGCGAGCACGACCACGACAGGCTTTCCGGTCGCGAGCACGCGTTGCGCGAGCTCCGCCTGGCCGGGCGGCAGCTCGAGACTCGAGCGGCTGCGCGACTCGCCCGACATGTCGAAATCCTCGCCGATCACCAGCACGACGACATCCGCGCGGCGTGCGATTTTCAGTGCGGCCTCGACGTTGTTGGCGGGTTCCTTGCGCGCGTCGTCGCCGACAGCGTGCAGGATCTTCAGCGTCGACGGCGCGGCATTCGTGATTCCCTGCAGGATCGTCACGACTTCGTCGGCCTTGCCCTGCGCGCGCCACGAGCCGAGCGACGACAGACCGTCGCTCGCGAGCGGACCGATGACGGCGATCGAACGCAGCTTCGACGCATCGAGCGGCAGCAGCTTCCTCTCGTTCTTGAGCAGCACGATCGACTGGCGCGCGATCGCGCGCGCCGCCTCGCGATGCTCTTTCGACAATAATTCGCGAGCCTCGCGTTCGGTGTCGTGATACGCCATCGGCTGGTCGAACAGACCGAGCGCTTCCTTCACGCGCAGGATGCGCAGGACGGCCTCGTCGAGCAGCTTGAGCCGGACGGGATCCTTCGCGATCGCCTCCTTGAGATCGTCCGCGTAGACGCCGCCGACCATGTCCATGTCGACGGCCGCATCCAGCGCGAGAGTGGCTGCCGTCGCGCGATCCGCCGCGACTCCATGCGCGAGCAATTCGCCGATCGAGCCCCAGTCGGAAACCATCAGTCCCTGCCAGCCCCAGCGTTCGCGCAGCGTCACGCGCAGCAGGTCGCGGTTCGCGGTCGTCGGCACGCCACCGATGTCGTTGAACGCGGCCATGAATGAGCCCGCGCCCGCGCGCGCCGCGGCGTAGAAGGGCGGTAGATAGACTTCCTGCAGCGTGCGCTCGGAGATGTCCGCGGTGTTGTAGTCGCGGCCGCCGATCGCGGCGCCGTAGGCGCCGAAGTGCTTGGCCGTCGCCATCAACGAGCCGGGCCGCAGGACGTTGCCGCCCTGGTATCCGGCCACCTGCGCCACCGCCATGCGCGAGCCGAGATAGGGATCCTCACCCGCGCCTTCGACGATCCGGCCCCAACGCGCATCGCGCGCGATATCGATCATCGGTGCGAACGTCCAGTGCAACCCGGCGGAAGTGGCTTCCTCCGCGGCGATGCGCGCGGCGCGCTCCGCGCTCTCGGGCGCCCAGCTCGAGGCCATCGCGATCGGCACGGGGAAGATCGTCCGGTAACCGTGGACGACATCCATCGCGAACAGCAGCGGAATCCCCAGCCGCGATTCCTCTATCGCGACCTTCTGCAGGCGGCCGAGCGGCTCGGCGCCGGCGACGTGCAGATAGGAGCCGACGGCGCCCTGGCGCACGCGTTCGAGCTCGGCGTCGTCGAGACGGGAGTTCAGCGCCTTGCTGCGGCCGCCCGCGCGCTGCACGAGCTGACCGATCTTCTCGTCGAGCGTCATCTTGCGAAGCAACGCTTCGGGGCGGGAGATCGATTGCGCATTCGTCTGACTTGCGCAAGCCAAAACGACGACACCAAGACAGGCCACCGCGCGATGGCACCACACACTCGACAAAGGTGAATCTCCCCCGTGAAGTCTCCGGAATCTACCCGAAAGACGCAGGAAGAATAAGGCTTGATGCTCGCGATCCACGCCGTGGCGCACTGGCTGTGGAAACATGAAATCCCGGTGATTCCGCGCGTCCTGTCGGCCCTCAATCGCCTGATCTTCGCCACCCAGCTCCCGGCCGCCACCCGGTTGGGCAAGGGCGTCCGCTTGAATTATTCCGGCCTCGGCACGGTGATCCACGCGCGTGCGGTGATCGGCGCGAATGCGGTGGTCCTGCACGACGTACCCGCTGGCGCGGTCATGGTGGGCATTCCGGCGCGAGTGCTGCGCATCGAGCCGCCGCCGGGTTGACGGATAGGGCTCGCGGGGCTGCAATGGCCCGCATGAGAATCCTATTGGCGGCCGCCGCGCTGCTGTTTGTTAGCGCGGGCGCCTGGGCGGCCGACCCGCACACCGCCAGCCCAAAGCCCGACATCTATCTCGCGAAGCTCGCCGCCGGGCGCATCCCCGCGGATGCCGCGGCCGTGATGGTCATCCCGCTCGACGACGGCGCGCTCGACTACAGCGCGAACCCGAAGAAGCCCATGAATCCGGCGAGCACCATGAAGCTCGTCACGACGTACTCGGCGCTGCACCTGCTGGGCCCCGCATTCACGTTCCGCACCGAGGTTTTCGCCGACGGTCCGGTCGCGGGCGACACCCTGCGCGGCCGGATCCACATCCGCGGCGGCGGCGATCCGAAGCTCGTGATCGAGGACCTGTGGCTGCTGGTGAATCGAATGCGCGGTTTCGGCATCCGCGAGATCCGTGGCGACGTCGTGCTCGACAAGTCTTTCTTCGCGCCGCTGCGCCACGATCCGGCGGAGTTCGACGGCGAAGAGGGCCGTGCGTACAACGTCGGTCCCGACGCGTTGCTCGTGAATTTCAAATCCATCGGCGTGACGTTCGTGCCGGACACCGCGGCGCGCGTGGCGCACATCATCGTGATTCCCGAAGTCGCGGGCATGAAGTTTCCGAAGAGCGTGCCCGCGACCGAAGGCGGCTGCGGCAACTGGCGCGGCACGCTGCGTGCCGACATCGACGATCCGATGAACCTGCGCTTCGCCGGGTCCTTCCCGCTCGCCTGCGGCGAACGCACGATCTACCTGGGCGCGCTCGACCACACTAACTATTTCGGCGCGGTGTTCCGCGCGTTGTGGGAACGGCAGGGCGGCACGTGGATAGGCAACGTGCGCGAGGGCGAGGTGCCCGCGACCGCGCGGCTCGTCGTCGCGCAGGACTCGCCGCCGCTCGCGCTGCTGATCCGCGACATCAACAAGTTCTCGAACAACGTGATGACGCAGCAGCTCTTCCTCACGATGGGCGCGGCCGGCGGCGGGCCGGGAAGCGTCGCGCTCGGCGGCGCCGCGGTGCGCAATCTGCTGACGGCGCGCGGCATCCAGGTTCCCGAGCTCGTGCTCGAAAACGGCTGCGGGCTGTCGCGGATTGAAAGAATTTCGGCCGGATCGCTGGCTGCCGTGCTCGTCGATGCCTGGAAGAGCCCGTGGATGTCGGAGCTGATGTCGTCGCTGCCCATCTCCGGGGTGGACGGGACGATGCAGCGGCGGGATGTGCCGGCGGGCGCCGCGCACATGAAAACCGGGTTGCTGGAAGATACGCGGGCGGTGGCGGGATATGTGCTCGCGGCCAGCGGCAAGCGGTATGTGGTGGTGGCGATCATCAACCACCCGAATGCGAGATATGGGACGGCGGCGCATGATTCGTTGCTGGAGTGGGTGTACCGAACTGGGTGAATATGTGCCGATGAACGAGCTCAAACTCATTCCGATTGGCACTGGAACCGGTGTGATCATTCCCGACGAAATGCTCGCGCGCTTCAACCTGAAGCAAGGCGATGCTCTCAATGTGCTCGAGAGCGATCACGGCTCGCTGATCTTTGCCGACGCCAAGGGGCCGGATCAAATCGAGGCGGGACGTCGTTTCATGCACGAAAATCGGGATGTTTTCGACAAACTGGCAAAGTGAAATCCGGGCTGGCGAGGACCGAAACTTGCTGCCCGCCGCCCCCTATAATCCCCGCCATGTCAGTCACACCTTCACGTGTACCAGTCACGGTACTCACGGGCTTTCTTGGCTCCGGAAAAACCACGCTGCTGAACCGCATCCTCTCGGAGAAGCACGGCAAGCGCATCGCGGTCATCGAGAACGAATTCGGCGAGGTCGGCGTCGATTCCGAGCTCGTCATCGGCGCGGAAGAGGAACTGTTCGAGACCAACAACGGCTGCATCTGCTGCACGGTGCGCGGCGACCTGATCCGCATCCTCGGCCAGCTCCTCAAGCGCCGCGACAAGTTCGACTACATCCTGATCGAAACGACGGGCATGGCCGATCCCGGCCCCGTCGCGCAGACTTTCTTCCTCGACGACGGCCTCAAGGACCAGTTCCAGCTCGACGCCATCGTCACGATGGTCGACGCGAAGCATTTCGAGCAGCACGTCGACGAGCTCAACGAACCCGCCGAACAGGTCGCGTTCGCGGATCTCGTGCTGCTCAACAAGACGGACCTCGTCGACGCCGCATCGCTCGAGCGCATCGAGCGCCGCATCCGCGGCATCAACGGCACGGCGAAGATCCTGCGCACGAAAAACGCGGATGCGCCGATCGACCAGGTGCTCAATGTCGGCGCGTTCGACCTGCAGCGCGCGCTCGCGGTGGACGAAGCGTTTCTCGAGCCGGAGTATCCGTTCGAATGGGGCGGCGTCTATCAACTGACCGCGGGCGACTATCTATTGAAGGCGGCGGGCGAGCACGACGCTCATTCGCACGAGCATGGCGCCCATGAACACGGCGCGCATGAACACGGCCCTGACTGCAACCACGATCACGACCATGGGCACGATCCCGATCCCGATCACGGTCACGATCACGCCCACAAGCACGAAGACCTCGAGCTCGCGCTGATCCCCCTGGCCTCCGCCGACGAAGCCGCGCTCAGAGGCGCGATCGAAACCGCCGTGCGTTCGTTCTCCGAACCCGCGACCGTCGTGAATTGCCACGGCACGATTCCCGCCGCCGCCGCGCACTACGCCATCGACGTCTCCCACGACGGTTCCGACTTCACGCTGCGCGTGGAAAAGAACGGTGCATACGCCTTGTTCTTCGAGCACCACCCGCTCGAGTTCGGCCTGCATCTCGTCGGCCAGCGGCCCGCGGCGGAAAAGAAGTTCGCCTCGCACCACCATGCCGACGACATCAGCTCGATCGGCATCAGCGACCCGCGGCCGCTCGACCCCGCGAAGCTCAACCAGTGGCTGGACTATCTACTGAAGACGCGCGGCGCGGACATCTTCCGCATGAAGGGCGTGCTCAACGTGAAGGGTGAGGATCGCCGCCAGGTCTTCCACGGCGTGCACATGATGTTCGACGCGCAGCCGGAGCGCCCTTGGGGTACGGCGCCGCGAGTCAACAATCTCGTGTTCATCGGCCGCGGCCTCGATCGCGCCGAGTTCGAAGCCGGATTCGAATCCGCCGTCGCGAAGTAACCATGGCCGTCAAGAACTCGCTCGGCTTCGCGCTCGAACCGCGCGCCTCGGTTGCTTTCGACGACTACGTCACCGACATGGCGTGGTCGCCGACGGGCGAGACGATCGCGATCGCGGGCGGCGAGGGCAAGGTCGCGCTCGCGCGCACCGCAGGCGCAACTCTCGCGCTCGACGTTATCGGCGAACACTTGTTAGGCACGCTCGCGCTCGTGTGGCAGCCGCGCGGCAAACTCTTCGCGACGTCGGGGCAGGATTCCGCGATCGCACTCTGGGACGATGCCGGTAAACCGGTGAAACGCTGGAAGCCCGCGCCGGTGGCGACCCAGGCGCTCGGCTTTTCGCCGACCGGCGAAATCCTCGCGAGCGCGGCCGGAAAGGTCGTGACGCTGTGGACCCCAGCTGGCGAGAAGACCCATGCATTCGCACCCGCGACGGGTGCCGCCGCCGCACTCGCGTTCGACAAGCCGGGTACGGATCTCGGGGTTGCCCTGAACGGGGAACTTGCGGTGCACCGGATCGACAAATCACGCTATGAGACGCGGCGTTACAAATGGCCGGGCGCCTGTCTCACGGTAAACTTCAGCGGCAATGGCAGGTTTCTCGCCAGTGGCATGGCCGACGGCAGTCTGCATTTCTGGAACCGTTCGACGGGCAAGGACTCGCAGATGCGCGGCTATGACGGCAGAGTCGAGCGGGTCGCTTGGAGCGACAACAGCCGTTACCTCGCTTCGTGCACGGGCAATGAAGTCGTGCTCTGGGATTTCTCGGGCCGCGGTCCGGAAGGAACGAAACCTATCGTGCTGAATGGTCACACCGAACGCGTGGACACCTTCGCCTGGCAACCGGGCGGCGAGCATTTCGTGAGCGGTGGTCGCGACTGGCGGCTCACGCTTTGGCGGCCTGGCAAGACGACGCAGGCGCTCGACGTGCAGATGCTCGACTCCGAAATCTGCGCGACGCGCTGGTCGCCCGACGGCAAACGTCTCGCGGTTGGAGAGAAGAAAGGCCGGGTGACTTTGTTCGAGCTGGTGGCGAGATGAATGTCGCGCTGCGCGACCTGACACCCGCCGAGCGCAGCGAAGTGCAGCAGCGCTTCGAGACGCTCGCGAGCGCGCGATTCGCGCCGTCGACGAAGCGTCCGCGCTTCGAAGTGTGGTGGCCGAAGGCGCCACTCGATGGCCGCGCGCTGCCGGAAGGCATCCACCCGCACACGGTCGACGACAAGGGCGACGACAACTTCAACGAAGCCGCGAGATTGGTGGGTTTCCTCAACAGCGTGAGCCCCGGCGAGTTCTTCATCGCGAATCTGTCAGCGCCGAAGCCGCATTTCCGCCACACCGGACGGCTCGACGACGACCTGTGCCAGTGGATCAAGACGCGGCTGGTGTCGAATCCGACGTGTCTGCTCTCGGCGGTCAGCGACGTGTTCATCGTCGTCGACACGCAGATGCGCTACTCGGTGCTGGGCGGATCCTCCGATGTCATCGACAAGTTCGAGAAGCGGTTCGGCGGCGCGGATGCGCTGCGGCAGACGTTCTCGAGCTACGTCGACCAGATGCGCATCGGCAATGGGATCGAAGACGTGAAGTGGGCGCAGGATCACCTGCAGCGCTGGAGCGGCTGGATTTAAAGGGGTCAGATCTATTTAGCCGCTAAATAGATCTGACCCCTTTAAATGCCTCTTCGGTCACCGCGGCACGCATCGTACCCGTCGCCATCTGATACCGCGCGATCAGCTGCTGCAACGTGCGGCTCCAACTGTAGTTAGCCTCAACATGCGCACGCGCCGCTAAACCGAGCGCGTCGATATCGCATTCATACAGCGCGCTCACCGCCTCCGCGACATTTTCCGCCGCGACCGCGACGTCGTCGTGCGGCGTCGCGAGGATGCCCGCCGCTTCCGGCACGAGTTCGGGCACCGCGCCCGCCCGCATCGCAACCACAGGCCGCCCGCAGGCCATCGCCTCCAGCAGCACCAGCCCGAAAGTTTCATGCATGCCCGCATGCACGAACCCGTCCGCGGCGGCAAACCAGCTCGCGAGCATTTCGTTGTCGCGGCAGTACGGGATGCGCGTGACGTTGCCATCGCGCCGCGCCTCGCCGCCGCCGATCAGCAGCAGGTGATGCCCGCACCCCAGACGCGCGAACGCCTGCTCCAGCACCGGAATGTTCTTCTCGCGCGAGCACCTGCCCGCGAACACCATGAGTCGCGTGCGAGCCGGCAGCCCCAGCTCCGCGCGCAAGTTCCGGCCGTGCCGCGCGGGTGAGAAAACTTCCGTGTCGACGCCGAGCGGATGGCAGGTCGCATGACGCACGCCGATGGAGTGCAGGTACTCGACCATGTATCGGCTGGGCGCGAGCACCTGCGCGCAGCGTTCGTACGTGAGTTTCACGTACCACTCGATGAGCCTCTGCACGGAGCTGCCGAGACGCCGGCCCGCGAGCTGCGGAAAATTCGAGTGATAGAACGCGATCAACGGAATGCCGCGACGATTCGCGACGGCAGCGGCGGCCCAGGCCGGATGGAACGCGTCACCGACTTCGATGAGGTCCGGCTCGAGCGCGTCGATCGCGCGCGCCCAGCGCAGCGGATTCAGCGGCAGGCGATAGTTGAACGCACCCGGAACGAGTCTGCCGGCAATCGTCGAAATGCCGCCGGGCAGGCGCGACTCGACATCGCCGGGCACGACGAGGCTGTGGCGCCAGTTCGTGTGCGTGCGCATCCACTCGTGTTTGGCGAGCAGATATCGCTTCACCCCGCCGCTGGTCGGGGAGTAGAAAAGTGTGGCGTCGACGACGTGCATGGGGTGTTGTTGCGTCAGTATGAGCCGTTGCAGGTAACGGACCAGTCAGCGCAGACTCGGTTCCATGTGGAAAAGCACCTACACGTTTTCTTGCGGCCTCTCGTGCATTGCGCTGCGCGCGCTTTTGGTTCCCGCGTCCGCGGCGGACCTCGAGCGCGACATCGAGGCGGTGGATGCGCACGTCGTGACCTGGCGTCGCGACTTCCACCAGAACCCGGAACTGTCCAACCGCGAAGTGCGGACCGCGAAGGTTGTCGCGGACCACCTGAAGAAACTCGGGCTCGAGGTGCGCACGGGCATCGCGAAGACGGGAGTGCTCGGCGTTCTGAAGACGGGCAAGCCGGGCCCGGTGATCGCGCTGCGCGCGGACATGGACGCGCTGCCGGTGACGGAACGCGTCGACGTTCCGTTCAAGTCCCTCGCGAAGTCCAGCTATCGCGGAGAAGAGGTCGGCGTGATGCACGCCTGCGGCCACGACTCGCACACCGCCGTGCTCATGGGCGTCGCCGAGGCGGTGACGAAGATGAAAGGGCAGCTGCGCGGCACGGTGCTGTTCGTGTTCCAGCCCGCCGAAGAAGGCGCGCCTCCCGGCGAGGAAGGCGGTGCGTCGGTGATGCTGCGCGAAGGCGTGTTCAAGGACTACAAGCCCGAAGTCATGTTCGGCTGGCACGCTTGGTCGTCGCTGAACACCGGCCAGATCGGTTATCGCTCGGGGCCCTTTTTCGCGGACTCGCATGCGTGGCGCGCCGTGATCACCGGACGCCAGGCGCACGGGTCGGCGCCGTGGAAGGGCGTGGATCCGATCGTCGTGTCGGCGCAGATCGTGAACGCGATGCAGACCGTCGTGAGCCGCCAGACCGACATCACCGAGATCCCCGCGGCATTCTCCGTCGGCATCATCAAGGGCGGCGTGCGCAACAACATCATCCCCGACACCGTCGAGTTGATCGGCACGCTGCGCACGTTCTCGCCCGAGCAGAAGGCGAAGATGGTCGCGAACGCGACGCGCCTGTTCGAGAAGACCGCGGAGGCGAGCGGCGCCACGGCGACGTTCGAGCTCGACGCGTACTACAACCCCGTGACCGTGAACGATCCGAAACTCACGGCGATGATGCTGCCGTCCCTGAATCGCGTGGCCGGCGAGGCGAACGTGCGCGTGGTTCCGCTCGTGACGGGCGCCGAGGACTTCGCGTATTTCGCGAAGGAGATTCCCAGCTTCTACTTCGCGGTCGGCGTGACGCCGGCGGGGCAGGATGCGGTCGCAGCTCCTGTCAATCACTCGCCGCTGTTCTATCTGGACGAGAAGGCGCTGCCGCTCGCGACGCGCGCGATGACGGCGATCGCGGTGGACTACCTGTCTAAGTAGAGGCGTCCGCTAGCGTTCGAATCATTCTCGAAAATCCTCATCCTCTTGCGTTAGCAAGAGGTCGACTTGCCTCTTTATTCGTTCCTTGTCTGCCGCGTAGAACGGAGTAGGCACCTCTAACCACGCGCGCCGACCTCCCGGTAAGCGAATAGGGATTCGATCACTCTTTGAGTCGGCCTCTCGTTGCTGAGGCTCGGGCTCAGCTACTTGTGGCGATCGAGGTTCGGGTTCTACTTCCTGCGGGGCGGGCCTACCTTCATTTTCTATCGGGTCTGGTCGCAATTCGAAGTACCGCGCGAACTCGACTGAGTTTCTGAAGACGGAAACCGCGCTCTCAACGCCATCAGGCAAGAAGCCGCGCTGACTAAATTCAAATCGGAGATTTGCGTCCGAAGGCAATCCATCTTTGTACTTTTCTAACAAGTCAGCAAAGAGCTGAGGCGCTTTAAGCCAACGTCGTATCAAGTCCTGTCGGAGCGAGGGGTTTGGTGCGAACTGGTAAGTCTCAATATCTTTCGCGACGGCAAGCATTCCATCAGAGGGCCGCTCTAAAAGGCCGAAGTAGCGAATTGAAGCGAGCGCCTTCACAGCAGCACCGTTGTTGGCGTTTTTGTATCCGAGGTGTTGAGCGACAGCTTCAACCGGAGCCGCGTGGCGGCGTTCCTTCTCGTAAATTTTGATTGCACCCTCGATGGCTTGCTGCAGAGCTATTGAAGGAGCTCGTGGACTCTTTTTTCGCGCTAATTCGTTCATAGGCTTAAGCTAATCTTGTTTTAAGCAAAACTTCAAGCCAACTTAGCTTTATGTTCCTCTTTACTCACGATTTTCGCGCCTTTTGCTTAGTTTCTGCTGCGCTAGTTTTCAAGCAAAATTTGCTTATTGATGCCTAATAGAAGTATTAGTACTGTATTCGCAATTCGCGAATGACGAAGGCTCTTATCCAATGGCGATGAATCAACAAGTTACGATGAAGCCCCAAGACGTCGTAGTTCTCTTCAAGCTTATCCAGCGAGATTCGCGCTTCACATACGCTGAACTGGGAAAACGACTATTCCTCTCAGCCTCGGAAGTCCATAGCAGCATCAAGAGGCTTGCCAGCGCCCGATTACTTACCGTCGATGCCACCCGCGATCTCGCATTGATGCGGGCGCCAATAAGAGACTTCGTACTGTTTGGCGCGAGATACACCTTTCCGCCTGTAACGGGGGGATTAGTTCGGGGCATGCCAACTGCATACGCCCTCCCCTCTGTAGGAGCGCAGCTATCGCTCCCCGATGAGCCGCTACCCGTGTGGCCATACGCGAAGGGGACTGTCAGGGGAACAGCGCTATTTCCCCTCTATCCATCAGTCCCGCAAGCCGCAGAGCGAGATGAAAAGCTTTACGCATCCCTAGCTGTTTTCGATCTGCTCCGAGTTGGAGGAGCGCGCGAACGAGAAATAGCGGTTCGCGAATTTGAACGGATGCTGCAATGAATCCTAGAGATCCAAATGTGGCGATCGTCGAAACCGTCGCGCGCTCGCTTGGAACATTAATCGACCGAGTTGTATTCGTCGGCGGCTGCGCTGTAGGGCTCTTGATTACCGATTCAGGTAGACCTGCCGTGCGCGCCACGAAAGACGTAGATGTATTCGTTGAGATGACTACGCGCCGACACTACTACGACTTTGGGGAAGAACTGCGCTCAAGAGGCTTCAAGGAAGCAAAATCCGACGAAGTGATTTGTCGCTGGGTGCTCGGCGCTCTTCAAGTCGACGTAATGCCAACCGACAAGAGTGTCTTAGGATTTGCCAACAAATGGTCGCTTCCGGCAGTAAAAACTGCCCGCCAAACCAAGCTACCAAGCGGAACTGCCATCCAGTTGATTGCTCCCCAAATGCTCTTGGCCACAAAGATAGAGGCCTTCTTTGACCGAGGAGAAGGCAACTTCGGAAACAGCCACGATATCGAAGACATCGTGAACTTAGTCGATGGGCGGGAAGAGATAGTCCGAGACGTTTCCGAATCCGATTCCGAACTACAAACCTATTTGGCACATGAAGTAGATGACTTTCTAGGAAACCCAGCCTTCTTAGACGCGCTGCCATTTCATCTCGGGCCAAATGTCGTCGAACAAGAACGCATTGGTTTGGTAATTGAAAGACTTCGAAAAATCGCAAAGTTATAGGCTCACATGGAACTCGAATTCTTCGGCGCTGCCGGTGAGGTGACAGGTTCCTGTCACATCCTGCGCGTGGGCGGGCGTCAGGTGCTCCTCGATTGCGGGATGATCCAGGGCGGCCGCGACGCCCCGCAGCGCAATCGTCTGCCGTTTCCGTTCGACGCGTCGACCATCGACGCCGTCGTCTTGAGCCACGCGCACATCGACCACTGCGGCCGTCTTCCGCTGCTCGTCAAGCGCGGATTCCAGGGACCTATCTACACGAACGCCGCGTGCGCCGGACTCCTGCCGATCCTGCTGCGCGACTCGGCCAAGCTCGCACTGGCCGAAGCCGAACGCACGAACCGCCATGCCGCGGCGGAGACTCCGCTGGCGACCGCGCTCTACGATCTCGCGGACGTCGAGACGATGCTCGCGCAGGTGCGTACGATCCCGTACGACCTGCAGCGCGAACTCCTGCCTGGCATCACGCTGCGCGTGCGCGACGCCGGCCACATCATGGGTTCCTCGAGCGTCGAGCTCACGCTGACCGAAGGCGGCGTCACGCGCACGCTCGTGTTCTCCGGCGACCTCGGCCAATACGACACGCCGATCCTGCACGATCCGTGGCGCTTCGAATCCGCGGACCTGGTGCTCATGGAGAGCACGTACGGCGATCGTCGCCACCGCGGCCGGGAGGACACCGAACGCGAACTCGGCGGAATCCTGGAGCAGGCCGCGCGCGACGGCGGCAACGTGCTCGTGCCCGCGTTCGCGATCGGCCGCAGTCAGGAGCTGCTCTATCTACTGGCGAAGCATTACGCCGAGTGGCAGCTTTCCCGCTGGAAGATCTTTCTCGACAGTCCGATGGCCATCGCGGCCAGCCGCATCTACTGGCGGCATCCGGAGCGCTTCGACGAGGAGGCCACGCGGCTGCGCGAAGGTTTTCGCGGCCTGCCGCCGCTGCCCAACCTCGTGCTGTCCGAGTCCGCCGACGAGTCGCGCGCGATCAACAACCTGCGCGGCGGCGCCATCGTCATCGCCGGCAGCGGCATGGCGAACGGCGGCCGCATCCTGCATCACCTGAAGCACAACCTGTCGCGCCCGGAGTGCCACGTCCTGATCGTCGGCTTCCAGGCTCCCGGCACGCTCGGTCGCGATCTCGTGGACCGCCGCCCCGAAGTGCGTATCCACGGCCGCGCAGTGCGCGTGGTCGCGCAGGTCCACACACTCGGCGGCCTGTCCGCGCATGGCGATCAGGCGGATCTCCTGCGCTGGTACGACAGCTTCACACCGCGACCGCCGGTGTATCTCGTGCATGGCGAGTTGGCTTCCGCGGAAGCGCTCGCGGAGAAGCTGCGCGAGCGCGGGACGACGGCGACCGTCACTCGTCCTGGCTTGAAAATCGATCTGTCCGGCCTCGCGCAAAATTCCGGCTGACGCCGAACAAACAACGACGAACCTGTTCCCCTACAATCGGCTGAACACTGCGGAGTTCCGATGACAGCCGACAAGAACCACGACACCGCCTTTGGCTTCCTCAGAAACCCCGAGGAACGCCGCATCGTCGTCGCCGGATTTTCCCTGCTCTTCTTCGTGCTCGGCGGCTACTTCGCAGTGCGCCCGGTGCGCGAGACGATCGGCACCATCATCGGCCGAGAAGCCACCCAGAACCTGTGGATCTATACCGCGATCTTCGCGCTGCTGATTGTCCCGTTCTACGGCTGGCTCGTCGCGCACATCCGCCGCTCGATTCTCCTGCCCTGCATCTACGGCTTCATGGCCGCCGGCTTCTTCGCCACCGCGCTGATCTTCCAGAGTCACTCGGAAGGCGCGGCGTTCGCGAAGGTGTTCTACGTCTGGATCAGCGTGATGAACATCATGCTGGTTTCGGTGTTCTGGAGTTTCATGCTCGAGATCCTCTCGAGCGGGCAATCGAAGCGCTTGTTCGGTCCCATCTTCGCGGGCGGAACCGCGGGCGCGTTCATCGGCCCCTTCATCACCGGCCGCATCGTGCTTGAGGTGGGCAACGTCGGCGTGCTGTATCTCGGCGCGGCGATGTTCGTCGTCGCCATCGTCCTCCAACGGTATCTGTTCTCCGTCTGGCGGCGCACGGCCCCGGCTGCTTCTGAAGCGCTGGCGGTCAACGACCGCGAACGCGCGCTCGGCGGCAATCCGTTCGCGGGTTTCGCGCTCGTGTTCCGCTCGCCCTACCTGACCGGCATCGCCTTGTTCATCGTCGGCATCTCGGCGATCAACACCTTCCTGTACTTCGAACAGCTCCAGCTCGTGGAGGATCAGTTCGAGGAGATCGCGAAGCGCACGCAGGTGTTCGCGAATCTGGACGCCATCGTGCAGGGGCTGGTGATCATCACCCAGCTATTCCTGACCGGCTTCATCGCCACGCGATTCGGCGTCACCGTTCTTCTCGTGCTCGTGCCCATCGTCATGGTGTTCGGACTCGGCGTGTACGCGGTGTCCGACACATTCATCGTGCTCGCCGTCGCGATGGTCGTCCGGCGTTGGGGCGAATATGCGTTGATACGCCCCGGCCGGGAAATGCTGTTCAGCAAGGTCGACCGCGAGAGCAAGTACAAGGCGAAGAATCTCTGCGACGTCGCCGTGTACCGGGTCGCGGATGCAGGATTTGCGCAGATCAAGAAGCTGCTGGACGCGCTGAACATGAGCGGAGGCGCGCAGGCGCTGGTTGCGGCGGTGGTCGCCGCGGCATGGGCGTTCAATGGCTGGTGGCTCGGCCGCCGCCACGAGAAGATGAAGGAAGTCGGAAGAGGGGACTGACTGACCGAGCGTAATGGGGAATGTCCCCATTACGCGACCGCGGCGTTCGAATCCTTCTTCTCGTGCGGCAGCGTGATCCGGAAGCGCGTGTACTCCCCGGGCTTCGTCGCGATACCGACGCGCCCACCGACCTTCGTCACGAGCTCGCGTACGACATCCATGCCGATGCCGCGGGCGCCTTCGCCGACGGTGGTGAAGCCGGGGCGGAAGATGAGGCTCGCCAGCTTGCGCGGATCGATCTTCGCGGCGGCCTCGGCGGTCAACACGCCATGGCGAACCGCTTCCGCGCGAATCTTGTCGTGATCGAGGCCGCGGCCGTCGTCCTGCACGCTGAGCTGGTAGCCGTCGGCGCCGGCGCGCGAGAACTGCACGGACACGGTGCCGATCTCAGGCTTGTCCTCGTTCGCGCGATCGGCCGGCGTCTCGACGCCGTGGCGGATGGCGTTGTGAATGAGCTGGCCCAGGATCTTCTCGACCGTTTTGCGGTAGTGAGACGGGACCTCCTCGAGGCCCACGCACACGAGCGACACGTTCTTCGCGTACATCTCCGCGAGGAACTTCGACATCTCGACCAGGCTCTCCGGCGACAGGTCCGAGAGGCGCGCAGGTTTAGGCTGCGAGATCGTCGTGCCACCGGCGGCCGCAGCGGCGGCCGCCTCGAGTTTCGCGCGGATTCGCGGCTGACGGATCGTGGTGCCCGTCGCGGTGGCGGAACGTTGCGTCGCGTCGACCGGCGGCAGATCGGAGATGCCGTTCTCGAGTCGCCACGCGCGCAGGCGACCCGCGACTTCGCCCAGGATCGCGAGGTGACTCAACAGGTCGTCGAGCTTCACGGCGAGGGGCAGGAAATCGTTGCCGGACAGCGTGCGCTTGTCGCGCAGCTTGTTGAGCGCTTCCTCGAATCGTTCGGCGCGTTCGCCGACGGACCGCGCCGGCAGTCGCGCGGCGCGCGCATGCACGCCGCGAATCAGTTCGAGGATCAGCACGAGCTTCTCGCGGAACGCCTGCGGCTCGCGCGCGGGTAGTTTGATGATCGCGCGCAGTTGTCCCGCCTTGTCGCGCGCTTCGGACAGGAAAGCCTCGAGCCGCTCGGCGTCGACGTGCATGATCTCCCTGAGTACTTCGGAGAGGCGCGGATCGGGCGGATCGATGATAGAAGCCGGATCAGGTGGCGCCGCTCGGCGAACGACAGCCGACTCGGGCTCCATCACATCGGGCGACGTGATCGTCGTGGCGAGATGTTGGGCGGCATCGGAATCGAGCGTGGCCAACGCCACATTCTTTGCAATCTCGGCCGAGGACAGCACTTCGGTCTTCTGGCCGATCTCGAGCTTCGGAAAGGAAGGCAGGGAATCTTCGGTGACGTCGAGCGGCCCGAGCTCGAACTCGCCCGTCATTGGCGCGTGTCCGCCGGGCATCGAAGTCTCGGCGAGCGTCGTGATTGCGATCGAGATCGCGGCCGGCGCTTCCGCCGCGACCGCTTCGATCGGCGCGGCGACCGACGCGGCGACCGACGCGACGGCCGGGGCCGTCGGCAGCACCGCTGCGGCGGACTCCGCCAACAGGTCGGTGAACTCCGGCGCGGTGCGCGCACCGGTTTCGCCCGCGAGCCGGCGCGCAAAGGTTTCCTCGTTGAGCACCGGCACTTCGATCGTGTGCGGCACCAGGCGCGGCGCAGAGATGCGTTCGATCGAGGCGATGATGTGGTGCACGCGTCCGTCGACGACGAGGCGCGAGAACTTGATCGAGAGGTGGCGCGAACCGGAATGCACTTTCTGCAACGGATTCAGCGTGGCGTCGACGACCGCGGCCGCATCGGCCTTCCACATCGATTCCAGATAGGCGACGGCCTCGCGGCGCATGTGAACGTCGACGAGCTCCGCAATCGCCTGCACGAACGCGGTGCCCGCGCCGCAGGTGTGTCCCAGCAGTTCCGGCGCAGCCGCGGAGGCCTCGCCCATCAACTTGTGTTCACGGTCCAGGAAGAGAACGCCGGCTTGCGAGAGCTCGAGCATCGCGTATGCCTGCGCGCGCGCCACCACGAGCTGCTCGTCGCGCGAGCGCAGGCTGCTGCGCTGGGTGATCGAGTACAGCGTGATACCGATGAGGCAGACCAGCGCCGCACCGAGGGCCACGATGGGGAAGTTCAGGAATTCCACGGCCGTTACGTGGTTGCGGCGCCGGCCGAAACCAGTGTCTCCGGGTCGACCATGACGCACTCGCTCATGGACTGGGTCATCTGCTCGATCGCGTTCAGCAGTTCGTCGCAGGATGCGATGCGCTGTTCGCGCGACTTCGCCATGAGGCGCTCGAGCAGCGGTTGATAGAAGAGGTGATGCACGGGCAGCTCGGGCACGGGTGCCATCACGTGCTGCTGCAGTACGTCGATCGCGGAAGCGCCGAGGTACGGCTTCTTGCCCGCGAGCATCTCGTACAACATCACGCCCATGCTGTAGAGATCGGTGCGTGCGTCGAGCACTTCACCCTGCGCCTGCTCGGGACTCATGTAGTAAGGAGAGCCGCGCAGCACGCCGGTGCGCGTGCTGCCGTCGCCGGACAGCAGGCTGCGCGCCAGGCCGAAGTCGATGAGCACGACGCTGCCGTCGTCACGCAGCATCACGTTCGGCGGCTTCAAGTCGCGGTGGATGAGGCCGGCTTCGTGCACGACCTTGAGCGAACGCGCGATCTCGCGCAGGAACGCGATCGCCTCATCCGCCGTCAACGGATTTTGCAGCCGCGCCTTGAGGTCGCCGCAGGGGAAATATTCCATCGCGAGGTACTCGACGCCCTCGTGGATGCCGTAGTCGAACAGGTCGATGATCGACGGATGATCGAGCGCCGCGATCGCCTCGAACTCGCGCTGGAAGAGGATTCCGCGCTGGCCGGTGCCGGTCGTGTCGGTGCTGGCTTCCGCCGCACCGGTGTGGCGGCGCTTCGAGATCTTGAGCGCGACGTTGTGACCGAGATCTTCGGCAATTGCGAGATAGACGGCCGCAGCCTCCGACTCGCCGATCTTCTGCAGGATCGTGTAGCCCGGAATCTGGTGACTCTCGGGCGCGATCTGCTTCGGCTCTTTCGCGATTGCGGCCGGCAGCGATTGCGCGGCGGGATGAGATTGGGCCGCGGGATCACGCGCCGAGGCGTTCACGCGCGTGGGCGCGGGCGTGGCTGGGTGCGCGGCGAGGGCGGCCCTTGCCGCGCTCGCGAGGCTGGCGCCGGTGTGCGTGGCGACGTGGGCGGGCTTCGAGGCGTTCGCCGGCGACGAGACGAGCGCCGCAGCGCGCGCCAGGGAAGCGCCGGTGTGCGTCGAGATGTGCGTGGGCGCCATTCGCGCGGCGGGCATGCTCATCTCGGCACGATCGATCTTCGGGGCCTTGTCGGGTTTCGTGGCGTCGGGCTTCCCGGCGGGCGAAGCCTGGGCGGCCTGTTGCGCGGCGCGCTCCGCGCGGCGCTGCGCATCCTTCTCGATCATGCGCAGCGTGAGCTTGATCGAGCGGTGCAGGCGCGACGGCGTCAGCAGCCGCTTGGGTAGATAGTCAGCTGCGCCGAGACGCAGCGTGCGCACCGCGGCGAGTTCGCTGCCGCCGTCGGCCAGCACGATCATCTCGGGGAACCCGGATTGCGTGCGCAGCTTGCGGATCCAGTCGAAACCGTTCGTGGTCGGGTCTTCGATTCCCTCGTCGAACGCGAGCGCGAGAATCACGAGATCGTAGTCGCGCGCGGTCATCGCCGTGCGCACGCGGCCGAACGACGTCCAGTCCATGATCACGACAGAGTCGTTGGAGAAGCCCGCGCCGACGGAGTGGTGCAACCACGCCGCGTATTTCGCGTCGTCCTCGACGATCAGGAATTTGTGTGTGCGCGGCTCGTCCATCGATCAATCCGAGAACCGGATGCGGACGGCAGCGCGCTGATCGACGGCTTTGCCGTCGCGCGTCACGGGCTTGTAACGCCATTGCTCGATCGCCTTGCGTGCCGCGGCGTCGAACGTGCGGCGCGGATTCGAGTTGGTCACGACCACGTCGGCGGTCGAGCCGTCGGCGCGCACCGTGAATTCGAGTTCCACCCAGCCTTCGAAGCCGCGATAGCGCGACGCCGCCGGAAATTTGGGCTCGACGTATTCGGTACGCTCGAGCGAGTTCGCCCCGACGACCGAAGACTGCTGCGCGAGGCGCTGACGCGTCGCACCGAGATCCTTCTCCGCGGCATCGAGATCGCCGCTCGTGAAGCCGACCGTGCGCGCTTCGAGCAGCCAGGCATCGGCGGCACCGAGATCGTTGCGGCCGAGCGCGGAACGCATCTCGCGCAGATACGCAGCACCCAGTCCCTGGCGCGCCGTCGCGACGATGGGATTGCCGGAATCGGTGTTGATCAGCTGCAGGAAATACGCCTTCGCGCTCGTGTTCTCGGGCTGCAGCAACTGATTGTTGGTGAGGGCGGTCGTGAAGGACTGCGCGAGTCCGCCCATCTTGTCCGCGCGCGTGCCGATCAATCGGTCCTGCAGCGAACGACGGATGTTCGCCATGTCCGAGCGCGCCGCGCCGGCGCCATCGGCGTTCGCGAGCCAGCGCTCGGTGTCCGCCGGGTTGCCGGCCAAGGCGGCCGTGGATGCGCGCGACAGCATCTCTCTTTGCAGACCACGCGAGATCTCGGCCAGCGCCGGATCCTCGGGCACGATCTGGCGCGCGGCTTCCAGGTAAAACCGCGCATTGTCTTCCGCGGGTTCGATGAGCGCGCCGCTGCGCAGTCGCGTGTTCGCGAGGCGCAGGTACGTCGCGCCCTTCTCGGATTTGTCGGAGGCGTCCGTGTCGCGGCGCTGCGTGAGCACCGCGCGCTCCCGTTCCATCTCGATCTGCATCATGAGGAACGCGCCGCGCGCCGTGGCCGGCGTGAGTTGCTCGGCGACGTCCACCATCTTCTTCGCGTCGACCGCGTTGCCGCCGGTGAGCGCGCGTTCCGCCGCGCTCAACAGCCGATCAGCCACGCGCACGAGACCGCCGTTCGCGAGCGTGTTGCCGGGATCGAGCTCGAGTGCCCCGCGGAACAGATCGACGGCGTTGCGGCCGGGAGGCGAGGCGAGCTCCCCGCGCTGCAATGCGGATTCCGCCTGCGCGAGTTGCGCGCGCAGCATCTGTTCGTGCGTGAGCGCGGGCGCGGGTGGCGGTGTCTGCGGGGCGACCTCGACCGGAATCTCCGTGACTTTCATCGATGGAGCGCCGGGGGCGGGCTCCGCCGGGGCGGGCGCGGTGCGCGCCGTCAGCGGCTTCTCTTCCGGAGTCGTGGCCCGTGGCGGAGGCGCCGGTGCGACCGACGGAGTTGTGGGTGCCGTCGTGGCCGAAGTCGCGGGCGCCGCCGTGGCCGGAGCCGGCTGCTCGGGAGGGGATGTGTCTTCGCTCGCGGCAGGCGCGACTTGCGCGGCCGGCTCGCTAACTACCTGCGCCGTGGTCTCGCTACCGGTGTCATTCGAGGACAGCAGATACGAGGCGCCGGCGACGAGGATCAGCCCGACGACGCCGAGCGCGGCGCCCAGTTTGATCCTGTTGGCCGGATCGCGCGACGAGTCCGTCTTCTGCGGTTCGAGCCTGGAGAAATCGGGACGCTGCGTCTCGAGCGTACGCTCGACGTTCTCGACTTCATGGCGGCGCAGCGCCGCCTCGACGAACAGGCGCACGCGCGGCGCGGAGACGGGGCGATGCAGGAATCGATAGACGACGCCCGAGGTGATCTGCGATGCGACCTTCGACTGTTCTTCCGCGGTGCCCACGACGACCAGCACGAGATCGGGCCAGGTCGTGCGCATGCGTTCGGCCATCGCGCCGAGATCGCCTTCGATGAACATGCTGTCGAGCAACGCCGCGGAGACGCGTCGGCTGTTCAGGTGTGGCGCGAGTTCGCCTTCGGAAGTGACGAGGATGAGGTCGTGCGTGGGATCGATCGTGCTACGGAGAAGGCCGATGAGCGCGCGATCCTGAGTCAACGCGGCGATCGCCACTGGCGCGGGGGCGTCGGTGAACATTGGCGAATCGAATTGCGACTGAGGCAGCATGACGACGGTGGCACGACCCCGAAGAGAACGAACGAAAACCGCGGAAAAAAGGCACGCAAGGGCACTTTAACAAGATATGTCAGTTTATCGGGGAAGGCCGCAGACGCACTCTGCACGCCAGCAATCCGTGAACTGCGTCCCGGCGAATTTGTCCGGTACCGGGACGACTTTCACAGTTGGGGAGTGACTCGGCCGCCCGGGTATGATCCCGCCGCCCGCATGGCATTGGAGTGTCAAATGGCCCTGAGAATCGCCTTTTTCGCCTTGCTGGCCTGCGCTGGCACCACCGCTTGGGCCGCGGGCCCCAGCAATGCACAAGAGAAGGGCGCGGAGGCCTTCATTGCCGCCGTGGGGAGCGGCAACGCGCAAGCCATCGCCCAGGAAATCCACCCGGACGAGCTCGAGAAACTGCGTGGCCGCCTCCTGACGCTGCTGCGGGCCGAAGCCTCGCGCAGCGACAACACTTACCGGTCGCGATTGTTCGGTCCCGGCCGCTCCCTGGCCGATCTCGAAAGCATGACGGCGGTGCGTTTTTACGCCGCGCTCTCGGATCGGCTGCGGCTGCGCGCCCGCCAATTCCAGAAGTTCGACTGGCTGGCCGCCATCCCCAGCGACAAGGTCGTCTATCTGATGGGCTTCGGCATTCCTCCCAAGGATCGCGGGGCGGTCAAGGTGGCCGTGACAGTGGGTCTCATGCAGTACGGCGCGTTGTGGAAGGCCGCGATCCCGACCGAGATCGAGGCGCAGATCGACGATCTGCTGGAAGGGCGTGCCGCGCCGGGTGCGGCTCCCGCCGCCGCGCCGGGTGGCGCAGTCGCCACGGCGCCGGCCAGGCAGCCGCTGGCGCCCGGCATCAGCGAGATGCTCGCGCGGGCCGAAGCTGCGATCGCCGCGGGCAACTGTCAGGAGTACTACGACGAATTCATGAGCCCGAACTTCAACCGGGCCACCTCGCGCAGCGCGCGCAAGACGCTCGTGACGGCGTGCACCAACAACGAGAGCATGCGCGAGACGATGATCACGACGCTGCGCATCGTGCAGGAGCTGACGCCGCGCTACGACCTGGGCGGCGCGCGCGCCATCTTCGACGTGAGCGGCCAGGGGCTGCCATACGAGCGCTGGGTGCTCGAGCGTGACAAGGACAACCGCTGGTACATCGCCGAATGACGAAGCAACTCAAGGTCCGCGCCGGATCCGGCGCCGACGCCGAGATCATCACGGCGCTCGTACGCGAACTCGCCGACTACGAAAAACTGCTGCCCGAGGCGAAGGGCACGCCCGCGGATTTTCGGCGCGAGCTCGACGCGCCGAATCCCGTGATCCGCGTGCTCATCGCCGAATGGGACGGTGAGCCCGCGGGGTTCGCGTTGTACTTCTTCAACTTCTCGACGTTCGTGGCGAAGCAGGGACTGTATCTCGAGGACCTGTTCGTGCGGCCCGCGCACCGCGCGCACGGTATCGGTCGCGCGCTGCTGCGCGAACTCGCGCGCATCGCGCAAGCTCGCGACTGCGGTCGAATGGAGTGGGCCGTGCTCGACTGGAACGAACCCGCGCTCGGCTTCTATCAGACGCTCGGCGCGCGCCAGATGAAGGAATGGATCGTCCATCGGCTGACGAGCGCCGAAATCGCAAAGCTCGCGGCCGAACATTGACCCAGGAGGTTCCGATGAATCGCCGAACGATGTTGTTAGCGAATCTGCTGTTCGCCGCCGCCGGCGCCATGCCGGCCGGCGCCGCCGAACCCACGCAACCCACCGACAAGGTACCGCTGATCAGCCAGGCCGAACTGCTGGCGAAACTCGATGAAAAGCAGTCCGGCGTGGTTGTGCTCGATGTACGCACCGCGACCGAGTTCGCCGCCGGCCACGTTCCCGGCGCGCGCAACGTCTCCCACGACGAGCTTCCGGCGCGTCTCGATGAACTCGCCGCGTTGCGCGATACACCCGTCGTGCTCTACTGCCGCAGCGGCCGCCGCTCGCAGCTCGCGGAAGATGTTCTTCGCAAGGCGGGCTTCATCAAACTACTGCATCTCGAGGGTGACTATCTCGCGTGGGAAGCCGCGAAGCGTCCGGTCGAGCGCTCCGAATCCGGTCCCAGCGAATCACGCTGACGCGCGGTCTCCGTCCGAAGCCCGCAACGCTCGGGCTTGCGCTCGTCGTACGCTGAAGGTGGGTGGAGGCGCGGCTGCCATGAATGCGGCCACCGGAAGCATCAGGCGGGCCGCCCGACAGCGACGGTGGCCGCATTCATGGCAGCCGCGCCTCCATGCGCGCCTCAGTTTCCCTCGAGCGTGAACCGCGTCCCTCGATAGGACAGATCCACTCCTCTCGGCGTCACCGCATCCACGCGCACGCCGTCCGGCAGCGATTCGCCTTCGCGCAACTTCCGCATGTTGATGAACACGAAGCGTTTTGCAGAGTTCTCGGCGTAAACGTGCAGGTCCAGCTTCAGATCCGGTAGTTGGGTGCCCTTGGCGAGCACGTCGTCGCGCGTCGGCAGAAATCCCGCGCGGCGTTGGGCCGATGCAGTGGCCTCCTCGCGCGAAACAGCCGGCGCGTAATCGTTCGCGTCGTAGTCGGGCGGGACCGACGGTTCGTCGCTCGACAGCAGGGGATCTTCGGCGAGCGGTGGCGCCAGGCTCGGAGCGACCACGCCGGCTTCGGGTGGCGCAGTGGCGAGCGGTGCGGGCTGCGGCATCATCACGGCCGGCACGTAGACAACGTTCGGTGGCAAGTTTGTCGCGGCTGCGGCTGCGGCCGAAGACTGCGCCGAAGGCTGGCGCAGCAACACCCACGCGAGCACGACGACGTTGACGCCCAGCAGTGCGGCGAGGCCGATCGCCCAGAGTGGGAAGCGGCGGCGCGGCGCCGCCACCTTCACTTCGAACAACGCGGGCGCGGACTGCCGCTGGCGATCGGTTTCGGATTTCTTCAATGCATCGAGGATGAAAGACATCTCAGCTCCCCGCTCCGCCGCGGTCGTCCTTGCGCAGGAACGGTGTTTTGGAATCGGCGAGCGCGGCGTCGATCGCAACCTGTGTCTGGATTCCCGCGATGCCGTCCACCGCGAGGCGATGCTTGCGCTGGAAATCCTCGACCATCGAGACGAGCGCGGAATCGAACACCACGCCGGCGCCTTCCTCCGCGGGCAGGCCGTTCACTCGCCGCAAACTGTCGCGCAGCCATTTCACGCGCGCGCTGCGCGCGCCGAGCGCGAGAGGCGAGGAACCGCCCGCGGTGGGTCTCCACAAAATCACGTAATCGCCGAACCAGCTGCGCGTGAGATCGCCGATTCCGATCTCGCGCTGAGCGCCGCCCAGATCCACGCGCGCGCGCTCGTTGTCCAGCGCGGTCAGCACGACCTGGTGGGAGCGGCCGGTGAAGTCGACGAGATTGAGGACGGCGGGCCGGTTGAACAATTGCAACTGCGCCAGCGAGCCGCGCTGCGCGAAACATTCGAGCCCCGCGCGCAGCGCCTGGCTGCACGGGTCCACGTTTCCGGCGATGTAACGCAGGCCCCACACGGCGAACAACTTGTTGAACGCGTCGTCGGGATCTGTCTCGGCGCCGTACTGCGCGAGTAGTTTGTCGAGTCCGGGCGCCATGCCCGTCCTGGGAGCGGCGGCGGTGGCCACCGCGGCCGGCTCGGAAGGGGCCACCGATTCGGCGACTTGCGCGACCGGAACGGGCGCGGCGCGCACCGGATCGTCACTCAGGAAACGTGGCATCACGAGCAGCGCACTCGCGATCGCGACGGCGCCGACGGTTGCGCCTCCCGCCCACGGAATCCAGCCGGGCAGGAAAGTCTTGCCGAACACTTCTCCGGCCGCGCGCCGCACGACGTTCGAGCGCACCACGTGCCGGTCTTCCGTGAACGCGCCGAGCAGCGCCCGGTCGCAGATGATGTTGATGAGCCGGGGGACGCCGTCCGACAGGCGCTGCACTTCGCGCAACGCGCCGCTCGTGAAGATCTCGCGCGTCGCACCCGCGACACGCAGCCGGTGGCGGACATACGCGGAAGTTTCCTCGCTCTCGAGCGGATCGAGGTGGTAACGCCCGGTGATGCGCTGCGCGAGCTGGCGCAGCTCGACGCGACCTAACAAGTCGCGCAACTCGGGCTGGCCGATCAGGATGATCTGCAGCAGCTTCTGCGTTTCGGTTTCGAGGTTCGTGAGCAGGCGCACCTGCTCGAGCACGTCGGCCCCGAGGTTCTGCGCTTCGTCGACGACGAGCACGATGCGCTTGCCCTCGGCGTGCGCCTTCAGCAGGTGAAAGCTCAGCAGGTCGACGAGATCCTTGAGGCTGCCTTCGGACTTCTGTTCCACCGCGATGCCGAGCTCCTCGCAGATCGCGAGCAGGAACTCGGGCGGCGTCATGCGCGGATTCAGGATCAGCGCGATTTCCGCGTGCTTCGGCGCCTGCGTCAGCAGGGAGCGCACCACGGTCGTCTTGCCCGTGCCCACCTCGCCGGTCAACTGGATGAAGCCGCCGGCCTCGTTGATGCCGTACACCAGGTGCGCCAACGCCTCCGCATGCCGCTCCGAGAGGAACAGGTAGCGCGGGTCGGGCGTGATCGAGAAGGGCTTCTCGTTGAGGCCGAAAAATGGGGCGTACATGGGCAGGGCTAACGGCCCTAGTTCTCTGTGTGAGGCACCGGTTAAACGGGCTGGAGATACTACACGGGTTAGAAGTGGTCCCGATCGGTCAGCCTACTTCCGGACCGGCGATGTAGGAGAGTCGCCGACCCGGCGCCTGCCGGGGGAGTCCTCGGACAGGGCCTCACCCGCTTCGTCGAGGCCCCGCGCCACCGGCAGCGCGCTGCCGCGCCGGACGGCCATGTTCCCGAATCGCTCCCGGATCCGGTCGACCGTCGAGTCGAGCGCGCCGGCCACCGGCGACGCGCCTGCCGCGGCCGTCGGGCTCGCGAAGAGATCCATCTGGTCGGCGGCGTGCAGGTGGTTCACGCCCACGCCTAACAATCGCACCTTGGCGCGCGGTTGCTCTGCGAGCCACGCGGTCAACAAGTCGCCGGCGATGCCGGCGATCGTCCGCGAATCCGTCGTCGAAGGCTCGAAGCGCTTCTGTCGCGTGAACGTCGTGAAGTCGCCGCGACGGATCTTGACCTGCACGCAGCCCGCGGCGAGGTTCTGCGCGCGCATGCGCTGGCTCGCGCGATCGGCCAGCCGCAGGACTTCCGCGCGCATTCGCGCGGGATCCGCGAGATCGGCGGCAAAAGTCTCCTCCGCGCTGATCGACTTCTCGTCCCACTCCGACATCACGGGCCGGTCGTCGACGCCCGCAGCCCGTTCGCGCATGCGCGGCGAATCGCGGCCGAAGATAGGCCACAGCACCGCATCCGTGGCGACGCGCAACTCGCCGAGCGTTCGCACGCCCGCCGCGCAGGCCCGCTCGCCCAGCTTGCGGCCGAGCCCCGGCAGGCGGCGCACCGTGAGGGGGTCGAGGACTGCGCGCAGATTGTGCGCCCCCACGACCGTGAGGCCGTCCGGTTTCTCGAGATCGGAAGCGATCTTCGCGACCAGCTTGTTAGGAGCCACGCCGACGGAGGCGGTGACGCGCGTGGTCGCCAGGATCTGCTGCTTGATGGCGCGCGCGATCGACACGGCATCGCCCTTGAGCGAGAGGCTCGCGGTGACGTCGAGGAAAGCCTCGTCGAGCGACAGACCCTCGACGATGGGCGTGTACTCGTGGAACACCGCGAAGACCTGGTGCGAGACCTCGCGGTAGACGGACATGCGCGGCGGCACGCAGATCGCGTGCGGGCAGCGGTGCAGCGCTTCGCGGATCGGCATCGCCGAGCGCACGCCGAACTTCCGCACTTCATAACTCGCGGCGGCGACGACGCCGCGATTGCTCGTGCCGCCGACGATGACGGGCTGGCCGCGCAGCCGCGGATCGTCGCGCTGCTCGACGGACGCGTAGAAGGCGTCCATGTCGACGTGCAGGATGGCGCGGGAAGCGGTCATCCGCGTCGCGGCTTCACAAAGTCATCGCCGCGTAGAGCAGGGTGAAGATGAACATCATCATCGCGGTCGCGACGTAAGTCAGCAGCAGGAATGCGTACTTCGAGACTGTGATTCCGCGGCTCTGGCCATACACGACGCGCTGCGCGCGGTAGAGATACCAGAGCATGTAGAGCAGGCCCAACGCCCAGCCCCAGCCTATCCAGTCACCGACGTACGGGATGCGGCCGAGCACCAGCAGGATCGAAAATCCCAGGAACACGAAGGCGTGGTTGTGAACGAGGAACAACAGGTGCTCGACGTAGTAGCGCTTGGGTTTCCAGTAGAGCAGCCACATCACGAACGCGAGGACCGGCAGGAACACGAACATCGCGCGCGGCAGGTTGTGCAGGACATTTCGGCCGAGCTCGCGACCGTCGCCCTGCGTGACCTTGCGGCAGTTGTCGCGCAAGTGGTCGCGCGCCGCGTTGTCCGAATCCGGCAGATCGATGAACTCACGGCAGAAAGCCGCGAGACCCTCGATCTTGATGGTGTTGAGGCCTTCGCTCTTGTTCCTGTTGATCAGTGCATCTCCGCCCGACTCGCGGATCTCGCCAGACTCGGTGAGCTCGAGCGCCTCCGAATCCTTGATGGCGATCTTTGAATCCTCGGACGGACCGATGATGAAGAACACCACACTGATGACCAGGTACAGCCGGAATGGCGGTAGATAGCCCGCGCGCTTGCCGTCGAAGAACTCGCGCGTCAGGCGTCCGGGCTTCGCGAGCAGGTACCACAGCGTGCGCCACAGCCGCGAATCCGCGTGCGTGATGCTTTCGAACGCCTCGCCCGCGAAATGCGACATCGAGTGGATGTGCGGCTCGTGCCGCTGGCCGCAGACCGCGCAGTACTCGCCCGACAGCGACGCGCCGCAGCTCGCGCAGACCAGGGTCAGCGGCGGCGGAATCTCGACGACTTCGGCGGCCGGCGTGGCCGGGACGGGTAAATCGCTCACGCGTCGTCGGGTCAGGCGACCTGAAAGTTGGCGGGTGACGACGGACGTTCTTCGTCGGATGAAGCGCCCGCGGCCAGTTCATGCGACTCGAAATCGTCGACGCTGATGAGCTCCATGACCTTTCGGTCATAGTCGCGCAGGCTCGCGGCCTCGGTGTCCGAGATGATCCCCAGGCTGAGTGCCTGCGCAATCTGTCCCGGCACATCGAGCGCGGTGATTTTCCCGGCCTTCACACCCTCGACGCGAATTCGCTTCTCGATGGCCTCCGCGGCCGGCGCGAGCACCAGAGCTTCCTGCAGCAGGCCCAGCGCGTTGGTGGGCTCGAGCGTTCGATACACGTATTTGCAGAGCCGGTCGCGAACGTCGGTGACGTTCAGTACGGCGTCGGCCAGTTTGCGGCCGAGCCGGTCGCTCGGCGCGTTGTAGGCGCGACCGCCCGGAAAGATCGCGATGCGCATGACGCCGGCGAGGAAGCGGTTCGGGAAGTTGCGCAGGAAATCGTGCAGTTGCTCCTGCGCGCGATACATCTGGTGGCGGCAGGCCCATTCGACGACGGGCAAATCGTCCGCGGGCCGTCCCTGGTTCTCGTGATGCTTGAGGACCATCGAGGCGAGATACATCGCCGACAGCGCGTCGCCGAGCCGCGCCGAGAGGTTCTCCTTCTTCTTGAGGTAGCCGCCGAGCGTGAGCATCGCGACATCGACCGCGAACGCGAACGAGGCGCTGAAGCGCACGATGTGCTGGTAGTAGCGCTTGGTGTCGCCGACGTCGGGCACGCGCGTGAAGCGTGCGTGCGTGAGCGCCATGACGAACGAGCGGACCGCGTTGCTGATCGTGAACCCGATGTGGCCGAACAGCGCGCGATCGAACTCGTCGACGTTCTTGGAGCGCGCCGCGTTCATCTCCTTGAGCACGAACGGATGGCAACGCACCGCGCCCTGGCCGAAGATGATGAGCGAGCGCGTGAGGATGTTCGCGCCCTCGACCGTGATCGCGACGGGCACGACCTGGTAGTTGCGTCCGAGGTAGTTGCGGGGCCCTAACTGGATGCCCTTGCCGCCGTGCACGTCCATCGCGTCGTTCGCGACCTGCCGGCCCATCTCGGTGACGTGATACTTCAACATCGCGGACGGCACGGACGGCTTCTCGCCGCCATCGATCGCGCCCGCGGTGACGGAGCGCGCGGCGTCCATCGTGTAGGTGTAGCCGACCATGCGCGCGAGCACGGCCTCGACGCCCTCGAACTTGCCGACGGGCATGTTGAACTGGCGACGGATGCGCGTGTACGCGCCCGAGGCGAATACGCCAAGCTTCGCGCCGCCCGTCGCATTCGACGGCAGCGAGATGCAGCGGCCCACCGACAACTGCTCGACGAGCATGCGCCAGCCCTGACCGGCCATGGCGGGTCCGCCGATGATGGTGTCGAGGGGAACGAACACGTCCTTGCCCGACAGCGGCCCGTTCTGGAACGGCACGTTGAGCGGGAAATGGCGGCGGCCGATCTCGAGGCCCGGTGTCGCGCGCGGAATCAATGCGCAGGTGATGCCGTAGTCCGTCTTCTCGCCACCTAACAACTTGTCCGGGTCGTAGAGGCGGAACGCGAGGCCGACGACGGTGGCGATGGGCGCGAGCGTGATGTAGCGCTTCGAGAAGTTGAGCTTGAGGCCCACGATCTCTTTGCCCTGGTACATCCCGCGGCAAACGACGCCGGTGTCCGGGAGTGAGGCGGCGTCGGAACCCGCGCGCGGATGCGTGAGCGCGAAGCAGGGGACTTCTTCACCCTTAGCTAGACGCGGCAGGTAGTAGTTCTTCTGCTCCTCGGTGCCGTAGTGATTGAGCAGCTCGGCGGGGCCGAGCGAGTTCGGCACGGCGGTCGTTGCCGCGAGCAGGCCGGAGCGGCTCGCGAGTTTCACGAGCACGCAGGAGTGGCCATAAGCGGAGAACTCGAGACCGCCGTACTTCTTCGGGATGATCATCGCGAAGAAGCCCTTCTTCTTCAGATAGTCCCAGACGTGCGGGGGCATGTCCGCGCGCTTGTGCGTGACGTCCCAGTCGTCGAACATCCGGCACAACTCTTCGCAAGGGCCATCGAGGAAGGCCTGCTCTTCCTGCGTCAGCACGGGCGCCTTGCTGGCTAACAACTTCTCGAACTTGGGCTTGCCCGAGAAGAGCTCGCCATCCCACCACACGGTGCCGGCCTCGAGCGCTTCCTTCTCGGTCTGCGACATCGACGGCAGCAGGCGCATGTACGCCTTGAGGAACGGTCGCGAGATCAGCGCCTTGCGCAGCGGCCGGACGTTGAGGAGCCAGAGCGCGGCGAGCATCACCCACAGAAAGCCGGTCCAGACGCCGAAGCCCGGAACTCCGAAGCGCGGCGGCACGATGGTGTACGCCGCGAGCAGGACGGTGAACACGATGGTGAAGACGATCAGCGGCAGCCGTTTGTACGCAAGAAAGACAATCGCGCCGATGAACAGCAAAGTGAAGCCGGTGCCGACCTTCGCCACGTAGGTTGCGGCGGCGATCAGGGTAAGGATGACGAGTATTGCGCCGAGCATGAAAGACCCCTCGATTCGCGGTCGGGAAACTATAGTCCAATTCCCGTCCCGGTTTACGCGGGTGCATCTGACGCCTTGTCAGGCCCCGGCGGGCCTGCGGCAGGCGTAAAAAGAAGCGATGTCGAACGCCACATTGTTCACGAGCGTCGCGCGCGAGTACGCGAACTTCCGTCCCGGCTATCCACCGGAACTGTTCGCCTGGCTCGCGCGTGTTACGCCGTCGCGGGAAGCGGTCTGGGATGCGGGCTGCGGCAGCGGTCAGGCGAGCGTTGCGCTCGCGGGATATTTTTCCGTCGTGCACGCCACCGATGTCGCGGCCGAACAGATCGCCGCGGCGAAGCCGCATCCGCGGGTGCGCTATTCGGTGGCACCGGCGGAAGCGTCGGGGCTGCCAGACCGCAGCGTCGATCTCGTGACCGTCGCGCAGGCGCTGCACTGGTTCGACGTCGAGGCGTTTCACATCGAGGCCTGGCGCGTGTCGCGGCCGGGCGCGGTGGTCGCGGTGTGGACCTATCCGCGGCCGCGTTTCGTCGACGCGGCGCTCGATGCGCGCTTCGAGGATTTCTACTCGAACGTCGTCGGGCCGCACTGGCCGCCCGAGCGCAAACATGTCGATGCCAATTACGCGACGCTGCCGCCGTTTCCGGAGGACCTCGGCTACGAACTTCTCGCGGCGCCGGAATTCGGGCTCACGCTCGAGTGGACGCTGCCGCAGGTGCTGGGGTACGTAAGCAGCTGGTCGGCGACCGCGCGCTACCAAAAAGCGAATGGCACCGATCCGGTGCCATTGCTGGGGGCGGCGCTCGCCGGAATCTGGCCCGATTCCGACGCGCGTTCGCCGCTGCGCATGCCGCTCGGCCTCAAGGCCGCACGGCTGCGCGCGCCCTGAGGCGCGCGCCTGCGTCTATTTCGTCAGATCAGCTCTTTGACGCCGTCGCGCTCTTCGCGCAGTTCCTTGTCCGTGGCGTCCATGCGGCCGCGCGAGAAATCGTCCACCGCGAGGCCCTGCACGACTTTGTATTCACCGTTCGCGCAGGTGACGGGGTACGAATACACCACGCCTTCCTTGATGCCGTAGCTGCCGTCGGACGGCACGGCCATGCTGATGAAGTTGTCGGCGGAAGTGCCGAGATGCCAGTCGCGCATGTGGTCGATCGCGGCGGATGCGGCCGAAGCCGCCGACGACGCTCCGCGCGCTTTGATAATTGCGGCGCCGCGCTGCTGCACGGTCGGGATGAAGGTTTCTTCGTACCACTTGCGGTCGACGAGCGACTGCGCGGATTTTCCGTCGACGGTGCAGAAGTTCAAGTCGGGGTACTGGGTCGCGGAGTGGTTGCCCCAGATCAGCATCTTGCGGACCTTCGTGACGTGGCTGCCGGTCTTCTCGGCGAGCTGCGACACGGCGCGGTTGTGATCGAGGCGCGTCATCGCCGTGAAGTTGCGCGGGTTCAGGTCCTTCGCGTTCGCCCGCGCGATCATCGCGTTGGTGTTCGCCGGATTGCCGACGACGAGCACGCGGATGTTCCGATCCGCCACTTCATTCATCGCCTTGCCCTGCGCGGAGAAAATCTGCGCATTGGCGAGCAGCAGATCCTTGCGCTCCATGCCGGGACCGCGCGGGCGCGCGCCCACGAGCAACGCGGCGTGGCAGTCCTTGAACGCGACGCGCGCGTCGTCCGTCGCGACGATCCTGTTGAGCGTCGGGAAGGCGCAGTCGTTGAGCTCCATGACGACGCCCGCGAGTTGCGGCAGCGCGGGCGTGACTTCGAGGAGGTGCAGATTGACCGGTGTATCCGCGCCCAGCATCTGGCCCGACGCGACGCGGAAGGCCAAGGCGTAACCGATCTGGCCTGCGGCACCGGTGATGGCGACATTGACGGCGGGTTTCATCTAGCTGGCTCCAGGCGAAGAAAGGAAGGGCCGGAAAAATCGGGCCCGAATTCTAGCAGGAGTGCGCGCCTTCAGCGGTCGGGAGACGTGGCGTAAGCCCGATGCTGGCGCTTGAACTCGGCCAACTCGGCGTCCGCACGCGCGACATCGCCCGTCGAACGCAGCCGTTCGATCTCCGCGAGCCATGCCTTCGAGTCGCGGCGGAAGGCGGGCGACAGGCCGGGAGCCTTGCGCGCAACCGCGTCCGCGACATCGGTCTGCGCCGGCGCGTAGGCGCCGCCCGCGGACTTCGACATCACGCTCGCCGACGCGGGCGCGGCCTGTTCCGCGGGGGTCAGGATCGGGCCGGGCGGAGGTTCCGCGTAACGCTCGCCTTCCTCACGCGCCACCAGCGCGTGATCGCCGGCCGACTGCGCGGCGGAGCGCGCACGCGCGACACTTCCCGCGACTTCGCTGGCCCGGACATCGGCCTCGGTTTCGATGATGTCGGCGACGATGATGCCGTCGGTGCGCGCCGCGGGAGCAGCGTTGGCAGAGTAGTTAGCGGGTGGCGCGGCGACCGGTTCTGCCAGTTCCGCCGCGGCCGGCGCCGTCTCCACGCTGCGCGCGACGTTTCGGACATCGACCTCGGCGGCGACACGAGTCGGCGAATTCGCCGTGTGCAGGATCACCGTGAACGCGAGCACGAGCGTCGCGGCGAGCGCGACTGGCATGCCCCAGCCCGGCGCGCGAAATACGCGTTGCGGTTTCGATTCCTGGATGGCGTCGCGCGCCTGGCGCAGGATCAGGCGGTCGAGCTCCGCGGGCGGCTCGAGCGGATCCTCGCCCGAACGCGTGAAGATGGGACGCTTGCGGCGCAGGAAATCCTCGAAATCGTCGTCCTGGCCGGTCATTCGGCCTCCGCGACGGCAAGCGCCGATTTGAGCTTGCTGACGGCGTAGCGCAGACGGCTCTTCGCCGTTTCCGTGCCGACTCCGGTGACGCGCGCGATCTCTTCGAGAGACAGGTCGCTCTCCTCGTGCAGTAGATAGACGTCGCGCTGTTCCGCCGGCAGCGATGCCAGCGCGGCGCGGTAGCGGCGGGAATCCTCGGCGCGCTCGAGCATGCGATCCGGGCGCACTTCGTCGCTCGCGGGCAGCAGATCGGCGGCATCGGCGTCTTCGATGTTGGCGCCGGCGGGGCGCACCTTCATGCGGCGGCAATGGTCGATGAAGCAGTTGTGCGCGAGCGTGAACAGGAACGTGCGGAATTTCGCGCGCGGCTCGTAGCGCGCGCGGTTGACGATCACGCGACTCCAGACTTCCTGGAAGAGGTCGTTGGCGATTTCGTCGTCGTGTGCCTGGCGCATGAGATATCGATAGAGCGCGCCGCGATGGCGGCTGTACAAAGTTTCGAAGGCGCCCAGCTCGCCGCGGCCGTAGGCGAGCATCAGTTGCGCGTCGTCGTCGTCACTCACGTGCGCGACTGTACGCGTGACGGGGGCGCGCGCGAAGCGCGTTCCTTTTTCGGGAGTCGTGAGACCGTCCATCATGATTGCGACCGCGTTCACGGCTGCATCGACTCCTGGAAGTTGGCCGGCAAGACGAGCATCGCAAGGATTTCGTGGCGGGGACTGAGGTCAGGCAATGACCCCGGCGTTCTGACGCAGGCCGCGACGGGATTTCGCGTCTGCGGGCTCGCGTCTTTGAGCCAGGCCGCACCCAACGCGCCGTGGGCAAGCAGAATTCCCATTACAAACAAGAGCTTCGGTCCCATGGTCACTCCCGCCGCGCGAAAGGTCGCCTCAAGGACTGCAACGCACAAGCAAAAAAAACGGGTTAAACGCTTGCATCTGGATTGGTGTTGTAGTTATATATAACACCAACACGTACCCACTCCCGGGTACCTAGAGACAGGAGAGACGACGATGATCACCTTCAACTTCAAAGCCCTCACGAGCGCAGCCGCCGCGCTGACTCTTACGGTCCTCGCGAGCTGGACCTTCGTCGATGCGACCAGCATCGTGAACCTCCCGCACGATGGCGGCGCCATCCTGGCGGCCGTCAGTGCTCTGGTAGGCTAAGGAACCGGAGCACTCATGGACCCGCAGTGGGACGACAGCCAGCCTATTTACAGGCAGCTGCGTGATCGAGTGGTGGCGATGATCCTCGAGGGCGTCCTCAAAGAGGGTGATCCGTTGCCCTCGGTCCGCGCTGTAGCGGCTGAGTTTCGTCTCAATCCGCTCACGGTTCTCAAGGGATACCAGCAGCTCGTCGATGAGCAGCTGGTCGAGAAGAAGCGCGGACGCGGGATGTTCGTCAACGAAGGCGCGCGACAAGCGCTCATGAAAGACGAACGCCAGTACTTCCTCGAGACCGAGTGGCCGAAGGTTTACGCGACGATCACGCGTCTCGGCTTCACCACGGACGAACTCATGAAACAAGGCGCGAAATCGGCTCCGGTGTCCCAGCCGTTCCCGACGCAAGCCAACGCAGGCGAAGAAGATGACAGCAGTAATTGAAGCGCGCGGTCTCTCGAAGACCTATGGCAACACGCTCGCCGTGAGCGGAATCGATCTCAACGTGCAGCCCGGCCGCATCGTCGGGCTCATCGGACCCAATGGCGCCGGCAAAACGTCGGTGATCAAGGCGATCCTCGGGCTCACGCCGTTCGACGGCGAGCTCAGAGTCCACGGCATGGACCCGCGCACGCAGCGCAACGCATTGATGAATGAGGTGTGCTTCATCGCGGACGTCGCGGTGCTGCCTCGCTGGCTCAAGGTTTCGCAGGCGCTCGACTTCGTCGCCGGGGTGCACCCGCGCTTCGATCGCAAGCGCGCGGAAGACTTTCTCTCGAAGACAGACATCAAGATGGAAAAGCGCGTGCGACAGCTGTCGAAAGGCATGGTCACGCAGCTGCATCTCGCGCTGATCCTGGCGATCGACGCGAAGCTCCTCGTGCTCGACGAGCCGACGCTCGGCCTCGATCTGCTGTTCCGCCGGTCGTTCTACGACAACCTGCTGAACGACTATTTCAGCAAGGAACGCACGATCCTCGTGACCACACACCAGGTGGAGGAGATCGAGAACATCCTCACCGACGTGCTGTTCATCCAGCACGGCAAAATAGTGCTCGACACCCCAATGGACACGCTGGGTGAACGCTTCGTGCAGCTCATTCCGACAGCCGGCAACGTCGAGCGGGCACGCGCGCTCAAGCCCTTCTATGAACGCGAGGTGTTTGGGCGTTTCGCGATGTTGTTCGATGGCAAGGACACAGCATCGCTCGCGGGTCTCGGGGAAACCCGGGCGCCATCGGTCGCGGATCTTTTCGTCGCGATGATGCAGCCCGCCGGGAAGCCGATCGTCTCGAAGGAGGCCGCATGAACAAGCTACTCATGCTGGTCCGCCGCGAGTACTGGGAAAACCGCTCGCTCTGGATCGTGCCGCTCGTCATCGCCGGCATCATCCTGATCTCTGCGGCCTTCGGCGGCATCCACACGGGCGACAAAAACCTTTTTTCTTTCGGCACCAACGACGGTCCGAGCGCGGCTGAAATCGCCGCGCTCGCCGGTTCGATGAACAAGCGGGAGATGATCTACGGCATGACGATCGCGTCGTTCACCGTCTTCCAGCTCGTCGTGCTCGGGTTCGTGATCTTCTTCTACCTGCTCGACTCGTTGCTCTCGGAGCGCAAGGATCGCAGCATCCTGTTCTGGAAATCACTGCCAGTCTCGGATTCCCAGGTGGTGGGATCCAAGGTGTTGACCGCGCTCGTCACTACGCCGATCTACGTCATGCTGGTGAGCGCCGCCACGCAACTCGTGTTCGCGATAGTTTGGTGGCTGCGCATGCGCGGCGGCCCGCTCGAAGAGCTGCTGATCCCGTTCGACGCCAGCACGTGGGCGCAGGTGCAGGCCGGCACGTGGATCCTCGCGTTCGTCACGGTCCTCTGGTACCTGCCGATCGCCGGCTATCTGCTTCTCGTCTCGGTATGGGCGCGTCGCAACGCCTTCCTCTGGGCCGTGCTGCCGATCGTCGGCATCCTGCTCGCGGAAGGCCTGCTCATGCAGACGCATCGTTTCGCCGACTTCCTCGGCCGGCGGTTCGCGGGCGTGTTCCAGATCATTGGCTTCGAACACGACCCGATCCCCGACGACGGCGCGGCGCTCGCCCTGTTCGCGAAGCATGCCGCCGCGGTGCTCATGAACTGGGAAACCTGGGCCGGTGTCGCGGTCGCCGCTGCCGTGTTCTTCGCGATCGTCCGGATCCGCCGCTATCGCGACGACACTTGAGCTGACGCCCGGATGCGAGCGCCAGCGTTTACACTGGCGCTCGCATGTATCTCAAGCTGCAGCGTGACGGCGAGACGATCGAAGCCGAACTAGCGGGCAGCTGGCGCGGGCCCGATCTGCCCGCGATCGACGCGGAGCTCGCCGCACAATCCCTGGTCGGCGCCCGGCGCATCGTCGTGAACGTGCCCGATTCCGTCACGCTGGATATCGCGGGGGCCTGGCGCCTGCGCGAATGGTTGAAAGACGCGGAGAAGGCGGGCGCCGCGGTGGAATTTGCCGGCTCGCCCCCGAGCCAGCTCGAGCTCATCGATGCCACGCCCGGCAAGAAGAAACACACGACCCCGCCGTCGTCCTCGGAGTCGACGTTCGAGCCGGTGACCGCGCTCGGCAAGCAGGTCACGCGACGCATCCAGGCCGTGAAGTACGCGCTCGACTTCATCGGGCACACGTTCGTGACGTTCGCGCGGGCCTGCACCAGCTGGCGGCGGCTGCGCGCCGCTTCGATCACGCGCCACGTCTACGAAACCGGCATCACCGCGATTCCGATCGTCTCGCTGATCGCCTTCCTGATCACGCTGATCATTGCGTACATCGCCGCGCAGCAGGCGCGTGAGGTCGGCGCGGAGATCTTCGTCGTCGACATCGTGACCGTCGGCGTCCTGCGCGAGCTCGGGGTCTTGCTCACCGCCATCATTGTCGCTGGCCGCTCCGGCTCCGCGTTCGCCGCCGAGATCGGCGCGATGAAGCTCAACGAGGAGATCGACGCATTGCACGCGATCGGCGTCGAGCCCAACGAGGTGCTGATCGTGCCGCGTGTCATCGGTCTCGTGATCGCGATGCCGCTGCTGGCGGTGATCGCGGACGGCATCGGTCTCACCGGTGGCGCGCTGCTCTGCAAGTGGCTGCTCGACATGCCGTTGCCGCTCTACATCGACCGCGTGCAGGACGCGATCTCGCCCACGACGTTCTGGGTCGGCATCATCAAGGCGCCGTTCTTCGGTTTGTTGATCGCGCTGTCGGGTACGTACCGCGGCCTGCAGGTGCGGGATTCCTCACGCGAACTCGGACGGCTGACGACCGTTGCAGTCGTCCAATCCATCTTCCTCGTCATCTTCGCGAACGCGATCTTCGCGATCGTGTTCTGGCAGCTCGACATATGAGCGCTGCATCGCCACTCGTCGAGGTCCGTGGCCTCGTGAACCGTTTCGGCGCGCAGATCGTGCACGACGGTCTCGACATGACGGTCGAGCGCGGCGAAGTGTTCGGCATCGTCGGCGGCTCGGGCTCGGGCAAGTCGGTGCTGCTGCGTTCGATCCTGGGATTGCAGCGGCCCCAATCTGGTGAAGTCCTGCTCATGGGCCGCAAGCTCAACGAGCTCTCGCGCGACGAGCTCAAGCAGGTGAAGGCGGGCTACGGCGTCACGTTCCAGCAGGGTGCGCTGTTCTCGGCACTCACAGTGCTGCAAAACGTGCAGCTCCCCATGCTCGAGCACCTCTCGCTCTCGCCGCGCGCGCTCGAAGAACTCGCGCTGCTCAAGATCCGCCTCGTCGGACTTCCGGACGAAGCGGCGCGCAAATATCCCGCGCAACTGTCAGGCGGCATGGTGAAGCGTGCCGCGCTGGCGCGCGCGTTGGCGCTCGATCCGCAACTGCTGATGCTCGACGAACCGACGGCGGGCCTCGATCCCATCAGCGCTGCCGCGTTCGACGAGTTGCTGATGGATCTGCGCGGACAGCTAGGCCTCACGGTGATCATGATCACGCACGACCTCGACACCATCTTCAGAACCTGCAATCGTGTCGGGGTGATCATTGACCGCAAGATGACGAGCGACACGCTGAAAGGTGTGACCGCGAATCCGCACCCCTGGATCCAGGCGTACTTCCACGGCGAGCGCGCGCTGCGCTTCGGCCAGAGAATGGACGACGGAAAGAACGACAGCAAGGGCGGCCCGCATGGAGCGTGAAGCTAACTACACCGCCGTCGGCGCGTTCGTGCTCCTCATCACCACGATGGCGGGGCTGTTCGTCTACTGGTACGCCGGATCGAACGACGCGCGCGATTACGTCCGCTACGAGGTCTATTTCGAGGGCAGCGTCTCCGGCCTGAACCGCGGCAGCACGGTGCGCTACCTGGGCGTCGAGGTCGGCAGAGTCGTGACCATCCGCATCGACAAGCGCGCCAGCGATCGCGTGCAGGTGATCGCCGACATCGACTCGCACACGCCGATCTCGAACGACACGCTCGCCTCGCTCTCGCTGCAGGGCATCACGGGCCTGCTCTACATCGACCTGCTCGCGAACGCGGATTCCAAGCGCCGCATGGACGCCGTGCCGAGCGAGCAATACCCGGTGATCGACTCGGTGCGCTCCAACTTCGACCTCTTCCTTGCAAGCCTGCCCGACCTCGTGGGCCGCGCGACGCTGGTGCTGTCCGATGGGAACATCGACTCGATCACGAAGACGCTCGCCAGCATCGAGAAGAGCGCGGCCACGCTGCCCGCGACGATGCAAAGCGCGTCCGAGCTGGTGACGGAGCTCAAGGCCACTGTCGTCGACGTGCGCGCCGCGGCCGTCAGCGCGCGCGAGCTCATCGACACATCGGGTCCGCAGCTCGCGACCGCCTCCGAGCGTGTGCGCGAGATCTCCGAGAACCTCGCGAAGACCACGGCGAGCCTCGACAAACTCATGACCGAACATCGCGACGACTTAGGTCTCTTCCTGCGGGACAGCCTTCCCGAGATGGAGCGACTGCTGCGCGACAGCCGCAGCGCCGCGCAGGAATTTCGCGAACTCTCGCGCAGCCTCAAGGCCGATCCCTCGCAACTCTTGTACGAGCCGAGTTACCGCGGCGTGGAGATTCCGCGATGAAATTCAGGATGGCGCTGGTCTGCGGATCACTCGCGCTCGCCGGGTGCGGCAGTCTGCTCGAGACGACGATTCCGGCGCCGCAGGCGTATGTGCTGCGCCTGCCCGTCACCAACGCGATGCCGGCGGCGACGCCATCCGGCAGCATCCTCGTGCAACGTCCCGAGCCGGGCCCGGGCCTCGAGTCCTGGAACATCGCGCTGTTACGCAGCGACCGGCGCTTCGATTTCTACGCGGCGAGCCATTGGGCCGCGCCCGCTCCCGATCTCGTCGAGAGCGTGCTCATCGATGCGCTGCGTGCCGGCGGTGGCTTCTCGACGGTGCTCGACGATTCATCGCCGTTCGCGCCGCGCTACAACCTGCGCTGCGGACTGCGGCGCTTCGAGGCGGATTACACAGTCGGGAGCGGCGGTGTGCCGACCGTGTTCGTCTCGCTCGAGTGCACCGTTGGCCGGCATCGCGACCGCGAGTTGCTGGGAAGTTTCGTGGCGGAAGGCAGCGCGGTGGCGGGCGAAGACCGGCTGAACGCGGTCGTGGCAGCGTTCGAAGCGGCATCGACGCAGGCCGTGGGCGCGCTGGAGCGCGCGGCGCGCGAAGCCGTGGCCCGTGACACGGCGCCAGCGCAGACTAACTAGAAGCTCCCTAAAACGTCGACAGACCGGTTCCTTCCATGATCCGGTAGAGCCAGTAAGTGCCCTGCGAGGCGTCCACGTAGGTGCCGAGTTCGGTCGTGTATTCGAGATCCGGCGGGCCGCGGTTCGTCCACAGCATTTCGAACCAAGCCGAAATCGCGGTCGCGATCTCCGCGTTGAGCGGGACGCTGACGGCGACGTTCGCTTCGAGGTTGAAGTCGTCGAGGTTGCGGCGAGTGAGGTTCGCTGAGCCCAGCGTGAACCAGAATTCCGTCGCCGTGCGCACCGTGACGAGCTTGGCGTGGAATTGCTCGCCGTGCGTGCGATACCAGCGGATGCCGATCGCACCGTCGGACGCGGCCGCGAGCTCGGAAGCCACGGAGCGATTCGGTATGCCGTTCTTCTCGCGGCCGAAGGCGTCCTTGTTGGGATCGAGGATCACGCGTACCGCGACGCCGCGCTTCGCGGCCGCGAGCAGCGCCTGGATCACGTCCCGTTCGGACAGATAGAACATCGCGATGTCGACGGAGTCGCCCGCGCGCGTGCCCTCCAGGTTTCGCAGCAACGCTCGCAGGATCTCGCCTTCGGTGAGGATCTGCACGCGCGCGAGCTTGTCGGGCGCGGGCGGCGGGACCTCGCGCGGCGCGGGCGGATCCCATTTGCCGGACCAGCCCGCCGCGCGCGCGATCGCGAGCTCGCTCTCGAGCAGCGGCAGGACCGCGTTGCCGGAGATCCGGAGCCCCACGTTCGAATGCAGGCTGCTCGCGTCGTGCGGATTCGCGGACGTCACGACACCGGTGAGCCCGCCGCGTCCGTCGTCGCCGATGATCACCTTGCGATGGTTGGCCTTGAAGTTGAGCAGCCGCGCCCACGCGCCGAACGACACCTTTTCCGGGCCAGATTCCAGCGGATTCGGCAGCGAGGGTTCGCCCGAACCGTCGCCCGACCACCACTGCATCGTGAGCCGCCAGAACGCGGAGTAGATGGCATTCGAGTCGCGCAGCGCATCGAGGTCGGTCGACACGACGTCGATGCCCGCGCCGCGCAGCGCGGCGAGATCCGCGGACGGCAATCCGCCGTAGACATCGTTGATCGGGTCGGTGATGACGAGGACGCGCAGCCGCGGATGCGCGCGCTTGCGGGCGAGCAGCGCATCGCGCAACTCGACAGACAGAGGGCGGTACGGCGCAGAGTCGAGTGTGGCGCCACGCTGATCGTTGAACAGGAAGAAGTCGAGCACGAGGAATTCGCGCGCCTCGGAGACCAGCGTGAGCACGGAGTCGAAGATCTGCTGGCGAGCGACTGGCGCCCCGAACACATCGGCGCTCGTGACGTCACTCAGGAACCTGAGGTCGGCGACGGGCGTCTCGACGATGGGGCCGCGCACACTTGTGCCCTCGGGCAAGGGCTTGAAGAGATTCCAGAGAGCGACGAGCGCCCAGAGTCCTAAGAAACCCCGGAATAACAAACGGCCGAGACGCCGCCTCTGTCGCGGCGCCGGAGGGGGCGGAGACGGATCGGGGAAAGTCTCGTCGGGCTCCTCAGCCATCCTGCGATTCTAGACGCTCCGACAGCTCCAGCCAGCGAGTCTCGAGCTGTTCGATTTCACGTTTCAGCGTCGCGTGCCGTTCGGTGACCTTTCGGGCATGGGCGGTGTCGGCGTAATCGAGCGCCGCGAGCTCCTTGCCGGCCTTCTCCCGCTCCTGGGAGAGCTTAGCGAGGGAGGCTTCGATGGTGCGGATTTCCTGCTTTCGCGGGGCTAGATCCTTGCGGGCGTCGGCGCCGCGCTTGCGCTTCTCGCGCTTGTCGCCGTCCTCGCGGGGCTTGGGGGCGTTTGGCGTGGATGCGTTCGAGCCGCGCTTCTCGAGCCAGGTCGCGTACTCGTCCAGGTCGCCGTCGAAATCGCGCACCGCGCCATCGGCCACGAGCCAGAACTGGTCGCAGACGCTGCGCAGCAACCCGCGGTCGTGCGAGACGACGATCACGGCGCCCGCGAATTCCTGCAGGGCGGTGATCAGCGAATGCCGCATCTCGAAGTCGAGATGGTTCGTCGGCTCGTCGAGCAGCAGCAGGTTCGGACGTTCGGCGACGAGGACCGCGAGCGCGAGTCGCGCGCGCTCTCCGCCGGAGAAATTCACCACGGGCTCGAACACGCGATCGCCGCGAAACCCGAAGTTGCCGAGATGACTGCGCCGCCGCTGTTCGTCCCACTGATTGCGCACGCCGATCTCGTCGACGCGCCGCGTCAACGCGAGCAATGCCGTGTCGCGCGCGTCGAGGCGATCCACCTCGAGCTGCGCGAAATTGCCGACGATGAGGTCCGGCGATGCGACACGATCGCCTGCGGAAGGCGGCAGCGCGCCCGAGACCAGCTTCATGAGCGTGGACTTGCCGGCGCCGTTGCGGCCGAGAATTCCGATGCGCTCGCCGGGATTCACGGACCGGTTCACTCCCTCGACGACGATGCGCTCGCCGTAGCCCGCGGCCGCGCGGTCGAGCGTGACGAGCGGTTGCGGTAGTTTGTTCGCGGCCGCGAACTCCCACTCGAAGCCCTCGAGCTCCTGGTAAGTCGCGATGGTCTCGAGCTTGCCCAAGGCCTTGATGCGGCTCTGCACCTGGCGCGCCTTGCTGGCCTGCGCGCGGAAGCGGTCGATGAACGAATGCAGGCGCGCCACTTCGCGCTGTTGCCGTGCGGCCATCGCGGCAGACTGCTGGATGCTCGCGGCGTGCTGGCGCTGGAAGTCGGTGTAGTTGCCGGTCCAGTGCGTGAGCTGGCCGCTCTCGAGATTCACGATCCGGCCGACGATGTCGTCGAGGAACTCGCGATCGTGCGAGACGAGCAGCAGCGTGCCCTGGAAGCGTTGCAGCCATCCTTCGAGCCACAGCACCGCGTCGAGGTCGAGATGGTTCGTCGGCTCGTCGAGCATGAGCACGTCAGCGCGTGACATCAGCGCGCGCGCCATGTTCGCGCGCATCTGCAATCCGCCCGAGAGTTGTTTGACCGGCCGTTCGATGTCGGACGGCGCGAACCCCAGGCCGTCGGCGAGCTCCGCGGCGCGCGCGGCCGCGGTGTATCCGCCCGCCAGATCGTAGTCGCCTAACAACTCGGCTTCCTTCATGCCGTCATCCGCGGCGCGGGCCTTCTCCATCGCGGCCTCGATCGCCATGAGGCGCGAGTCGCCGCTGCGCACGTATTCGAGCACCGTCGATTCGGTGTGCGGCAGCTCCTGCGAGACGGACACGAAGTTAAGCTTGCCGGGGACGGAGTACTCGCCGCCATCGGCGCCCAGGTCGCCGCGCAGCAACGCGAGCAGGCTCGATTTGCCGCACCCGTTGCGACCCACGATGCCGATCTTGTCGCCCCGGAAGATCGTGAGGTTCGCCTTGTCGAACAGCACCTGTGCGCCACGGCGCAGGCGAAGGTCCCGCAGTTCAAGCATTGAATGGTTCCAGCATGGGGGCCGCGATTCTATTCGATGCCCCGCTAACCCGCCCCGGATTCCCGGCGCGTTCATGCAAACGCACGCACTCTCGCATGCGCCCGGAGATGTCAAATGAAACGCTTGCTGGCGGCGATCTTTTTGCTCGGATGCACTGCCGTGTCGCAAGCCGGCATGGCGGCGCCCATCATCGAAATCACGGGGCCCGACGGACGCACGTTTCGCGAGATTCCCGTGATGGCGCGCGACGGCGCGCTGCGCTCCTATCTCGAAGCCGAGCGCGGAGCGCGCTACGAAGTCCGCGTGCGCAACACCAGCGGCGAACGGCTCGGCCTCGTCATCGCCGTCGATGGCCGCAACATCATCAACGGCAAGAAGTCCGACCTCGCGCGCGGCGAGCCGATGTACGTGCTCGGTGCCTGGGATACGCAGAGCTACGCCGGCTGGCGTGCGAACCTGAACGCGATCAACGAATTCTTTTTCACCGACTGGAGCGATTCGTACGCGGAAGCATTCGGCGATCGGTCCGCGAAAGGCGTGATCGCGGTCGCGGTGTATCGCGAAGTCCCGCCGCCAGTGAGTCAGCGATACGAGGAAGAGGACGCCCGCGCGTCGCGCTCCGCGCCCGCCGCCGGCGCAGCGCCGCCGGCCGCCGATCGCGCCGCGGAGAAATCCGCGGGCACCGGGTACGGCGAACGCCGCACAGATCGCGCCGTCGAAGTCGAGTTCGTCGCGGAATCGAACGCCGCGACTCGCCACTTCATCAAGTACGAATGGCGCGAGACGCTATGCCGCAAGAAGCTGCTCGACTGCGGCGAGAAGAATCGCTTCTGGGACGAATCGGTGCTGGGCTTCGCGCCGCCACCGCCTCGTCGTCATTGAAACGTTCGAGAACAATCACAGGGAGTAGGACATGAGGATCGTGAAGACACTGTTCGTCACCGCCGTTGCAACGCTGCCGCTCATTTGCGGCGCGCAAGGCTCGGCCTCGATATCCGGCGACGCAGGAATGGAGTTGGCCGACATCATCGCCGGCTATGCCAAACGCAGCGGCAAGAAGTTCATCGTCGATCCGCGGGTGCGCGCCATCGGCGGACTGGTCGGCATCGACGCGAACAAGATCACGTACGAACAGTTGCTGGCGCTCGCGACCGTTCATCAATTCGTCGTCGTCACGACCGGCGACGTCACCGTCGTTGTTCCGGATGCCAGCGCGCGCCAGCAGCCGACGCCGGTTTATACGGACGCGCGCTTCAAGGCCGCCGACGACGAGTGGGTCACGCTGCTGCTGACGGCGAAGAACGCGTGCACGGCGCAGCTCGTGCCGATCCTGCGCCCGCTGATGCCGCAGGCGGCTCACATGGCCGCGGATCCGAATTCCAACCAGATGGTCATCGTCGATCGCGCGGTCAATGCACGGCGGATCGCCGACCTGGTCGGCCGGCTCGATAGCGCCGCGCCCGCCGGCCGCGGTTGCGTGGATCCGTCGTCGAAAAAGGATTGAGCGCGGCGCCCGCCGGATTTCTCCGGCGGGCGCGGCTCTTCAGCGATTCGGAGTCAGCAGGAAAATGCGCCCACGGCGGCAGCGCTCCGACAGGTCGTACGTCGGAATCCCGGTCACCGGATCGATCTGGAATCGCGGGCAGATGAGCAGCGGGTCGTCGTTGCGGTAACCGTACCCGACCACCTGTCCCCAGCGATTGACGGCGGTGGCCGAAACGAGCGTGATGCGCGCGCTCGGCGAGATCGACGCATTGAGGTCGAACACCCGTCCATTGCGCCAAACCACTGCGGTCTCGTTCTCGGAATACCGCGGCTCGCAGTATTCACCGGGGCCCGACTCGCCGTACGTGTCGCCGTCGTAGCCCATGGCCCAGGCGCGGCTCGCGACGTCGCCGGCCAGGAGAGGCAACCGGGTTTCGCGATCGTTACGGTCCCAGCGCACCGCGATACCCGACGCGCAGGTGTTCGGATCGTCCGGCGCCGGAACTACCGAGATGTATCCCGAGACTTCGCCGAGATCGTTGATGTCGGTGGGCAGCGGACGGTGGCTGGCATCGCCGGTGTTCAGTATGCGTTGCTGGCCGTTGACGAGGTTGTAACGGATGGCCGACGAGACCTGCGACGTCTGGCTTGCCAAAGTGCCGACGGCGACGTTCAGCGCGTTGATGTCGCGCGCCTCGCCCATCGGGCCGCGCACCTCGGCTCCCGACGGCGTCTTGATGAGCCAAAAGCTTTGGAGGCACAGAAAATCGTAGGGCGATCCGAGCTCGGGCGCGAGGCGCCAGCCGAAGCCGACGTTGTACCGGCCGTTGCCAGCGACCGCGATGTTGAGGTCGAGTCCGAATGCCTGACAGGACGCGTCGCTGAACAAGGTTTCCATGCCGCCGCCGAGCGGCCAGCGCACGCCATGGAGAATCGAATTCGGCGGGAAAATGCCGCCGAAAGCTTCGCCGCGGTTGTTGAACGACGTCGCGAATGCCGCGTTCGTCGGGTCACCATCTTGCAGCTCGACGCCGCCGAACCAGGGGGACCAGAGGAATGGTCCGCCATTCGTTTTCACGACGCCGGCAGGCCCATCGACCTGCGTGTAGCAGTTGAAATTTCCGGCGACGATGCCGAAGTCATTGACGGATACGCCTTGCGAGAACACGCGGTAGCCGTCGAGACATCCCTGCGAGAACGAAGCCGGCGGCCGCACTTCTTCGACGCGGTAGCGCGGGTCCTGGCCGGGTCCATGGGCCAAAGCGGTCTGGGCGAGCAGCGCGAAAGCTGCGGCGAAAATCATCTTCATGTGTCCCCCGATGCCTCTTGTGGGAATTGGATAGGCAGGGGCATCTTGCATCAACCGCGGGCCGATGCCTATCGGGGCTAGCTATTCCGGCGGCGGGAACGCTAACTAGAGCAATCGAGGGGCGAACCGGTCAGACGACGCGCGGCTTCGCGAACTTCTCGTTGCTCGACGCTTGCGCGATCAGTCCCGCGAACGCCGGACCCTTTTCCTGCTGCTGCGCGAGCAGCAGGCGCAGTTCCTCGAGCGTACAAGGCTCGCCGAACAATTTGCCCTGACCAAAACCGCAGTGATGCCGGCGCAGGAAATTGAGGTGTCCGAGCGTCTCCACGCCTTCGGCGATCACGTTCATCTTGAGGCTGCGTCCCATCTCGATCACCGTGCGGACGATCGTCGCGTCGCTCTCGTCGTCGTCGACGTCGCGAACGAAGGACTGGTCGACCTTGAGCGTGCCGATCGGGAACTGCTGCAACGCCGACAGCGAGGAGTATCCCGTGCCGAAATCGTCGATCGACAGGTGCAGGCCCATCGCATACAGCTCGTCGAGCAGGTGCAGCGTGCGCTTGCTGTCCGCCATGAGCGTGGTCTCGGTGATCTCGAGCTCGAAGCAGGTCGGTGAGACGCCGTGTTTGCGGAACACCGAACGGAAGCGAAGGATGAAGCTCGCCTGACGCAACTGTTTGAGCGACAGGTTCAGCGAGATGCGGCCCGGCGTCGTCACCGTCTGCTGCAGCTCGCGATAATCCTGGCACACGCGGTTGAGCACCCACTCGCCGACTTCGAGGATGAGGTTCGTTTCTTCCGCGAGCGGGATGAAGTGCGAGGGCGGGATGTCGCCGTGGCCCGGCAGGCGCCAGCGCAGCAGGGCCTCGGCGCCGACGATCTTGCCGTCGCGCAGATCCACCTTCGGCTGGTAATGCATCAAGAACTCGTCGCGCTCGAGCGAGCGACGCAACTTGCTCTTGAGCATGAGCCGCTCGACGGCAGCCGCGTTCATCTCGGGCGAGTAGAACGCAAAAGAGTTTCCACCGTTCTGCTTCGAGTGGTACATCGCCGCGTCCGCGTTGCGGATCAGGTCGATGACGTTCTCGGCATCACGGGGACAGAAGGCAACGCCAATACTGGCCGTCAGGAACACTTCGTGTTCCTGCAACTGAAACGCGCGGCCGATCTCGGCGAGGATCGTGCGCGCGATCTGCGCGACCGTCCCGCGGTTGTCCGCGTCGCCTGCGAGATCGTCCACGAACATCGCGAACTCATCGCCCGCGAGGCGGCCGATGGTCGTTTCCTGCGGCAGCGCGCGCGTGAGGCGCTCGGTGAGGATCTCGAGCGTGCGGTCGCCGGCGGCGTGACCGAACGTGTCGTTGATTTCCTTGAACCGGTCCATGTCGAGATACAGCAGCGCGAGACTCGTGCGGTTGCGCACCGACCGCGCGATCGCCTGCTGCAGCAGGTGCTGGAACTGCATCCGGTTCGGCACCTTCGTCAGCGCGTCGTAACGCGCGAGGTAACGAATGCGACGCTCGGCCCGCTTTCGCTCCGTGACGTTTCGTACTACAAAGATAGTGCCTTGGTACTGCGGGTCGTCAGTCGTGATCTGCGAGCCGGTGATCGCGACGGGAATAGTTTGGCCGTGACGCGTCTTGACGATGGCTTCGCGCGTGTCCTGCGAAGCGCGCAGCATGTCGAAGTCGCCGCGCTCGCGTTCGTCGAAGATCGAGACGATCGTGCGGCCGACGAGTTCGTCCTCGCCCCACGACAGCAGCTTGCAGGCCGACGGGTTGGCCATGCGGATCACGCCGTCGGGCGACGTCACGAACACCGCGTCGGTCATGCTGCCGAGCACGTTCGTGAGGTAGTTCTTGTTGATCGTCGTTTGGCGCAGCTTCTGGCGCATGCGCTCGAGCGCCGCCTGCAGCTCGCCGAGCTCGTCGCGGCGTCCGACCTCGAGCGGGCGCGTGTAGTCACCCTGGGCGATGCGGTCCGCGCTGCGGATCAGCGTCGAGATCGGCAGGTTCATGCGCCGGCCCGCCCACCACGCGAGCGTGAGACCGACCGCAAGCGCGATGCCGCCCATTCCGCCCGCGACGAACAGCGACTTGCGCAACTGACTGCGTTGCATCGCGTCGAAGTGCGCGCGTGCGATCGCCGACTCCGGGGAACTCTCGAGCGAACGGATTTCGATTTCGATCTCGCCGACGGTCTGGGGCGTGAGCACGCCGGGCATCGCTTCGATGTTCGCGCGCACGGGTGTAGTCACGCTGCGCGAGATGGTGCCGTTCGCCTCGGGCGGCCGGCGCCACGAGTAGATCTCGTTGCCGGTGGCGCCGCGTAATATGACGCCCATGAGCGTGGCGTCGGTCTTGAACTGATCGACTTCGAGGATTGCCGCGTCGCGTTCATCGCGCAACACGTGGTCGGCGACCTTGTCGCCCAGCCGCTTTGCTGTCTCCGTAGCGCGCAACGTGAGTTCGCCCAACACGCGGTTCCGCGCATCGGCGGCCGCGGAGTCGATGAGCGCGACGTGCTGCGCGCGATTCGCGTAGATGAGGATGGCTCCCACCGCCAGCGACACGACGATCGCCGTGATGATGGCCACGGCAATGTACTTGCTCTTGAAACTGACGATGGTCACGGTCTGGCGAGGGTCCCGAGTGGGGTCTTCTAATTTGCCGGCATCTTACCCGGGCGATTCCGGGGGGAGCCACATTCGCAACCCGCAGACACCACGCTATGTCGACTATTACCGCTATCGAGTCCCGGTTCCGCGGACGATGTGTCAGAACATGGTGTGAAACCCGCGCACGGGCGTCCGGTTGGAGTGGGGTACGATTCCGGCCATGCCGCAAGTCCCTGAATTCACGCTGGACGAGCTCACTGGCCGGGCACGGACCCACCTGGCGGAGCTGTCCGATCCGCCCGTGCTGCTGCACCGTGAGGTCGTGGTTCCTTTCCAGGCCATGCGTGCCGCGGCGGCAGCCGAAGGAATCGACCTCGTGGCGTTCTCGGGCTTTCGGGATTTCGACCGGCAGCTCGCGATCTGGAACAGCAAGTACCGCGGCGAGCGTCCGATGCAGGACCGCGATGGCGAAAAACTCGATGCGCTCTCGCTACCGCCGGCGCGCCGCGTCGAGGCCATTTGCTGGTGGTCCGCGTTGCCGGGCGCGAGTCGGCACCATTGGGGAACCGACTTCGACGTCATGGATCGCGCGGCGCTGCCCGCGGCGTACAAGTTCCAGGTGGTCCCCGCCGAATACGGGCCCGCCGGTCCATTCGCGCGCCTGACAACCTGGCTGGATGCGCATATGCACGCATTCGGATTCTTCCGGCCGTACGACACGGATCGCGGTGGTGTGCGTCCCGAGCCCTGGCACCTGTCGCACGCGGCGGTCGCCGCGCGCGCCGCGCGCGCGCTCGACCCGGCTGCGTTGCGCGACGTGCTCGCGGCGGCCGACATCGACGGAAGAGCGGAGATTCTGGAAGGCCTCGATCGGCACTTCGCGAGTTACGTGGTGAACGTGGACCGTCCGCCCCCAGCGGCGCTAGTCTCTCCTCGGCTCGCCTAGAGGCTCAACCCCAGACTTTCTTGATCGCGCCCAGCATCAGCGTGCGCGTCGTCGTCATGGAGTCTTCGACGCCGGTGAACACGGGCGGCTGACGCCGCAGCAGGCGCCAGTTCTCGCTGCGCAGGATGCGCTGCAGATATTCGAGATTGCGGTCGATCGCTTCCATGTACGGGTTGCGGCCCTTGTACAGGACCTCGAGGTGGCGATACGCGCGGTTGAACTCGCCGTCGAGCCGCTTCGCGCGCATGTCGAACACGAACTTCGGCGTCTGGCGCAGCAGGTCGAGGCCCGATGCGTAACGCACCTTCACGTGCCCGTTTTCGCCGATCGGCAGGGCCACTCCGGCAAGCACGAACTCGGCATACAACCGGTCGCGGCACTTCTCGAGGTAGCAGCGGTCGGCCATCTGCGCCATGAGATCCGCGGTGCCGACGAGGTGCCCGAGTTTGTGATCGCGCGGATCGGGCGCGACGATCGACTTGAACGGCCGTTCGTAGCCCGTGTAGTGGATGATCTCCGCCGCAATGGCCGACCACGAACCGAGATCGATCTTGGGTAGATAGTCCCTGAGGAACGCCGCGCCGCGCGAGACGTGCACGGTCGTGAACTCCGCGCCGTTCGGCACGTCACCGTCGCGCGTCGTGCGCAGGTAGCCGACATCGTGGAACAGCGCGACGACGATGCCGAGCATCGCGCGCTCGGGACCGAACTTCTGCGAGTCGGGAACGGTGAGGTCGTGGCCCGCGATCAGGCGTGCCGTGGCGAGCGTGATGTCGAGCGTGTGCTGCTGGTCGTGATAGACGGTGTCGACGCCGAAGTAGCCGGGCATGCGGCCCGAGAACATTCGCTCGAAGTCGCCGAACACGTGCGCGAACGCGGGAAATTTCTGACCGGGCCACACGCGCTCGAACAACTCCTCGACCGCGGCGCGAACGTCGGCCGCCGAGCTCACGAGTACCGTGTCGGTGACGTCGTAATCGCTGCGGCGGGATTCAGCTTGCACGCAGGACCTGAATGAGGGGAGCTAACAAGATGATCCGAGTCTAGGCACGGCGGGCCTGAAAGAGAAGCGGACGAACTCTGGGCCGGGAGCGGCCGTGAGGTACGTCACGAACGGGAAGTACCTAGTTCGCGCGGTGTTACGGAATACTGTAAAGCGGTTCGACGGTCGCCCGTCAGTCTTCACGCTTTTTCACGAATTCAGACGTTGAAACGCGCCACGACGGGCGTGTGATCCGACGCGCGCTCCACGCGTCGCGGCTCGACGTCGATGTAACAGGCCGTCAGGCGCGACAGCAATTGCCGATGCACCAGAATCAGATCGATGCGCATCCCATTGTTGCGGCGGAAGCCGCCCTGGCGGTAATCCCACCAGCTGAACGAGTTCCCGGACTGCTCGAAGTGACGGAAGGCGTCGACGAGATCGAGGTCGGTGATCGCTTTCAGTGCCGCGCGCTCTTCGGAACTGACGTGAACGCAGCCCAACCACGCGGCGGGGTCGTGCACGTCGCGATCTTCCGGAGCGACGTTGAAGTCGCCGAGCACGACGAGATTCGGATGCGCCGCGGCTTCTTCCTTCAGCCAACGCGTCAGCGCCTCGAGCCAGCGCAGTTTATAAGCGAATTTCTCCGAGCCCGGCGCCTGGCCGTTCGGCACGTAGAGGTTGATCACCCGAAATCCGCCGACCGTTGCCGCCAGCACTCTTCGGGGTGCGTCGTCGAAACCGGGAATGTCGCGGACGAGGTCCGTTAGTGGATGACGCGCGAGCAGCGCAACTCCGTTATAGGTCTTCTGACCGCTGAACGCGCAGTGGTACCCCGCCGCCGCGAAGTGTGCGTGCGGGAAGTCGGGATCCTGGATTTTGGTTTCCTGCAGGGCGACGACGTCGGGCGCGTGCGTGCGCAACCACTCGGTGAGCTGCTCCGCGCGCACGCGCAATGAGTTCACGTTCCAGGTCGCGATCGAGAATTGTCTGTCCGATTCGGCGCCCGAGGCGGGCTCGCTCACTACGCGAGGCCCTGTTGCTTCAACAGCGCATTGACGTCCGGTTCGCGGCCGCGGAAATCGACGAACGCATCCAGCGCCTTCTTCGAGCCGCCCTGCGACAGGATCGAATCGAGAAAACGCTGCGCGACGCCGCGATCGAACACGCCGCGTTCCTCGAACGCCGCGAACGCGTCGGCCGCGAGCACCTCGGCCCATTTGTAGCTGTAGTAACCCGCGGCGTAGCCGCCCGCGAAGATGTGGCCGAAGTTGTGCGGGAAGCGATTCCACTCCGGCGCCGGGATCACCGATACCTCGGCGCGAACCTCGGCGAGGATCTCGGCGACGCGCGCGCCCTTCGCCGGGTCGTACTCCGCATGCAGCCTGAAATCGAACAGCGCGAACTCGATCTGCCGCATCGTCGCGAGTCCGGCCTGGAATGTGCGCGAGCCGAGCAGCTTCGCCTGCTTGTCCGTCGGCAGCGGTTCGCCGGTTTCGAAATGCCGCGCCATCGTCGCGAGCACCTCGGGGCGCCACGCGAAGTTCTCGAGGAACTGGCTCGGCAGCTCGACCGCATCCCACGAGACGCCGTTGATGCCGGCGATCGAGGGATACCCGATGCGCGTCAACATGTGGTGCAGGCCGTGGCCGAACTCATGAAACATCGTCACGACATCGTCGTGCGTGAGCAGCGCGGGTTTACCGTCGCTCGCGGGCAGGAAGTTGCAGACGAGATAGGCGACCGGAATGGTGTGCTCCGACCCGAAATCCTTCCGACCGACACAGTCGTCCATCCACGCGCCGGCGCGTTTCTTCGGCCGCGCGCACGCGTCGAGATAAAAGCCGGCGCGAACCGCGCCTGTCGAATCGACGATCTCGAAGAAGCGCGCATCCGGGTGATACACGGGCAGCCCGCTGCGCTCGACGATTTTGATGCCGAAGAGTTTCTGCGCGACCGCGAACAGGCCTTCGAGCACGCGCGGCAGCGGGAAGTAAGGACGCAGCTCTTCCTGCGTGATCGAGAACAGCTTCGACTGGAGCTTCTCGGCGTAGTAGCTCACGTCCCACGGATCGAGCTTCCGGCCCGCGAAGGATTCGAGCTCGGCGACTTCGCGCTGCGCCGCCGGGCGCGCGACGCGCGCGAGGCGGCGCAGGAATTCGAAGACCGCGTCGTTCGAGGGCGCCATGCGCGTTGCGAGCGCGTACGCGGCGTAGTTGGGGAAATCGAGCAGCCGCGCCGCTTCGTGGCGCAGCGCGAGGATCTTCTGCATGACCTCGCTGTTGTCGAACTTGCCTGCGCTGGGCCCGCGATCGGACGCGCGCGTCGACCACGCTTCGTAGAACTCCCGACGCAGCGCACCGGAGTCGGCGTCGGTGAGCACCGCGACGTAGGTGGGCTGGTCGAGCGCGAGCACCCACCCGGGCAGGTTCTTCTCCACGGCGCGCGCGCGCGCCTGACTCAGGATCACGGCGTTGATCCCGGAGAGTTCTGTTTCGTCCGTGACGTGGCGCGTCCACGCGTTCATCGCGTCGAGCACGTTCTCCTCGAACTTCGCACCCAGCGTCGCAAGCTCCCGCACGACCGCCTTGTATCGTTCCTTGCGCTCCTGCGGCAGTCCCACGCCCGAGAGACGGAAATCCTCGAGCGCGCGTTCGATGACGCGGCGTTGCGCGGGATCGAGGTGCTCGGCCTCGGCGGCCGCGATCGCGCGGTAGGCGCGGTACAGCGGCTCGCTCTGCGCGAGATCGGTCCAGTAGTTGGAGAGCAGGGGCAGGCAGGCGTTGTAGCTCGCGCGCAGCTCCTCGGAGTTGAGCACGCCGTTCAGGTGGCTGATCGGCGACCAGGTGCGCGACAGCCGGTGCGACAACTGCTCGAGCGGCAGCACGGTGTTCTCGAACGTGGGCGTCGGCTGCGACTCGAGCGAAGCGACCTCGCCGCGATTGCGCTCGAGCAGCGCACGGATCGTGGGTTCGACATCGGCGGCGCGGAAGCGATCGAAGGCGGGAAGAGTGGTGCCATTCAGATTGGCGTCTGTCATTTCATTCCGAGTGCGGTGAGCACGGGTTCGGTATCGGGGCGCACGCCGCGCCACAAGGTGAAGGCCTCCGCCGCCTGTTCGACGAGCATGCCCCAGCCTTTATGGGCTCGGGAGCAACCCTGTTCAATGGCCCAAGTCACGAACGGCGTCGCGGATTTGCTGTAACTCATGTCGTAGCAGACCGTGTGGCTCGCGATCACGCTGCCCTCGATGTTCGGCACCGAGCCCGTAAGGCCCGCCGCCGTCGCATTGATCACGAGATCGAAGGGGTCGTCGCCAACATCCTCGAATCCGCAGCCGCGCACCGGGCCGAGATCCGAGAACAGCGATGCCAGATTCACGGCGCGATCCGGAGTGCGATTCGCGATGATCAGTTCTGTCGGGCCCAGCGACAGCAACGGCGCGATGACGCCGCGCGTGGCGCCGCCCGCGCCGAGGATCAGCACGCGTTCGTTCGTGATTTCGAGCGCGAGATTCTTGCGCAGGTCCGTGACGAGACCGTGGCCGTCGGTGTTGTCGCCGAGCAGGGTGTGATCGTCCTGCATGATCAGGGTGTTCACCGCGCCGGCGCGATCGGCGCGTTCGGTCAGGGCGTTCGCGATGTCGGCCGCCGCTTCCTTGTGTGGTACGGTGACATTCAGTCCCCGTCCGCCGCGGCCGAAGAACTCGAGCACCTGCACGCGGAAATCGTCGGGCGTAATGTCGTAGAGGCGATAGACCATGTGTTGCGCCGTCTGCTTGGCAAACAACCCGTGGATGAAGGGCGACCAGCTGTGATTGATCGGATGACCGACCACTCCGTACTGATCCGGCGGATTCATCGTGAAAACAACCGCTGAAATAAGAGCCCCATTCGGCCGGTCTTATACATGAACCCACGTCCGCGCGGAACGGCGGCAGAGCCGGCATTTGCGCGTCTTCTCGAGACATTTCGCCCCGACCTGCTGCGGTTCTCGCTGTGGCTGTCGCGCGATCGGGCTGTGGCGGAAGACGTCGTGCAGGAGACTCTGATCAGAGCCTGGAAGTCCAAAAACGAGCTCAAGGACCCGGCCGCCGTGCGGCCCTGGCTGCTCACGATCGCGCGCCGCGAGCATGCGCGCCTGTACGAGCGCAAACGCCTGCCCACGGTGGACGTCGAATCGGTCGAGGCGCTCGGGGACCCGGCGCTCTCAAGCGATGGCGACGCGGGACTTCTCGACCTGCGGCGCGCGATTCTCAAGTTGCCGGACGAATACCGCGAGCCGCTCGTCTTGCAGGTACTGGGCGGCTTCACCACCGCGGAAATCGGCGCGGAGCTCGGATTGACGCAGGCCGCCGTACTCACGCGGCTGTTCCGTGCGCGCAACCGGTTGCGCGGGATCTACGGGCTCGAGCCCGCGCAGGAGAGCGAATGAGCGCCGCGAATCTGAATTGCCACGAGGTGCGGCTGGCCATCGGCGCCGAGCCGCAGTCCCGGTCCGGCGACGTCACCGCCCATCTCGGGACTTGTGCGGCCTGCAGCCGCTTCCGCGACGAGACGCTCATGCTCGATCGCAATCTGCGCGCCGCGCTCGAGCTGCCGCTGTCGGAATTCCGCAGGCCCGCCGCCCGTCCGGCACGGCGCTACGCGCTCGCGGCATCGCTCATGTTCGGGCTGCTGATCGCCGGCACGATGTGGGTCGTGCTGCCGCAGCCGGCGCTCGCGGGAGACGTGGTCGAGCACGCCCTGCACGAACCCGGTAGTTGGGACGGCAGCGAGGTCGTGCCAAAGGCCGCAGTCGCGGCGGTGTTGAAGGCCGCGGGCGTGGAGTTCGATTCGAGCCTGCCCATCACCTACGCCGCGCCGTGCCCGTTCCACGGCCGTCGCATGGCGCACCTGGTCGTGCAGACCGCGAACGGGCCACTGACCGTCATGCTGCTGCCGCGGGAGACCGTGTCGCGGCGGCGCGAGTTCACCGAGGACGGCATGCGCGGTGTGCTGCTGCCGGCGGGAGCCGGCGCCGTCGCGGTGCTCGCGCGTACCGGCGAAGTGCCGGCGCCACTCGCCGACGAGATCGTCAGCGCGGTCCGCTGGTAGTTAGGATCTCGCAGCCCGACGTGGGCCCGTCCAGGATCGCGCGCAGCTCCGGCAGCCACTCGCGCATCGCTTCTTCGACGAGATAGGGCGGATTCACGAGCGCCAGCGCGGAGCCGTTGAGTCCGGCGCGCGAATCCGGCGGATGCATCCACAGCAGCGAAGCCAGCACCGGCTTCTCGCTCATCGCGCGCAGGCTCGCGAGCCAGATGTCGAAATCGCCGCGCATCTTGAGCGGCAGCCACAGCAGCAGCACCGCGCCCGCGAAGCGTTGCTGCGAATCGCGCACCGCCTCCAGCACATGGGTGAAATCCTCGCGCTGTTCGTACGGCGGATCGATAAGGACGAAGCCGCGCCGCTCCGGCGGCGGCAGCAGCCCGCGCAGCCCCGCGAATCCGTCCGCCGTTTCCACGCGCGCGCTGCCCGGCAACAGTTTGCGCAGGTGGCTGGATTCCTCGCGTTGCGTCTCGAAGAACACCGCGCGATCGTCGGCGCGCAACGATTCGGAGGCGAGCAGCGGCGACCCGCGATAGCGCAGCGCGGCTCCGTGCACGCCGGCGCCGATGCGTTCGCGGTAGCGGCGCAGCGCTTCGTGCCGCGGCGACGCCGCGAGCAGCTTCGCAGCTCCTGCCTGCCATTCGGCGGGGTGCGCGGCATCTCCGGGGTGCAAGTCGTATTCGCCGCGGCCCGCGTGCGTGTCCACGAAGAGGAAGCCCTTGTCCTTGCGCGCGAGCGCGGCCAGCACTTCCAGCAGGAGCACATGCTTGTGGACGTCGGCAAAGTTGCCGGCGTGGTACTGATGGCGATACTTCATGAAACCCTGGGTTGCAGCGCGCAGCGTTTATACACTGTCGCGCGAGGAGAGCCGATGCCGCACTTGAAAACACTGGCCCGAATCCTGGTTGTCACCGCCGCTTGCGCCACGCCGCTCGCGGCCTGCGCCGCCGAGACCCCGGGACAACCTAGGGGCGTTGGCATCGCACCGCCGACGCGCATTCCGGATGTCGTGCAGACGCCCGGTGTGCCGCCCGGCAGCGCGGTCACACTGGCGGAGTTGCCGCGCGAGTTGCGTCGCGTCGTCGTCGCGGACGCGGCCAGACGCTTTGGCGTCGCACAGAGCGGAGTCGTGTTGACGCGCGCCGAACGGGTGACCTGGAATGACGGCGCGCTCGGTTGCCCGCAGCCCGGCATGGGCTACAGCCAGGCGCTCGTGCCCGGATACCGCGTCGTCGCCCGCGCCGCGGAGCGAGAACTCATCTATCACACGGACGAATCGCGGGGCGCGATTGCCTGTGCACAGGCGTTGCCGCGTGCGCCGAAGGATCCTTCGAAGCCACCGCCGGCCGACGACTCGCAGCCGCGCACCGATCCGCCGGCGAAGAGCGCGCCCGATCGCTGATACCGCCAGCTTCCGGCGGGCAGCCGCGTCTCCCAGCTAACTACCGATCCGGGCGTGGCCGCCGAGGCCATTTTTAATGGGGACATTCCCCATTTCCTAGCAAAAGGGGAAGGGCCTGAGGCAGGCCCTTCCCCTTTTGCCCCTTCGGGGGAAACGGGGCATGTCCCCATTAAAAAGGCCCCCGCGGTTTCCCGCGGAGGCCTGGAGTATTCGTCTCGCGACGATTGTCAGCGTTCGAACTTCAAGGCGCGCGCGGCAGGATCAGCGCCTCCGACGCCTGCGTCGCACCGCCCGTGTTGGCGGCGCTCGGCGCATTCGTGAGGATCAGCAGACCCTCGTGCGGCGTGGTGCTCGGGACGAGCGTGAACTGCCGTGCGGTGATTGTCGCATCGGTGCTCGAGGCGATGGTCGCGGGCACCGTCGCGTCGAACTCCTCGCCTCCCGGCGTGATCGTGATCAGACGGCCCAGAGAATCGGCCGGTCCACCGAAGTACCAGGAGCTGGCCCAGAACGACGTGTCGACGAGACGCGTGCCGGCTTCGGCAAGCGGGATGCCGAGATCGTTGCCGCAGACGCGCAGCACGGTGTTTGCCGTGTTCGTCGAGTTCTCCGCGAAGAAGCGGATCGTCGTCGCCACGATCGTCGTGCCCGTCGGGTTCAGCCGCCACAACGCAGCGACCTGGCGTCCATCGGACAGCGTCGTGTTGCCGCTGTTGTCCCGGTTCACCAGCACGAAGTCGTCGATGCCGTCGCGGTTCACGTCGAGATCCACCTCGAGGAATTGACCCGCGGGGTTCGCATCGCGATCCCACATGTTGAACGCGAACTCCCAGACAAACGTCGAGACGCCGCCGCACAACGTGGTGCCGGCCGGAATCGCGAACGAGTTCACGCCTACCGCGCGCAGATCCGGATTCGGACGTTCACCGCCACGACCACCTTGCGGCGCATCGGGGCTCGTTCCGAGCAACGAGTAGGCCGCGAGCTGCGCCGTGCCGACGCCGCTGTTGGTCACCTTGAAGCTCGACTCGCCAGTGGCGTCGAACTTCAGCGCCGTCACGCCACCACGCACCTGCACGTTCGCGGCTTTCCGCGGCAGGATGTGCCACGGCATCGTCAGTCGATGATCCGATGCCTGGAACACGATGTACCCATCGTGCTCGTTGGCGGTGAGCGGGCCGATCGCCTGGCCGAGCGCACCGGCGTTCATGAGGTTGTTGCGCAGCTTGGTCGAACGCACCGTCAGCACGACGTCCACCACCGCCGTGCTGTTCGCACCGACGGAGATGCTGGAGGGCTGCGCGGTGATACCCACTGCGCCGGTGTCCACATCGTCCTGGTAGCGATACGTCGGGGTGACGCGATACGAAAGCGCCTTGCCCGACGTGTTCGTCACCCGCAGCTTGCGCGTGAACGTGTACTTGCCGAGATCCGCCTCCACGAAGCCGAAGCTCATCGCGCCGCGAATCGCCGAGACGGCATCACCCGTCACGTCACTCACGAAGGCGGGGCTCAGCAGCGCGCGATCGACGCGCACCTCGCCACCGCCGATGCGCGTGATCGGCGCGACCTGATCGGGGAACACGGAACCGTTCGCCGACGGCTGCCGCACGTTCGGGTCCGCCGTATTGATCAGGATCTGCTTGATATCGCCGATCGACAGCTCGGGACGAGCGCCCTTGAGGATCGCCGCGGCGCCCGTGACCATCGGCGCGGCACCCGACGTGCCGCCGAACGCGGCCGCACCGGTGAAGCTGCCCGACATCGCCGACACCGACGCGCCGGGCGCGCCGATCTCCGGCTTCACAATGCTGTCGTCGAAGCGCGGACCGCGCGACGACGTCGACGCGAGCGAGCCCACGACCGAGACCGTGCCCGTCAGCGAGAAGCGCACCGTCGCGCCGCCACGGATCGAGTTCGCATCGGCGAGACTCACCATGTAGCCCGGGACCGGCTGCACGCCACCGCCGAACGCCGCCGCGAACGGCGGGTCCGGTGTGATGACACCGAGGATCACGAGCACGGCGCCCGCGGCCGCGGCGTTCGCCACCTTGAGGCTGAACGAGCAGTTGCCGCGATCGATGAGCACGATGCGACCCGCGAGCTCTCCTGCCGCGAACGGGTTGGTTCCCGCCGCATCGAGGCAGCCCTGCGCCTTCTGCAAGGTGCTGTTCGGATAGAACACCGCGCCTTCGATCGTCGACGTCAGCGGCGCGGACCAGGGCTGGAACACGGCGCCGCGAGTGCCGAGCGCGGGAGAGACGATCTCCCATGTGGCGAGCGCGGCCGACGGCACTTCCGTCTGCGCAACGCTCAACGCGGACGAAGCGCCGCCGGGTGAGCCCGTGATGAACTGCTTGTCGGCGCTGTTGCCGGCGGAGGCCACCGTCAGCACGCCGAGCGCCGTCGCGGCATCGACCGCGGCGGACAGATCGTCGTCGAACGGCTGGCCGTAAACCGAACCCAGCGACATGTTGATGAGGTCCACGTGATCCGCCGGACTGCCGTCGCGATCCGGATCCACGGAACGCTCCATGGCCTGGATCAGCGCGATACCGCTGCACGAGCTGGTCGGCGCCGAGCAGGCCTTGAACGCGTAGAACTTCACGCCCGGCGCAACGCCACCCACACCGCCGATGATGTCGGCGACGTGCGTGCCGTGACCGCCGAACGTGGTCGCGTCGGGAGCCGGGATCGGATCGGGATCCTGGACAGCCGCGGAATTCGGCCAGGCTTCGCCCACGAAATCCCAGCCGCCGATGACTTTTGCGCTCGGGAAGAGACCGTCGTCGGCCGTCGTGGCCGGGTCGTCGATGACGCGATATCCCGCGCCGGCCGCGACCACTGGGATCGCCGGTGCCGGAGCGACCGGAATCGGAGCCCATGCGGCTTCGTACGCCTCCCGCGTTCCCGGCCCACCGAGATTGCGATGCGTGTAGTCGATGCCGCTGTCGATGACCGCGACACGAACGCCATCGCCGCGCGCGCCGAGCGACTGTGCCGTGGCGGCGCCGATATACGGCACGGTATCGGAGAGGTCGTGCGCATAGTTTCCGGCGCCGACGATGCGGGAGATCGACAGGTCGCGCGCGATATCGGGCAGATCCGCCGCGTCGACGTCGAGGAACACCGCGTTCAGCACGAGCTGCACGCTGCCCAGGACTTCCGTCGCCGGAGCGGTTTGAAGCGCGCGTGCGATGAAGTCGGCCTGCTCGATGAGGACTTCCTCGCGCGACACCGAGCTGCCACCAACGGCGACCGATGGTGTCTTGAGACGCACGAGAACCTGTTGCCTTCCCGTGGCGTTCGCGAGCGAGGGGTGCAGTGTGAGTGCGCCGATCTCGGTGCTTTCGATTGCCTGCGGAAGCGAGAGAGAAGTGAGACGCGCGATGCCGGCAGAGTCGAGATCGCGCGGCGCTGCGGCCGCGAGAGTGCTCGCTGTCAGCAACGCGCTGCACACGGCCCACTTCACGTGGCCGTGACCAACACGTTTGCTCTTCATGTGATTATTTCCCTGAGAACCTGTTATTCCGGACACACGCCGAGCTCAAGTCTTTTCAGACGAGCGCCTCGGGAGCGCGGCGGTTCTTCTTTGGATGCCGCGAGCAGCCGTCACTTCTTTCTTCGTCGTGACGAACCGTGTTGTCCAGGACCCGCAGCCGACGCTACTCCGCGATCGGACTTAATTCAATCGCGCGACAGCGCGAGATTGAACATAAGGATCAGGATTTGGCCTTGGATTTTTTGGCCTTCGGTGAAGATTTCTTGGCCGGGGCTTTCTTCTTCGGCGCTGCCGCTTTCTTTTCGCTCGTCGAAATCTCGGGGGCTTCTTTCTTCTTCACCGCGGATTTCTTCGACGGCTTTTCCTTGGAAGCGGCATCAGCGGCCGGTGCCGCGTCTTTCGCGGACGCCGCCGTTTTGGAGTTGGACGTCTTCTTGCGACCGAATTTCTGCCCGCGCAACGGCGCGACGCTCAGCAATTCGCGGCAGGTTTCCAGCGGAATCGTCTTCGGGTCGGTGTCCTTCGGCATGCGCGCGTTGCGCTTGCCGTCGGTGATGTACGGGCCGTAGCGGCCGTTCAGCACCTGGATGTTGTCCACGCCGAAGTCCTGGATGATGCGGTTCGCGTCCGCTTCCTTCTTGGCCGCGATGACTTCGAGCGCGCGTTCGAGCGTGACGGTGTAAGGGTCGTCCGGCGGCTTCAGGGAGACGTACTTCGCGCCGTACTTGATGTACGGCCCGAAGCGGCCGATGTTCGATTGCACCGGCTCGCCGTCGGCGGTATTTCCCAGCGCCACGGGTAGTTTGAAGAGCTCGAGCGCCTCGGGCAGCTTGATGAGATCCATCTTCTGACCGGGTCGCAGGCCCGCGAACTTGGGCTTCTCTTCGTCGTCCTTGGTGCCGATCTGCACGAACGGGCCGTAGCGGCCCATGCGCACGGAGATGGGCTTGCCGCTTTCCGGATGCGTGCCGAGCTGGCGCGCCTGCGCGGCTTCTTCGCGCGAGACATTCTTTTCGATGTGCTCGACCTGGGTGATGAACGGCTTCCAGAATTTCTTGAGCGGCTCAGTCCAGTTCTCTTCGCCACGGGACACCGCGTCGAGCTCGTCTTCGAGCGCGGCAGTGAAGCCGTATTCAACGTACTTGTGGAAGTGCTTCGCGAGGAAGCCGCCAACAATCTTGCCGATGTCCGTCGGGATGAACCGGCGGTTGTCCATGTCGACGTATTCGCGATCCTTGAGCGTCGAGATGATCGTCGCGTAGGTCGAAGGGCGGCCGATGCCGTGCTCTTCGAGCGACTTCACGAGCGACGCTTCCGAGAAGCGGGGCGGCGGTTCGGTGAAGTGCTGATCGCCGTGCACGTCGAGCAATGTCACGACGTCGCCCTCGTTCATCGCGGGCAATAAGCGGTCGTTCTCGTTCTCCGGTTTGCTGTCGTCGACGTCTTCCTGGTAGACGGCGATGTAGCCGGGTTTCACGAGAGTCGAGCCGTTCGCGCGCAGCGTGTGGCGGGTCGAGGCGGCGCTACTGCCTGCATCCGCTTGCTTGCTCGGCACCATGTCGACGGCGACGGTGTCGAACAGCGCGTGCGCCATCTGGCAGGCGACCGCGCGCTTCCAGATCAGCGAATAAAGCTTGAACTGGTCCGGATCGATCTTGCCTTCGACCTGCGAGGGCAGGATCGCGGCCGATGTCGGGCGAATGGCTTCGTGCGCCTCCTGAGCGTTGCGCGACTTGGTCTTGTAGGCGCGCACTTCCTCGGCCACGGCTTCCGCACCGTATTCTTTCGCGATCACGGTGCGGATCTCGGCGATCGCCTCGTTGGCGAGGTTCAAGGAATCGGTGCGCATGTAGGTGATGAGCCCGATGCTGCCTTCGCCGAAGTCCACACCTTCATATAGCTGCTGCGCGAGACGCATCGTGCGCTGCGCGGAATAGCCGAGCTTGCGCGCCGCTTCCTGCTGCAGGGTCGATGTCGTGAACGGCGGCGACGGATTGCGGCGGCGCTGCTTCTTGTCGATCGACACGACGTGCAGGAATCCCTGCGCGGCGTCCTTGAGGGCCTGCTCGACGTCGCGCGCCGACCCTTCGTTCGTGAAGCTGAACTGCTCGACCTTCTGGCCGTTGAACTCGGTCAGCTTGAGCGGAAAGGTCTGCGTGCTGTGCTCGCCCTGCGCCTCGAGCGTCCAGTATTCCTGCGGCACGAAGATCGCGATTTCGGCCTCGCGCTCGCAGATCATGCGCAGCGCCGGGCTCTGCACGCGACCGGCCGAGAGACCGCGCCGCACCTTTTTCCAGAGCAGCGGCGACAGGTTGAAGCCGACGAGATAGTCGAGCGCGCGGCGCGCCTGCTGCGCGTTCACGAGGTCGAGCGACAGGTCGCGTGGCTCGGCCACGGCCCGCTGCACTTCGCCCTTGGTGATTTCATAGAAAACGACGCGCTTGACCTCTTTGCCCTTGAGATCGCCGCGCTCATCGAGCAGCTCGCGCAAATGCCAGGAGATCGCTTCGCCTTCGCGATCAGGGTCGGTCGCCAGATAAAGATTCTTGGATTTCTTCAACGCGCGCGAAATCGCGTCGACGTGTTTTTCGTTGCGTTCGATGGCCTGGTAGGTCATCGAGAACTGCTTGTCCGGGTCGACCGCGCCTTCCTTCGGCACGAGATCGCGCACGTGGCCGTACGAGGCCAGGACCTCGAAATCCTTGCCGAGGTATTTCTTGATGGTCTTCGCTTTGGCGGGAGACTCGACGATGACTAGGTTTTCTGCCATCGACTAGTTCGGCCGCATGTCGGTGTCCTCGAACACGAGGTCTTCCATGCGCGCGCAGGCCTGTTCCTGGCCCGGCTGGCTGGAGAGCACCATCAACACCAGCCACTTGAGGCGGTCGATGTCGATGTCGTCGCTGTCGAGCGCGACGAGGCGGTCGATGACGATTTCGCGCTGGAGCGGCGAGAGGATGTCTTCCTGTTCGAGTTGCAGCAGGTACCCGCGGCAGCTCGTCGAGATGCGCTCGAGCTCGTCGGGGGAAAACACGCGCATCGCGCGTGAGGGAAGATCGGGACGGGCGCGTTCACCGGCGAGATCGGCGAGCCAGTCGAGGGCTCGCTCGACGTTGTGGCGGCCGAAACCGGCGCGTTCGAGATCGGCGGCAAGGGCTTCGCGTTCGGGCACTTCGGGCGCTTCCGCCATCATGTACTGGTCGAACACGTAGATGAGAATGTCTAAAACACTTCCGGTCATGCTTGTCGCCGTAGAGATTATTGTCCCGCCATGCGGCTGTAACGGCCGCCGGGGTGCGGCGCCACGTGTCCTTCGAGCTCCAGAATCAGCAGCATCGAGGTGATCGATTCGCTGTTGAGACCCGTGCGTTCGATCAAGCAGTCGACGCTCGCCGGCTCGAAGGCGAGCGCATCTAACAGGATTTTGTATGCCTTGTCCAACACGGGCGGGTTTTTCGCCACGGTCGCCGGCGTCGCAAGTAGTTGGGAAGCAAAGGAAATTTTGAGCTCGCAGAGGACGTCCTCGACGCACTCGACGAGTTTGGCCCCCTGACGGATGAGTTCGTGGCAGCCCCGGGCGCGCTCGTTGTGGATGGATCCGGGCAGGGCGAACACCTCCCGGCCAGCGATCCCGGCGAGTCGGGCGGTGATCAGGGAGCCCGACCGGCGGGCCGCTTCGACGACGACAGTGCCGACGCTCAATCCCGCGATGATGCGGTTGCGCTGAGGAAAGTGTTCGCGAAGCGCGGGCGTTCCGGGCGGGAATTCGGAAACCAGAGCGCCGGCCGCCCCCAGGATACGGGCGGCCAGGGCTTCGTGTGTTTTCGGGTAGATCAGGTCGAGCCCGCAGCCCAGCACCGCGACGGTGAGGCCGCCGCCTGCGAGCGCTCCCTCGTGGCAGGCGGCGTCGATGCCCAGCGCGAGACCGCTCGTGATGGTGATCCCGGCACGAGCGAACTTCGACGCGAAGTCGCGCGCGGTCGCGACGCCGCCCGCTGTCGGATTGCGGCTGCCGACCATCGCGATCTGGGGTTCGGCTAGCGCGCCGGGATCGCCGAGCACGAAGAGCAGCGGCGGCGCATCCGGCGACTCGCGCAGCAGTTCGGGGTACGCCTCGTCGGTGACGGCGAGCAGCGTTGCACGGGAAGAGTCGAGCCAGCGCAGGTCGGCGTCTATCTGCGCGAGGTCGGGGGCAGCGAGCTTCCGCGCCGCCGCGGTAGATAGTCCGAGCTGCCGGAGCGCCAACTCATCCGGGTCGTCGAGCAGATCCAGGTCGGGAGACGCTTTCGCCAGGCCCAAGAGTTGCGGCGCCGTGATGCCAGGCGCACGCGCGGCGATGACGCGCCGGCGCAGGACTGCTTCGCTTCGATGGATCATCCCGACAGCCTAGAAGCCGCGCGTCGATTCATGGACGCGAGTTTCTGGTCATTTCGGACAGATTCGACTCCAGAAAAGAAAACGCCCGGGGCTTTCGCACCGGGCGTCGTTTTCGAGATGGTCCAGAGACTAGCTAGTCGCCGCTACCCAGGTCCTGGCCCGAATTGTCGGATAGGTCGGACTGCATGCCTTCGAAGGCGCCACGGTCGGACGACGCGAGGTTGCCGCGTCCGGAGAGGAATCCCATCGAGATGGTGCCACGGACGAAATACGTTTCGCCGGCCTGAACATCCAGCTTCACTGTTTCCTTCGCGTCTTTCTCGGGGGCGAAATCGTGCGCGCCCGCCGGGACGTTCACCACGCAGAAGGTGCCGTTCGAGAGCTTGCAGAGCTCGACGCCGTTCTCGCGAACCTTGAAACGGGCCGCGGCGCCGAACAGCTTCTTCTCGCGGTAGAAGACGACTGTGCCGCCGCCATCCGGGTTGGAAGCCACGATCGGAGCGGCGGAGCCGCCGGAGTCGGAACTGGATGTCGTGCGCGAAACCGGCATGTTGCGCGGTCCGCCAACGGAAGGGTTGTAGACGCGATCGGCGACCTGCATCGGGCCGCGGGCGCCGACGATGAGGCCGTAGCTCACGCGATCGTAGACTTTGAAAATGATCATCGTGCCGGCGCGCTCGTAAGGTAGTTGCACGTCCTCGCCGACCGGGTCCTTGTTCCACGGATATTTGCTGTATCGGTCCTGGACCGTCGCGCCCTTCTGGTCGACCGCGAGCACCGCGCCCGCGGCGAGGCCGTGGCGAGCGCCGCGATTCACGACGACGACCTGATATGTGCCGATCTGTTCGGCATTGTCCGCGATGGCGATGATCTGGCCGTCCAGTTCCCCGCGCGGCGCATGCGGCGCGAACGTCAGCGGGGTTTCGCCCTGCTGCGAGATCAGGCGGTCACCTTCGAGCGCCTCGCGGGCACCCTCTGTCAAAATTGCCTTGCTGACTTCGCCGGGAGAATTCACGACTGCCGTCGCGACGTAGGCGGCTTGATAACCGACAACATCATTTGATTCCGGATCGCGGATTTCAGCGCCGATGTGCATGACCGAGAATCGTTGATTGAGCGGCGCATTCAGTTTGCGCACGTAGATCTCGTGCCCGGTGCCGCCCACCATGTGTCCGTCGCGGAACGCGAGGATGTGCGGAGCGCGCAACGCCTGATCTTTCGTCAGCACGGAGGGCTTCGAGAGAAACGCGGTGATCGCGGAGAACGGAATCGAGTCGATGGGACCATCGAGGTCTTCGCTGCGCAGCCGGGGCGTCAGACGCGCGCCGCCATACTGCGAGATGTAGACGTGAGCATCGCCATTGGCGCCGACCGCGAGCGACAGCACATCGCCCGGGTAGATCAGGTGCGGGTTTTCGACCTGCGGATTGATCTGCCAGATCTCGGGCCAGAACCATGGGTCCTTGAGGAATACCGCGGAGATGTCCCAGAGGGTGTCGCCACGCTTCACCGAGTAATTCATCGGCGCATCGGGACGCAGCAACTGCGAGGTCGGCGCACTTTGGTCGGCAGCCGGCGCCTCGTTGAGGCCAGAGATGGCGGCTTCGGTTGCCGTCATGTCGTCGGCACGATCCCTGGACGCGGCCGAAGGCGCGGGGGCTCCGCGATACTCGGTTTGTTCCCCGGGAGGGGCGGATTTGCACCCGGCAGCGAGAATGGCAGCCGCGATGAAGCCCGCGACGATCAAATTTCGCGGCGTCAGCAACGCCAATACACGCGGGGATTTAAGTTCTTGATTCAAAGACATCCTCCACTCCTCAACTCTGGGTGGGGCAAGCGGACCCCAGTTATAATCCGGCGCGGCACGAGGGCCTACGATCTATTGTCAAGTTTGTGCGCTGGATCACGGGACGGAACCCCGCAGCGACTCGCGCAGTCCTTGTCCTCAATCGTATCGCCCAAACATTAGCAGCAATCGAGCGGAACATCATGGCGCGCCTGCAAATTCTCGAATACCCCGACCCCCGTTTACGCACCCGCGCCAAGCCGGTCGAGGTGTTCGATTCCGCGTTGGCGCGGGTCGCCGGGGACATGCTCGAGACCATGTACGCGGCCCCCGGCATCGGCCTGGCCGCGACCCAGGTGGATTTCCACAAGCGATTGATTGTCATGGATGTTTCGGAAGGCAGGACGGAGCCGATGGTGTTCTGCAACCCCGAGATCTTGAGCGCCGAAGGTACCGGGGTCGGCGAAGAGGGCTGCCTCTCGGTCCCGGGAATTTTCGACGAAGTGAAGCGTGCCGCGAAGATCCGCGCCCGTGCGAGGGATGTGACCGGCGAGGAGTTCGAGGTCGAACTCGAAGGCCTGGCTGCCGTGTGCCTGCAGCACGAAATGGATCATCTCGAAGGCAAGCTGTTCGTGGATTACCTCTCGGATCTGAAACGAGAGCGCATCCGCAAGAAGCTCGACAAGGATCGCAAAGAGCGCAACGCGCACCCGAACGAATCCGTCACCGCGCGCGCGTACTGAACCTCCCGCGCACCAGCCTTCGGGCGAACTCATGACCGCTCTGCGAATCGCCTTTGCGGGCACTCCGCATTTCGCGTTGCCCGCGTTGCGCGCGTTGCTTTCCTCCGGCCACCGCGTGGTCGGCGTGCTCACGCAGCCGGACCGGCCGGCCGGCCGCGGCCGTGAGCTGCGCGCCTCGCCCGTCAAACTACTCGCGCTCGACGCGGGCCTGCCGCTCGCGCAACCATCAACTTTGAAAACGCCCGAGAGTCGCGTCGAGCTCGCGAGCTGGGCGCCGGACGTGCTCGTCGTCGTCGCCTATGGCCTCATCCTGCCGCCGACGGTGCTTTCTCTGCCGCGCTACGGCTGCGTGAACATCCACGGATCGCTGCTGCCGCGTTGGCGTGGCGCCGCGCCGATCCAGCGCGCGATCCTCGCGGGCGACGCCGAAACGGGCGTGACCATCATGCAGCTCGACGCCGGACTCGACACGGGACCGACGCTGCTCGAGCGCCGGCACCCCATCGGCACTCACGACACCGCGGGCAATCTGCACGACGCGCTCGCGGAGCTCGGCGCGGCCGCATTGATCGAAGCCCTCGGCGGTCTCGCGGCGGGAACACTTGCGGCCACGCCGCAACCCGCGGCCGGCTCGACGTATGCGTCGAAGCTGGAGAAGACCGAGGCAAAGCTCGACTGGAATCTGCCGGCGCTCGAGATCGACCGGCGCGTGCGCGCCTTCAATCCCTGGCCCGTCGCCGAGACGCTGTTCGCGGGCGAAACCCTGCGAATCCTGCGTGCGCACGTCGCTACGACTGTGGCAACGGGTGCCACGCCCGGAACATTGTTAGGCCTCGCCGAGGATGGTCTGCACGTGGCCTGCGGCGATGGCGTGCTCGCCGTGAGCGAGCTGCAACGCGCGGGTAAACGCCCCGTGTCCGCGCGCGATTTCGCGAACGCCATTCGGCTCGACGGCACGAGGTTCGGCGCATGAGACATCGTCCCGCAGGGTACCGTCCGCGGCGTGAACGCCATGCTCCCGGTGCCGAGACGCTGGCGAGCGCCGCGCTCGCCGTGCAGGCCGTCGTCCATGACGGCCGCTCCGCGGATGCGGCACTCGAAGCGGCGCACGAACGCGTCGATCGCGCCGCCGTGCGCGCGATCGCGCTCGGCACGCTGCGCTGGTATCTGCGTCTCGCGCCTGCGGTCGCGCCGCTCGTCAATCGGCCGTTCGACGAGTTGTCGCCAACGCTCGCCGCGTTGCTCGTGACGGCCGCGCACCAGGTGGAGTATTCACGCGGAGCACCCGAGGCCCAGGTGCATCTTGCCGTCGACGCGAGCCGCATCGTGGGGGAACCACGCGCGAGCGGTTTCGTTAACGCGGTGCTGCGCAAATTCACCGCGCAACGCGTGGACCTGCTGACGACGGTCGACACCGACCCCGCACAGCGTCACGCCCATCCGCGCTGGTTCGTCGACACACTGACGAAGGTCTGGGGCGATCGCGCGGAATCGATTCTCGCCGCGAACAACGCGCATCCGCCAATGGTGCTGCGTGTCGACCCCGCGCAGATGACGCGCGACGATTTCCTGCGTGCCTGGCGCGCGCTCGGCCGTGAAGCGCGCGGCGTCGATTGGAACCCCGCGATGATCGTGCTCGAACGGCCCGCCGCCGTGCAGGCACTGCCCGGCTTCGAAATCGGCGCGGTGTCGGTGCAGGATGGCGGCGCGCAACTCGCCGCACCGCTGCTCGACACGCAACCCGGCATGCGCGTGCTCGACGCCTGCGCTGCACCCGGCGGCAAGACTCTCCACATCGCGCAACGCACGCCCGGACTCACCGAACTCATCGCCGCGGATGACGACCCGCTGCGGCTCGTGCGAGTGCGCGAAAATCTCGTGCGCGCCGGACGCGATGCGCTGTTGCTGACCGCGGATCTCACGACGCGCCCACCATCGCTCGCGCTCAGGTCCTTCGACCGAATCCTGGTCGACGCGCCGTGTTCGGCTACCGGCGTGATCCGCCGCCATCCCGACATCAAGCTGCTGCGCCGACCCGGCGACGCGGACGGTTTCGCCGCCACGCAGGCGCGCATTCTCGCAACGGCGTTCGAACTACTTCGCACCGGCGGGCGTCTCATCTACTGCACCTGCTCGGTGTTTCCGAACGAGAACGAAGACGTGGTCAGGGCATTCCTCGAAACGCATCCAGGAGCTGCGGTCTTGCCCTGGCCGGAAAGCCTCGAGCGGCCGCCCGGTTTGCTGGAACGCTCGCCTGGCTGGCAACTCCTGCCCGGTGGCGACGCGGATACCGACGGCTTCTACTATGCTTGTTTGACGCGGAACTAGAGGTTCATGAACCGGCGCACGCACAACCTGGCGACCTTGGCTCTCGCGGCCTTCATGGCCTGCGCGGCCAGCGGCGCGCGTGCCGACGCACTCGACGGCCTCCTCGAAGTGCGCTCCGCGTACATGAACATCGAGAGCGGCGTGTTCCAGCTCTTCGCGCGCGTCGCATATCCGGTCAACGACGACATTCGCGCGGCGCTCAAGGACGGACTCACGCTGACCTTCGACCTCGACGTCATCGTCTCGAAGGAGCGGCGCTTCTGGATCGACGACGACGTCGCCAACTACACGCTGCATCGCGAGCTCGTGTACCACGCCGTCAGCGACCGCTACCTCACGCGCGACATCGATCCGCGCGCGAGCATGCAGCAACACAGCTACGCGACTCTCGAGGAGGCTCTCGAAGCGCTCGGCACCGTCGATGCCTGGCCCGTGCTCGTGGCGCCGCAGCTCTCGGCGAATCGCGAGTACCGCGTGAGCCTGCGCGCCGGCGTGCGCCGCGGCCGGCTACCCGACACGCTGCGCGTGCTGCTGTTCTGGACCGACGACTGGCATCGCGAGAGTGAGTGGTTCTCATGGTCCCTGCAGCGTTGAGACGCTTCGGCACCTTGGGGCTGGTCGCCCTCTGGGTGCTGGTGAGCGGCGGTCTGTTGCTGCTGCTCGCCGTCTCGGTGCAGAACTCGGTCCGCTACAGCAACCTGCAGGCCTGGATCCTGCTCATCAACGCGGTCGCGCTGGTCACGGTCACCGTGTTGCTCGCGCGCAAGCTCATCGAGCTCGTGCGCTCATTCCGCGCGCAGGTTCCTGGTTCCCGGCTGACGGCACGTACGGTGGCGATCTTCGGTTCGCTCGTGATCGCGCCGCTGATCATCGTCTATCTATTCTCGCTCGAGTTCCTGAACCGCGGCATCGACAGCTGGTTCAAGGTGGAGATCAAGCAGGGCCTCACCGACGCGCTCGAGCTGTCGAAATCGGCGATGGACGTTCGCATGCGCGAATACGCGCGCAACACCGAACTCTTCGCGAATCGTCTGGCAGACAGCCCGCCCTCGGACTGGGCCGCGGCCACGGATGAGCATCGCGTGGAGAGTGGAGCGATCGAAGTCGTCGTCTACGGCACCCTCGGCCAGGTGCTCGCGGCCAGCAGCACGGGCGACACGACGCGCTTCCCGCGCCTCGCAACCGCCGACGTCACGCGCGCGATCTCGGCGATGAAGCGTTCGCGCTCGAGCCTGCCCGGCAAACCGCCCGACACCGACTCGCTTGGCACCTCCGCCGAGAACGAGTCGTACACGATCGGCAACGTTTACTGGAGCCTGGAGCCGCTGTCGGACGGCGACTATCTGATCAACACCGCCGCACCTATCGCGACGTCTCCGGGATCGAGCGAAGGTCGTTTCGTGGTGGCGCTGTACCCTGTGCCACCGCAACTCGCGCGGCTATCGGAAGCCGTCCAGCGATCCTATTCGCAACATGGCGAGCTTTCGGCGAGGCGCGAGCCCGTCATGAACAGTTTCCGCATGACCCTCACTCTGGTGCTCCTGCTCGCGATGCTGACCGCCATCTACGGCGCTATCTACTCCGCCGAGAAGCTCGTCCGGCCCGTGCAGGACCTGATCGCCGGCACGCGCGCGGTCGGCAAGGGCGACTTCGGCACGCGCCTTCCATTGCCATCGCGCGACGAGATGGGATTCCTCGTGCACTCGTTCAACGACATGACGAAGCGCCTGCGCCGCGCGCGCGAAGACAACACGCGCAGCCAGCAGGCCGTCGAACGCGAGCGAGAACGGTTGTCGATCATCCTCGCGCGCCTGTCGACGGGAGTCATCACGCTCGGGCGCGATCTGCTGCTGCGCAGCGCCAACCAGGCCGCGAGCAACATCCTGGGCGTCGATCTCGAGCAGGGCGTGGGCCAGCCGTTGACGACGCTCACCGATGGCAATCCGCGCTTCTCGCAGTTCGTGGGCGAGGTGACCTCGCGTCTGTCGAAAGGCGAAGAGGAGTGGCGCGAGCAGTTGGATCTGAAGGCGGAGATGGCCGGCGCGCGCGTGCTCGTGTGCGCTTGCACGCCGATGCCTGGTGATGACCATTCGGAGAGCGAGGCCGACGCCCAGGGCAGCTACGTCATCGTGTTCGACGACATCAGCGCGCTGCTGCAGGCGCAGCGCGATGCGGCCTGGGGTGAAGTCGCGCGCCGTCTCGCGCACGAGATCAAGAACCCGCTCACGCCGATCCAGCTCTCCGCCGAACGCATGCGCCGGCGCTATCTCTCGCAGATGACCGGTGAGGACGCGCAGATCCTCGATCGTGCGACGTACACGATCGTGCAACAGGTCGAGGCGATGAAAGCGATGGTCAACGCATTCAGCGAATACGCGCGTGCGCCGGACATGAAGATCACACGCTTCCCGTTGAACGCGCTCGTCACCGAGGTCGCCGACCTGCATCGCGTGCAGGAATCGGGCGTGACCATCGACATCGAGCTCGATCCGCGCATCGAACAGGTCGAAGCGGATCGCGGACGCGTGCGCCAAATCCTCAACAACCTCATCGTGAATGGCGTCGAGGCGGTCGAGAGCACCCCGGGCGGCAGAGTCATTGCCGCGACGCAGCTCGAAATCGCCGGCACCGCGCACTACGCGACTATTACTGTGAGCGACAATGGACCCGGCTTCGCGCGCGAAGTGCTGGGCCGCGTCTTCGATCCGTACGTCACGAGCAAGCCCAAGGGAACTGGCCTGGGGCTCGCGATCGTGAAGAAGATCGTCGAGGAGCACGGCGGGCGCGTCGAGGCCGACAATCGGCCGGAAGGCGGCGGGCGCGTGCGTGTATCCTTGCCCGTAACCGATGGATCCCGACAGATGGTCGCGCGCGAACGGCGCGTTGAACCCAGGAAGGAGCGAGCATGAGCGCCGCACACATTCTCGTCGTCGATGATGAAGCCGACATCCGCGGCTTGCTGAAAGAAATTCTCTCCGAGGAAGGCTACGACGTGGACGTCGCCGGGGACGCGGGCCAGGCGCGCGCATCGCGCGCGCGGCAATTGCCCGATCTCGTGCTGCTCGACATCTGGATGCCGGACACGGACGGCATCACGCTGCTGCGCGAGTGGCAGGGTCAGACCGCCGAGGCGTCGTGCCCTGTCGTGATGATGTCGGGCCACGGCACCGTGGAGACCGCCGTCGAAGCCACGCGCCTGGGTGCGTTCGATTTCGTCGAGAAGCCGCTCTCCTTGCAGAAGCTGCTGCGCACCGTCGAGCGCGCTCTCGAGGCCGGCAAACGCAAGCGCCATGCGGGCAAGTTGCTCGCCGCCTCGCCGGGCGTGCCCGTCGGCCGCAGCCGCGTGATGCAGCAGTTGCGCGCCGATCTCGCGCAGATCGCCGCGAACGATTCGCCGGTGATGCTCATCGGCGAAACCGGCACGGGCCGCGAGGCCTTCGCGCGCTTCATCCACGATGCGAGCCCGCGCGCGCCGCGGCCGTTCGTGACATTGATCTCGAGCACATTGCGCGGCGACGGCGCCGATCAGGTGTTGTTCGGCACCGAATCGAACGGGCAGGTGGCGCCGGGCGTGCTCGAGAGAGTGGGTGCCGGCACCCTGTTCGTCAACGAGCTCGAGGATCTTCCGCCGCAGGCGCAGCGCGGTCTGCTCGGCGTGTTCGAGAGCGGCGAGTTCACGCGCGTCGGCGGCTCGACGCCCATCCAGCTCAAGGCGCGCCTGCTGTCGTCCGCGCGTCCCGGAATCGAAGCGCGCGTCGACAATTTCCGCCGCGACCTGCTCTCGCACCTGAACACGCTGATCGTGCGCGTGCCACCGTTGCGCGAATACACGGAAGACGTCCCCGATCTGCTACGGCATTACGTCGACCGCCTCGTCGACGGCGAAGGCCTGCAGTTCCGCAAGTTCAGCGTCGCGGCGCAGAATCGCCTGCGCAACTACCCGTGGCCCGACAACGTGCGCGAGCTCAAGACCCTCGTGCAGCGTCTGCTCCTGCAGGGCGGCAGCGAGGAGATCCGCCTCGAGGAAATCGAGCGCGAGCTCGCCGCGGCAGCGCCGACCGCGGAGCCGCTCGTGAAGCAGGATCTGCTGGCACTGCCGCTGCGCGAAGCGCGCGAGCAGTTCGAGCGCGCCTATCTACAACAGCAGTTGCTGCTGTGTAACGGCAAGGTCGGTCAGCTGGCGAAGCGCGTGGGGATGGAGCGCACGCATCTGTATCGCAAGCTGCGGTCGCTCGGCGTCGACTTCCGGAACATCACGGACGAGTCGGAGTAAATCGGGTCAGGCCCCGCATCGGGGCAGTTCCTCGTTTCCTAGCAAAAGGGGACGGGCCAGAGTGCAACCTTTGCGCGATGTCTTCCGGCTGAATCGTTTTTTGGCCCGAATGGAGATCGGCGCGGAGAGAGCGTCCGCGAGCCGGGCTGATGCCCCGTCAGGTGCGCCCTCGATGCCACTACGAAGGCGAGCAGCGAACGACGAGCGAACGCCAGGAAAGAAATTGGGGCCTGACCCCAATTTCTTTCTTGAAGCGCGATCGACCTTGAGGGCCAAAAAATGATTCGGCCGGAAGACGTCGCACCGCCGGCGGTCGAGCCCGCCCCCTTTTGTTAGGAAACGGGGAACGGACCCACTACGGATAGCCGGTCTCGTTCGGATCCGGCGTCACCGCCACCACGCGGAACACTCCCTCGTACGCCGACTTCAGCGAAAACTCCACGCGGCCCACGCCCTTGTAGAGATACATCACCCGCTGCAGGTCCTTCGCGCCGAAGTTGAACGGCTGCCATTGCTTGCCCGTCATGCGCTGCGTCTGCGCGGTGGGCGGGCCTAACAAGTCGTTGACCTGCGCCTGGCTCATGCCGACCGCGATTTTGCTGAGGTCGACGTTGCCAGCGGGCGCCGCGGCGGCGGCGGCCGGTGCGGGCGCGGCGGCAGCCGCAGGCTTCGCCGCCGCGGCCGGAGCCGCGGCAGGCTTCGCGGCCTTCGCGTTCTTCTTGCCCTTGCCGGCGGGAGCCGGCGGCGGGGGCGGCGGCGGATTGCGCAGCAGCTCGAGATTCACAGTGCCCGCGATGTACGAGTTCTCGGAACCCTTCGGCAACTGCTTCGTCGCCTTCTCGCAATGGCTGCGCAGCTTACGATGCACGGTCTTGTCGTCGGAGATGTGTTCGAGGAGCGGGCGATAGCGATTGTTGCGCGACGCGCCGAGCGCGCGACACATCCACGCCACCGAATCGACGCTGCCGAAGTCGGCGCCGGTCAGCGGATATTTTTCGAGCAGCGTTTCGGCGAGCACGTCGAGCACTGCGGTGTTCGCGTAACCGCTGTTCGCCATGCTCTCGGACACCTGGCGCAGCGTGCCGGAGCCGCCCTTGATGATCTGCTCGACGTATTGCTTGTCGAGTTCGTTCATCTCGGAGAAGGAGGGCGCGCTCGCGAGCAGGCACGCGGCGATGAGGCAGGCGGAAATCTTGTTGTTCATGTCGGGCTCCCTGGACCTTACGGCCGGGACTCTACACCTGCCGGGAACGCGCGTCTCAGAGGGCAGCGTTTTCGCACCGGCAAGAGTTCACGGTTCCCGCCGCAGCTCGAATTGCTCGCCCGCGAACATGTCCGGATTGCCGCGCACGAATTCGCGCAGCTCGCGGGGCATCGCCGTGAGTGAAGCCCGGGAGGGCGGGCCTCTGTCGGGTATGCCGCGAATCAATCCGCCACGCACGGCGCGGAACATGAAGTCGTCATCCACGGTGTTCACGACGATGCTGTCCTCGTCGAGAAACCGGAATCGGTACAACGTCCAGGCTTCGCGCCGGCCGACACGTGTCGCGCTCGCGTAGTTGAACCTGCCGACACGCGCGACGCGCACGCGGTAGTCCTCGGGCTCCTGCTGATCCGGATCGCTCAGGCGGAGCGCCAACTCGTCGAGCCGACGCTCGATCGTGAGGATGATTCTTTCGTCACGCGCGAGAGTCCAGCGTCCTAGCAGCCGCGAGTCGATGGGCTCCTTCGGTCCGACCTGGGCCTCGATGGGATATTGCGAGGTGGTGCATGCCGAAAGAACGAGAACCGCCGTGGCAGCGACGACGCGAATCCAGGAATTCATGGACTGCGGCGCGACAGGGTCCCGTCTTCTGCGATCACGAGCTCGCCTTCCGGAAACGCGGCGTTCGTGAGCTCGCGCAACTGCGCGATCACCTTCTTCTCCGGATCCGGCGCAGGTCCCGCGGGCCGGATCTGCATTGTCGCTTCGAGACGCCCGGAGACGAACTTCCCGTCGTCATCGAGTTGCGCGACGAGAATGGGCGCGATGCCGCGGATGCCCTCGACGCTGATGCCGTAATACGTCGCGAAATTGCCGAGGCTGTAAGCGATCAGCCGGTCGTGGTAGATCTCCATCGGGCGCACGACGTGCGGCCCGTGGCCGAGCACGATGTCCGCGCCCGCATCGACCATCGACCGCGCGAACTCGACGACGTTGCCGCGATCCTCGCCCGCGAAGATTTCGCGCGCGAACGTCAGCTTCTCGGCGCCATTGCCTTCAGCGCCGCCATGGAAAGACACGATCACGATCTCGTGCTCGCGCGCGAGTAGCGTCACGAGTGGAATCGCGATTTGCGGATCGTTGAGCGAATTGGAGCCGACGTTGGGCGCGAAGGCGACCATCGCGATGCGCCGGCCATTCGCGATCCAGCTCGCCGTCGTGCCTTCGCGTCCGGAGTGGTGAATGCCCACCCCATCGAGCGCGGCCATGCTCGACGAGCGGCCGTCCTCGCCGAAGTCGCGCGCGTGGTTGTTGGCCAGGCTCATCACGTCGAAGCCGGCGAGCTTGAGGTAAGTCGCGTAGCGCGTGGGCGTGCGGAACAGGAAGCAGATGCGCTTGTCCTTGCACTGCTTCACGGGCTCGCCGCCGTCGAGCAGCACGCCCTCGAAGTTGCCGAAGGCGACGTCGGTCGACGAGAGCGTTGGCGTCACCGCGTCGAGGAACGAGAGACCATCGTCATCGGGCAGCACGTTCTCCGGAAAATCCGTGCCCGGCATGATGTCGCCGACGGCTGAAAGCGTGAGTCCGGGATGCGTGGGCGGAGGAACCGGCGGTTTTGGTGCGACGACCGGCGGCGGCGGGCTCGCGGGTTCGGATGCAGGGGCCGGCGGTGCCGCGGTTGGCGGCGTCGCGCAGGCGGCGAGCAACAGCGCGGCGGCAGCGACGATTCCACGAAACGCGTTGAACACGCTCAGTCTCCGACGCGGATGACGAGTCCGCTGTCGAGGTCGGCCGCGCGCAACCGCGCGCGCAGTCGGTTGAGCTCGGCGAGATCGGTGATCGGTCCAATGCGCACGCGATGCCACACGTCGTCGTCGACCGCGACGCGCTGTACGTTGGCGTCGATGCCTTGTTTCTTGAGCTGCGCCTGGACGCGGTCCGCTTCTTCCTGTCTGCGATACGAACCGGCCTGCAGGACGTACACGCCGGGACGTTCGATCGGCGTGAGCGCGGTGTCGCGTTCGCGCGAGACGGCGCGTTCCTTCTCCGGCACCACCACTTCGAAGTTGGGCAGCATGTTGTAGAAGTCGTAGTTCTTCGCGCCTTCCTCGGCATCCGCGGCGGAAGCGTTCGCGCTCGCGCGCGGTTCGGGCTTGGGCTGTTCGGCGGCGGCGCGCGCGGTTTCGTTGTCGCGGTAGTTCTGCCAGACGAGCACGCACACCGACAACGACAGGCCGAGCGCGAGTCCGAGCCCGAACTCCCGAAAGCGCGAGAACTCGAAGCGGATTCCACCCGCGCGGGTGCGCTTGAAATCGCGGCTGGTGATCTTCACGGCCAGGGCAATCTCTCCGTCACATGCTCTGTGGCGCCGAGACCCCGAGGATCCCGAGCCCGTTGCGAACCACTTGCTGGACCGCAAGCACGAGCGTGATGCGCGCATCGCGCAGGCCCGCATCCTCGACGATCCACTTCTCCGCGTTGTAGTAGGTGTGCAAACTGTTGGCAAGGTCACGCAGGTAGTGAACGAGCGAGTGCGGCGAGCGCGCGAGCGCGGCGTGCTCGATCGACTCCGGATACTTCGACAGCGCGCTGATGACCGCCTGCTCGTGCGGGGCCGTCAGGCGCGACAGGCTGGCGGCGCCGTTGGCCGCGTCGTGTGAGAAACCCCTTGCGCCCAGCTCTTTCATGACGGACGCGACGCGCGCGTGCGCGTACTGGACGTAGTAGACCGGGTTTTCGTTCGAGCGCGACTTCGCGAGCTCGAGATCGAAGTCGAGCGACTGATCGTGGCTGCGCATCAGGTAGAAGAACCGCGCCGCGTCGTTGCCGACCTCGTTGCGCAGGTCGCGCAGCGTCACGAAGTTGCCTTCGCGCTTGCCCATCGAGAGTTTCTCGCCGCCCCGAAACAGGCTCACGAGCTGCATCAGGCAGACCTCGAAGCAGTCGCCCGGGTTGCCGAGTGCGACGAGCGCGCCGCGCACGCGCGAGACATAGCCGTGGTGGTCCGCGCCCCAGACGTCGATGAGCAGATCGTGGCCGCGCTGGCGCTTGTCGAAGTGGTACGCGATGTCGGAGGCGAAGTAGGTCTTCTCGCCGTTCGCGCGCACGACGACGCGATCTTCGTCGTCGCCGAACTCCGTCGACTTGAACCACTGCGCCCCGTCCTTCTCGAAGACTCGGCCGGACTTGCGCAATTCGGTCAACGCCTTGTCCACGGCGCCGCTCTTGCTCAGGTCGCGCTCGGAGTACCAGCAGTCGAACGTGACGCGAAATTCGTCGAGATCGTTGCGGATGTCCGCGAGCATCGCGTCGCGCGCGAACAGCACGATGGCGTCGAACTCGGGTGCGCCGATCAGCTTCCGCGCGTTCTCGATGAGCCCATCGATGTGCTTGTCCTTGTCGCCGGCCGGCGCATCGGGCGGAGCGCCCGCGGCGACGTCGGCGGCCGGGCGTTGCAACACCGCGCCGCGCTTGTCGTGCAACGCTTTCGCGACCGGCAGGATGTACGGCGCCTTGTAGCCGTTCGACGGGAAGACGATCGGTTCGCCACAAAGCTCCAGGTAACGTAGATAGACGCTCACCGCGAGGATGTCGATCTGCCGGCCCGCGTCGTTGACGTAGTACTCGCGGTAGACGGAGTGCCCGGTCGCGTCGAGCAGGTTTGCGAGCGTCGCGCCGTAAGCGGCGCCGCGCCCGTGACCGACGTGCATCGGCCCCGTCGGATTTGCCGACACGAACTCGACCATCACCTTGCGGCCCGCGCCGGTCTTGCTGCGGCCGTACGTCTCGCCGTCCGACGCGATCTTCTTCAGCGCGGCGAACCACGCATCTGGCGCCAGACGGAAGTTGATGAAGCCCGCGCCCGCGACATCGGCGCCCGCCAGCAAATCGCTCTTCGGCAGGGCCTGGACAATCGCCTGCGCGAGCTCGCGCGGATTCTTGCGCGCAAGCTTGGCGAGCCGCATGGCGACATTGCTCTGGAAATCGCCGTGCTGGGCGTCGCGTGCGCGCTCGACGACGACGAGCGACGGATCGATCGCTTCGTTTAAGACGCCGGGAACGAGGGTGCGCAGCGCCTCACGCAGCAGGCGCTCGAGATCGGATTTCACGGGGGGATAACCTGTCTGGAACTCGCGGAAACGGGCGCGATCTTACCGGAGACGCCGGTGTAAACCGAATCTCCCGGGTCGCGTTGAATACCCCGCAGGCCTCGTTTTTCGACTGGAGACCCTATTCATGAAGACAACCCTTTCAACCGGCCTCATCGCCATTGGTTTGATGGCAGCGGGGCTGATCGCCGGAACCGCGATGGCGGGCGACAAGCCGCGCAGCGACGCGCCGCACGAATTGAAGGCCGACACCGATGGTGACGGCCGCGTCTCGCGCGCCGAGGCGACGGCGGCTGGCGCCGAACGCTCGGCCGCCTGGTTCGACAAGCTGGACCTCGACAAGGACGGCTACGTGACGCAGGAAGAGACGCGCCAGGCACGTGAGACCCGCCGGGGCGCCATGCGCGAGAAAGCCGACGAACATTTCAAGGCTGCCGATTCGAACGGCGACGGACAACTGTCGCTCGACGAAGTGCAGGCCAAGATGCCGAAGATGGCGGAGCGTTTCAGCACGCTCGACAAGGACAAGAACGGCTTTCTGACGAAGTCCGAGCTGCAGCGTCCGCGCCACCAGCCCGCGACCTGATTCGCATCGACGACGGGTAAAAGGGGTCGGATCCAGCAGATCCGACCCCTTGATCTATGCGCGGGCAGGGCCGCCGAGCCGTTTTTCCATGATGAAGTCGTCCATCACGTAGCCCGACCCGATGTCGACGACGGCTTCCTCGCGCACTTCGAAGCCGGCGCGCAGGTAGACACCCGCCGCCTTCGTGTTCTGCTTGTTCACCTGGAGCACGAGCGTGTCGCGTCCGAGCTCGCGCGCGTGCGCCTCGATGTGCACCATCATTCGCTTGCCGAGGCCCCGTCCGTGCAGCTCCGGCAGTAGATAGAGTTGCTCGAGCTTGACCTCGTTGACGGCCAGCAGCGCATGGCTGCAATACCCCACGATCGCGCCGTCCACTCGCAACACGTCGAACCAGCGGTCGCTCGCATCGACATAGCGCGCGAGATTTTCAGGCGTGAAGCGGCCAAGGAGCATGTACTCGATCTGGCTCTTCGAGATGATCGAGATGTAGTGCTCGAGCCAGATTCGTCGCGCGAGCGCGGCTATCGTTTCGAAGTCGGCGCGCTGCAGGGGCGAGAGGACAGTCGTGGAAGGCAAGCAAGACTCCAGCGTCAGATGGGAGGCGGTCAGAACAAGTCGAGCGGATCGATGTCGAGCGACCAGCGCAGGTCGCGCGGCGGCTTGAGCCCTTCGAGCCGCGGCAGCAGATCCATCAACGTGCGGTGCAATGGCGCGCGCTCGCGGCATTCGAGCAGGATCTGCGCGTGGTATCGCCCCGCGCGCTTCGCCATCGCGGCGGGCGCGGGACCCCGGATTTCGACGCCGCGTTGTGGCCGCGCGAGCTGGCGCGCGCTACGCAGGAACTCCGCCGCCGTCTCGAGCGTCTCCGCCGACGCGCGCAGTGCCGCGAGCTGCGAGAACGGCGGCCAGTTCGCGGCCTGCCGTTCGGCGAGCGCGGCGCGCGCGAATCCGTCGTAACCCTCGTCGAGCAGGCTGCGCAACAGCGGGTGGTCCGGGTACTCCGTCTGGATCAGCACCTCGCCGGGCTTCGTGCCGCGCCCCGCGCGCCCCGCGACCTGGATGATGGTTTGCGCGACACGTTCGGACGCACGGAAGTCCGTGCTGAACAGACCCTGGTCGGCGTTCAGTACGACGACGAGCGTGACGCTCGGGAAGTCGTGGCCCTTCGTGACCATCTGCGTGCCGACGAGGATGCGCGCCTCGCCGCTCGAGATGCGGTTGACTGCCGACTCGAGATCGCCGCGCTTGCGCACGACGTCGCGATCGAGCCGCACGATCGGCCTGTCGGGGAATAGTCCGGCCAGCGTTTCCTCGACCCGCTCGGTGCCCTGACCCACGTGCCGCACGTCGTAGCCGCATTGCGGGCATTTCTCGGGCAGCGGTGCATCGGCGCCGCAATGATGGCAGCGCAGCCGGGAGGCGCCGAGATGCACCGTCAGCCGCGCATCGCAGTCGCGGCAGGGCGCGATCCACCCGCAAGCCGTGCATGCGAGCGTCGGCGAATAGCCGCGACGATTGATGAACACGAGCACCTGGCCGTCGTCGGCGAGATGGCGCTGGATCGCCTCGACCGCGGGCGTCGACAGTCCCTGGCGCACGGCGTGCTCGCGCAGATCGATGACGGCCGCGCGCGGCGGCAGCGCCTGGCCCGCGCGCCGCGGCAGCGAGAGGCGCGTGTACTTGCCGGTCTCGACGTTCTGCAAGGTCTCGAGCGACGGCGTTGCCGACCCGAGCACGATCGGCGCGCCGGCGCGTTGCGCGCGCAGGATCGCGAGATCGCGCGCGGAGTAACGAAAGCCGCTCTCGTGCTGCTTGAACGACGCGTCGTGTTCCTCGTCGACGATGATGATGCCGAGATCCGCAACGGGCGCGAAGACGGCGGAGCGCGTGCCGAGCACGATGCGCGCCTCGCCGGAGACGCAGCTTCGCCACGCGGCCAGGCGCTCGCCGTCGCTCAGGCCGGAGTGCAGCACCGCCACCGGCACCGCGAAGCGCCCGCGAAAGCGCGCGACGAGCTGCGGCGTGAGCCCGATCTCGGGCACGAGCACGAGCGCGCGCTGCCCGCGGCGCAGCGTGTGATCGACGGTGTGTAGATAGACCTCTGTCTTGCCGCTGCCCGTGATGCCGTAGAGCAGGAAGGGCACGAACTTTCCCGCCGCGGCGTCGATCGCGGCGACCGCCGTGGTCTGTTCTTCGCTGAGCGCCGGGCCGGATTCGCGCAGCAGCGCGGCGGCCTCGGTCGGCGCGGGGATGTCGTCGGCACTTTCCGCGGAAGTCGCATAGTCCCGCTCGACGAGCTTGCGCATCACCGCTCGCCAGTCGTCGAATTTCTCGGTGAGCGCGTCGGCGGAAATCCCGGGCGTGTCGCGCAAGGCTTCGAGGATCTCGCTCTGTCGACGCGCTCTGGCGAGCGTGCCGTCGCCGAGCGCCGCGAGTCCGGCGTCGCTCGCGAACCAGCGTTCGGTCAGCGCGCGCGAGGGCGCGCCGTTGCGGGCGAACTTGGGCAGCGACGCGGCGAACACCTCGCCGATCGAGTGGTGGTAGTACTGCGCGGCGAACTCGAGCAACTCGCGCACGCGCGCGTCGATGACGGGTTCGTCGTCGAGAACTTCGGTGACGGCCTTGAGCTTTTCCTTCGGGACGTCCGAGCTCGACGCGTGCGAGTGCACGACGCCAATGAGACGTTGCCGGCCGAAAGGCACGCGCACGCGCACACCCAGGTCGGGCGCACGACCCGCGTCGCGCGGCGGCAGGTAATCGAAGAGCCGTCGTAGCGGTGTATCGAGCGCGATGCGCAGAATGGCCGGAGTCGTCAAGGTGTCACGGTCGAGGTTGTCCACAATGTGTGTGGATAAGTCTGTGGACGGGAGGGAAGACACCTACAAATTTGCCGTGTTTCTGCACATTCTCGTTTGTATGATCGAATCGTGACCACATCTGACGGATTCCAGCGAAAACAGTCAGTTACGAATCTCGCTCCGCGAAATAGCCTGACTTATTACGGGCACGTGACACGGCGCCTGCGAGAGTGTTCGTAAGTTCCTGATTCACGGAATCACAATGGGTGAGCATGGCGGTCAACGTGACGCGCTGACGCGCGTTACACCCCTCATGACCGCGTTTGTTACGCTCGGCGGCGTTTATAGCACGCCCACGAACTCGTCCAATTCATGGGCGGAGCGGAGTCGGGATTCAGCATTGATGACCAGCCGCGCTCTCGATCAATTTCTGCAAAGCGTCGAGAGGCGAGCGTTCAAGATCGCGCAACTGGGTTTGCGCAACGAGGACGACGCGCTCGACGCCGTGCAGGACTCGATGATGAAGCTCGTGCAGTCGTACGCTGATCGCGGCGAGGACGAGCTGCGGCCGCTGTTCTACCGGATCCTCGCGAACCGGATCCGCGACATGCAGCGCCGTCGCACGGTGCGCGGCCGCATCATGGCCTGGCTGCCCGCGCGCGACGCGGAGGACGACGAAGAGATCGACCTCGTGGCACAGGCGGCGAGCCCCGAACCCGAGCCCGCAAGGCGGCTCGAGATCGACGAGGCAATCGGTGTGCTCGAATCGGCGATCGCCGATCTGCCGCCGCGGCAACAGCAGGCTTTCCTGCTGAGAAATTTCGAAGGTCTCGACGTGGCGGAGACCGCGAGTGCGATGGGCTGCTCCGCAGGCAGCGTGAAGACACATTATTTCCGCGCGCTGGAGAGCCTGCGCGCCAGGCTCGGCGACGTCATCTGAAGGCAAGACTAATGGACGACCGCACACCATTTGAAACACGCACTCGAGAAATCCTCGAGGAATCGACCGCGAAGCTCGATGGCCGCACGCTGTCGCGTCTCACGAGAGCGAGGCATGCGGCGCTCGAGAGCAACGTCGCGCCCGCGCGATCGCGCTGGATGAGCTTCGCGCCGGCCGGGGCCGCCGCGGCGGTGGCCGTGCTAGCCGTCGTGATGTGGTCGGGTAATGGCGCCAGCGATCCCGTCCTGTTCGCGCAGGGCACGCAGGTCGACGACATGGAGCTGCTCGCCGATGGCGAGGCGCCCGATTTCACCGACGTCGCGGAAGACCTCGAGTTCTACGAATGGGCCGCGGACGAGATCGAGACGTGAGCGATCCGAAGAAAGCGCAACCCGACGACGAGTTGCTCGAATTCCTGGGCGACATCGACGAAGCGAACGATGAAGCGCAGGACGAGGGCTTCGCGGATTTTCTCGCGAAGAACGACATCGACAAGGTCGCGCGCGAGAAGCCGAAGGCGCCCGCGAAGGAAGAGGGCAAATGACGAAAGCGCGCACCGGTCTTTCGCGCCGCGCCGCGCTGGTGGCGCTGGCCGCCGCCGGGCTGCAGCTCGTGGTCGCCGGCCGCGCGCGCGCCGATGAGGGCGCGGCGTCGACCAGCACATCACCCGCCGCGTCGACCGCGTGGTCGAAGCTCAGCGCCGAAGAGCAGAAGATGCTCGGCAAACATGCCGCGCGTTGGGACTCGATGCCACCCGATCAGCAGCAGCGGCTGTTGCGGGGAACGCGACGCTGGCTGGCGATGACGCCGGAGCAGCGCGAACGTGCGCAGGCGCGCTACCAGCGGTGGAAGGAGCTCTCGCCCGAAGAGCGCGAACTCGCGCGCAAGCGCTGGAAGCGGTATCGCGAGCTGACGCCCGAGCAGCGGGCGCGCGTGCGCGAGGGATACGACCACGTGCGCGATCTCACGCCCGAGCAGCGGCAGCGTCTGCGCGAACGCTGGAAGAACGCGACTCCGGAAGAGCGCCAGCAGATGCTCGAACGCAAGCGCCTGCGCCAGGAGCGCAGGCGCCAGCAGGCCGGGTAGCAGCGCTAGCTACTGCCTACTGCACCGCGGGCCCGGACGGCGGCGTCGGGATCTTCTTCGTCTTCGTGCCCTGGCTCGCCCAGTTGATGACGTAGTACGTCGCCGGCGTGTCGCCGATGTTCTTCACGCCGTGTGGCTGCATCGAGGCGTAGAACAGGACGCCCCCCGCCGCCACGACCACTTCCTTGCCGTTCACGTGCGCCTGGAGCGTGCCTTCCCTGACGATTACCATCTCCTCGTTGGGATGCGTGTGCGGCGGATGAGAGGTCGTGCGCGGGTTCAGCGTGGTGATGTGCATCTCGAGCTCGTCGAGCGTGCGCGTCGGCTGCTGCACGACGTCGCGACGCTCGCCGACCTCGGTCTTGTGCGGCTTCAGGTCCGACCAAGCCCAAGCAGTCGAGTCGAGAAGACCTGAGGATTGCTGCGCGACAGACGTGCAGGCGAGAGTGACGGTCGCCGCCACGAGGGCAACGACGGAATCGCGACGCGTAATCATGGGGACCCCTTCTGAAAACTACCCGCAGCCTACCAAGCGGGTTTCTGCGGCTACAATACGCGCAGCCTCATACCTTCGGAGTACACGTGGGTTCCAAGCTCGAAGAAGCCATCGAAAGAACGCTGTTCTCATCGCGCTGGATACTCGCGCCGATTTTCCTGGGGTTGGCCCTTGCGCTGTTGGCGCTCGGCATCAAGTTCTTCCAGGAGGCCTATCACCTCATCGCGGAAGTCCTGGTCAAGGAAGAAACGGAGATCGTGCTTTCGGTGCTCTCACTGATCGACATCTCGCTGGTAGGCAGCCTCATCGTCATGGTGATGTTCTCGGGCTATGAGAACTTCGTTTCGACCATCGATACGAAAGGTACCGATACGCTGGGCTTCGGCAAACTGGACGCCGGAACGCTCAAGCTCAAGGTTGCCGCCAGCATCGTCGCGATCTCGTCGATCCATCTCTTGCGCATCTTCATGCAGGTAGGCGACAAGGTGAAGCTCGAAGACGGGACGCTTGTGGATGCCTATACCAATTTCCAGATCATGTGGTACGTGATCCTGCACATGACCTTCGTGTTTTCGGCCTTGCTGCTCGGCGTGCTCGACAAGATGTCTTTCGCCAAACACCGCGACCATGCGCCCACGGCTTGAGATCTAGCCCGCTGCTTTGATCGCGTTGACTAGCTCCGCCGCGGCCTTCTGTCCGTCGCCGTACAACATGCGCGTGTTGTCGAGGAAGAACAGCGCGTTCTCGATGCCGGAGAAGCCCGCGCCCTGACCGCGCTTGATCACGATCACATTCTTCGCCTTGTCGGCGTTGAGGATCGGCATGCCGTAGATAGGCGACGACTTGTCCGTGCGCGCCACGGGGTTCACGACGTCATTCGCGCCGATGATCAGCGCGACGTCGGCCGTCTCGAACTCGGCGTTGATTTCGTCGAGGTCCGAGATGAGGTCGTAAGGCACGCCAGCCTCGGCGAGCAACACGTTCATGTGGCCGGGCATGCGCCCCGCGACCGGATGGATCGCGAACTTCACCTGCACGCCTTTCTCGATCAGAAGCTGGCACATTTCCCAGACCTTGTGCTGAGCCTGCGCGACGGCCATGCCGTAGCCGGGCACCACGATCACTTTCGACGCGAACGCCATCATCACGCCGACGTCGGAGGCTTCGATGGGCTTCATCGACCCGCTGACTGCGGTCGTCGACGCGCCGCCGCCCGAACCGAAGTCCGAGAACAGCACGTTCGCGAGCGAACGGTTCATGGCCTTCGCCATGAGCTGCGTGAGCAATGTGCCGGCGGAACCGACGACCGTGCCCGCGATGATCATCGCGGCGTTGTTCATCACGAAGCCTTCGAAGGCGACGGCGAGACCGGTCAGCGCGTTGTACAGCGAGATCACGACGGGCATGTCCGCGCCGCCGATCGGCAGCGTCATCGCGATGCCGAACAGCAGCGCGAGCACGAAGATCCCCGTCACGTGCACCGGATCCGCACCGTGGTGCAGAACGACAATCGCGCCGACGACCAGCGAACCCAGGAACAGCAGTCCGTTCACGAACTTCTGGCCGCTGAAGCGCAGCGTCTTGTTGATGACGCCCTGCAGCTTGGCCCACGCGATCAAACTACCGCTGAACGAGATCGCGCCGATGATGCCGCCGATCACGGCGAGCGTCATGACGACGGGGCTGTGGCTCACGGGCGTGCCCGCTACATTGGCGTACGCCGCGCGATACAACTCGACCGCGGCGATGGCCGCGGCCGCGCCGCCGCCCATGCCGTTGTAGAGCGCGATCATCTGCGGCATGTCGGTCATCGCGACTTTCTTGCCGCTCCACCACGCGATGATCGAACCAACGACAATGGCCGCGATGATCAACTCGAAATTGCTCATTCCCGGATAGAGGAATGACACGATCGTGGCCACCGCCATGCCGGCGCCGGCCCAGACGATGCCGCTGCGCGCCGTCACGGGCGAGCTCATGCGCTCGAGACCCATCACGAACAGAACCGCCGTGATGAAGTAACTGACGTCGATGACCAGGAGCCGGGACGCGATGCCCGGCGTTTGCAGGATTCCGTCCATTAGTGCCCGCCTCCGGACTTCTTGCGAGTGCCGGACGACTTGAACATCTCGAGCATGCGTTCCGTGACGACGTAGCCGCCGACCGCGTTGCCTGCGGCAAGCAGTACGCCGACGAAGCCGATGATCTTTTCCAGCGGGGTGACCGCGCCGCCGAGCGCGACCATGGCGCCGACGAGCACGATGCCGTGCACGAAGTTGGATCCCGACATGAGCGGGGTGTGCAGGATCACCGGCACCTTGGCGATGATTTCGTAGCCCGTGAAGGCCGCGAGCATGAAGATGTAGAGAGCAACGATTCCAGTCATGGCTGATTAACCTTCCACTGCTTTACGCGTGGCTTCGTGTTTGATGGCGCCGTCGTGCGTGAGCACGGCGCCCGCGAAAACTTCGTCGGTCCAGTCGATCTTGAGATCGCCGGCCTTGTCAATCGCGGGTTTCAGGAAGTTTAGCAGGTTGCGCGCGTACATCTCGCTCGCGTTGTAGGCGAGAGTGCCGGGCACGTTCACGGGTCCGATGATCTTCACGCCCTGGTGGACGATCGTCTCGCCGACCTTCGTGAGCTCGCAGTTGCCGCCCTGTTCGGCGGCGAGGTCGACGATGACCGAGCCGGCGCGCATGCGCTCGACCGCGGCTCTCGAAATGATCACCGGCGCCTTGCGTCCGGGAACCGAAGCGGTGGACACCACGGCGTCCGCCGCGGCGATGCGCGCATCGAGCGCTTCCTGCTGCTTCGCTTTCTCTTCGGCGGTGAGCTCGCGTGCGTAACCGCCGGCGCCATCCGCCGTGACGCCCGTTTCCACGAATTTCGCGCCCAGGGATTTCACCTGCTCGCGAGTCGCGCTGCGCACGTCGTATGCCTCGACCACCGCGCCCAGGCGGCGCGCCGTGGCGATCGCCTGGAGTCCCGCGACGCCGGCGCCGATCACGAGCACCAGCGACGGGCGGATCGTGCCCGCGGCTGTCGTCAGCATCGGCATGAACTTTTCGAGGTTGTTGGCTGCAATCAACACGGCCTTGTAACCGGCCAGCGATGCCTGCGAGGACAGGGCGTCCATGGACTGGGCGCGCGAGATTCGCGGAATCAGCTCGACGGCGAAGCTCGTGATCCTGCGATCGCGCAGCGCCTTCACCTCGGCGTGCTTCGTGTGCGCCTGCAAGAATCCGACGACGACGGCACCGGGTTTGAGCTGGCCTATCTGCTCGACGGTCAGCGGGGCAACAGTGACCAGCACGTCCGCCTGCGAGAGGATCGCGGCCGAACTACTCGCCCACTCGCCTTTCTTGTAGAGAGGGTCCGGGAATTGCGCGCGAACGCCCGCGCCTTGCTCGAGAACGACCCGCGCGCCCGTGGCGACGAACTTGTCGACGACCTCCGGGACGAGAGCGACGCGAGTTTCTCCGGGCGCGCTCTCGCGGAGCGCACCTATCGTGATCGGCATTGAATTGACTCCGCTTTAAAGCTTCTGCATGGAGCCCCCTGTGGCTGGTCAGCCAAGAGGCCTGCTTTTCCCGTGTTAAATGAACGTGTTGCGGCGTTGAATTCTCGCACACGCCCGGGCTATCTTACATGCCCCATGCACGGCATCGACCTGGAAAAGGCGGATCTCGGATCTTCGGATCTGCAGTTGGTCGCGGGTTACACGACTCGCGCGCTCTCCCAACTCGTCCTGAGAACAGACATTTCAGGCATGCCGCTCGAGTGGATCGACTACAAGGAGGCGGCCCGGCTCTATCACCAGGAGCAGGTCGCCTACACCTGCGGCAGCCCGCTGTTCAAGCTTTGCGGCGGTGTGAGCGCTCTCACGGGTTGTCGCACCGTGCTCGAGGTGAACTCGATCGTTGCGACGGTCGGTCACACGGGCAATCCCGGCAACACCCGCCAGGACTACGTGCCGCCGCTCAACAACCAGACGCTGTTTCGCAGAGACGCGCATTTCTGCCTCTACTGCGCGCAGCGCTTCCCGGTGCGCGAGCTGTCGCGCGACCACATCCGCCCGTTCAGCCAGGGCGGCCGGGACGTCTGGACCAATGTCGTGGCCGCATGCCGGCGCTGCAACAACCTCAAGGCGTCCCGCACGCCCGAGCAGGCCAAGATGCAGTTGATCGCGGTCCCGTTCACTCCGACGTACGCCGAATACATCTTCCTGAAAGGACGGCGCGTGCTCGCCGACCAGATGGAATACCTGCGCGCGCACTTCCCGCGGCACTCGCCGCTGCACGCGCGGATCCGGCGCTACCTCAGCTAGCCCTTAGGTTTTCCGGCGTGGCGCGCGAGCGCCTGAAACACTAACCTCGACCTGAGGTCGGGTGTGCTCGCGCATCCGACCGATGAAGGGGATCTCAATCTTCGACCGCAAGTGCGCGCCTCCGGCGAGAAGGGGCCGTACGCGCGCGCGCGCGGCGATCACGGACGTCATTCAATTCACAGGAGTGAAACTCATGAGCGCGCGAAATCTTCGGCGGCGTATCGCTACGTCGCTGCTGGTTCTTTGTCTTTTCACGGGCGCCGCACAGGCGCAATCCGTCTGGCTCGAAGCGGAATGCGGACAGGTCGGCTCGTTGTGGAATCGGCCCGCCGATTCCGCGGCTTCCAACTCGCAGTTCGCGACTATCCAGTCGGGCAACAACAGCACCACGACCGCGCCCGCCAGCACGGCGGGACACATCACCTATCCACTCTCGATCGCACAGACCGGCACGTACCGCCTGTTCGCGAGAGTCCTGGGACCCACCGCGGACGACGATTCGTTCTGGGTGCGGATGGATGGCGGTTCGTGGGTGATGTGGAACAACTGGTGGATCAATGCCTGGACGTGGCGGCAATTTCCGAACACGTTCGCTCTGAGTGCCGGCAACCACACGCTGACGATCGCGTACCGCGAAGACGGCGCGCGTCTCGACAAGATCAACCTGACGACATCGACCGGGGCGCCAACCGGGACCGGTTCGGCGGCGGGCAATTGCGCGATTGGAACGACGCTATCCGTCTCGCCCGCAACCGTGAATGTCGCCGCGGCGGCGAACAGCAGCGGCACCGCGTCCGTCACGTCCAACACCAGCTGGACGATAGCGGACGATCAGGCGTGGCTGACCGCCGGCCCCACATCCGGCTCGGGCAACGGTACGTTGACATTCACGGCACAGGCCAACGCAAACGCGGCGGCGCGCACCGCGATCGTCACCGTCTCGGCGATGGGTGTCGCGGCGCAGACCGTTTCGGTCGTGCAGGCGGGAACCGGCGGCGGAACGGCCTGCGCCGCGCTTCCGATCCCGTCGTACGCCTCGTTGCCTAACAACTCGTTCCTGCCGGATCCGTTCGCGTTCGCGAGTGGCGTGCGCATGACGGCGAAATCCGAGTGGAGCTGCCGTCGCGCTGAGATCGCGACGCTCGCGCAGGAGTTCGAGTACGGCTACAAGCCGAACACGGCGTACTCCGCCACGACGGGATCGCGCAGCGGCAATGCGCTGGGCGTGACCGTCAATGACAACGGCCGCACGCTGTCCTTCAATGCCGCGATCACGTATCCCGCGACGGGCAGTGCACCGTATCCGGCGGTGATCGCCGTGGGCGGATCGAGTCTCAACAACACAGCGTTGTCGAGTCTCGGCATCGCCGTGATCAACCTGCCCAACAACGAGATCGCGCAGCAGAACGGTCAGGGCTCGCGCGGCGTCGGCAAGTTCTACGACATGTACGGCAATGGTCACTCGGCCGGTGCACTGATGGCCTGGGCCTGGGGAGCGAGCCGGCTGATCGATGCCATCGAGAAAACGCCGGGCGCGAACATCGATCCGGCGCGGCTCGCGGTCACCGGCTGTTCGCGCAATGGAAAAGGCGCACTGGCCGTCGGCGCCTTCGACGAACGCATCAAGCTCACGATCCCGCAGGAGCCAGGGTCCGGCGGTTCGGGAACCTGGCGCGTGTCGAACTGGATGTTGTCGCAGGGCCAGAGCACGCAGACGCTGTCGCAGATCGTCGGCGAGAACGTCTGGTTCCGTTCCAACTTCAGTCAGTTCGGTGGGTCGGTTAGCAAACTACCGTTCGATCATCACTCGATCGAAGGGTTGGTTGCGCCGCGCGCGCTGTTCGTCGTCGAGAACAACATCCTGTGGTTGGGACCCCAGAGCTCCTGGACCGGCGCCAATGCGGCCCGGATGATCTGGCAGGGACTCGGGATCGCGGATCGCATGGGGTACTCGCTGACGACCGAGCATGGTCACTGCGTGTTTCCGTCGTCGCAGCAGGCCGAGCTGAATGCTTACCTGCAGAAGTTCCTGATCGGCGGCGGGACGGGCAACACGAGCGTCTTACGCAACGATCCGAACGTGCCGTTCAACTCCGGCATGTGGATCAACTGGACGGTGCCGAACCTCTCGGGTTCGCTCTGACGTCGTGATGAGGAGGCGGGACGGCTCCGCGCCGTTTCGCCTCCCGACGCCGCAGAAGACGGGAGTCGAACTACTGCGCGGCGATACGCATCAGGAAGCGCGCCACGACTTCGTCGTGATCGGGCGCCCGTCCGCGCACGAGAACGTCGTAATCGCCGGCTTCGAGGCCACCGGGATCGCGCAGCGTGAACGAGAGCTGCGAACCCGCGGCCGGCACGCTGCGCGCGGAGCGCCATGCGAGTGAAGCGTCATGACGGCGCACGAGATCCATCTCGTACTCGGGGAACTGCGGCGTCTGCGGCGCATTGCCGCCCGGGCATTCGAGCTCGAGCGTACCGTCCTCGCAGGTGAGTACGACGATATCGGCTTCGATGACCAGTTGCTGCGGCGCTTCCGCCTTCAAGAGGCTGATGTCGGGTGAACCGCCGGCGCCGCGGAGCGACCCCAGCCGGAGGGTGAGAGAGGCGGCGATCGGTTTCAGGGTGGCGCGGGATTGCGCGACGACGGGCGTTTCGTCCGTCCCGCTCGGCAGAGTCAGGCTCAGGCCCAAAGCCAGCGAGAGAAGCACGCTGGCGGCGAGGGCCATCTGCCAGCGGCGATCGGGCGCCGGCGGGGCATTCGCGCCTCGCTTGAGCCAGCCGCGGCGTGCAGCGCTCGCGATGCCGCGGCGCATTCGCCGTTCCATCTCGACTTCAGCGGCGAGTTCGGGGGATGCGACGAGCCAGGCTTCGAACTCGGCGCGTTCGGAGCGGGAGAGATCGCCCGCGACATAACGCGAGACGAGCCTGGTTTGCTCTTCGAGGGATATGCGATCCAACGGCTTCATGAGTGACTTGTGTCACCAGGAGTCAAAATGTCTCACCCAAAACGTGAAAGTCATCCCGAGAGCCAGCAAAACTGCCGTGACTCGCGGGAAAAGGGCGAGATGAGGGGCGCGTCGCTCGATGATGGTGCGCAATCGGCTGCGCGCGCGCATGAGCACACGATCGAAATGCTTAGGGGAAAGTCCGAGTTCCCTGCACAGCTGCTGTTTGTCGACTCCGTCTAGATAGAAACGCGTGAGCATCTGCCGATCGCGCTCGGTCGGCAGCTCTTCGAGAACCGCCATCACGGCTTCCGCGAGATGCCGATCGTCGGCATCCGAGAGCTCGCTCTGCTCCATCTCGAGATTCTGCGCGAGTTCGTCGACGAGCTCGGAATCGACGACAGTCTGCTGTCGCAACGCCTTCCGGGCTGCATTGAGTGCGAGGTTGCGCGCCGTCGAGGCGGCGAACGAAAACACTTTACGGGGATCCTCGATCGTGCGAGCGCGCACACGCTCGACGACGATGTGCAACGTTTCCTGCGTGAGATCTTCGGCGTCGACCCAGCGGTGAAAGGCGCCGAAACGCAGCACCGCGAGCACACCGGGCCGCAAAACCACGAGCATCCGCGACTCCGCATGCCTGTCACCCGTCAGCGCCGCCGCGACGATCCGCTCGATCTCTTCGGCCGGCACGCTGCTCATGCGCCGCCCGTCCTTCGTCGGTAGCTAGTCGCAACCGAGCTTCTCCATCGCGACCTTGCAGTCAGCGCCGGGCTCGACGTTCGCGAGTTCACGAAGGAAATCGACATTGATCCATGGGTACCGGGTTGAGTCGCTGCTCTTGCTCCTGCAAAACAACAGCTCTTTGATCTGCTGGGCGTCGCATGTATCCAGCGGCGGGCTACCCCAGGCGAGCGCCACTGCTCCGGAGACGTAGGCCGCGGCGCTCGATGCGCCGGCCGCCCCGGACAGTGCGTAACCACGCTCGGAATTCTCTGTCGTTGTCACCACGATGTCCACGCCGGGTGCCTGAATCCGGCCGTCGTTCGCATTCGGGCGGCCCTTAGGATTGGACAATTCACGGCCGCGCATATCGACCGGCACTGCGGCGACGACGCCGGGCAGGCAGCGGTACAGGGAAGGGTAGTACTCGCGCACCGACTCGTCGGTGTCGAGCGCCGTGGCGTACCCGGTCACGATGAGCCGCTGGGTGGCGGCCTCGCCGCCAACGGCCATGCTGACGGCGGCCGCGATCGCGCGGCTGTCCACCGGCCATTTCGCGCTGATGTTGATGACGTCGGCCTGGCCGCGCGCGGCGGCCTCGATGCCGCGGGCGATGGTCGAGAGACGCCCGAGAGAGCCGTGCTCTACCCGGCTGATCACGATGGGCAAAAGCCGACTGTTCGGTGCGACGCCCGCGACGCCGATCCCATTGTCCATGCGACCGCCGATGGTGCCGGCCATCTCCGTTCCGTGCGGAAAACAGCGGCCGCTCGTCGCGCAGCGCGCGTTGAGTCGCCGTCCCTGCGAGTGGCGCGGCTCACGGTTCCTGAGCGAGATCATCACGCCGCTCGCGAGGTCTTCATGCCGCGCGTCGATGCCCGAATCGAGTATCGCGACGAGGCGGGGCAGGGATCGCGCGGCGATCGTCGAGTCCCAGCCGATTTTCGAATGCCCCCACAGCTCGTCGATGCACGGGTCGTTCGGAAACGTGGTGCGGGCCGAACGCTGCCAGCAACGCGGCCGCAGTTCGGCCAGCGCGAATTCCTGGGACGTGGTCATGAAGTCCGGGCCGTCGCAATCCGGTTCGGCGTACTCGATCTGCGGCGACTCCAGCAGCAGCTCCCGCAAGCGCCGCGCGACGAGCCGTCGCGAAAACGTCGCGATCACGAACTTCTCGGCAACCTCGACGTCTCGCACGGGTGCGGCATCCGCCAGCCAGTGGGCGAATTGCCGTATGTCGCGACCGCCTGCGGGGAAGAGGATGAAACGCGCGGGTTGCGGCTCGCCGCCAGCCTCGTTCTGGGCCATGCGGCGATTGCGTTCGGAAAAGGCGCTGGCCCACAGGGCACAGGCTGCGCGTTGGTCGAAAGTCAGGTGGCCGAGCGAGGAGAGATAGTCCTCGACAGCCCGCGGAGCGCGCGAGTGTTGCGCGCTCCGCGGACTTTCATCGTCACAGATTTCCGGTACTGCTGCACTCGCGAGCGAAACGGCAAATACCGTCCCGGTCACGATCGCGGGAATCGCGCGCCTGCGCGAACCTGCCCGCGAAGCGACTCTCAATCGCCCCCGCCTGCCTGGCCACCCGTGGTCACGCGAGACGGCGAGTCCACGAGGATCGAGATCGCGTGTTTGTTGTTGGCGCCCTGCACCAGGAAGATGATCACGTCGTGAAGTTCCAGCGCGCCCTTCTGCGCGGCGGGATGCATCGCGACATCGCGGCTGCGCAGACGATGACAGCTCGAAAGAACTTCGGCGTTACCGGCCTTCACATCCTCCTCCGTGCAATAGCGCGTGCCCTTCGTAAAAGTCAGAGCCACGTTGCAGCCCGGCGCCATGTCCATCCGCCACTGCGAGCGGCCCGTGACGTTGCGCGTGCAGATTCGAACGATGTTGTCCTCGTTGTCGAGCACGAACGTGAGCTTGGCTCCGAGGGGTACGTGGTCGTTGAAGGAAGAATGAGTGATCGTGATTTCCCTGCCGAGCCAGCCGGATAGCGCGGCGTCTGGCTCCGCGGCGAAGGCGACGAAGCCGCCCAGCAGTAGCGTCGCGGAGAAGGCGGCGAAGAGAGTTGGCCTCGAACGAGCGGTGGTTTGACTCAACATGAAAGACTCCTTGGGGAAATTGCGACAAAGAACTGCAGCCAATAGTCGTCGGGCGTCACGGAAATCCGTTGGCCCGCACCACGAAACTCGACCAGACGGACGCCTTCGCCGAGCCGCGCGTTCGGAGCTGCGCGGTACGCAGCGCGTCGGCGGTGTTTCCGTTTTCCCGGTACGCGAGATAAAATTCGTTCATGAATCGCGCGGTCGAGGCGTCCTCGATGGGCCACAGCGCCGCCACGACCGACCGCGAGCCATTCGCGAGGAAACCGTAGGTCAATCCCAGGACGCCCTCGCCGCGCAGTTCGCCGCCGTCGCCCGTCGCGCAACCCGACAGCACCACGAGTTCGGCATGCAGGCCGGCGCGATGGATGTCGCTAGCCGTGAGGCGCGAATTTGCGAGTGCGCTGCCGTCCGCGGTGAACTCGCTGAGGTAGAGCGCGGATTGGTCGGGCAGGTCGCGTCGGGCTGCCGCGTGCGTCGCGAAATGCAGCACCGCGAGGTTGTCGCGCGCGAGAGCGGTCACTTTGTCGAGGGTCGCATCGAAGCCTTCGAGCTGGACGATGTCCTTCGGGCCGAACGCCTTGGCGACCGTCCGCGCCTCGAGTCCCGAGTAGGGCAGCCGTGTGAGATTGTTAGGCGATGTCGGCCGCGGACCGCGCAGGTTGCCCGGCGGATCGCCCGCGAGACGCAGCCGCTGGTCGTCCGCCGCGTAAACGGGGTCCGAGATCACGGCAACACGGGTGGGTCGTGCGCCCGCCCTGGGAGTGTCATTGAGGGCCAGCGTCAGCGAAGGCGCGTAACCGATGGCGAAGCGGTCGAGGAGCTGGCCGTCGCCTCGCGGCATCGGCACGGCGGCGAACGGAACGCTGTTCAACGGGCCGTCCGGGATGATCAGCAGCCGTGTCTGGCTCACGCCCTCGAAGAGGTCGCCGAAAAGTTGCATCGCGGACGCCCGCTCCGCCGAGACCGCCGTCGCGCTCAGGCGTTGTGCGGAAACGAAGGACTCCGCCACGCGTTGCATCGTCGCGCGTCCCGCGAGTGACGCGTGCCGCAGTTCGCGTTGCGTGAGCAGCCACGCGTGCGACGCTCCGTCGCCCACGAAATAAGCGAGCACCGCGGTATCGGGGGGAAGTTGTGCCTGGAGATCCTTCAGCGAATCGGCGATTCGCACTTCACCCGCCGAAACACCACCGCGGCGCAGCCAATGCGCGTCGATCTGCGCGCGCGATTCGACGATCGCGCGTCGTAGTTCGAGCACGCCTTTCTCGTCGACGTCCTGGCGCTGCATCCGCGTCTCGAGGCGCAACTGCAGCGACGTCAACTGCGCGCGCAACGCGTCGCCTTGCGGGTCGGGAGCGGCGGCGCGGTTGGCACCGCTCGCGAGCTGATCCGAGAGCGAGCGGGCGCGAACTTCCTCGGCCGTTCGAAACGCGCGCCACGATGCATCCGGGTCGTCGCCGGCCGCGAAGTCGACCGCGATCCTTGCTTCGTAGGGCGAATAGCGCGCCGCGAGGAAGTGCGCGCGCCACTCTGGGTTCGCGGATTTCACGCGAATGCCGCGGACGATCGATATGGCCGCGTCCGCGGCGGCACCCGCACCCGCGATGTCGCGCGACGCGAGCAGTGCTTGCGCGAGTGCCGTGTTCGTGTCGATGCGGTTGTAATCGAGGCTCAGCGTCGCGAACTGCCGGTCGGCTTCGCGCAGATCGACGATGGCCTCGGGGACGCGCTTCTGCGCGAGCCGCAACCGCCCGCGCTCATTGAGCACGATTGCCCGCGCGAATGCGTTCGTCGACTCGAAGGCCCGCGCCAGCTCCGCGTCGGCTCCGCGCAGATCGCCGAGCGCGCGCAGCTCGCTCGCGATGAGCGTGCGCGTACGGGCGGAGCTGTGCGGGTTCACGTCGATCTCGATCGACTTGCGCAGATATTCGAGCGCGAGGTCGTGCTGCTCGAGCACCGACGCCGCGTTTCCCGCCACGCGCAACGCGCTCGCGCGTGCGATCGCGTCACCGATGCGCTCATGGATGACCATCGCGGCGCGCAGCGATTCGAGGGACCGCTGCATGTCGCCGGTGCGGAAGTAGAGGCTGCCGAGCGCCGCGAGGTGGCGCGAGTGCTCGGAGTCGTTGTGCGCCTTGATCGCGATCTGGATGGCCTCGGTGTGCAGCGCGAGCGCACGATCGAATTCACCCATCGCGACCAGACAGAATCCGTAGTTCGCCGCGATGCCCGAATACATCGTGGGCTGGCGTTCCTTCTCGATGAGCGGCAGCAACGCTTCGTACTCGGTCGTGGCCTGCGCGATGTAGCCGAGCCGGTTGTGCATCCACGCGACGTTCGCGAGAGACAATGCCTCCTGCCCAGGGTCGCGGTTGGCGCGCGCCATCTTCACGGCCTCCGAAAAGAATCCGGCGGCTTCCTCGTACTTGCCCTCGTTGAATCCGCGGATTCCGCGCATGTTCACGGCGTAAGTGGCGCTCACCGCGAGCGAGTGTTCGCTGAAGTATCGGGCGCTCGCGGCGAGGGTGCGATCGGCGCCGTCATATAGCGCGCGCTGCTCGGCGCCCTGGGTGCTTGCGTTCATGCCCGCCGCGACCTCGATCTCGGCCGCTGCTCGCAACGTTGCCGCGTTGCGCACGCCCGTTTCGTCATCGAGTGAGTCGTAGAGCTCGCCCGCGCGTTGCGCCGCGCGGATCGCAGGCTGGAACTCGAAGCGGTAGAGGTATTCGAGATGCCCGAGCGTGTATTCCGCCTGCGCACGCGACGCGTCGTCGCGCGCCTTCGAGAAATGCGCGATGGCTTCGTGCAGCAGATCGACCGCGCGCGTCCGAGACTCCCGCGTCCCGACGAGCGTCTCTTCGCCCGCCTTGCCGAAAGCCACGAACCCGAACGCTCTCTCGCCGGTCGGCTCCTCCGCCTGCCCGCGCCACCGCGCGATACGCAGCCGTACCGCGCCGCTGTTGCCGCGGTGTTCGCTATTGGTCAGCTCGACGCGCAACGGGCCCGCCGTCTTAAGACTAACTACCGTTGCGTGCAGCCCGTGCCGCGGCACGTTGTCTTCGATCTGGCGTCGCGACTGCGCGGCTTCGACGGTCAGGCGCACGTCGATGTCGCGTTCCCGCGCTTCGACGAGGTATTGGCCGGCTTCGAGATCGAACGCGACCACGGAGGGGGCGTCACCGGAAACGCGCTGCTCCGCGGAGAATTGAGTGGCTAGATCGGCATCGGAAGAGGGCGTGCAGGAGAACAAGCCAAGCGCCGCTGCCGCGAATAGCACCCGAAAGACGGGAGGCCGCGAGATTTTCATAAGGCTGGTTGCGACTCGATCGCGGGCGGACATTTAAACCGAACCCCACGCGGCGGGGGCCCATGTTTACAGGCGCTGGCATTGTGCCGCAATCGGTATCCGAAATAGTAGGCAGGGTTTGTAGCAACGTGGCGCGGCGAAAATTATTTTCGATTCCGCGTCTCTCAAGTGAGAGAAATCGGGAAGTCGCGACACTTAATATGAATGCCCATCGACAAAGCGTGGCGGGCCCGCGGACGTTGTGGGGGTGCCACCCGCGCCGCCGATGGTAGTTAGCTAGCCCGCCTACTGCAGGCCGTTGGCCCGCACCACGAAACTCGACCACACGGCGGATCCCGCGGTACCCCGCGTCCGCAGCTGGGCCGTCCGCAGCGCGTCGGCCGCCCGGCCCGATGTCTTGTAGGCCGTGTAGAACTCCTCCATGAACCGCGCCGTGAGCGCGTCCTCCACCGGCCACAAGGAGGCCACCACGGTCCGGGACCCGTTGGCGAGAAATCCGTACGTCAGCCCCAGCACGCCTTCTCCGCGCAGCTCGCGTCCGTCTCCCGTCGCGCATCCCGACAGCACCACGATGCCGGCGTGCAATCCGCTGCGTGCGATGTCATCCGCGGTCAATCGGTCCGCGGACAGCACGGAGCCGTCAGCCGCGTACTCGCTGAGGAACAGCGCCGATTGTTCGGGTGCGTCCTCGCTCGCGCGGGCGTGCGTCGCGAAGTGGAGGACCGCGAGGTCCTGCGAGGGAAGTTCGATGACGCGCCGCGCCGTGGCATTGAAGCCGGCGAGCTCGATCACGTCGGCTCCCTCGAAGGCCTGGACGACGGCGCGAGCCTCGATCGCCGAATACGGCAGTCGCGCGAGACGTTGATCGGAATCCTCCGCGCCACGGTAGTTCGACGGGGAGTTGGACGCGACCGTCAGGCGCCGATCGTCGGGCGTGTAGACCGGGTCGGAGATCACGGCGACCCGCGTCTGCGCCGGATCCCGCCGCGGGGGATCGGTGAGCGCCAGCGCGAGCGATGGCGCGGCGGAGATAACGAACCGGCCGATCAGGATTTCGTGCGCCGCGCCGGGAATGGGTAGTGCTGCGAACGGCAAGCCGTTCAATGGACCGTCGGGCAGGATGACGAGTCGCTTGACGCTCGCATTCGCGAGCAGGCCGCCCAGGATCGGACTGAATGTGGACTCCGGATTGGAACGACGTCCGGCCCGCTGCTGTTCGACAAAAGCGTTCACGAGATCCTGCAGCGCGCGCCGTCCCGGCAGCACGGCGCGCCGCAGCTCAGAGCGCGACAGCAACCAGGCATGCGAGCGGCGATCGCCGACGAAGTACGCGAGAACGGCCGTGTCCACCGGCAGCGCGGCTTGAATCTCCGTGAGCGATTCCGGAATTCCGCGGCCACGACCGGCTTCGACGCCCCGCCGAGCGACATTCCGCGCTTCGAGGCGCGCACGCGTCTCCGCGACTTCGCGCCGCAGCTCGGGCAAACCGGCGTCGTCGGGCACGGGGCGACGCATGCGCCGCTCGAGTTCGACCTGCAGCGCCGTCATCTTCTCGCGCAAACGATCGGATTCCGCGTCGCGCGTCGCGGTGCCGGCCCGGCCCAGATGCGCGATGCGATCGGCGAGCGATCGCGCGCGCACTGCTTCGGCGGTGCGGAAAGCTTTCCAGCTCGCCGCGACGTCGCGCGGTGTCGATTGCGCGAGGTCGACTTCGATGCGCGCCTCATAAGGCGCGTAACTCGCGGACAGGAATCCGGCGCGCATCTCCGGGTTCGCCGACTTGACGCGAATTCGCGTTTCGATCCCGACGGCCGTATCGGCGGCGAGCGCCGCGCCGTTGACGTCGCCGGAGTCGAGCAGCGCCAGCGCGAGCGCCGTGCTGGTATCGATCCGGTTGAAATCGAGTTGCAGGCGCGAGTACGTCGAATCCGCTGTCCGCAGGTCGGCGATGGCCTCCGCATTGCGATGTTGGCGTTGACGCAGGCGGGCGCGTTCCGTCAGCGCGTTGGCGCGGTTGTATTCGTTCTTCGTGAGCATGACGGACGCGAGGTGTTGCTCGGCGCCGCGCAAGTCACCCAGGATTCGCAGCTCGCGAGCGATGTTCACATGGATGCGTTCGAGGAGATCGGGCTCGAACACCAGTCGCTCGGCGCGCCGCAGGTACTCGAGCGCGAGATCGTTCTGGCCGAGCTCCGAGGCTGCGTTACCGGCCATGCGAAGCGCGGACGCGTAGCCCAGCAGATCGGCGGAGCGTTCGTACAGCGGTTGCGCGGCGCGCAGTGAGTCGAGCGCGCGCTCCAGATTGCCGGTGCGGAATTGGATCGCGGCGAGCGAACTGAGCGCGCGCGCGGTCTGGCCCAGTTCGCCGCGCGCGGAGAAGAGTTCGAGCGCCTCGGTTTGCAAGAGGAGCGCGCGATCGAAATCGCCGAGCGACACCAGAAGGGTGCCGAGATTGCTGGCCACGGTCGCGTAGAGACTCGCCTGGTTCACCCGGTCGATCTGCGGCAGGACGCTTTCGTACATCGCCACCGCACGCGTGAGATCTCCGCTGCGCGACGTGACGAACGCGAGATTCTGCGTTGCGCCGATCTCGAAGAAGAGATCGCCGCGCGCGCGCGCCTGCGTGCGCATGCGTTCGTAGATCTTCTCGATCGCGACGTAGTTGCCGAGCTTCTGATCGCGGATCGCGGTCAGATTCAGCGCGCGTATCGCATCGGTCGCGAGACCCTCGGCTTCGAAGTAGCGCAGCGCGCCGAGAAAACGCACGTGCGCGATCTCGAGCTGCGCGCGCAGTTCCTGCGGGGGTTTGTCGCCCGCGAGATTCACCTCGGCGAGGCCCAGCAACAGGTTCGCGCGCGCAATGCCCGTTTCATCGCCAACCAGGCGGTAGTTGGCGATTGCGCTCAACGCGCTGGCGCGCGCCGCCTGGAAATCGTTGAGCAGGTCGAACTCGACGTTGCCGCGCTGATAGTCGGTCTCCGCCAGCGACCGCAAGTCGCGCGCCTCGCGGAAGTGCGCGGCGGCACGTCGCATGGGCTCGATCGCGGCGCGCCAGTCTTCGGGCGTGCCGCGCGCGACGAGTTCGTTGCCTTCGCCGAGCGCGATGAAGCCGGACAACCGTCGATCCGGTCCGCCTTCGAGCGCCGGCTTCGGCCAGCGCAGGATGCGGATCGCGGCGCCGCCGCGCCAACCGCGGTGCTCGGCGCTCGTCAACGAGATGCGCACCGAGCGCGCTTCGTCCAGACTAACTACCGTGCGATGGAGTCCGTGTCGCAGGTACGCGTCCGCGAGCTCGATGCGTCGCGGGCCCGCGTCGATGCGCACGTTCACGTCGATGTCGCGCTCGCGGATCTCGAGTAGGTAGGTGCCCGCCGGCAGATGGCGGGAGACGGCATGCGGCTTGGTGCCCTGGACGACGACTTCGGTCGAAAACTCGACGAGCGGTTCCGTATCGAAACCGCGGGAGCAAGCCGTCAGCGCGGCCAGCAGGGCCAGCGCAACCAGCACCGCGATTGACTTAAGGAAGCTCATTCGCCCTCACAACGAAGCTGGACCATACCGCTTTCGCGGGTCCGTTGCGTGTGCGCAGTTGGGCAATTCTCAGCGCTTCGGCGGCCCGTCCGGAGATCCGGTAGGCGGCATAGAACTCCTCCAAGAGGTCGCCGAGTTCGCGCAACGTTCGCGCGATGAGGATGTGAGTGCGGCCCTGTTCGACCGGCCGACCCTCGATGGCCAGCGCGCGACGCAAATACTCGAGTGCCCGCTCCCGGAAGCCGAGAGAGGCCGACGCGCAGCCGGCCGACGGCCGAATCAAACAACTGCTGGCGTTTGGCCCGCTTCTGCGCCGCGTTCATGGTGTAGCCGATCTCGATGTCCGACATTGCGTGCAGGGCGATCGCGTCGTGTACGCCGACAGCGTTGCCGGCCGCTTCGAAATCGGCGCGAGCCTGGTCGGAAGCGATCACAGCTGCCTGGTTGTCCATGCGCAGCAGGTATTCCGTGAACGCCAGAGCGTAGTTGGCGTCGGCGCGCGCGGCGATGTCTTTGGCGGCGCTGAAATGCCGGGCCGCTTCCCGGAAACGCTGCGTCGACGATTCACGCTCGGCATAAATGACTCGCGCGAGCCGGATACCGCCCTCGCCGAACGACACGAAACCGAGCTCGCGCGCATCCGGCGGGGTATCGGCGTCGCGCAGCCGGACGATGTCGAGAGATGCACTGCCTTTCCAGTCGCGGTCGTCGGCGTTGTCGAGCGCGACTCGGACGAGTTCTGGATCGCGCCGCGTGATGACGGTTGCCTGGTAGCCGTGCCGCGGGATCTCGTCCGCGAGCGACGAGCTATTTCCCGCGACCTTGACCGTCATGCGGAAATCGATGTCGCGCTCTCGCGCGGTAATGAGGAAGGCGCCAGGCGGCAGTTCGCGCTCCCAGAATCCGGGAGCGGCTTCCGAGACTTGCAGTTCCGTGGAAAAAATATGGGCCGCGCCGGATCCGGTTCTACCGGAGCAGGCAAAGAGCACGAGAGATCCTGCGGTGCAGGCCACCCGCAACGCGCACGCCCAATTCATATCGAGAATCCGTTCCGGAACCGCTCGCGCGCGGTGCGCGCCCCCTAAAGCGGTCGATCCAATGTTTACAGGCACCTAATTTCCATCGTAATTCAGACCAGAAAATCGAGGCAGGGTTTGTAGTAAGTCCTTGATTGAAAATACTTTGTCTTATGACAGGACGAAGTGAGAGAAACCCTGAAGTCGTGACACTACTTAAAGAAGCCGCAGCACGCACACCCGGAACCCATGAACAGCGCCGACGTTTTCTCGCTCGAGTTCGACATGCTCACGCGAACCTCGTCGATCGCCAGGATCATCGAGCGCTTTCGCGATGCGCAGGTCAACGCCGCGACTCATCGTCAGCTCCTGCTCGAGCTCAATCACGTCATCAACGTGCACTCTCGTCTGCGCGAAGTCGCCGCGGATGTGGTTTCGCAAGACGACTGGGGCGCGTGGCAGGACCTCCTTTCCGTCCCCGCGTTGTCCTTCGAACAGGGCCGCTCATTCCTCGACGACCTGCGCGCGCTCGGTCTCAATTCTCTCGACAGCGTGTCGCTCACGCCGCTGCCCCAAACCATCGCGCTCGCCGCGTATGCGCACTACCAGCTCGTTGAACGCGCGGCAGTGGGCCTGGTGGGTTACCTCTGGTTCTTCGAGCGCATGCCGCGCCTGCTGTATCCGCTGTGGAGCGGCGCCTGTCGTCGTGGAAATGTTCCCGACAAGGCGTTGCATGCTCTGGCGGAAGGCGCCGTCGTCGATGCGGGGCGCGACGCCCAGGTCGTGAATTGTTGCCGCCAGCTCGTGCGCCGGCCGCGCGACCTCGGCCTCGCGACACAGAGCCTGCACGACACCACGGAACTCTTCGCGACGATGCTCGACGCGGCGCTACAGCGCGCGGAGCGTCGCCTGCCGGTCAGCACCGAAAACGGAATCACCAACGGGATCGGGCAGGTGGCCTGATCACGAGCAACGATCGAGCGGGGTCAGGCCCATCTCAAGGAAGAAGTAATTCATGGACGAGTTAGTTCAAGGAAGAAATCGGGCCTGACCCCCCTTACACTCGCGCGGTGATTTACCTCATCGACGCATCCGTCTACGTTTTCCGCGCCTACTACTCCATGCCGCCTGAGATGACGGATCAGGATGGCGTGCCCGCCCACGCGACGTTCGGATTCGCGCGCTTCCTCGGCGACCTCATCGAACGCGTGCAGCCGAAATACATGGCGGTGGCGTTCGACGAAAGCCTCTCGACCTCGTTCCGCAACCAGATCTACCCGGCGTACAAGGCCAATCGCGACCCGCCGCCCGAGGACCTCAAGGTGCAGTTCCTGCGCTGCCGCGAGTTCTGCCGGCACGCGGGCATCCCCGAGTTCGGCCATGCGGAATACGAGGCGGACGACATCGTGGGGTCGCTCATGACGCGTTGCCGGCGCGACGGCCTTCCCGCGACGCTCGTGACGCGCGACAAAGACTTCGCGCAGTTGATTCGCGAGAGCGATGTCTACTGGGACTACTCCGACAACGCGCACTACCGCTACCACCAGATCGAAGACCGCTTCGGCGTGGCGCCCGAGCGTTTCGCGGATTTCCTCGCGTTGATGGGCGACAGTGTCGACAACATCAAGGGTGTGCCGGGTGTGGGCGCGAAAACGGCGGCCGCATTGATGAAGGAGTTCGTCTCGCTCGAGGAGATCTACGACAACCTCGACAAGGTGTCGCAGATCCCGGTGCGCGGCGCGAGCAAGCTCGCGGCGAAACTCTCGGAGCACCGCGAGGCCGCGTTCCTCGCGCGCCGACTCACGGAAATCGCCTGCGACATGCCGTTCGAAGTCGGCCGTGCCGACCTCACGCGTCGGGCGCCCGACATGCCCGGACTCACGGCGTTCTTCGACCGGCACAACTTTGGGCCGATGCTGCGAAGGCAGGCGGAGCGGCTGGCGTTGCTGCCGCTGCATCAGGCGGCGTAGGGAAAAGGGGACTGATCTATTTAGGAAATGGGGACATTCCCCGTTTCCTAGAAAAAGGGGACGGACCTTCTGCAGGTCCGTCCCCTTTTTTCCGCTACGGGGGAAACGGGGAATGTCCCCATTTCCTAAATAGATCAGTCCCCGACCTTGTTCGACGGAATGCTCACGCTGCCGCCGATCTCCTCGTGTTCGATCGAGCCCGAGCTGTCCGAGCTCACCGTGAAATCGCCACCGACCCGGCCGGCGTAGATGTCGCCCGAGCTGTCGGATTCCACCTTGACGCCGCCTTTGACGTCTTCGATGCGCATGCTGCCGGAGCTGTCCTGTTCGATGCGCACGTTGCCGCCGACACGCGCGATGCGCATGTCCCCCGAGCTGTCGATCGACACCTCGACATCACGCTCGGTGTCCATGACCTCGATGTCGCCGGAGCTGTCGCGCAGGCGCACGCTGCCCGCGCGCTCGATCGAGATGTCGCCGGAGCTGTCGCCGACATCGACGAGGCCCGCGACGCGCGTGATCTCGAGATCGCCCGAGCTGTCCTGGATCGTGAGCGCCGCCAGATCCTCGATCACCGTGTCGCCGCTCGAGTCGACGGCCTCGACCGGAACGCTCGACGGCAGCGCGATGCCGATGTCGATGTACGCGGACTGATTGATGCCGATCTTCCAGCTGCCGTCCTTCTGCGGCAGATCCGTCTCGACGTAGACGACATTGCCTTCGCGGCGAACCGAGATGTTCGTCGAGTCGAGGAGTTCCTGGGTCGAGGCACAAGCCGTGCCGCGAGCCTCGACGCGCACGGCGTTGGACCGGCCCACCACCTTCATGTCGCCCGCGCCGGCGCGGATCACGACCTTTTCGATCCCGGCAGCGTCGACGCCGCCCGCGCGATCGGCGCGGAATTCGCAACCGTCACCCCAGGCGAACGCGGTGGCGGGGCCGGCCGCCAGCAGGGTCAACCAGATTCTGGATCGCATGAGACTTCTCCCGTTTCTGTCAGCTTCTGTTCATTGAGACTCGCGAAACCGGGTTTCGGTTTACAGGGTCCGACAATTCTTGGGGTTCCGGTATCCTTCGCGGCCGTGAGCAGCCAAAACATCAAGTCCGTTCTCGTCGAAGAACGGCGCTTCACCCCCTCCGAAGACTTCACCGCCCAGGCCCGCCTGAAACCCGCCGAGGTCGAGGCGCTGCGCGCCGAGGCCGCCGCGAACTACAAGGGATTCTGGGCGCGCCAGGCGCAGACCGAGTTGCGCTGGCACAAGCCGTTCTCGGTCACACTCGACGAGTCGAAGGCACCGAACTACCGCTGGTTCGTCGACGGCGAGCTCAATGTTTCGTGGAACTGCCTCGATGTGCATCTCGAGGAGCGCGGACACAAGACCGCGATCACCTTCGTGGGCGAGCCGGGCGATGTACGCCAGGTTTCGTATCGCGAGCTGCACGCGGACGTGTGCCGCTTCGCGAATGCGCTGCTCGCCGACGGCGTGAAGCCCGGCGATCGCGTCGTGATCTACATGCCGCTCACGCCCGAAGCGATCGTCGCGATGCACGCCTGCGCGCGCATCGGCGCGATCCACTCCGTGGTGTTCGGTGGTTTCTCGGCACTCTCGCTCAAGGACCGCATCGAAGATGCGAAGGCCACCGTGCTCATCACGGCCGATGGCGGCTGGCGCGCGGGCAAGATCATCGAGCTCAAGGAAGCGGCCGACAAGGCGCTGTCCAAGGGCTGCCGGAGCATTCGTCGGGTCATCGTGCTCAAGCGCACGGGTCACGACGTGAAGATGAAGGAGGCGCGCGACCTCTGGTGGCACGACGCCATCGAAGGGCAGGCGCCGGTCTGCGACCCGGTGTGGGTGAACGCGGAACACCCGCTGTTCCTGCTCTACACCTCCGGCTCCACCGGCAAACCGAAAGGCATCCAGCATTCGAGCGCGGGGTTCCTGCTCGGCGCGAAGCTCACGACGAAGTGGGTCTTCGATATCCAGGAAGAAGATGTCTTCTGGTGCACCGCCGACATCGGCTGGGTCACCGGCCACAGCTACGTCGCGTACGGGCCGCTCGCCGCGGGCGCGACCGTCGTCATCTACGAAGGCGCGCCGACGCACCCGCATTCCGGCCGCTTCTGGCAGATCATCGAATCGCAGGGCGTGACGATTTTCTACACCGCGCCAACCGCGATCCGCGCGCTCATGAAACTCGGCGACGACATCCCCGCGCGATACGACCTCACGAAGCTGCGGTTGTTAGGCTCCGTCGGCGAACCGATCAACCCCGAGGCGTGGATGTGGTACCACGAGAACGTCGGCCGCATGCGCTGCCCGATCGTCGACACGTGGTGGCAGACCGAAACCGGCGCGATCATGATCTCGCCGCTGCCCGGCAACACCGCGACGAAACCAGGTTCCTGCACGCAGCCTTTGCCCGGCATCGACGCGACCATCGTCGATGCGCAGGGCAATGAAGTCGAAGGCCACGACGCGGGCGGCTTCCTCGTGATCCGCAAACCGTGGCCCTCGATGCTGCGGACGATCTGGGGCGACAACGACCGCTATCTGTCTACCTACTGGTCGACGTTCCAGAATCGCTTCTACGTCGCCGGCGATTCCGCGCATCGCGACAAGGACGGCTATTTCTGGATCATGGGCCGCATCGACGATGTGCTGAACGTCGCGGGGCATCGCCTGGGCACGATGGAAATCGAATCGGCGCTCGTCGCGCACCCGAAGGTCGCGGAAGCGGCGGTCGTCGGCAAGGCGCACGAGATCAAGGGTGAGTCCGTGTTCGCGTACGTCGTGCTCAAGGGCGACCGCCCGACCGGCGAGAAGGCCGAAGCCTTCACGAAGGTCCTGCGCGATCACGTCACCGAACAGTTGGGCGCCATTGCGCGGCCGGACGACATCCGTTTCGCCGACAACCTGCCGAAGACTCGCTCGGGCAAGATTCTGCGGCGGCTGCTGCGCGCGATCGCGCGCAACGAGGACATCACGCAGGATCTGTCGACGCTGGAAAATCCCGCGATCATCGATCAACTGCGCGGCGATGAGCGCGCCGCGCCAACGGCCAAGGCCGCCAAAGTGGTTGCGAAGGTCGCCGCGAAATCCAAGCCCGCGGCGCACCCGAAGCCTGCCGTGAAGACACCCGCGCCCGCGCCAAAGAAGGCGCCAGCGAAGAAAAAATCCGTGGCGAAGAAGGCCGCGGCAAAGAAGAAGTCCGTAGCGAAAAAATCGGTGAAGACCGCGTCGAAGAAGCCGCCGGCGAAAAAAGGCGGAAAAACCCGCCGCGGTTTCCTCGGCAAACTCGTGAAGCGAGTCGGCGGAGTCCTGAAGAGGCCGGCGAGGGTCGTGGGCTCCATCGCGCGGAAGAAAGCCGCGCGCAAACCGACGCGGAAGAAGTGACCGTCAGCCGGGCGTCGTGACGACGCTCAGCACCGCGACGAAGTGGCACGCGGCGCCCGCGAGCACGAACAGGTGCCAGACGGCGTGCGTGTACCGCTTCGATTTCCAGACGTAGAACGGCACGCCGCCGGTGTAGAACACGCCGCCCGCGAGCATCCACGCGAGTTGCGCACCGGTGAGCGAGTCCGCGAGCGGCTTGATGGCGAACACAGACATCCAGCCCATCCCCACGTACATCGCGACGGACAGCTTTGGATACCGGAAGCCCACGGTGTTCTTCGCGATGATGCCGAGCACGGCCAGCGTCCAGGCGACCCCGAACAACGTCCAGCCCCAGGCGCGCTCCATCGCGACCAGCGTGAACGGCGTATACGTGCCGGCGATCAGTAGATAGATGGCGGAATGGTCGAGCTTGCGCAGCACGACCTTGAGCTCGGGGCGGCTTGCCCAGTGGTAGATGACCGACGTCACGAACATCGCGAGCGCGGTGAGCCCGAAGACGAGGCCGGTGCCGAGCCGCCACGGATCTCCGAACGATGCCCATGCCAGCCACGGAATCGCGACCGCGCACGCGACGATGCCGAGGCCGGCCGTCAGCGCGTGGGCGAGTTCCTCGGGACGGGAATAGGGAGCGGGGGCCGAGTTCACGGGCCCGAGCTTAGCGCTTCAGCGGCTCGCGGAGCGCGAGCCTTCGGGGAATTCGGAATTCGGCAGCGGCACTTCGCCCGTCAGGATGCGCTTCAGATAGTCGGGCGCGATCAGATGGCAATACTGGCCACCGCCGGCGCTCGCCGCTTTGGCGCCCACTCGCACGGGCGCGGCTTCGCGCAGACTCTTGGCGCGGATGCGCAGCGTACCGCCCGCGTCCGTCTGGACCATCGTGAACGCTTCGTGCCACTGCGCTTCCGTCGGCGCGACCTCATCGGCATCGAGCATCACGGGCACGGTGCCCTTGAACGGCATTTTCTTTCTCTGACGATCCGTCAGCGTGAGCATCACGGCATCGAGCGTGCGGCGATTGAGGCGCGCGCAAGTGGTCGACTCGCCGGCCGCCGTCGCGCCGTACTCCGCGCGAATGCGATCCGCGCTGTGCAGCTTGCAGGAGATCATGCGCGGCTTCGTATGCTTCTCGTCCGCGTAGCCGACGTACTGCATCGTCTCGAGCGGTTTCGTGGACGGCTTCGCGCGGGCGAAGGCCTGGTAATCCGTCATAACCACGTTGCGCGCCGGAACGCGCGAGGTCGCAATTTCTTTCTGCGCCACGGCGCAATGTTCGTTCACGCTGGGCAAAGTCATCGGCGTGCCGACGACGAGCGGACGCGGATCGCTCGCGCAGCCGGATAGCAAGAGGGCGGCCGAGAAGCTCGAAGCGAGACAGGCCGACCTGCGCGCCGTAAGCTCGCCAGATCCGCGGATGATGTGTTTCATGGTCGCCACCCTTCCGGAAGAAAAATCCCAATGCGGTCCATCCGATTCTGGCTTTATGTCGTGGCTGGATTCGGTGGTGCAGTTCTCATGATGACGACGTCGTCCGCGAACGAAAGTCGCGATATCGCGCGCCCATTTGTCATAGCGCACCGAGGCGCGAGCGGCTATGTGCCGGAACACACGCTCCCGGGCTATTTCATCGCGATTCAGCAGGGTGCGGACTACGTCGAACCCGATCTCGTGATCAGCCGGGACGGCGCGCTGCTCGCCCGGCACGAGAACGAGATCGGAGGCACGACCGACGTCGCATCAAGGCCGGAGTTTGTCGCGCGCAAGGCGACGAAGAACATCGACGGCGAGGAAGTCACCGGCTGGTTCACCGAGGATTTCACGCTCGCGGAACTGAAGACGCTGCGCGCGCGCGAACGGCTGCCCGAGCTGCGTCGCGCGAACACACGCTACGACGGCGCCTTCGAGATTCCGACGTTCGACGAAGTGCTGGATCTCGTCGCCGCGGCGGACGTGCAACGCGCCGCCAGCGCGCGCGCCGCGGGAAAGCCGCCACCGCCACGCATTGGCATCTATCCGGAAACCAAGCATCCGAGCTACTTCGCGAAGCTCGGCCTGCATTTCGATGACCGGATGCTCGAGGCGTTGGAGCGGCACGGGTACACGAAGCACTCCGATCCCATCTGTCTGCAGTCCTTCGAAGTCGGGAACCTCAGGGCGCTGCGCCGCCGAACGGATCTGCCGCTCGTGCAGCTCGTGGCACCCACCGGGCAACCCTTTGATTTCACGCTGGCCGGCGACGCCCGCACGTATTTGAACCTGATGTCCGACGAGGGCCTCGAGGAGATCGCCGGTTACGCGGATGCGATCGGCCCGCACAAGTGGATGGTCGTGCAGTTCGGAGATTCCGGAGCCCGGGACACCGGTCTCGCGCGGCGCGCCCGCGCCCAGGGGCTCGGAATCCACGTCTGGACCCTGCGGGCCGAGAACGAATTCCTGCCGGTTGTTTTAAGATCCGCCGACGCGCCGTCGGCGCACGGAAATCTCGACTCGGAGATCCGCGCTCTGCTCGACGCCGGCATCACAGGATTCTTTTCAGATCATCCGGACATCGCCGTGCGTACGCGCGACGCCTGGTGGTCTGAACAGCTAGCTACACAGTCGTACCGGGAGAAATAACATGGTCGAACGTTGCACACGCGCCCTCTGCATCGCGGTGATCCTGCTGCAGGCCGCCTATCAATTGATTTAAGTGCTTAAGCCTTTCCACCTCGCCATTCCGGTTCACGACCTCGCCGCCGCGCGCGGCTTCTATGGCGAGCTCTTCGGATGCTCCGAAGGTCGAAGCTCCACCGAATGGGTGGACTTCGATTTTTTCGGGCACCAGGTGGTCGCGCACCTCGATCCCTCGCGCAAACCCCACATCCACCACAATGAAGTGGATGGGCACGACGTGCCCGTGCCGCACTTCGGCATCGTGATGGAATGGGGTGCCTGGCATGCGCTCGCCGAGCGTTTGCGCGCGGGCGGCACGCGCTTCGAGATCGAGCCCGGCATTCGTTTCGCGGGCCAGGTCGGCGAGCAGGCGACGATGTTTCTCTACGATCCTTCCGGCAACGCGCTCGAGTTCAAGGCGTTCAAGGACCCTTCGCGGTTGTTCGCGAAGTAGCGTTGTCGCGCATTTCACGCGTTTCGTGCAGCGCGAGGCTCACGAGCCGTGCCGTCAGACTCTCGTCGAACTTACGCGCCACGGAGAGATCCAGTCGCTCGAGGTAGCCGCGATGCGCGTCTTCGGGTGTGCGGAACAGCGCGCGGGCGATCGTCGCCACCTTGCCCGCCTTGCTACTGGTGCGTTCCTTGAGCCAGCGTAGTGCCCGCGCGAGATCGATCTCCTCGCGGGTGAGGTCGGTGCCGAAAGGGTACTCGGAGAACAGCCCCGCGCGGCGCGGCGTCTCGAAAGCCTCCGCGAGACGCTCGGGTATATTGCGGCGGAATTCCTCGGGAATGCGATAGCCCGCGTCGATCTTGTTGGCGCGCCGCGCGTCGTTCAGCAGTTCGTCCTGGAAGCGCGAGTCCGCGATCTGGAGCATCGCGGCGACACATTCGCCATCGGTCTTGCCGCGCAGGTCCGCGATGCCGTACTCGGTGATCGCGATGTCGCGCAGGTGGCGCGGAATGGTGACGTGGCCGTAGTTCGTCACGACGTTGGAGCCGAGCTTGCCGTCCTTGCGCCGCGTCGAGCGCACGCAGAGCAGCGAACGCGCGCCGGGCAGCGCGTGCGCCATGGCGACGAAGTTGTACTGGCCGCCGACGCCCGAGACGACGCGGCCGTCCGCGAGTCCGTCGGACACCGCGGCGCCGAGCGTCGTCAGCATCATCGTGGTGTTCACGAAGCGCGCGTGACCGCGCTGGGCGATCTTCAATTCGCTGTCAGCGCCGTAAAGCTGGTTGATGAAGCCGACACCGCGCATGTCGAAGAGCCGTCGCTCGGACTCGGGCAACTCGCGCAGCGCCGCGTAAAACGCGCGCGGGCCCAACAGGAAGCCCGCCTGCATGACGATGCCGCCCTGGAGTTCCAGCCCCAGGCAATCGCGCGTGAGCGCGGCCCGGGCTTTGGGGTTCGAGAGATCCGCGTCGACGCGAACGCCATCGGGCGAAATCACCGCGCCATCGTCGAATCGGCACTCGCTGCGCAAGACGCCTGCGCCCTTGAGCGCGGCGATATCCACCGCCGTGAGTCGCGGGCCGGCGCCGGCGGCGAGCATGGCTTCGAGCAAGGCCTCGTCGACCCGCGTGCTGGAGCCATTCGCGGCGAGCGCGCGCTGCAGCGGTAGATAGTCGTAGACGCGGCGGCGCAGGATGCCGGCACGATAGAGGTCGAGCATCTGGTCGACGAACATCTCCGTGGCGCCGAACAGGCCGGTTGCGAACGGCGCACGGCCGCCGATGGCGTCGATCAGCGCGGACACGCGTTCCGTGCCGGCTTCGCCGAGCGTGCGGCGCCAGACCTCGTTCTGCTGGTGGCGCAGCAGCAGCGAGTAGACGATCGAATCGCCCAGTTCGCCGATGCCGATCTGCAGCGTGCCCGCGTCGCGGACGAGCGCGCTCGCGTGCAAGCCGATCGCATGATCCACCGTCGCGAGCGACGGATTCGGTGGAGCGAAGAGAGCGTGGTCGTAGCGGGGCTGATCGAGCAGCAAGTCGAAGATTTCGGCGCCGACATTCGCGGCGCCGAGCATGAACGGCATCTCGCGGTGGACCTGGCCGATGAGCACGATGGGTTGGCCGGCCGCGCGCAATCGGGCGACGTCGGGCAGCAGGTCCACCGTGACGTCCGGATTGCTGCCGAGGCTGATCTCGATTGCGCCGCCGACGTTGCGCTTCGCGACGATGTGCGCGATCACGTTCGCGCCGCGCGCCAGCAGCTCCCGCGCGACGTGCGTGTAGTTCGCCGACAGGTAGTGGGACTGCGCGTGCGCGGCATTCAGCAACGAGCCCGGCTCGAAGAAGAATTCGATGACGCGCGCGTTCGGCGGCATGGATCCCTTGCGGACCGCTTCGAGATAGTCGAGATCGGGGTAGTCGCCGAACAGGCGCGCCGCGAGCGGACCGACGAATCGCTTCTCGAGATCGCTGGATCCCGACGGTTTGCGCAATGACAGCGCGGTGAAGATCGTGAGGTCGAGGCTCGAGTCGGCGCGCGCTCGGCGGAAGAATTCGTTCGCGACAAACACAGGTTTGCCGATGCCGAGCGGCAGGGCCAGCACGACCTTTTTTCCGACTCGCCGTAATGCTTCTTCGACGATCTCTCCGACATCATCAAACATCTGGGGCATGCCGCTACACTCGCATCCACTCAATGAAGGGTCAATGACAATGCCGCTCACGAAGCCCGCGCTCGATCCGATGACGCTGCCGCCGCGCACATCTTCCGGATATCCGGAGCCGTATCGTTCGCGCGTCCTGCCGCGCGAGAAACGCGCTCTCGGCGATGCACTCGGATTGAAGACCATCGGCATCAACCAGACGATCCTGCCGCCGGGGAAGGAATCGTCGATGCGTCACTGGCATACGCATGAAGAAGAGTTCGTGTACGTGTTGTCGGGCGAGGTGGTGTTGCGCACGGAGGGTGGCCAGCAATTGCTGACCGCGGGAATGTGCGCGGGATTTCCGGCGTCGGTGGACGGGAAGACGGGCGATGGGCACCAGCTCATCAATCGCGGATTGGTGCCGGCGGTGTATCTGGAAGTGAGCAATCGCGATGCGCGCGATCAGGCGTTCTATTCAGACGACGATCTGCATTTCCACGGCGACAAGGCCGCGGTGAAGTTCACGCGCCGGGATGGCAGCGCGTTCTGAAAGAAAGAAAGAAAGGGGACAGATCTATTTTCCGGAAAATAGATCTGTCCCCTTTAATGCAGCCGCTGGCGCTCCTGCGGCAGCGCATGTAACTGCACAACCTGCGCTTCACCCTGAATCGGCGCCGCGCGCCACAACAGCACGCGCTGATTCACCGGCGCCGAGATCGCCTCGTCGATCCGCCGATGATCGAATCCGGGTAGTTTGATGAGGTGCGAGACGAGATCGTGCCGGGTCGCGAGCTGCTGACCGACGAGCACGCCCGACGTGCCGGTGCCCGCGAGCACGAACACGTATTCCTCGCTGAGATTCACGCCCTGCGTGAGCACGATCGATATCTCGCGCAAATCGCTCCAGCGCACGAACTCGTTGTTGCCGCGCGCGAGCCGGCGCAGCACACCTTCGTCGGTTATCTGCAGCTCCTCGCCGCGCTTGCGGATCTCCCAGGTGAGCACCAGCGGCTCGAGCAGGAACACGGCAAACACCGTGAACGCGATGCCGGGCATCCACCAGCTCGTGGCGCCGGTCCATGCCGGATAGAACGAGAGGATTGCGACGCTCGCGGCGACGCCCATCCAGATCTTGCGCATGGTGATCGACATCGCGACGCTACTTCGCTTTCGCGAGCACCACTTTGTAGGTGAGCTTCACGTCTTCGCCGACCCACTCGTTCGACGCCCAATCGCCCTGGCCGACGCCATAGTCGAGACGCTTGATCGTGGCAACGCCTGAGAGCTCGAGCCCCTGCGGGGTCGAGCGGATCGCGAGTGGCAGGCGCAGGTCCTTCGTCACGCCGCGCAACGTGAGCTTGCCCATGGCGATGATGCCGTTCGGTGTCTTGTCCAGCGAGCGCGCGAAGTACGTGGCCGTCGGAAATTTCGCGGCGTCGAAGAGGTCGACATCCTTGAGCGTGGTGTCGCGCTCCTCGTCCTGCGTGTCGAGCGACCCGATCTGCACGGTCACCTTCAGCGTGCTGGCGGCGAGGTTCTTCTCGTCATACGCGAGCTCGGTCGTGAACTGCCTGAAGTTGCCGCTGCTCTGCGCACCGGCCTGGTTGAACTCGAACGCGAGGCTGCTGCCGGCGGCGACCTGCACGTAGCGCGGCACGTTGGCAATGGCAGAGGTGCCGGTGGGCGCGCCGGCCAGCGAGGCGCCTTTGGCCGGCGCCGCCTTTGTCGTTGCGGCCGCTGCGGTGCCGCCGCCTCCGGACACGACGGCGGGTTTCGCCGGCGTCACCGGCTGGAGCGCGGGTTCGCTCGCGTGCGCCGCGCTCCCGAGCAGGATGGTGGCCGCGGCGATCGTTATGTAGTTAGTCATTGGTTACTTGATTCCGCCGAAGGGCAGCATGCGCTTCAGCACGTGGTTCTTGTCGATGAAGTGGTGTTTGAGCGCGCCGGCGATGTGCAGCAGCGCCACGACGACGAGCGCGGCGAACAGGGTGCCGTGCAGATCGTGCATGAGATCGTAAGTCCCGCGGTTGGGCTCCACGAGGTTCGGCAGCTGCACGAGGTTGAACCAGCTCACGGGGAAATTGCGCGCCGACGACATCATCCAGCCCGTGAGCGGCATCGCGAAGATCAACGCGTAGAGCAGCAGGTGCGAGAGACCGGCGAGCACGCGCTCCCAGGTCTTGAGTTCGCCCGTCGACGGAACGGGATTCGCCCAGCGCCACACTAACCGGATGATCGCGAGCGCGAGGATGGTGATGCCGATCGACTTGTGCAGGGAGAGCGGCCCGATCTTCGCGGGCCCGGACAACGAGTCCGCGTAGTTGGCGATGAGGGGCTGGACGAGGATCAGCAGCACGATGATCCAGTGCAGCGATTTCGATAGCGAGCCCCAGGCGCGCGTGGTGTTGCGGAAAGTCATGCCGGGTAAGCTATCCGGAGACAGAAGGGTGGTCAAAAGTGAGTACACGGACAATCAAGCAAAGGTTCCCGGGCGTCGTTATCGCAGGCGCTCTGCTATTGGGGCTGGTCGCGTGTCAGACAAGCCCTCCCCCCGCGGAATCGGAGAGCCCCGCGACGCCGGGCGTGTTCGCGATCCCGGCGGGTTCGACGGAGTACCGGGTGAGCGCGCAGGACTCCCGCCTGCGGATCCTCGTCTACCGCGGCGGGCCGATGGCCAAGCTGGGCCACAATCATCTGATCGCATCAAATGGTCTCGAAGGATCCGTGTATGTAACGGATGATCCGCTGCGCACGCGCTTCGACGTCAGCTTTCCCGTGAACGAGCTCTCCGTCGACGAGCCCGCGATGCGCGAGCAGGCGGGGCCGGAGTTCGCGAACGTCGTGCCGCAGAACGCGCGCGATGGAACGCGTGGCAACCTGCTGTCGGCGGCGCTGCTCGATGGGGCTAACTATCCAACGATCCGCCTGCGTGCGCTCGATGTCGCCGCCGCGGGTGAGGGGTACGACGTCGGCGTCGAGATCACGATCAAGGATCAGGTGCACACGGTTCGAGTGCCCGTGACGTTGCGGCGGGAGGAGGGCTCGCTCGTGGCGAGCGGCGAGTTTCCGTTGAAGCAATCGGAGCTGGGACTGAAGCCGTTCACCGCCGCGATGGGTGCGCTTGCGGTGGTGGATGAGATGAAGGTGAGATTCGAGGTTGTCGCTCGAAGGTGAACGGCGGGCGGTGAGGGGATCGCTTCGCTCCCTCAGGGAGATCGCGCTTCAAGAAAGAAATGAGGACATTTCTTTCTTGGCGTTCGCTCGTCGTCGCTACGCGCCTTTCGTGCGCTGTAATGTTGCACTAGACAGGCGCCACTGCGGCGCGTGGACGCTCCTCCTCGCCGATCTCCATTCGGTCGCGAAGCAATCCCCTCACCGCCCGCCGTTCACCGCAAACGTTAACGCACGAAGAGCCGCCTTCATCGCGGTCTACGTAGTCCTCTCGCTTTCGATCGAAGATCCGGTAGGAAGAGTTCGCGTCCCCAAACGGAGACGGCGGCCCCCATCATTGATGGAAGGGCCGCCGTCCGTGAAAAAAGGGGCTTGACCCTTACTTCTTCGCGAGCTCTTTCAGCAGCGCATCGGCGCCGTAAACCTTCGACATCGCTTCTTTCATGATCGCCGGATGAACCGCGATCGCGCGGTTCTTCTCCGTGTCGAACCAGTACGCGCCCGAGATCGAGTGGATGTTGCCGTCGAACAGCAGACCCACCACTTCACCCTTCGCACTGATCAGCGGGCTGCCGGAGTTGCCGCCGACGATGTCGTTGTTCGTGGAGACATTGAACGGCGTGTTCATATCGAGCTTGTCGCGCACCTTCATCCAGCTATCCGGGATCTTGAACGGATCCGCGCCAGTCGCCCGCTCGAATGCGCGCGACAGCTTCGTGAACGGCTCGATCGTCTGACCCTTCTCGGTCCACGCCTGCACCGTGCCCGGATTGAGACGCAGCGTGAAGGTCGCGTCCGGATACACACTCGTGCCGTAAGTCGCGAAGCGAACCTTCGCGATCTTTTCCTGCGCGACGCGGATGGGCGCTTCGACCTTGTCCTCGTATTCCTTGCGGAACTTGCGAGCGTCGGGATCGACGCTGCGCGCGAGCACGATGAGCGGATCGGTGGACGCCGCGATTGCCGCCGAGCCGCCTTTCCAGAGTTCGAGGCGGACCGCGGGATCCGCGAGCTTCGTCTGCGTCACGACGCGCTTCGCCAGTTCCTGCGGGCTCTCCTTCGAAAGCAGTTGCCGCACCATCGGATGATCCGGGCCCAGCCATTCACGCATGCGCTGCAGGCTGTTCGTCAGCCGCAGGATCTCGATCTCGGGATAGATCGGGATCTTCGCGCCCAACTGCTGCTCGATGCGCGGCAGCGAGCCGTCGGTGTATTCGCGGAAGCGCTCGGCGTTCGGCTTCTCGCGCTCGCCGGCACCGCGCACCAGCGTGCGCGCGGCGGTGATGAGGCGCCCCTGGAATCCGGCGCCGGCCTCGATGAACAGATGGGGCTCGTAGAAGCTGCGCTGCACGGCGAGCGCGTTCTCGATGTCCTTCCACGGATCGCCGAGTGACTTGAAATCCACATTCGCGGCGAGACCTTGTCGCAACGTGGCCTGTTCGGCTTCCTTGCGCGCGAACAGCGCATCTTCGAGCAGCGCATCGAGCTCCTTGCGGCGCACCTTGATGCTGTTCTCCACGCCGTTGATCAGGTCCTCGGCGATGCGCGCGTTCTCCGGGCTCTCTTCCGAGAACTGGATGAAGCGGCCGCGAATCTCCGAGTAACGCAACAGCCACTGCGGCAGCTCGACGTTGCGCTGCTGCTTGAGCTGCGCGACGGTGAGCAAGCGGTCGGTGGAGCCGGGGTGACCGGAGACGAACACCGGATCGCCCGCCGCCGGGCCGGCGAAGTTCATGCGCAGGTAGTTGGCGATCTTCGCGGGCTTGCCGTTCTCGTAGGCGCGCAGCAGGCCCATGTCCAGGCACCAGCGCGGGAACTGGAAGTTGTCGGGATCGCCGCCGTAGGCCGCGATGCCGGACTCCGGTGCGAACGCGATTCGCAGATCGGTGTAACGCTTGTACTTGTAGAGCCAGTACTGGCCGCCTTCGTACAGCGTGACCGCCTGACACTTGAGCGTGCCATTGCTCGCCTTCTCGCAGTCCTGTTCGATCTGCGTGAGTGTGGCCTTGCGCACGTCGTTCGCGCTCTTCTCATCCTTGCCGGACGTTGCCGCGGAAATCTTTCCGGTGACATCTTCCATCCCGCTCAGGATGTCCGCGACCTGCGTCTGACAGCGCTTCTCCTCCTCGCGAGTCTTCGCGAGGAAGCCGTCCTCGACGAGGCTCTTCTCCTTCGACGACAGCTCGGCGAGGCAGGACTCGACGCAGTGATGGTTCGTGAGGATGAGGCCGTCGCTCGAGACGAACGAGCCCGTGCAGTTGGCGAGGCGGACCGTCGCGTTGCGCACGCGATCGAGCCAGGCCTGGTCGAGCTTCGTCTTGAGCGCGGCGTTGGTCTTGTCGAGCGGGAAGCCGTGGAAAGTCCACATGCCTTCGTCGGCCTGCGCGGGGGCACACAGCAAAACGGTCAGCGCGGCGGTTGCCGCGTAAATCCATCGGGTCATTGAATTCTCCGGGATCCGTGGGCCGGATCGATGACGCGATTATCCTCACAAACACGTTCTGGCGCATGCGCGGCGTGGCGCGTGACGGGAACGCTTCGGCGCACCCTGAGGCGGCGTGGCATCATCCATCGCCGTGACACTCAAGGCCCCGCCGTCACCCGCGATCCGCTTCGCGGGCATCACGCTCGCGCCGGGCTACCGTGGTGCCCATGCCGCCTCCTATCTATACGGCGCGTTCGTCACGATCGGGCTGTTCGCGTTCATCGCTTACTTCCAGCCCTTCCTCCTCAACGAAAACCTCCGGCTCCCCGACGGCGTCCAGGGCCGCACCCTCGCGGGCCTGAACTTTGCGAACGAGTTGCTCGCGCTGTTGCTAGTCGCGCCGTTCGGCGCGCTCGCCGACAAGGTGGGAAGGCGCGCCGTCTACGCGTTCGGGTTCCTGTGGATGGGCGCGGGCTTTCTGCTGTATCCGCTGGCCAGCACGGTGCCGCAGCTCCTGGGATGCGCGCTGTTCTTCTCCGTCGGCGTCGCGGCGGTCGGCACCATGCTGGGAACGGTGCTCGCGGACACGCCGGCGGAAGGCTCGCGCGGCCGCATGGTCGGGATTGCCGGCTTCTTCCAGGGACTTGGCGCTGCCGTGTTCGTGTTTGTCCTCGGACACCTGCCCAAACAACTCGTGGAATCCGGCATGGATATGCGCGCGGCGGGAATGCTCACGCTGTGGATCGCGGCCGCGCTCTGCGTCGTGTCGGCGGCGATCGTGTTCGCGGGCCTCAAGCGTGGCAGCCCGAGCGAACGCGCACCCGCGCTGCCGCTCCCGAGGATCCTGTCGGACGGCATCGCCGCGGCGCGCGCGAACCCGCGCATCTGGTTCGCGTACCTGCTGCAGTTCGGCTCGTTCGGCGATCGAGTCGTGCTCGGCACCTTTCTCGCGCTGCGTCTTCAGCAGTCCTGGCTCGAGCGCGGCGTGGACATGGCCGGCGCGGTCGATCGCGCGCGCGTGCCGTTCGTCGTGGCGATGGTGGCCGGACTCGTGACCGCGCTCGTCATCGGCGTGCTGCTCGATCGTCTCGATCGCGTGAAGATTGGCGTTGCGGCGATGGCGCTCGCGGCCGCGGCGTATCTCGCTTGCGGGTTCATCGACGATCCGATGCACTCCACGCTGCTCATGGCGGTCGCGGTGCTGCTCGGTGTCGGGCAGATCGCGGCGATCATCGCGGGGCAGACGTTGCTGGGCCAGGAGGCGCCGCGCGACGTGCGCGGCGCGGTGTTCGGTCTCGCCGGAATCTGCGCTTCCGCGGGAATCCTGTTCACGAATGGCGTCGGCGGCTGGCTCTACGATTCCGTGGCGCGCGGCGGACCGTTCTTCCTGCTCGCGGGAGTGAACTTCGTCGTGTTCCTGTTCGGCCTGTGGCTGAGCGCCAAGCGCGTCGACTAGCTAGTCGATCGTGTTGATGAGAAGGAGCGCGGTGCCTTCCGGCGCTTCGATGAGCGCGCAGTGGCGCGGGTCCAGGCCGCGCGGCAAATCGGTCGACGATTCGATGCCCAGCGCCTTGAGCCGTTCGATGCGCTCGCCCATGTCCGCCGCCGCGAAGACGAGCATCGGCCGGTCCAGCGTGCGCGGGCGATGCACCGCGAGGTCGATGTAGTCGCTCGTCATCGACATGCGGACGTAGGGTGTGTCGGTCTCGCCCATCGCGACGAATCCGAGCGGCTCCCAGAAATCGCGCAACGGCTCGAACTCGCCGGCGGGCAGACTGAATTCCGCGAAGTCGCCGCACAGGGAAGTATCTCTGCCGTCCTTCTCGCTCGAGAAATGCGTCGGCGCTTCCTGCAAGCGCACGGCCTGGCCCGAAGGATCGAGGAAACCGAATTCGTTGAACGCATCTTCGCCGACGCGCTTCCACGCGAGATCGATGCCGCGCTTCTCGATCGTGAGTGCGTGATGCGCGACGTCGGCGTGCACGTAAGTCAGCGTGGGCGAGAGGAATTTGAACTGGTGGAGCCCCAAGAAGAGCTTACCGTCGGTCATGACGCCGTAGGGATGGGTCCACGTGTCCGTCGTGCCGCACTGAGTGAAGCCGAGTCGTTCATAGAAGGCCACCGACTCCGCGATGTCCTTCGTCTCGACGCTGATTTCGTGGAATCGGCCTAGCACTGGCCGCGCAGTCTACGCGGCTTCCTTCCGAGCCGACAGGGGCGCGTCAGATACCGCCGACGCACACGTACTTGATCTCGGTGAACTCGAGGATTCCATATCGCGACCCTTCGCGACCGATACCGCTTTCCTTGACGCCGCCGAAGGGCGCGACCTCGGTGGAGATCAGGCCGGTATTGAGTCCGACGATGCCGTATTCCAGCGCCTCGGTCACACGCCACGAGCGCGCGAGATCACGCGTGTAGAGATAGGCCGCGAGGCCGAACTCGGTATCGTTCGCCAGGCGAATGGCCTCCTCGTCAGTCTTGACGCGAAACAGCGGCGCAACCGGACCGAACGTTTCCTCGCGCGCGAGGATCATGTCGGTCGAGACGTTCGTGAGCACCGTCGGTTCGTAAAACGTGCCGGCGAGCGTGTGGCGCTTTCCGCCCGTCAACACGTTTGCGCCTTTGGCCTTCGCGTCGGCGACATGCTTCTCGACTTTCGCGAGCGCCTTCTCGTCGATGAGCGGACCCTGGTCCGTCTCGCCCTGCAATCCGTCGCCCACGCGCAGTTTCCTCACGGCCTCGACGAGCTTGGCCGCGAACGCGTCGTACACCTTGTCCTGCACGATGAAGCGATTCGCGCAGACGCAGGTCTGTCCGGTGTTGCGGTACTTGCTCGCGATCGCGCCCGCGACTGCCGTCTCGAGGTCCGCGTCGTCGAGCACGAGGAACGGCGCGTTGCCACCGAGCTCGAGACCTACCTTCTTCACGGTGCCCGCGCACTGCGCCATCAGTAGTTTGCCCACCGGCGTCGATCCCGTGAACGACAGCTTGCGCACCTTGTTGCTGCCCGTGAACTCGCCGCCGATGGCGACCGCGTCGCCGGTGACGACATTGAAGACGCCGGCGGGTACGCCGGCGCGGTGCGCGAGCTCGGCCATCGCCAATGCGGAGAACGGCGTCTGCGGCGCGGGTTTGATGACGATGGGGCAGCCGGCAGCCAGCGCGGGCGCGGCCTTGCGGGTGATCATCGCGGCCGGAAAATTCCACGGCGTGATCGCCGCGACGACGCCAACGGGCGATCGCAGCACCATGAGGCGCTTGTCGGCCTGGTGGCCGGGGATGATGTCGCCGTAGACGCGCTTGCCTTCTTCCGCGAACCATTCGATGAATGCGGCGGCGTATGCAATCTCGCCCTTCGATTCCGCGAGCGGCTTTCCCTGCTCGGCGGTCATGATGGTAGCGAGATCGTCCTGGTTCGCCAGCATGAGGTCGAACCACTTGCGCATGATCCTTGCGCGTTCGCCCGCGGTCTTGCGGGACCACGCCGGCAGTGCCGCATGCGCGGCATCGATCGCGCGGCGCGCGTCGGCGGCGCCCATGTCGGGCACGACGCCGAGCGATTGACGGTTCGCGGGATTCAGGATCTCGGTAGTTCGGCCGGAGGCAGCCGGCGTCCACGCGCCCGAGACGTAGCCTTCGTGCTTCCAGAGGGAAGGATCCTTGAGGTCGATCATTTCTTCTCCATCTGCGCGGCGAGGAAGTCGAGCGTTCGCTCACGCGCGAGACGCGCACTCGCCGCGCCGTAGCTGCCGCGCTCCTCGCAGTTGAAGCCGTGGTCGGCCGGATAAATGTGGAAGATGCCGTTCGGATCGGCCGCGCGGATTTTCTCGACGTCGGACATCGGGATGTAAGGATCCTGTTCGCCGAAGTGATACATGACGGAACGCTTTGGCGGTTTGTCGAGGTGATCCTTGATCTGGCCGCCGTAATACGACACCGCGCACATGATCGGCAGCTCGCGGGCGGCTAGATAGGCGAGCGTGCCGCCCCAGCAGTAGCCGACGGCCGCGACACGGCCGGCGTGTTTCACGACGTTGACGCACGCGGTGAGGTCGAGCATCGTCTTTTCTTTCGGGATCTGCAGGCGATAGCCGCGGCCTTCCTGCGTCTCTTTCTCGGAGTAACCGAGCTCGATGCCGCGACGGATGCGGTCGAAGAGGCAGGGCGCGATCGTGAGATAGCCTTCGGCTGCGAAGCCGTCGACGAGGCCGCGGATGTGCCGGTTCACGCCGAAGATTTCCTGCGCCAGGACAATAGCGCCGCGAGGAGTGCCGACCGCCGGCGCGAGCCAGGCGTTGAATTCGTGGCCGTCGCGGGCCATGAGAGTCGTCATTTCACCCATGCCGGGATTGTGCCACCAGCCGGGCTCCCCGCTCCTATCCCGAACGAAGTATTGGGAATTCTTATACTGGCGGAATGGCGACCGACTATCCGGTGACGATGGCGATCCGCGCGCTGCGGCAGAACGGGGTTGAGTTCACCGCGCACCTCTACACCTACGAGGCGCGCGGCGGCACCCGCGTGTCTTCCGAGCAGCTGGGCGTGGAGGAGTACGCCGTGGTGAAGACGTTGATCTTCGAGGACGACTCGAAGAAGCCGCTGTGCATCCTCATGCACGGCAATCGTGAAGTGTCGGCGAAGAACCTCGCGCGCCAGATGGGAGTGAAGAGCGTGGCGCCGTGCGCGCCCGATGTCGCCGACCGGCACTCGGGGTATCAGGTCGGCGGCACGTCGCCGTTCGGGTTGAAGCGCGCGCTGCCTGTCTACTGCGAGAAGACCGTTGCGACGCTGCCGAAGATCTACATCAATGGCGGCGCGCGCGGCTTTCTCGTGGGTCTCGATCCGCGGGAGCTGGTGCGGGTGTTGAAGCCGATGCTCGTGGAAATTGGGGTCAGGCCCTAATTTCCTCTAGCTCCGAACCACCCGGTTATCGATAGCCCCGAAGACGCTGCGCCCCTCCGCGTCGAGCATCTCGATCGTCACGCGATCGCCGAACTTCAGGAACGGCGTGCGCGCCGCGCCGCTCTCGATCTGTTCCAGCATGCGCTTCTCGGCGAGGCAGCTCGCGCCACGGCTGCGGTCGTAGTTGGACACGGTCCCCGACCCCACGATCGCGCCGGCGCGCAATCGCCGCGTCTTCGTCACGTGCGCGATGAGCTGCGCGAAGTTGAACGTCATATCCGTGCCCGCATCCGGCTGGCCGAAGTGTTCGCCATTGATGCGGCTCACGAGCGGTAGATGGACCTTGCTGTCGCGCCAGGCCGGGCCCAGCTCGTCTGGGGTCACGACGACGGGCGAGAACGAGGTCGAGGGCTTCGATTGGTAGAACCCGAATCCCTTCGCGACCTCACCGGGGATGAGGTTGCGCAATGACCAATCGTTGACCAGCGCGAGCAGCTTGATGTGCTCACCCGCGTCGAACGCATTCGTTCCCATCGCGACGTCGTCGACGATCACGGCGATCTCGGCCTCGAGATCGATGCCCCAGGCCTCTTCGCCGAACGGCACCTCGTCGCGCGCACCTAACAAGTCGTCCGACCCGCCCTGATAGACCAGCGGATCCGTCCAGAACGATTCGGGCATCTCGGCCTTGCGCGCCTTGCGCACGAGCTCGACGTGATTGACGTATGCGCTGCCGTCAACCCAGTGGTAGGCGCGCGGCAGCGGCGCCATGCATTTCACGGGATCGAAGGGCATCGGGTGCCCCGCCTGCGAGCCGCGTTCGAGCGCGGCGGCACGCTCGGCGAGCTTCGGTGAGATGCGATCCCAGTCGTCGAGCGCGGCCTGCAACGTCGGCGCGATGTCGGGCACGAGCTCACATTGCGAGAGATCGCGGCTCACGATCGCGAGCTGGCCGTCGCGGCCGCCTTGTCTCAGTGTCGCCAGTTTCATGTCGCGCCCTTCCAGCTGTCGACATAGCCCGGCCATTCGATGCCGGCAGCGGCGGGCGCGATTTCGAGTGCATCGCGCGTGTCGATCATCACCGCGTATTCATCCGTCGCCGGCTTCTTCGGTTCGAACACGTTCTGCAGCGCTTTCGGGTGCGGGCCGTGCGTGAAGCCGCCGGGATGCATCGTGATCATGCCGGGGTGGATGTTGTCGCGGCTGAAGAAGTTGCCCGCGTGGTAGAAGATCACTTCGTCGTAGTCGTCGTTGTTGTGGAAGAACGGCACCTTCATCGCTCCGGGATCCGTTTCGAGCGGGCGCGGCACGAACGTGCAGACGACGAAGCGATCCGCGAGGAAAGTCGTGTGCGCGGATGGCGGCAGGTGATAGCGGTGGCTCATGAGCGGCCGCAGGTCGCGCACGTTGATGCGCACGACGGACAGGTCGCCGTGCCAGCCCACCGCATCCAGCGGGTTGAAGGCATACGTGACGGTCGAGATCGCATTGCGCCGCTTGATCGACACGCGCCACTCGCCGTCCTGCTGTTCCCTGAAGGCATCGTCGATGCGCGGTGTGTCGAGCATGGCCGCGTCGAAGATCGCGTGCGGGCCGACGAGTCCCTTGTCGGGCAGCCGCAGCGAGTTGTTGGTCGCTTCGATGAGCAGCGCGGCCAGGGGTGCCGTGCACTCGACACGCCACATCGTGCCGCGGGGAATCAGGATGTAGTCGCCGGCCGCGAAGGAGAGGTGGCCGTAGTCGCAGAAGAACTCGCCGTTGCCCGCGTGCACGAACATGAGTTCGTCGCCGTCGGCATTGCGTGCGAGCGCCGGCATCTTCGACTCGCAGCGCCAGAAGCGGACGCGCGCGGAAGCGTTCCACAACAGCTCCGGCGCGTCCCACGGCGAGGGCTGCGCTCGCTCGAGCTTCGCGCAGTCGAAGGCATGGGGGCGCAGCGGGCCTTCGAAGTTCACCCAACTCGTGGGCGGGTGGCGGTGATAGAGGTGCGCCGCGGGGCCGAAGAACCCGTCCTTGCTGATCTCACGCTCGTAAGTGCCGGCGGGCAGATCGGCGTGCGCCTGCCGCGAGGACTGGCCTTCGACTTTGGGAAAGTGGATGTAGCGCTTCATTGGCCACCTCGCGAATGGGCGACCAATTTAGTTTCAACTGAAACCAATGGGAAGGGGGTCGGCTCCGATCAGGCCTTTTCGAGGATCGCCACGACTCCCATACCGCCCGCGGTGCACACGGAGATCAGCCCGCGCTTCGCCGTCGCCGATTCCGACAGCATCTTGGCGAGCGTCGCCACGATGCGCGTCCCGGTGGCCGCGAACGGATGTCCGATCGCCACGCTCGAACCGTTCACGTTGAGCTTCGATCGATCGATCGTTCCCAACGCCCGGCCGAGGCCGAGGCGTTCCTTGCAGTAGTCAGGCGATTCCCACGCCTTGAGCGTGCACAGCACCTGCGCCGCGAACGCTTCGTGAATCTCGTAAAAATCGAAGTCCTGCAACGTGAGTCCCGCATCCTCGAGCATCGCAGGCACCGCGTACGCGGGCGCCATCAGCAGGCCTTCCTTGCCGCCGACGTAATCCACCGCCCACTGCTTGCTGAACGTGAAGTACGCGAGGATCGGCAGGTTGCGCGCACGCGCCCATTCCTCGCTCGCGAGCAGCACCGCCGATGCACCGTCGGTGAGCGGCGTGGAATTTCCCGCCGTCAGCGTGCCTTGTCCACTGCGCCGGTCGAACGCGGGCTTCAACGCGCCTAACTTCTCGACCGTGCTGTCGGCACGTACGTTGTTGTCCATCTTCAGGCCCTGGTACTCGGGCACGACCAGATCGCCGAAGAAGCCGCGCTTCCAGGCGGCGCCCGCGTTCATGTGGCTGAGACTCGCGAGAGCATCCTGGTCCGCGCGCGAAATCTTCCAGGTCTTCGCCATTTGCTCGCAGTGTTCGCCCATCGACAGCCCCGTGCGCGGCTCGAGCACGCCCGGCATCACTGGCTTGAAGTGCTTCGGCCGGACGCCGAAAAACGGGCCGACGCGCTGGCCGAACGTCTTGCCGCGATAGGCCCGCAAGAGCAGTTGTTGATAGGAGCGCGGATAGACGATGGGCGGATCGCTGACGGTGTCGAAGCCGCCGGCGATGCCGGAATCCATCTGCCCGAGCGCGATCTTCATCGCGATCACGATCGCGGCGTCGAGACCGGTGCCGCACGCGCGCTGCAGATCGACGCCTGGTGTCGACGGATCGAGGCCGGACGACAACACGCACTCGCGCACGAGGTTGAAATCCTTCGAGTGCTTGAGCACCGCGCCGGCGGTCACGTCGCCGAGCCGCTCGCCCGCGATACGATGCTTCGCGACCAGTGCCTGCAGCACAGTCGTGAACATGTCCTGGTTGCCGACCTTCGCGTACGCGCCATGGCCGCGAGCGAAGGGAATGCGCATGCCGCCGACGACGGCGACTCTGCGAACCTGGGATCCAACTAGCATGGGAGCTCCGGGGCGGAGTGAGGAACGCGGCTAGGATGCCACGCGCCCGGCCAACTCCCAAAAGGCGCCCGGGAGGCCTACCATCGGGCCATGAAAAAACTGGCACTTCCGCTGCTGTTGGTTCTCGGAGCCTGCGCGTCCGGTCCGCCGTCGACCTCGCCGGATTCGAACCTCACCGCGCTGGTCGAGGAGCATTTCGAACGACAGCTCGAGCTCGCCCCGATGTCCGCCACGGCGATCGGCGACTCACGCTACGACGACCGGCTCGACGAATCGACGACGCCGGGTTTTCGCGAGAAGGAGCTCGCGATCGAGCGCGCCTTCCTCGACCGCGCACGCCTCATCGATCCGACTCAGCTTTCTCCCGCGGCGCGCCTCACGTATGAAATTTTTACAAGCGAATGCGAGCTCGCGCTCGAAAGCCAGAAATTTCCCGAAGAGCTGATGCCGTTCAACCAGATGGGCGGGTTGCCGATGGATCTGGCGGTGTACGGCTCGGGCAGCGGCCCGCAGCCGTTTGCGACCGTTAAGGACTACGACCGCTTCCTCGTACGTCTGCGCCAGTTCCCGCGCTGGGTCGACGGCGCGATCGCGCTGATGCGCGAAGGCATGGCGCGCGGCATCACCGTGCCGCGTGCGTCGATGGCGAAGACCGTGCCGCAGTTGCGCGAGCTGCTGACCCCGACGCTGCGCGACAACATCTTCTGGGGACCGCTCGACCGGATGCCGAAGAGCATCTCCGACGCGGACCAGAAGCGAATCGCGGCGGAATACGCAGTGGCACTGCGCCAGGAAGTCCTGCCGGCTTACGCGCGCCTCGCGGACTTCGTCGAGCTTGACTATCTACCCGCGGCGCGCACGACGGTCGGCTGGTCCGCGCTCGCGGACGGGCAGGCGTGGTATCGCTGGCGCATCGAGAAGTCGACGACGATGGACCGCCCGGCGGACGAGATTCACGAGCTCGGGCTCGCGGAAGTCGCGCGCATTCGTGGCGAGATGCTGGCGGTGAAGGAAAAGGTCGGGGTCAAGGGCGATCTCGAGGCGTTCTTCAAGTTCCTCGAGGAAGACCCGCAGTTCTATTTCACGAACGAAGGCGATCTGCTCGAGGCGTATCGCGACGCGAAGCGGCACATCGATGCGTTGCTGCCGAAGCTGTTCTCCGATTTCCCGAAAGCCGATTACGAAATCCGCGCCGTCGAGCCGTTTCGCGCGGCGTCGTCGGCCGGCGCGTCCTATCAATCGCCTTCGGCCGACGGTTCGCGCCCCGGTATTTTCTACATCAACACCTTCAATCTGAAGGCGCAGCCGAAATTCGGCATCGAAACGCTGTCGTTGCACGAAGCGGCGCCGGGCCACCATTTCCAGATTTCGATCCAGCAGGAGCTCACGGATCTGCCGCGCTTTCGCCGCTTCAACGGCTATACCTCGTACGTCGAGGGATGGGCGCTCTACGCGGAGTCGATCGGCAAGGAGTTAGGCGTGTTCACGGACCCGTACCAATGGTACGGACGGCTGTCGGACGAGATGCTGCGCGCGATGCGGCTCGTCGTGGATACGGGACTGCACGCGAAGGGATGGACGCGCGAGCGCTCGATCCGGTACATGCTCGACAACTCGTCGATGGCGGAGAGCGACGTGACCGCGGAAGTCGAGCGGTACATGGTGATGCCGGGGCAAGCGCTCGGTTATAAGCTGGGCCAGATCCACATCAGCGCGTTGCGCGCGAAAGCGGAGCGCGAGCTCGGCCGCGCGTTCGACGTGCGCGAGTTTCACAGCCAGGTGTTGCGCGACGGCGCGCTGCCGATGGATGTGCTCGCGACGAAGATCGACCGGTGGATAGAGGCCAAGCGCGAGCCACGAAAGATCAAATAGAGGCGACGGATTTCTTCAACGGCGGAGATGTGCGCGCTGCTTTCGCCAGCGTGAGGCAGCTCCCGTTCGAATCCTTTCGGGACCCGAATGGAGATCGGTGAGGAGGAGCGTCAGCGCCGTGGTGGTGCCTGTCTAGTGCGACCTTTCAGAGCCAGGAAGGCGCGTAGCGACGACGAGCGAACGCCAGAAAATGGTCCTCCATTTTCTGAAGCGCGATCTCCCTGAGGGTCCCGAAAGGATTCGAACGGGAGCGGGCGCGACTCGCGAAAGCAGCGCGCACATCTCCGCCGTTGAAGAAATCCGTCGCCACTACTTGTTGTACCCGTACCCCAGCGTCTCGATCTCCGCGAGCATCCCGCCCTCGAACCTGAGCTTGCGCATCAGCTTGTTAGGTCCGAGGTTGTAGATCCAGTTCTCCACCGGCACCTCGATGAAGTCCTCGCCGATGTAATAGGGGCGACCGCGCGTCCAGATCACGGGCCGGCGGAACACGCTGCTCTGATTGACGACATCGTCCGGCTCGCCGCACTTCGCCGCGACTTCGGAACGCGTGTCGCCTTCGCTCACGAGCTTGGCTCCGCAGCGGAACGCCGCGAACGCGGGCGATGCTGCGAGCAGCCCGAGAACGACGATGTACGCGGCGCGACGCATGGCCCGAACCTTAAGTCGATCCGCCTTAACGGGCAATGAACGATGTCGCGGACGGGCGCGGCGTTTGCACCATAATCATCGCCGGCGAACTTTTCCGGCCACGCGCGGCACTCATGCTCATGACGGCACAGCGACGGATTGCGATTGTCTGCGTGGCGCTCGGCCTGGGTGCCGGCCTGCACGCGGGCGAAATCCCGTTGTCCGACGCCGAAGCTCGCGTCGTCGCGAAGCGTGAAGTACTGGTGCGTGCGACGCTCGACGCGAACCACCGCCGGGGAACGGTGCGCGCCGCGGTGCTCATCGACGCGCCGCCCGCGGTGGTTTACCGCGCCATGACCCGCTGCACCGATGCGTTCGAGTTCGTGCCCCACCTCAAGGCCTGCCGCGTGCGCGAATCGGCCCCCGACGCGAGCTGGGGCATCGTCGAACACGAGATCGATTTCGGCTGGTATACGCCGCGCATCCGCTGGACCTTCCGCGCGGAGTTCGTGCCGGAGAAACGCATCACCTTTCGGCAGGTCAGCGGCGATTTCAAGAAGAACGAGGGCGTCTGGGAATTCGAGGCCGCACCCAACGGCGTGAGCACGATCGTCAAATACCAGGCCGCGATCGACCCGCCGGCCTTCATCCCGAACTGGCTGGCCCGCACCACGTACAAGCGTGAATTGCCGCAGATGCTCGACGATCTGCGGCAGCTTTGTGAAAGGCGCTACAAGGAAAGCGCCCCGGCGCACTGACTCTCCCCAGAGGCGGATTGCACAACCCTCGGGGGTACCGGCAAGATGCCGGCCCTCATGAGCGCCGCCATCGACAGACGGTTCGAACAAACACTGGCGTCGCTGATCAACAGCGGCGAGCCCAGCATCATTCGCGGCGGCCGCAAGGGCCTCGAGAAGGAGTCGCTGCGGGTCACGCCCGATGGCCGTATCGCGCAGACGCCGCACCCGCGCGCGCTCGGCAGCGCGCTCACCAACGAAAACATCACGACCGATTATTCCGAGGCGCTCATCGAGCTCGTCACGCCGACGTTCACGACGAGCTGGGAGCTGCTGCAGTACCTCACCGACCTGCATCAGTTCGTCTACCAGCACATGGACGACGAATTGCTCTGGGCGACATCGATGCCGTCGATTCTCGATGGCGACTCCAGCATCCCGATCGCGCAATTCGGCACGTCGAACATCGGTCGCATGAAGACCGTGTATCGCAACGGTCTGGGCAACCGCTACGGCCGCGTCATGCAGGCGATCTCGGGAGTGCATTACAACTACTCTTTCCCGAAGACCATGTGGGATCCGTGGGCCGAGCTCATGCAGTCGCGCGAGCGCGGCCAACCGTTCATCTCGGACCGCTACTTCCACCTGCTGCGCAACTACCGCCGGCACGGCTGGATCGTGCTCTATCTATTCGGCGTTTCGCCCGTCGTCTGCAATTCCTTCCTGCGCGGCCGCAGCGTGACGATGCCGCGGCTCTCGAAGGACACGTCTTACGAGCCGTACGCCACGAGTCTGCGCATGAGCGACATCGGCTACCGCAACCGCAACCAGGCCGGACTCTCGGTCTCGGTGAACAGCCTCGACGAGTACGTGCGCGACCTGTCGCGCGCGATCTCGACGCCGCACGAACCGTACGAAAAGCTGGGCGTGCACGTTGATGGCGAGTGGCGCCAGCTCAACGCCAACATCCTGCAGATCGAGAACGAGTACTACAGCTTCATCCGCCCGAAGCGCGTCGCGCGTTCGGGCGAGCGGCCGACGAAGGCGCTGTTGCGCGCGGGTGTTGAGTACGTCGAAGTGCGCGCACTCGACGTGAGTGCATTCGATCCCGTCGGCGTGAATCAGAACAAGCTGCGCTTCCTGGAGATGTTTCTCGCGCTGTGCCTCATGAAGGAATCGGATCCACTCGGGTCGAGCGAATCCGACGCGCTCGATGCGAACCATGTGACCGTCGCGCGTCGCGGTCGTGAGCCGGGCCTGACGTTGCAGCGTGGGGGTCGCGCGGTCCCCATGCTCACCTGGGCGCGCGAGCTGCTCGATTCCATGCAGGGTATTGCGGAGATCTTCGATTCCGGGGACCAGGCCAAACCGTATTCCGCCGCGCTCGCGGTGCAGGCGGCAAAGGTCGAGGACGTTTCCCGCACGCCGTCGGCGCGGATGCTTCGCGAACTCGAATCCACCGGCGAGTCGTTCTTCGATCTCGCCCTGCGGATGTCACGCCTTCACAAGGAATACTTCCTCGCGTTGTATCAGCCGAACGTCCAGCGCCAGGCCGAGTTCGCCACAGCCGCCGAAGAGTCCCTTAAGGCGCAGGCAGCGGTGGAAGCAAAGGATGGAATGAGTTTTGAACAGTATTTAGCGGGGTATTTTGCGGCCTGAAAAGTGTGACGCGCGTCTTACTCTTGACATATCTATAAAATGTTGTTCTCGAAGCCTATTTTTTAACAATCGGCGTACTAGAATCCCCGACCAGAAGACCAACAGGTCCACCAGTTCAGGGTTTCACATGAAAACTAAAAATCAGACCGAGCAGAATCTGCTCGAGTTGGCGGCAGCCTCCGCAGCAAACGAAGACCGCTTCACCTCGGCCAATTCGCGCGATGTTTCGCATGAGTCGCGCAAGTCCGCCGGCGACACGACGATCACGAAGGCGTGGAGCCCGTACGAAGTCTGGCGCACACGCGTGAAGCCGAGCGCGCCGCGCCCCTGATTCGTTTGATTCGATAAAAATCGGATCGCGCTCGATTCTCGAGAACGCACGCCCAGCTTGCGCCGCGGCCTGCGAAGACATACAAAGCAGTCTCTTTCAGGGAGTCCCCTCAGGTTTCAGGACGTATGGCGCCCGATAAGTATTCGTCGCCAGCCAACTCGGATGCCGCGCGTCTTCTCGCGAACGGATTCCGTTGGCTCCGCTTTCCCGAAACTCTCGAAGCGGAATTTCGCAAAGAGCATCTCTCGCGCCTGCATCCCTGGAATCGCCTCGCGATCATCGTGTCCGCCTGCACGGTGTTCGGCTTCGCCATCATCGACCACTTCGTCCTGTCGCCGGAGCACTCGCGGGTAACCAATGCAGTGCGCTTCGGCCTGCACGTCCCCTGCGTGCTGCTCATGATCATGCTTACGTCCAGACGCTTCTACGATCGCTGGTACGACTTCGGTCTGGCGTTCGTCGCACCGGCGTTCGGGATGGGCACAGTCATCATGGCGGCGTTCTCTCCGCCGCTCGAAGTCCCGCTCGTCGGCGCGCGACTGCTGCTCGCGTCGTTCTTCTTCTACTTCGTGGTCGGCCTGCGCTTCCGTTCGGCCGCGCGCGCAAACTTCATCGTGCTCGGCGGACTGATCGTCGCATTCGCTGCCGGCACGATGCCGCCCGCGACGGCGACCTACCTGATCGCGCTGCTGATCACCGCGAACCTCATCGGCGCGGCCGGTTCGTACTCGCTCGAGCACGCGAATCGCACCGCCTTCCTGGAGCATCGGTTGCTCACCGAAGTCGCGACGCATGACGGTCTGACCACGCTGCTCAATCGCGCGGCGTTCGAAGACCAGATCCGCCGCGTGTGGCAGCAGGCACAGCGCGATCGCCAGACGGTCTCGGTCATCATGATCGACATCGACTACTTCAAGACTTACAACGACCGCTACGGCCACGTCGCTGGCGACGACTGCCTGCGGCGCGTGTCTAGCGCCTTGCGGGATGCGGCGCGTCGGCGCCCGCTCGACTTCGTCGCGCGATACGGCGGCGAAGAGCTGGTTGCCGTGCTGTATGGCGCTGACAAGGCCTACGGCGAAAGCATCGCGCGCAGCCTGCTGACGGCGGTGCGCGATCTGAAAATCCCGCATGCAAATTCGCAGACGCAGCCGTATGTGACGATCAGCGTCGGTGTGGTGGCCGTCGAGGCCTATCGCGTAGCGTCGCACGACGTCGCCGTCGGGCTCGCCGACCAGGCGCTGTACGCCGCGAAGGACAAGGGCCGCGATCAGTACGTTGCGTTCGATCAGCAGCTGGCGAAGGTGGATCCGGCAGCGACGACGGTGTTGCCGATGCGCGGCGACGTGCCGTTCCGGGAAGCCTCCGGTAGTTAGCGGAAGATAGCCACCTCGCGCCGTCCCTGCGACGTCGCCACTCCGCGGAACATCCCCTCGCTGTTGAAATCCAGCACGACCTCGCCCTGCGGGTCGATCGCAATCACGCCGCCGTTTCCGCCCAGCGCCTTCATCTTCGCGAGCACGTTCTCCGACGCTTTCGACAGCGGGATTTTCAGGTACTCGACCTGCGCGCAGATGTCATGCGCGACCACCGTGCGGATGAAGAACTCGCCGTGCCCGGTCGCTGACACCGCGCAGCTCGCGTTGTTCGCGTAAGTCCCCGCGCCGATGATCGGCGAGTCGCCGACGCGCCCCCAACGCTTTCCCGTCATGCCGCCCGTCGACGTCGCGGCCGCGAGATTGCCCGAACTATCCAGAGCAACGGCACCGACCGTGCCGAATGCCGCGAGATCGTTTTCCTTGGTCGACACCGCGCCGCGCAGCAGCCGCTCTAGCTGCAGCTTGCGAACGGGCGTCACGAAGTATTCGTTGGGCACCATCTCCACGCCCTGCAGCTTCGCGAACTCTTCCGCACCATCTCCGACCAGCATCACGTGCGGAGACTTGTCCATTACGAGTCGCGCGAGCTCGATCGGGCTCTTCACGTGCCGGAGTCCACTCACGGCCCCCGCGCTCAAAGTCTTGCCGTCCATGACCGATGCGTCGAGCTCCGCGATGCCATCGCGATTCAGGACAGCGCCACGTCCCGCGTTGAACAACGGGTTGTCTTCCAGGACACGCACCGCCGCGATCGTCGCGTCGAGACTCGTGCCATCCCGCTTCAATACCGCGTAGCCCGCGTCCAGCGCGGCGTCTAACCCAGCCAGATAGAGCTTTTCCTGCTCCGACCCGATTTCGGCGCGCGGCAGCGTGCCGGCGCCGCCATGGATGGCGATTGCGATCATTCGTCCTCCGGCTTTTTGGCCGTTAGCGGTCACTTCAGCGGCGGCAGCCCGCCCAATCCAAGTGCACGACAGACTCAACAGCACCGCAATGGAGAGCGCGGCTTTTTTCCCGCGAGGTAACCGGTTTTCTTCCGCCATTGTCGCGTCTCCTGCGGCTAAACTTTCGCGTCCGGGGAATCATATTAGAAGACTGCACATGCTGACTCGCATCAAGAGCCTGCTCGTCGCCAATCGTGGCGAAATCGCCATCCGTGTCATGCGCGCGGCCAACGAACTGGGCATCCGCACGATCGCCATCTACTCGCAGGAAGACCGCTTCTCGCTGCATCGGACGAAAGCGGACGAGGCGTACCTGGTGGGCCGCGGCAAGGCTCCCGTCGATGCGTATCTCGACATCGAAGACATCCTGCGCATCGCCGTGGAAGCCAAGGCCGACGCGATTCACCCGGGCTATGGTTTCCTCTCCGAAAACCCCGATTTCGTCGAGGCCTGCAATCGTGAAGGCGTGATTTTCGTGGGCCCCACGCCCGACATCATGCGCGAGCTCGGCAACAAGGTCGCCGCGCGCAATCTCGCGACGAAGGCTGCGGTGCCGGTGATGCCGGCGACGCCGCCGCTGCCTCTCGACATCGAGACCTGCAAGAAACACGCAGCCGAAGTCGGCTACCCGGTGATGCTCAAGGCGAGCTGGGGCGGTGGCGGCCGCGGCATGCGCGTGATCGAAAACGATGCGCAGCTCACCGAACTACTCCCCGTCGCGCGCCGCGAAGCGAAAGCCGGCTTTGGCAACGACGAGGTCTATCTCGAGAAGCTGGTGCGCAAGGCGCGCCACATCGAAGTGCAGATCCTGGGCGACACGCACGGCAACCTCGTGCATCTGTTCGAGCGCGACTGCACCGTGCAGCGCCGGAACCAGAAGGTCGTCGAGCGCGCGCCCGCGGCTTTTCTGACGGACGCGCAGCGCAACGAGCTCTGCGGCTACGCGCTGCAAATCGGCAAGGCCGTCAACTATCGAAACGCGGGAACCGTCGAGTTCCTGCAGGACGCCGAGACCGGCAAGTTCTACTTCATCGAAGTGAACCCGCGCATCCAGGTCGAGCACACCGTGACGGAAGCCGTCACCGGCATCGACCTCGTGAAGGCGCAGGTGCGGATCGCCGACGGCGCGAAAATTGGCGACGAAGCGAGCGGCGTGCCCGCGCAGAAAGACATCCACCTGACGTCGCATGCTTTGCAGTGCCGCGTCACGACCGAAGATCCCGAGAACAACTTCTCGCCCGACTACGGCAAGATCACCGCGTATCGCTCACCCGCCGGCTTCGGCATCCGCCTCGACGCGGGCACTGCATACGCCGGCGCGATCCTCACGCGTTCGTACGACTCGATGCTCGTGAAGGTCACCGCCTGGGCGCCGAGCCCGGCGGAGGCCATCGCGCGCATGCATCGCGCGCTCTGGGAATTCCGCATCCGCGGCGTCGCGACGAACCTGCGCTTCCTCGACCAGGTCATCACGCACCCGAAGTTCGCGAACGCCGAATACACGACGAAGTTCATCGACGAGACGCCCGAGCTCTTCAAGTGGGAGAAGAAGAAGGATCGCGCCACGCGCATCCTCTCTTTCATCGGCGACACGATCGTGAACGGCAACCCGGAAGTGAAGGGCCGCATCAAGCCGAAGCAGATGACGCTCGCGCGCCTGCCGAAGGTCAACGTCGCGAAGGCGCCGCCGCCGGGCACGAAGCAGAAGCTGGACGAGCTCGGCGCGGACGGTTTCGCGAAGTGGATGATCGCCGAGAAGCAGGTGCTGATCACCGACACGACCATGCGCGACGCTCACCAGTCGCTGCTCGCGACGCGCATGCGCCAGCCCGACATGACCGCGATCGCGCCTTACTACGCGCACATGCTGCCGCAGCTCTTCTCGGTCGAGTGCTGGGGCGGCGCGACGTTCGATGTCGCGATGCGCTTCCTGCGCGAGGATCCCTGGTCGCGGCTCGAGCAGTTCCGCGCGTTGATGCCGAACGTGCTCCTGCAAATGCTGCTGCGATCGGCGAACGCCGTCGGCTATACGAACTACCCGGACAACGTGGTGAAGGCGTTCGTGAAGCAGGCGGCGACGTCGGGCATCGACGTGTTCCGCGTGTTCGACTCGCTGAACTGGGTCGACAACATGCGCGTCGCGATCGACGCCGTGCGCGACACCGGCAAGCTCTGCGAAGCCGCGATCTGCTACTCGGGCAACCTATCCTCGCCGAACGAGACCAAGTACACGCTCGACTACTACCTCGAGATGGGCCGCAAGTTGAAGGCGGCGGGCACGCACATCCTCGGCATCAAGGACATGGCCGGCCTCTGCCAGCCCAACGCGGCGTACACGCTCGTGAAGGCGCTGAAGACGGAACTCGGGTTACCCGTGCACTTCCACACGCACGACACGTCCGGCATCGCCGCGGCGAGCGTGCTCGCGGCCGTGGCCGCGGGTTGCGATGCCGTCGATGGCGCGATCGATGCGATGTCAGGCTTCACGTCGCAGCCGAATCTCGGCTCGATCATCGAAGCGCTGCGCTACAGCGAGCGCGATCCCGGCATCGATCACGCCGCCGTGCGCGCGATCTCGATGTACTGGGAGCAGGTGCGCAAGAATTACCTCGCGTTCGAGAGCGACATGCGCGCCGGCGCGTCCGAGGTGTACGTGCACGCGATGCCCGGCGGGCAGTACACGAACCTCAAGGAGCAGGCGCGCAGCGTCGGCCTTGACGACGCGCGCTGGCCCGAGGTGTCGCAGGCCTACGCGGATGTGAACCAGATGTTCGGCAACATCGTGAAGGTCACGCCGTCGTCCAAGGTCGTCGGCGACATGGCGATCATGATGGTGTCGTCGGGGCTCACGAAGGAGCAGGTGCTCGATCCCGCTTACGAAGTCGCATTCCCCGAGTCCGTCGTGCAGATGATGCGCGGCGATCTCGGCCGGCCCGAGGGTGGTTGGCCCGTGGGCATCCAGAAGAAGGTGCTGAAGGATCAGAAGCCGCTCGCGGATCGCCCCGGCGCGACGCTCGCGCCGCTGGACCTCGTGGCCGAGCGGAAGAAGCTCGACGAGAAGCTAGGCCGCGCCGCGACCGATACGCAGTTCGCCTCGTACCTGATGTACCCGAAGGTGTTTCTCGACTACGCGCGCGACCGCACCGCGTTCGGCGACTGCGCGATCCTGCCGACGCCGGTGTTTTTCTACGGCATGGAGCCCGGCGACGAAGTCAGCGTCGACATCGAGCGCGGCAAGACGCTGATCGTGCGTTTCGTCGCGATGTCGGAAGTGCGCGATGACGGTACGCGGCAGGTGTTCTTCGAGTTGAATGGCCAGCCGCGTTCGATCGTCGTGACGGATCGTTCGCAGGTTGCGAAGCGGCCGCCGCAGCGGAAAGTCGAGGCGGGCAACGCGAAGCATGTCGGCGCGCCGATGCCGGGGACGATCGCGACGGTGAAGGCGATCGTCGGCGCGAAAGTCGCGAAGGGCGATCTGCTGCTGACGATGGAAGCGATGAAGATGGAGACGAGTGTGCGCGCGGAAGCGGATGGCACTGTCTCTGAAGTGCTGGCGAAGCCGGGGTTGCAGGTGGATGCGAAGGATTTGCTGGTCGTGCTTTCCTGAGCCTTGGGCATTCCGGAACCGGTCACAAACTGTGACCGGTTCGATGTAACTAGCTGATATCCGCCAGGAAACCGATGCCACGTGATCCGCCGCGAGGGGTCGTCATCAAACGGTTTACGGCGCGCAGGATTGCCGCGATGTCGGCATCGTGCCGGCCCATTCTTGCTTCGAGCTCCTGCAGTTTTTCGACAAGTTCGCTGTTCCAGCGCGCTGCGTCGCGAAGACTCACGAACGCTCGCACGATCAGCACGCTCATCTCGACCGCGCGCGGGCTACGTAGAACCATCGCCAACATCATTGCGCCGTGTTCGGTGAAAGCGAAAGGTGGCGACTTCGGATCGCGATTCTTCTGCGCACCGCGTGATCCAACCAATCGGTTCAGTTCGTGGGTTTCCGACTGAGTGAGTCTGAATGCGAAATCTGAAGGGAATCGGGCGGCATTTCGTTTGACCGCTTGATTGAGGGCTTTCGTGGACACGCCGTATAGATCGGCCAAGTCGGAATCGAGAAGCACTGCCCGGTCGCGCGCGACGAGGATGGACGCTGCAACTTCCTTCGAGGTATTTCCGATCGCTTCGACCATGCGTCATCAGACTCCGCAGCGCCTATGCGCGAAATTGCAGGGTCAGATATTGGCGCCGAGTCGAACTTCGGCGGGAGTTGAGTTACTCGTGTGAAAGCAGCGAAATGGAAACCGGCCGCTATCGATAGCGGTAGAGCCTCACCTTCTGGATCTGCGCCTTCCCCGGCGGCAACCGGATGTGCCGCCCCTGATGCGTCTGATCGCCGTTGAGTCTTCGCCCCGCGACCCACTTCCCATCGACGAATTCGCCTTCTTCCGCGACATCGATTCCGACGAGCGGCGCGCCACCATCGGCACCTTTGAAAGTGATCGTGATGCCTTGCCCCGCGAACCAGAAATACTCGCCGCCCGCATGGATCACCAGCCCGCCGTGATCCGCGATCGCCTGCTTGTCGCGCGGCGTCCAGGGATCGATGAACGTCACGGTGAACTCGATCCCGCCCAGCTTCTTTTTCACCGGCGAATCAATCAATGAACCATCCTCATTGATCGTGGCCCGAAACCCGCCCAATCGACCTCGCCCTCGGGCTTCCAGCAGCAGCGGCGAAAGCTGATCGAGCACGGCATACGACTGCGCCAACGCATTCTGCGCATCGCCCAACGACTCGATCGAAAACGGCGAGAACCCGAACGAATCGATCTCGCCGAACGCGAAGAACGCATTTGCCGAACCCTGCGAGTTCGTCGCGTTGTTCGCCTCGGGAATGAACAGCACGTTGTCCGCGCGATTGAACCGCGCCGCGAGCTGCGCAAAGTTCGGGAAGTAGATGTCGGGCGCGAGGAAGTCGATGCTCGGCGCGCCGGCCTTCCACACATCGAGCAGATGCGGCAGCGGTCCGCCGCTCGGGTACTCGCCGGGCTTGCGGCCCGTGCGGTTCAGCGCGGCGTTCACGAACATCGGCAGGTCGTACTTCGCCTTGCCCGCTTTCACCAGCGCGTCGGTGAAACGCGCGTAGTGCCACGCAGTGAAAACTTCCTGGCCCCACTCGTCGGCGCCGAACACCTGCGCCCACGTACCCGACGACTTCGAGCCGTTCGCTTTCCATCGATCACGCAACTCGGGTTCGAGCTTGTCTCCGCGCCCTGCGAGTGCGCGCATGAGCTCCGCCGGCACCGCGCCTGCGAAAAGTTTGTCCGCGACCGCGCCGCGCTCGCGCGCGATCGGCAGCATCCCAATTTCGTTCTCGACCTGGACCATCAGCACGGTGTGCTGCGGATCCGCCTTCTTCAAATGCTCCATGAACGCCGCGAACGCGCGCGCACCGACATCGCGCGTGCTCGCGCTGAATGCCGACAGGATCTCCACACTCGATCCATCCGCCACCTGCACTCGCGGAAAGCGCGTCTGATCGCGCTTCACCCACGACGGCACGTACGTCGACATGCTGTTCTTCCACGCGCCGAACCACAGGATCACGAGACGCAGGTCGTGCGCGCGCGCGTCGCGCAGCAGACTATCCACCGACGACCAGTCGAACTTGCCTTCGATCGGCTCGATGAGCTCCCAGTAAACCGGCGCGAGCACGGTGTTGAGGTTCATCGCCTTCAATCGCGGCCAATGCGGCTTCATGTACTCGGCGCTCGCCGCGCTCGAATTGCCGAGCTCGCCGCCGAGAATCAGGAACGGCTTGCCGTCGACGATGAGACTTTGCGTCGTGCCCTGTTTCTCGAGATGCGGCGCGGCCGCATCAGCGGTGGCGACGATGAGTGATGTGGCGACGAGCGCCGTGATGAATGTTTTCACGTCGCGGATAGTAATCGCGTGCACGGGCTGCGAGAAAACAGCTCCGCGGCCCAATCCACGAACACGCGCACCTTCGTCGACAGATGCCGGTTGGCGGGGTAGAGCGCATGCACGGGCAGCGGCGCGGGCTGCCAGTCTTCGAGCACGGGCAGCAAGTCCTTCGACGCGCCGCTCGCCGAGACGATGAAAGAAATGAGTTGGCCCAGGCCGAGTCCCGCGCGCAGCGACGCGAAATGCGCGCCCGAATCGTTCACGGCGACGCGCGGATTCGGCGGGATTTCGATGCGCTTGCCGTCGCGCTCGAAGATGAGCGGGCGCATGCGGCCGCTGCGCGGATAGAAATATCCGGCGAGCTGGTGCCCAGACTCGAGATCGGTCGGATGCGTCGGCTTGCCGTGCTTCGCGATGTACGCCGGCGTGGCGCACGTCAGCCAGCGCAGATCGCCGATGTGCCGCGCGACGAGCGATGGTTCGAGCAACGGGCCGCCGCGGATCACGCAATCGACGTTGTCGCCGATGAGATCCGCGGGACGGTCGCTGACGCCGCACTCGACGGCGATGTCGGGGTAGCGCGCGAGGAAGTCGGGCAGTGCCGGCAGCAGGATGTAAGTCGTGACGGCCGCGCCCGCGTCGATGCGCAGCCGGCCGCGCGGCTTCTCCTTCGCGTGCGTGACGGACGATTCGATGTCCTCGAGGTCGCCTAACAACCGCACGACGCGCTCGTAGTACGCCGAACCATCCGGCGTCACGGTCACGCGCCGCGTGGTCCGGTTCAGTAGCTTGATGCGCAGATGGGCTTCGAGGCTCTGGACGAGCTTCGTGACGGTGGGCTTCTGCATGCGCAGCGAGTCCGCCGCCTTGGTGAAGCCGCCCGCTTCGACCACCCGGACGAACACCCGCATGGCCAGCATCTGGTTGAAGTTCATGGCCTCAGGCATGACTTCGATTATTCACTATTGGAAATAGTGTTGTCATTTCTGGAGGATTTATCTGGTCTGGCATAGCGAATAGCCTCTCTCCAACGCGAATAACGCGCCAAACACATCAGAAACTGGAGAAGGACCATGAACAAGAAACTCACCGGCAAGGTCGCATTGGTCACCGGCGGCTCCCGCGGCATCGGCGCCGCCATCGCCCGTTCGCTGGCCGAAGACGGCGCGGACGTGGCCATCAGCTACGTCGCCAACCCCGAAAAAGCGAAGACCCTCGTGCGCGAACTGCAGGAGAAGGGCGTTCGCGCGGTCGCCTTCAAGGCCGATCAGGCCAAGCCGGATGAAGTCGCCGGACTCGTGCGCAAAGTCGCCGAGCACTTCGGGCACCTCGACATTCTCGTGAACAACGCGGGCGTGTTCATCACGGGACCCGTCGGCGAAGTCACGACCGAGAACGTCGACCGGCAGTTCGCGATCAACGTCGGTGGCGTGAACGCCGCGGTACGCGAGGCGGCGAAGATCATGACCGACGGCGGCCGCATCATCTCGATCGGCTCGATGGCGGCGGTGACGTCGCCGTGGCCGGGCATCGGCGACTACTCCGCGACGAAGGCCGCGGTCGCCGCGTACACGCGCGGCTGGGCGCGCGATCTCGGTCCGAAGGGCATCACGGTGAACGTGGTCGAGCCGGGCCCGATCGACACCGACATGAATCCCGCCGACGCCGATTTCGCGAAGCCGCAGATCGCGGGCACGGCGCTCGGCCGATTCGGCAAACCGGAAGAAGTCGGCGCGGTCGTCGCGTTCCTCGCGAGCAAGAACGCGGGCTTCATCACCGGCGCGAGCATCGCGGTGGATGGCGGGTATAGCGCGTGAAGTGAAAGGGGTCAGATCAAATATATCTGACCCCTCTTGACCAGCACGCCGACCATGAGACCCGTCGCAACGAATCCCAACCACTTCAAAATCTTCTTCATCATTCACCTGACACAAGTTGTTGACATTCCCCCGTCACAAAACACAACATCTAGTCGTGCATCGGTTCGCGCGCGAGCGCGATGAAAAGGGAATGCGGTAAGTAGAACCTCCGAAATGGAAAGTTCCGCGAATCCGCAGCTGCCCCCGCAACTGTAGGCCGCAAGCGGTTTCTCGATAGTTAGGTCACTGAGTGCGAAAGCTCTCGGGAAGGCCAGAGAAACGGCGATCGAGCGGCGAGCCAGGAGACCTGCCGAGCACACTTTGATGACTGAACCGGACGGGGTGTGCCGGGTGCAGCGCTGACGCATTGCGTCCAGCGCCGCTCCCTTGCCCCTTCAAGAAGGACGTAAGGAGAAGCGATGGCAGGACATACGGCAACCGCGGCGCGCGAAAACCTCGCGAAAACCGCGAAGAAATCCCGCTCGAAGATCACGAGCGCGTTGCCGTCCGGCACAGACTCCGCGAAGGCCGCGCGCGCGGCCATCGACGTGGTCATCGACCCGGCGCGCGATGCGCTGCTTACGATCTTCGGCCGCGCCACACTCGTCGATCGTTACCTGCTCGCGGGCGAAACCCCGCAGCACCTGTTCGCGCGCGTCTCGCGGGCGTATGCCGACGACGCGGCCCATGCGCAGCGCCTCTACGACTACATGTCGAAGCTCTGGTTCCTGCCCGCGACGCCGATCCTGTCGAACGGCGGCACGGAGCGCGGCCTGCCTATCTCCTGTTTTCTCAATGCGGTCGAAGACAATCTCGACGGCATCGTCAACACGTGGACGGAGAATGTGTGGCTCGCCTCGAATGGCGGCGGCATCGGCACGTACTGGGGCGGCGTGCGCTCGATCGGCGAGACGGTCAAGGGTTGTGGTCAGACCTCGGGGATCATTCCGTTCGTGCGCGTGATGGATTCGCTCACGCTCGCGATCTCGCAGGGTTCTCTGCGCCGCGGTTCGGCCGCGGTCTATCTCGATGTCTTCCATCCGGAGATCGAAGAGTTCATCGAGATCCGCAAGCCGTCGGGCGATTTCAACCGCAAGAGCCTGAATCTACACCACGGCGTCTGCATCACGGACGAGTTCATGCAGGCCGTGCGCGACGATCTGCCGTTCAACCTGCGCAGCCCGAAGGACGAGAAGGTTCTGCGCTCGATCTCCGCGCGCAAGCTCTGGCAGAAGATTCTCGAGACGCGCCTGCAGACGGGTGAGCCCTATCTTCTGTTCAGCGACACGGCGAACAAGCAACTCGCGCCCTATCAACGCGACCTCGGCCTTAAAGTTCGGCAATCGAACCTCTGCAGCGAGATCCTGCTCGCGACGGGCCGCGATCATCTCGGCAAGACCCGCACCGCGGTCTGCTGCCTGTCGTCGGTCAACTTCGAAACCTGGGACCAGTGGCACAACGAGCCGCGCTTCGTCGAAGACGTGCTCCGCATGCTCGACAACGTGCTGCAGGAATTCATCGATCACGCACCGGAGTCGATGAACACAGCGCGGTATTCCGCGATGCGCGAGCGCTCGGTGGGTCTCGGCGCCATGGGGTTCCACTCCTATCTGCAGAACAACGGCATTCCGTTCGAAAGCGCGCTCGCGCGCGCGGCAAATCTACGCATGTTCAAGGCACTGCGCCGCGAGGCGGACGAAGCCTCGCGCGTGCTCGCGGAAGAACGCGGCGCCTGTCCTGACGCCGCGGAGAGTGGGGCGATGGAGAGGTTCAGTCACAAACTCGCCATCGCGCCCACCGCGAGCATCTCCGTGATCTGCGGCGGCACGAGCGCGTGCATCGAGCCGATCCCGGCGAACATCTACACGCACAAGACGCTGTCCGGCTCGTTCAGCGTGCGCAATCCCGCGCTGGCCAAGGTGCTGGACGCGAAGGGCCTCAACACCGAGGACACCTGGCAGTCGATCCTCGCGCACGAAGGGTCGGTGCAACACATCGCCGCGCTGAGCGATGACGAGAAGGCGGTCTTCCGCACGGCGTTCGAGATCGACCAGCGCTGGGTCATCGAGCTCGCCGCCGATCGCGCGCCGCTGATCTGCCAGGGGCAGTCGCTGAACCTCTATCTACGCAGCGACATCCACAAGTGGGATCTGCTGATGCTGCACTGGACGGCGTGGGAGCGCGGCGTGAAGTCGCTGTACTACTGTCGCAGCAAGAGCGTGCAGCGCGCGGGGTTCGCCGGAGTCGAAGCGGACAACACTCGCAACTGGCCCGCCAAGGCGCTGGCCCCGGAAACCGACGACGCCAAATACGACGAGTGCCTGTCCTGCCAGTAGTCGCCAGGGACTGTCCTCTTTTCAGTCCTGAAAAGGGGACTGTCCCCTTCTCTTCGTTAGATCTGAAAAGGGGACTGTCCCCTTCTCTTCGTTAGTCCTGAAAAGAGGACGGTCCCCTTAATCTTCGTTCGGAGCCCCGCCGATGCAAATCGAACTGATCACCAAGCCCGGCCTGCTCACGCCCTCGCGCTCCTACAAACCCTTCCGCTACCCCTGGGCGATCGAATACTGGCGCCGCCAGCAGCAGATCCACTGGATGCCCGAAGAGATTCCGCTCGGCGAGGACTGCAAGGACTGGAACAACCGCATCACGGACGCCGAGCGGAATCTCCTCACACAGGTGTTCCGCTTCTTCACGCAATCCGACGTCGAGGTGCAGGACAACTACATGGAGCGCTACGCGCGCGTGTTCCGTCCCACCGAGATCAAGATGATGCTCGCGGCGTTCGCGAACATGGAAACCGTGCACATCGCCGCGTACGCATTGCTGCTCGAAACGCTCGGCATGCCGGACAGCGAGTTCACCGCGTTCATGGACTACTCGGCCATGCGCGACAAGCACGACTATCTGCAGGGCTTCGGCGTGGAGACGGATGCTGACATCCTGCGCACGATGGCGATGTTCGGCGGCTTCACGGAAGGACTGCAGCTCTTCGCGAGCTTCGCCATCCTGCTGAATTTTCCGCGGCACAACAAAATGCGCGGCATGGGTCAGGTGGTCAGCTGGTCGGTGCGTGACGAGACACTGCACTGCGAGGGCATAATCCGGCTGTTTCACACGTTCGCGCAGGAGACCGGCGCGCTGACGCAAAGCGTCAAGGACGACATCGTCGAATGCGCGCGCACGGTCGTGACGCTGGAAGATCGTTTCGTCGACCTCGCGTTCGAGATGGGCCCGATCGAAGGCCTTTCCGCGGCCGAGATCAAGGCCTACATCCGCTACATCGCCGACTGGCGCCTCAAACAGTTGGGTCTGCCGGAACTCTACGGCGTGAAGGAGCATCCGCTGCCCTGGCTGACGGCCATGCTGAACGGCGTCGAGCACGCGAACTTCTTCGAGACGCGCGCGACGGAGTATGCGAAGGCCGCAACCGGCGGTGCCTGGCATGGCGACGAAGGCGCCTGGGGGTTGTTCGACCGGCGTATCGCGCGCCGCGGGCAGCTCGACCTGATCGGCGGGCGCGACGCCAACTAACTGCCCGACGGCCCCGATTGACGCCGGTGCCGGATCCGGTTAGATAGCCGTCATGGGTACGCTGGCGCGCTTGGGGTTGATCGCATTCACCGCATGTCTCGGTGCCTGCGCCACGCCGTACGCGCCAGATTCCGAGTGGAACCGTGGCGGTTACAGCGAACAGCCGCGCGAACCCGGCATTTACCAAGTCTGGTTCGTCGGCAATGAGCGCACGCCGCCCGAGAAGAGCGACGATCTCGCGCTGCTACGCGCTGCGGATCTTTGCGTGGGCGATGCGCGTCCTTTCATGCGCCTGCAGAAGTTCACGAGCGGCCGCATGGACGTTCGCTACATCGAACCTCGCATGAATACGAAAAGGATGCAGATAACCGGGCTGAATGCGGACAACACGCCGTACTACCCGACGATTCTGTTCTCGGTCATGCCGGGCCACTTGGTCTTCAGGACGCGTAGCGGACTCGAGGTCACCTGTCTGGCGGAAGCCGGTGAAGACACGCGGGACGCGACGGAGATCGCGGCCGCAATCCGGCAGCGACACGAAATCCCCCTCAAGCCGGCACGCTGATCGGGACTTCGCCGTCAGAGAATCCAGGCGCCGAACGCCCAGACGATGAGCGCGTTGCCCGTCGCCATCGTGAAGTCGTCGGTGCCGCGCGGTGAGAACAGCTCGAGCGCGGAGCTGGCGCACGCGAGCGCCACGGCGAGCGCGAAGAACGATGCCGGCAGTCCGTTGAGGATCACGATCGCGAGAGCGAACGCGAGTCCGCTGACCAGCCCCGTGACCGTGCCGCCGATGGACTTGCGGTTCGTTTCCCCGACGCCGCGCACCACGATCTTCTGATTGCCGTAGATCGAGCCGCCGACCTCGGCCATCGTGTCGACGATGAAATAGGTGCCCCAGATCAGCACGAACAGGATCGCGAAGTACTCGGGTGGATAAATAGCTTGTAGCTGCGCACCGATCGGGATCAGCGTGAACTTGAACAGCGCCCACAGCGTGACGATCGTCAGGAAGTTGGCGCGCCCCAGCGCGCCGTCCATGATCCGGGTCTGCGCGCCGAAGAACATCCGCGCGAGAAAGCCGTTCACATAGAACAACGCGATGCAGAACCAGTTCATGATCACGCCGTCGAGCAGCGTCTCGCCGGTGAACGCGCTCGCGAAATTGCCGGACTTGTTCGCCGCGATGTTGGCGTAGAGGAAGTACAGGAGTGCCATCGCGAGCGTGATGAAGCGCCCGCGCCGCCCGATCATGTCGACGATGCGGATGCGACGCTCCGAATACCGCGAGAGCAAGCCCGCGAGGTCGAACGGCTGCGACATTCGCGACGAGAACACTGCGCGGCGGTCTTCCCGCGACATACGGACGAACTTCGCGAGCAGCAGGTTCTTCACGCCGTACCAGATCAGCGCCCAGATGCCGTTGAAGAAAACGGCGGCGAACAGGATTCGCCAAGCCGTTTGCCCGTCGAACTCGAACTTTCCGGCGATGCTCGATCCGAAGCCGGTGAGCGCTGCCAGGAGCGCGAAGGCGGTCAGCGCGAGATTGACCGCGAAGGCGATCCGGAAGATGCGGTCCGCGAGCGCGAGCGCGAGCGCGAGCGGGGGCGTTGCCGTGACGGGGAGTGGTAAGGCGGTGGACATCGTCGGACCTCTGGGTGGATTCCCTACCTGAAACGAACGGGCCGCCGGCATTTCGACAACCCGCGCGCGAAAGATCGCCCAGCAGGCGTGTCGGATTCAAGCGAACGCTGTCAATGCGGCAGACGATCCAGCAGGAACTCCTTCGTCTTCTCCGCCGCCGGCGCGTCGAAATTCGACAGCACGATCAGCACGCGGTCGGTCTCCGCAGAGAACCACGCCTCCGCATTCATACCCCGATCGGCGCCGTCATGACCTATCCAGTGTCCCGTTGACGGGTCACCGACTTTCACGCCGTACCCATACATCGAGCCGTCCACGCCCAGTCCCCCGGGAGTGAGCATGAGGCCGGTGTACTTCGCGTTGAGCAGTCGACGAGAGCGTAGCGCGTCGAAGAAGCGGGCCAGATCGTCGCTGGTGGTGTACGCGCCGCAGGCGGCGAACGGCCGATAGTCGATATGCTCAATCGCGGGGATGATGTCGCGAACGCCGAGCGGGCGGTCGTAAACGATTGCGCGCCCCTCGACCACGACGTCTTCGGGCTCGGTGCCGGTGCGCGTCATCCGCGCCGGCGCGAACACGGCCTTTTCTACCGCGGCACCCCAGCTCTTCCCCGTGACGCGTTCGATCAGCGAGCCGAGCAGCATGTATCCCAGGTTGCTGTACGCGAACTCCTGACCCGGCGAAGTCTTGAGGAGGTCCTTGCCGAAGACGCGTAGATAGTCGTCGTGACTTCGCAGTTCGCGCTGGTGATTGAAATAGCGCTCGTCGAAAAGCTCGCCGGCGCCCGCGGTGTGCGTCAGGTACTGGTGGACTGTGCCGCGACCGAGCGGCTCGTTCGCGAGCTCCGGCACGTGCTTGCCGATCGGGTCATCGAGGGAGATCTTGCGGTCCTGCACTAGCCGCAGCACGGTGACGGCGGTGAACATCTTGGTCACCGAGGCCGTGCGGAAGCGTGTCTCGACGGTATTCGGAATCTTGCGCTCGCGATCGGCGAACCCGAACGCGCCCCGGGCGAGCACGTTCTTGCCGTGCGCGAAGTAAATCGTGCCCGAAAACTTGTCGATGGCCGCGAGCCGCGCCGCTTCGGCGCGCCACGCTTCGGCGGCCGCGGCTTCCGGAAGCCGCCGTGGGCGATAGCGCTCCGGCAAATCGTCGCCATCGAACAGGATCGTCACGAGCCGGTGGGGCGGCTCCGGTTCGACGGACAGCGTTACGCCAAGCACATCCAGCGACTCCCGAGTGCGGACGAAACCAGTCAATGCGAGGGGGCTCGACTCGGCAACTTCGATCGCGTCGAAGCCACCCTGAACTTTGTACCAGATCAGCGCCAGGCGTATCGGGTCCTCCTGCTGCATCGGCACCGAGCCGTTGGCGCGCATGTAAGTCGTGAACGTGTCGCGGTCGTTCGCGTTGTACGCCTCCAAGAAGCGGTCGAGCTGCGCGCGGACGGGCGAGGGAGCGGTCGGAGCCGCGACCTCCGCCGCCTGCGCGTGCGTCAGCAGCAGCCCTAACAACAAGCCAGCGATTGATTTGGACAGAGTCATGGTGTCGCCTCCGCTATTGCTTCTGGTATGGCCACGCCATACGCCCCGCAGGGCGGCTCGCAGGCGCTGTTCTGGAAGATCTGAATCCCGTACTTCTCGCCCAGCGCGCGCGTGATCGGCACGCGCAACGCATAGCCATCGAACTTCGCTGGCTCCCGGATGGGACCCGCGATGTCCACGTCGTATCGCGTGCCGACAAACCAGTCGTTCGCGACGTCCTCGGGATCGACGCGGTGCTCGCCCCAGACGACGGACACGCGCACGCCATACGCGATGCCCGTGAGTTGCTGGATCGTGGCGTTGCGGATGTGCGCGCCGTTCGCGTCGGCACTGAGTTGCGCGCGCCAGCCCATGCCGGGCGCGGCCTGGCGAATCCTGACCTCCGCGCGAAACAGGTTGCGCGCGTTCTCGAGCACGAGCTCGCGCCGCCACTCGCGTTCGCCCACGGCGCCCGCGAACGCTGGCCCGCAGACCAGACACAGCGCCAGCAAGGTGAACAGCGCGCCGCGCCAAGCCCCAAGTCCCGGCGGCGCATCGTCGGAGTCGCGCTCGAGTCGCGCCATCTCACGCGCGACGCGCCATCGTTCGAGGCGCTCGGATGCGACGAGGATGCGGCCGCAAGCAGCGCTGACGAGCAGCAGGACCGCGATGCCGGCGAGCGCCGCAACTCCGTCGAGCTTCGCACTGCGCGCGGGCGCGGTGAGCGCAAGCGTCGCGTCCAATGCGCGCAGCAGACTCGCGGGAGTCGGATCATCGGGCGCGAGCGCGAACAGATCGAAGCCACTGCCGATGCCGACAAGGATCGCGAATGGGACGAGGAATTTCGCCGCGGCAAGGCGCCAGAGCCAGAGCCGCACCTGCGCGGAATGACGGCGCGAGAGCGCGACACAGATCACCGCCAGCCAGAAGACGAGGATCGACTGCCAGAGATGATCGACGAGCGACGCGAGCACGCGTCACCGCGACGTTGGCGCGGCGCCCGGCTGACTTGCGCGAATCTGCAGATCGAAACGCGAGGCAAGCAGTTTGTTCACGAGCCCGCGCAGCGCGAGCGGTTCGAGGTCGTCGGGCTGACTCACGCCGCCCGGCACTTCGACGCGGAAATCGTACCGCGGCATGTCGAGCCAGACGCCGCCGCCCGTGACTTGCGACGGCGCGACGTCATACGCGAGCGCGACGAGCTGGCGCAGCGAGATGTTGCGGATTGCGACTTCATGATCGGCTGCGTCGAGCGAGCGGCGTGCTCGTGCATCTTTGGCAACCGAGACGTACACGATCGCATCGTCGAGCTGGTTCGCCTGGATCGCGGCGACGGAGCGGCGGCGCTCATCACCGTCGAGCGCGCCCGCGAACAGCGGCACGGTCGCCACGGCCAAAATGCATAGCATCAGCGCGAGCGCCTTGCACAAACCCACCGCGACGGGCGGCGCGCTGCCCAGGATGTGACGTATGCGCGCGGCGAGATCGCCCGAGAGCGCGCCCGACGTGGCGTACATCGGACGCACGCTCGTCGCGCGGCAGTGCCGGCACACGGCGAGGATGCCCGCCGCGTAGTCGCCGGGGTCGTAACCCCGCGACAGCACGCCCTCGTCGCAGGCGCGCTCGCGTTCATCGACGAGCCGCCGGCCTATCCACCAGACGAGGGGATGGAACCAGAACAGTGTCTCGACGAGGCGATGCACGTGGTCCTTGAGCACGTCATTGCGCGCGATGTGTTCGCGCTCGTGCTCCATCACCGCGTCGAGCTGCGCGGGTTCGAGCCTCCTGAGCAACGCGGCCGGCAGCAACACCACCGGATCGAAAACACCCGCCACGGAGGGTTCAACGTCCTCGTCCGTGACGCGCGCATCCGGCGGCGAGCCCGGCGCCGGCCGCGTTGCCCTGATCAATGTATTGGCCGCGCGCCATCCCGCGAACCAGCGACTCGCGACGAACGCGGCGCCCGCAAGCCAGAGCGCAACGAACGCAAGCACTGGGGCGGAGAGTCCCGGCGTCGCGCGCAGTTCGAGCGCCGGTGACACGACCGGTGCCGCCGCCGCCAGTGTCTCGACCATCTTGCCGACGAGGAAAGTAGGCTGGGACTCCACGGGGGATGGGAGCCCAGCCGCGGCGCCGACCATATAAAGCGCCGAAAATGGAATCAGGAATTTCAGCGACGCGAGCATCCACAACGCGTGGCGCACCGCGGCGCCGTTCGCTCGCAACGCGAGCGTGATCGACCAGACCGCGGCGCAGAACAGCGTCGACTGCCAGAGGTGGTCGATCAGCGCGCCGATCATTTTTGTTTGCTCTTGCCGCGGTGCGCGTCGAGCAGCTTCTGCGCCTCTTCGATGTCTTCGTCAGAGATCTTTCCCATCTCGACCAGGTGCGCCATGACGGGTTTGACGCTGCCGTCGAACAGGCCGAGCAGTTCCTTGAGCAAGCGCGTCTGCACGGAGGCGCGCGACGTCGTCGCTTCGAAGATGTGCGCGTTGCCTATCTTCTTCGTGCGGCGCAGCGCGGCCTTTGCCTCGAGGCGATAGACCATCGTCTGCACCGTCGTGTACGCGGGCCGGTCGCGGCGCACGATCGCTTCGTGCACCTCGCGGATGGAGCAGGCGCCGCGCGTCCAGAACTCGCCCATGATCCGCAATTCCAACGCGCTCAATTTCGGCTCGGCCATGATCTCTCCCTACAGATGTGGTCTAGTCTATGACCGATGTAGTAGAAAAGGCAATGGCCGCCCGCGGCGGCGAAATTCAGTCAGCCGGGCGGTGGGACGGCGGCGGTCGGGTCGCTGTTGCGGCGGCCGTGGAACTCCATGACGCGATTGCGTCCGGCGTCCTTCGCGGAATAGAGCGCGGCGTCGGCGGCTTCGAACAGTTTCTCGGGACTCGGAAATTCATCGCCGGTCAGGCAGGCGTGACCCACGCTGATCGTGATGCCGAGATCGCCGGGCGCAGCGGCCTGCACCGCGGCACGAAGTCGCTCCGCGACGAGCGCGGCGGACTTCGCGGGAGTGTTGGGGAGGATCACGCAGAATTCCTCGCCGCCGTAACGGCAGGCGACGAAGGGTTTGCGCGCGTAGCGGCGCAATGCGGCGGCGACCATCTTGATCGCCTCGTCACCCTGCGCGTGGCCGTGCCGGTCGTTGTAAGCCTTGAAGCGGTCGATATCGAGCATGAGCACCGACAGTGGTTTGGCGAGCTCTTGCGCCGCGACGAATTCCTGCGGGAAGCGGTCGTCGAACAAGCGGCGGTTGCCGAGCAGCGTGAGCGGGTCCGTCCGGCTCTGATGCTTGAGTTCGTTCATGCGACTGGAGAGCGTCATCGACAGCAGGATCATTTCGACGAGCCCACCTACCTGCCAGCTGTGCTGGGTCAGGAAGGTGTGCGGCACGAGTCCGAAGTTCTTGAACAGGAAGATGATGGAGCCCGCGAGGAAGGCGCCCCACGCGAGCACGTAGAAACGCGCGGGCCGCGAGCCCGCGAGCACGTTCACGGCACCGAGCGCGAGCATGAAGACGACGGAAATCAGGATCAGGAACGTCACCGGTTTGACCAGCACGGAATAATCGAACAGCGGGATCAGCCCGATCGCGACCAGCGCCACGAGTTGCAGCACGCGCGCGATCTTGTCGAGCCGCGGCGTGTAGTCCTTCGAGCGAAGGATGTCGGTCGAGAATTGCAGCGCGGTGATCAGCGAGAGATTGAGCAGCACGATGAGGCAGGTATTCGCCCAGCGCGGACTGTCCGGCCAGAGGTACTGAAACGCGAAGCCGGTGTTCACCATCATGTAGATGCCGAAAGTCGCGACGTACGCGAAATACGCGAGGAACGCGCGGTCGCGAACGGCGATGAACACGAAGCCGCTCCAGACCAGCAGCATGAGCACGCAGCCGAAGTAGATGCCGTAGGCGAGCTGCTCGCGGCTGAGCGCGCCCGCCAGCTCGTTCGCGTCGAGCAGCGCGAGGTTGATGTCGATGGGCCCCTGCGACTGGTAGCGCAGGTGGATGGTGCGGTCGGTGCCGGCCGGAATCTGCAGCGGGAACAGGAAGTCGCGGTGCAGTACGTCGCGGGAGCCGAAGGGCCGGCGATCGCCCGTCGAATGCACGCGCCAGTGGCCGTCGGGCGTGGGGTCGTACAGATCGAGGAGGTCGATCAGCGGATAGTCCTGGCGCAGATAGACGAAGCGATCTTCGTTTCCGGGATTGCGCAGGGTGAATCGCACCCACCAGACCGACGGCGAGAAGCCGACGTTGACCGCCGCGAGCGAGCCGGCGACGAATCCCGCATCGGGAGGTAGAGCGCTCACGGTCTGGATGTCGAGCTTGCCCTCGCGGTCCTCGAGAAGCTGGATGGCGCCGGCGAGCTTCGCGACGTTGACGGCCTCGCCGGGGACGAGCGTCGTCACGCTCAGAGAATCCCCCAGAGAATCGCCAATGGGGCGATCGACGGAGTCACCGAGCGCCGCGCCCGCGACGCTAACTAACATCCATGTCAAACAAACTTTCCTGAAGCGCTCCACAAACGTCTTCCTGCTCTGATAACTTTGTTTGGAGTATGAGGCAGAACGCGTAGGGAGACACGTGATGCGTCGATTGATCAAGTGGATAGCGTCGCTGGCCGTGGTGGTGGTGCTCGCGGCGGTGGGATTGTTCTCGTGGTTCGTGCTGTGGCCGGTCAACACCATCCCGGCGCTCGAACCGGTCGACGAATACGTCTGGCTGGACCAGGGGTGGGGCGCCGGCCAGGACACCGCACTGCGCCAGCGCTACTACTACACCGCGCAGGGGACCTCGATGCCGCAGGGCGCGTCCGCCGGCGCCGTGCGGTACGACTGGTTCGTGAACCTCGAGCTGCCGCTGTCGAAGCAGCGCTTCGCGGACCCGGATCACATGCGCAAGTACCGCTTCCTCGTCGATCCGGCGCCGACAGAAACCAATCCGCACCAGTTGCCGATCGGCTTCACGAAGCACTACGACCCCGGCATCGGGGAATACGTGCTCGACATCACGTGCGCCGCCTGCCACACGGGCGAGATCCACGTGACGCGCGACGGGAAAACCCGCGCGGTCCGCATCGATGGCGGCCAGGCGATGCACGCGTTCACGGACATGACGCGCGGCAACTTCGCGCCCGTCCTGCTCGCGTCATTGATCAACACCTCGGCGAGTCCCTGGAAGTTCGATCGGTTCGCCAAGAAGGTGCTCGGCGAGGGATACCCGAAGTCGAAGCCGCAACTGCGCGCCGCGCTGCATGCGACGATCAAGGCGATGCTCGAGAGCGGTCAGAACAATCCGCTGCGCAAGCTCTACCCGCTGCGCGAAGGCTTCGGCCGCACGGACGCGCTGGGCCGCATCGGCAACACCGCCTTCGGCGACCATCTCGTCGCGTCGAACTACCAGACCGGCGATGCGCCGGTGAGCTACCCCTATCTCTGGAACATCTGGAAGTTCGACTGGGTGCAGTACAACGGCTCGGTGTCGCAGCCGCTCGCGCGCAACGTCGGCGAGGCGCTGGGAGTCGGCGCGATCGCGCCGCTGCGCAGCGACATGCTGGAAGGTTTGCCGCACGATGAACGCTACCGCAGCTCCGTGGACATTCCCGGGCTCACGCGCATCGAGCACGCGCTGCAGATGTTGAAGCCGCCGCGCTGGCCGGAGGAATTGCTCGGCGCGGTCGACCGCGACAAGGCGGCGCGCGGTGAGGTGTTGTTCAAACAGCGCTGCCAGGGCTGCCACGGTCCGCACGTGACCGACGATGCGCGCGCGCAGGCGAGCGCGCCGCTGAAGCCGGCGGGTCTCGAGTGGCGCATCGAGGTGATTCCGCTGGAGCACATCGGCACGGATGCCACCGCGACGCAGGGTTTCATGGAGCGGCGCTACGATCTGTCGGCCACGGGTCTTTCGGATGCGCAGTTGCGCGATGCGCTGCGCCCGTTGCTGACGCGCAATCTCATGCGCGACGTGCGTTTCCGGTTGAAAGAGGTCGTTCGACTGCGCGGCGAACGCAGCGCTCCGCTCGGAGATCTCCCGAAAGCGCTCGCCGCCTATCCCGATCCCGACAAGGACCCGAAGCCCGTGGTCGACCTCGCCGCGTTCGGAGCGATCGATGCGGCCCTCGCCATCGCGGCTCCGCTGCCCGCCGTCCCCGATGCGGCTAACCAGCCGGCCGACCCGCCGGACTGCGATGAGGCGTGTCACCTCATGAACCTTCTCTGGGATGTGCGCAACGGCGTCGCGGGCGTCGATGCCACGCTGGCGAAGATCGACGTGAAGAAACTCTCGGAAGGCGCCGCGCTGAACCTGATCGGAATCCTGATCAAGGATCGCTACTACGCCGACTACGGCATCGACTACGCGACGCAGCAATGCATCGAGGGTTTCGGCGCGCTCGATCTGCCGCAGGAAATCCTCGGGTACAAACCGCGGCCTCTCTCCGGCGTCTGGTCGACGCCCCCCTTTCTGCACAACGGCTCGGTGCCGACGCTGTTCCAGATGCTGCTGCCGCCCGCCCAACGCGACAAGGAGTTCTTCGTCGGCCGGCGCGAGTACGACCCCGTCCACGTCGGCTACGTGACCAAGCCGGATCAGGACGGCACCGACGACGGCTTCTGGCTGGACACCTCGTTGAAAGGCAATCGCAACACTGGCCACGCGTTCGAGGCCGATGCCGCGACGTGGCAGAAGCATCTCGCCGATCCGGCGAAGAATCCGCTGCCGTCCGGCGTGATCGGTCCGTTGTTCACCGATGCCGAGCGCTTCGACATCATCGAATACCTCAAGATCCACCAGGACCCGCCGACGCCGGACGGCTACCAACCGCCGGTGTGTCATCTCTGGGGGCAGGCGCTGTGAGCGCCACCTCAGGGACGAACAACCAGCCGGAATACACCGACAACTTCGCCGATGTCGCGCGCGCCGAATCGGAGTGGATAGACGCGCGCCGCCAGGCCGCGGGCACGGCGGCCGGCGAGCCGCTCGTGGGGCTCGCGCTCTCGGGCGGCGGCATACGCTCGGCCGCGTTCAGCATGGGTGTTCTGCAGACGTTGTCGCGCCGGGGATTGATGCCGCGCATCGACTATCTGTCCACGGTCTCGGGCGGCGGATATATCGGTTCGTGCCTCACCTGGTTGCGCGCGCACGCGCCGGTCAAGACCAACGACAAGCTCGGCGCGATCCCGCTCGCGGACGGCACCGGCACCGTGCTCGACTGGTTGCGCGCGCACGGCCGCTACCTGATTACGGGCAAGGGGTTATCGGGCTGGACGCTCGGCGCCAGCATCCTCTCCGGCACACTGCTGAATCTCGTCGTGCTGCTGCCCATCTTCCTGCTCGCGATCGGGCTCGCGTCCGGCGACTGGTTCGAATTCAGTTGGCCACCCGAGATCCACATGCCGGGGGCGGGGGAAGTGCGCGCGCACGACGGCTTCATGATCATGACGATCTTCGGTATCGCGTTACTCGCGCTCTATCTGCTCGCCACCCTCACGTTCGCACTGAGTACCGTGCTGCCGCCGCTGCGGCAACTCTCGGCGGGGCAGTACATCCGGCAGAGACTCGGCGTGTTTCTGGGCGGCGGCATTTCGCTCATCGGCATCGGACTGTTGCCCGTACTCGCGGGACTCGAGGAGACCGCGCTCGCGTGGCTCAAGGTCGATGCCGCCGATGACGTGACTCGACACGCGTCATGGGCCGGGCCGCTCATCGTGGGAGCGTTCTCGGTACGGCAGGCCAACAAGCAAGGTGCGCACGCGGGCACGTTCGCGATGGTCGGCCTGGTGCTGGTGCTGGCAGGCGCGTTCACCGGCCTCTACCACCTCGCGCACCACACGCGCCTGCTCGAGACGCCGTTCTTCATGGGCTGGCTCGCGGTGTCGATCCTGTTCGCGTTCGTCTGCGACATCAACGCGATCTCGATGCACAGCTATTACCGCAGCCGGCTCGCGGAGGCATTCCTGCCCGAGATCGCCGGCGACGCGAAGCACGACGCGCGCCATCCGCTCACCTTCCGTCTCACGGACGTACGCGCCGACGGCGGCGGTCCTTTCCAGATCATCAACACGACGCTGAACACGACGAGCTCGACCGATGCGAAGCTGCGCGCGCGCAACGGCGAGAACATGATCCTGACGCCGCTCTACTGCGGCTCGAGCGCCACCGGGTATCGGCGCACGACTCACTACCTGCGCGGCGAGCTCACGCTGTCGACGGCGTTTTCGGTGTCCGGCGCCGCGGTCGATCCCGATACCTACGCGACTAAGTCGCGGCCCGTGAGCTTTCTCATGGCGCTGCTCAACGTGCGGCTCGGCGTCTGGGTGCTGAACCCGCGGCACGAACCGCGGCGCTGGCGCTGGCCCGCGTGGTACCAGCTCATGCTGCGGGAGATGCTGGGCGTGGGGCTGTCCGAGAAGGAGGCACGTATTCATCTCGCCGACGGCGGGCACTTCGAGAATCTCGGGCTCTACGAACTACTGCGCCGGCGCTGCCGATACATCATCGTGAGCGACGCGGGCGCGGATCCCGATTGCACGCTCGCGGATCTCGGCCAGGCCGTGCAGCGCGCGCGCGCGGATCTCGGCGCGGATGTCGATCTGTGCGCCGATCCGATGTTTCACGGCGATGCGAAGGCGATGCGCAAGCAGGCGCATTTGTTGGGGACAGTGACGTATGCGGATGGGTCGACGGGCGTAATCCTGTACCTGAAGGCACTGCTGCGTGAGCATCTCGGCGCCGACATCTACGGCTACTGGCGCACGAATCCGGATTTTCCCAACCAGCCCACGTCCAACCAGTTCTATGGGGAACTGCAGTTCGACAGTTACCGCGAGCTCGGGCGGCAGCTTATGGCGGGGATCGTGGGGGAGGAGAAGTCGCTGGAGGCGGTCTTCGCACGCTGGAAATTGGGGTCAGGCCCTAATTTCGTCGATTCGGCCAGTCCCACGGAAAACGGTGATCGAAATTAGGGCCTGACTCCAATTTCCCCGAGCCGACCCCTTTAGGACTCCGTACATTTCACGTCGCCGAATTTCTCGACCAGGATGTCGATCAGCGCGCGCACCTTGCACGGCGCGCTGCCGCCCGGCGGTCTAACCACATACACCCCTGCCTCCGGCATCGGGTAGTCGGGCAGGACCACCGTCATCGCTCCACTCGCGATGTGTTCACTCACGAGGAACGTCGGCAGCAACGCGATGCCGAGACCCGCGAGGACCGCCGGTACGAGTGCTGCTCCGTTATCCGTCGTGAATCGCGCGCGCGGATGAATCGAGAGCGCCTGGCCGTCGTGAACTAGCGGCCAGACCTCGTTCACGCGTGCAACGGATTCGTGCGCCGCGAGGTCTTCCGGCGTGCGCGGCACGGGATGCCTCGCGAGATAGGCCGGGCTCGCGACCAAACTACCGCCGAAGGTCGCGATGCGCCGCGCGACGAGGTTCGACTCGTCGAGTTGACCGAGTCGAATCGCCGCGTCGAATCCCTCCGTGAGCAAGTCCACCCGGCGGTCGCTGTACGAGGTCTGGATCTGGAGCTCGGGATGGCGAGTCGCCAGCTCCGCGAGCACGGGCGCGAAGTGCGTCGCGCCGAATGACATCGGCGCCGCGATGCGCAGCCGGCCGCGCACCTTTCCATCCGTGGCGATGGCGTCGCGCGCCGCGTCGGCTTCGCTGGCGATGCGCGTCGCGTGTTCGCGGAACGTGGCGCCGGCCTCGGTCAGCGAGGTGCCACGCGTCGTGCGCGTGAGCAGCCGCGCGCGCAGCGTCTTCTCGAGCCGCGCGATCCGCCGGCTCACGATGGATTTGCTCACTCCGAGCCGGCTGGCCGCGGGGGTCAGTCCGCCCGCGTCGGCAACGGCCACAAACGCCTGAATATCCTCAATTTCCATGCTTGTGTTCCTGAAACAGCGACACCGGGTCGCAGTTTCCGCGGCTACCGTTGCGTTTTTCGGAACGCCAACATGCAGCCATGAACAACGGAAATCAACAGGAAGGAGTCGTCATGAACGTGTTGGTGATCAACAGCAGCGCCACCCGTGAAGGGTCGGTCTCCCGGATTCTGGTCGAGGAGGCGGTCGCGCGGATTCAGGAAGCGAACCCACACGCTGCGATTGTTCGCCGCGATCTCGGCGAGACGCCGGTGCCGCACCTGACCGTGGCGACCCTGAATGGTGTGCGGGGCACGCCGTCGACGGATACAGAGCGCGACGCGCGCACATTGTCCGACGAACTACTCGCGGAGCTGCGCGCCGCGGACACGATCGTCATCGGCGCGCCGATGTACAACTTCGGCGTCACGACCGCGCTGCGTTCCTGGTTCGACTACGTGTTGCGCGCGGGCGAGACGTTCTCGTACTCGGCGGCGGGACCGAAGGGTCTGCTCAACGGCAAGCGCGCGATCGTCATCGAGAGTCGTGGCGGGCTCTACAGCGAAGGACCCGCGAGCGCGATCGACTTCCAGGAGCCGTACCTGCGCCACCTGCTTGGATTCATGGGCGTTACCGATGTCACCTTTGTTCACGCGGAGAAGATCGGCTACGGACCGGAAGCGCGCAGCGTCGCGCTAGAGCAGGCGAAGTCGCGCATCGTGGATCTCACGAAAGTTGAGTTGGCGCGCGTGGCTTGAGTCCGAGGCGGATTCAACCCGATGGCGTGACGCAGTCCTTCAACGCAATGGCCGGATCCGCGAGCCGCGCGCGATCCGGCCGGACTCGTGCCGGCACGAGCTTCCGCGCCGCCATCTGATCCTTCGTCTGGTTCACGGTCTCGATCGCGATGAGTTCGCCGGCCCGCAGATAGCAGACGCTGAACTGCCGTGACGCGGGATCTCCGCGCACCACGATGTCGTCATAGCCGCTCGAAAGCCCGACGATGATCATCTTCAGATCGAACTGATCCGACCAGAACCACGGCACCTTGTCGTGGACCGTGACGATGCCGAGCATGTTCAGCGCGGCGGAGGTTCCCTGTTCGAACGCGTGGTCGACGGATTCGAGTCGCACGCGCTGTCCGTAGTGGATGCTCGGATGGCGCGCGCAGTCGCCGGCGGCCCAGATGCGCGGATCCGACGTGCGACAGTACTCGTCGACCACGATGCCGTCGTCGCAGACCAGGCCCGCTTCCCGCGCGAGCGAGTCGGTGGGCGCCACGCCAATCGCGACGAGCACGAAATCCGCGGGAATCTCCGTGCCGTCCGCGAGCTGCACCGCCGCGACGCGCTCGCTGCCCGGGGACTGATCTTTTTTTCCGTCAGGGGACTGATCTTTTTTTCCGTCCGGAAAAATAGATCTGTCCCCTTTCCCCCCTTTCCCCCCTTTCTCCCCGACCACCCCTCTAACCCTCGCCCCACACACAATCCTCACCCCCCGCCGCGCATGCTCCGCCTCATAAAACGTCGACACCTCGCGCGACACCACTCGCGCCATCACCCGCTCCGCCCCCTCGAGCACCGTGACCTCAAGCCCGAGCTCCCGGCACGTCGCCGCCACTTCGAGGCCGATATATCCGCCGCCGATGATCACGCCACGCCGACCCGCTACCAGCTCGCCCCGCAGTCGATCCACATCCGCAACGTTCCGTAGGGAATGCACGCCCACGAGCTGGGCGCCAGGCAGATCGATCCGCCGCGGGTGGCTGCCGGTCGCGAGCAACAGCGCGTCGTACTCGACCGCGCTGCCATCGGCGATCTCGACGCGTTGCCGCGCCCGATCGATCTTCACGGCCGGGAAGCCGAGCCGCAGGTCGATCGCGTGTTCGAGGTAATGCGGCGCATGGCGGAACAGCAGCCGGTCGCGTTCCATCGCGCCTGCCAGGTACTTCTTCGACAGCGGCGGACGTTGATAGGGCAGCAGGTTTTCGTCACCGATCAGCGTGATCGGACCCGAATGCCCTCGCTTGCGCAGCGTCTCCACCGCTTGCGCCGCCGCCTGTCCGGCGCCGACGATCACCACGCGCGAATTCATACCTCTCCGTGCCTTCTCATATATATGTGTGGGCGACTCTTTCGGCAGCCGCACTATTGTTGGGCGTCACCAAAAACGTCGCGCTAAATTAGTGCCAGCTTTCGGCCAGTCTGGGCTCCATCCGGGGTGCCAGAAGCCAAATTGCCGCTATCCCGGGCTTTCGGGATACTGGCACGGAAGCTGCACTTGAAATAAGGCTCGCCGCTGTCGGCGACCAGGATCACCAAAAGAATTGGGAGAAGAGAAAATGAAATTGGTCACCGCCATCATCAAGCCTTTCAAACTCGACGACGTCCGCGCGGCGCTGTCCGAGATTGGCGTGTCCGGAATGACGGTGACGGAGGTGAAGGGTTTCGGCCGCCAGCGTGGTCACACCGAGCTGTACCGTGGCGCCGAATACGTCGTCGACTTCGTCCCGAAGACCAAGATCGAAGTGGCCGTTCGCAGCGATCTCGTCGACCAGGTGGTCGAAGCGATCCTGAAAGCCGCGAAGACCGGCAAGGTCGGCGACGGCAAGATCTTCATCACCGACATCGACCGCGTCATTCGCATCCGCACGGGTGAGACTGACAACTCCGCGCTGTAAGGCGGAGAACCGCTACAAATTTGATGTACGACGGCCCGTTGCCCTTCCGGCGACGGGTCGTTTGTTCGAGCCGTGGTAACAGCCACAAATAGAGTCCGTGCTCATGGAGGGCAGCGGGCCATCGATTGACAGTGGGGCTCCAAGCCCCTGACACGAGGGGACCGAAAAATGCGTGCTTCTATCTACCGGGCGCCGGCCGCGCTCGGCTTGCTGCTGTGTCCGTTGCTTTCGTTTGCGCAGGGTGTCGCGGACACGCCGCACGCGCCCGCCGCGCCGGCACTGAACGCCGGTGACACCGCCTGGATCATCGCCGCCACCGCGCTGGTCCTCTTCATGACTCTTCCCGGGCTCGCGTTGTTCTACGCGGGGCTCGTGCGTTCCAAGAACGTGCTCTCGGTCCTCATGCAGTGCTTCGCGATCACCTGCGTCGTGTCGCTGCTGTGGCTCGCGGTCGGTTACTCGCTGACGTTCTCCGACGGCGGTAGTTTGCAGTCCTTCATCGGCGGTCTCGACAAAGTGTTCCTGTCGGGTGTCACGCGCGACGCGCTCTCGGGCACGATCCCGGAGTCGCTGTTCTTCATGTTCCAGATGACCTTCGCGATCATCACTCCGGCACTCGTGATCGGCGGCTTCGCGGAACGCATGCGCTTTTCCGCGGTGCTCGGCTTCACGGCGCTCTGGCTATTGCTCGTCTATGTACCGCTCGCGCACTGGGTGTGGGGCGGCGGCTGGCTCGCGAAGCTCGGCGTGATGGACTTTGCCGGCGGCATCGTCGTGCACGTGAGCGCCGGTGTTTCCGCGCTGGTCTGCGCACTGGTGCTCGGGCACCGTCGCGGCTTTCCGCAAACGGCGATGGCGCCGCACAGTCTGCCATTCACGGTCACCGGCGCGGGCATGCTCTGGGTAGGTTGGTTCGGCTTCAACGCGGGCAGCGCGCTCGCGGCGAACGGCTCCGCGGGGATGGCGATGCTGACGACGCACATGGGCGCGTCGGCCGGCGCGCTCGCGTGGATGTTCATCGAGTGGAAGAAGTACGGTAAGCCATCGATGCTCGGCGTCGTCACCGGCATGGTCGCGGGTCTCGGCACGATCACACCCGCGTCCGGCTTCGTCGGTCCGATGGGCGCTGTCGTGATCGGTCTCACCGCGGGCACGGTCTGCTTCTTCGCGACGCAGCTCCTCAAGCGCAAGCTGCACATCGACGACTCGCTCGACGTCTCGCCCGTGCACGGTGTGGGCGGCGTGATCGGAACGCTGTTGACGGGCGTGTTCGCCGCGGCGTGGCTGGGAGGCACAGGTTTCTCCGTGCAGCAGAGCATCGGTGCGCAATTGGGCGTGCAGGCACTTGGCGTGCTCGCGGCCGCCGCGTGGTGTGCCGTGTTGACGTGGCTGATCCTCAAGCTGATGGACCTCGTGTTCGGACTGCGCGTGTCGGAAGAGAAAGAGACGGAAGGTCTCGATCTCGCGGAGCACGGCGAGCGGGGATACTCTCCGTAACGCAACCGGGAGATTCAATGTCACGCGCCATCCGTATTGCCGAAGCCGGCGGTCCCGAGGTCATGCGACTCGAAGAGGTCGACGTGGCCGCGCCCGCCGCGGATGAGGCGCAGGTGCGGCACACCGCGATCGGACTCAACTACATCGATGTCTACGATCGCTCGGGTCTCTACGCGCAGCAGATGCCGGCCGGGCTCGGCCGCGAAGCGGCGGGCGTGATCACGGCCGTCGGAAAGAAGGTGCGCGGTTTCCGTGTCGGCGATCGCGTGGCATACGTGCACTCGACGCCGGGCTCCTACAGCGAACTGCGCAACGTGCCGGCGGCGCGGCTCGTGAAGATTCCGAAAGGCGTGAGCGACGAGCACGCCGCCGTGCTCATGCTGAAGGGCACGACTGCCTGCTATCTACTCCGCCACACCTATCGCGTGCGCAAGGGCGATGTCGTCGTCGTGCACGCCGCGGCGGGCGGCGTCGGCCTCATGCTCTGTCAGTGGGGCAAGGCGCTGGGTGCGACGATCATCGGCGTCGTGGGCAGCCAGGAGAAGGCGGCGCTCGCGAAGAAGAATGGCGCTCGCCACGTGCTGATCCGCGGCCGCGACGATGTCGTGGCTTGCGTGCGGAAGATCAGCAAAGGCGCGGGCGCGCACGTCGTCTACGACGCGGTGGGAAAGGACACCTTCACCGAATCGCTCGATTGCCTGCGCCGCCGCGGCATCCTGGTTCTCTACGGCAGCGCGTCGGGTCCGGTGCCGCCGTTTTCTCCGGCCGAACTCGTGAAGCGCGGCTCGCTCTACCTCACGCGCCCGACGCTTTACGACTACACGGTATCGCGTGGCGATCTCGAGAGCCTCGCGCGCGAGGTGTTCGGCGCAGTGAAGAAGAAGTGGCTGAAGATCGAGGTGCGGCAGCGCTACAAACTGGCTGAGGCCGCGCAGGCGCATCGCGATCTCGAAGCGCGCAAGACGACGGGCGCTTCGATCATTCTGCCTTCCTGAGATCCTTCTTCAGGTAGTACGCGTAGTCCGGACCGCGCACGACGAGCTCGTCGGAATCGAAGCGCAGGAAGTAGCCCGTCTCGCGGATGAAGAATTCGCCGTCGCCGAATGCGACGAGCGGTAGTTCGGTGTTCTGGATGCGTGCGACCGGGCCACTCGCGCTCCCCACGACTTCGAGTTCGATCGGGGAATCGGGTGGGCGGAACTGTCGGAACGAAGTGCGCTTCGGCATTCCTTCCGCCGAGCGCCAGACGCCGGCGTAAGACTTCTGCTGCGATTCGCTCAGCGTGAGGGGCGCGTATGCAGGTGGCTTGCGCCGACCGTCGAAGACGAGCGCCAGCACCTCGTCGACGATCTCGCTCATCGACAGGACCGGCGCGTTCGTCGCGTACGCGATCGAAATCTTCTGCTCCGGGAAGTGGAATACGCAGGCGCGGAACGATTCGATCGCACCGCCATGGCCGAGTCCCGTCTTTCCCGCGACGTTGTAAGCCCAGAGCCCCAGGCCCGTACCCACGCTCTGATCGCGCATCGACGCGAGACTCTGCTGGCTGACTACTCGCCCCGCGAACAGTGCGCCGATGAAGCGCACGAGATCGGTCGGTGTCGACGTCAGCGAGCCAGCGCCGCCGTGCAACGCGGGATCCGTCGATGCGACAACCTTCCAGCCTTGCGGCGTCTTTTCGTAAGAGACGGGCAGCGCGCCAAATTCCGCGCCGGACTCGGTGCGCGTGAGCGGAACCTTGCCGACGATGCGCTTGTCGACGATGTCGGCGTAGGGCTTGTCGTAGATCTTCTCGAGGACGTAGCCGAGCAGCAGGTAGTTCGAGTTGTTGTACTCGAGACGCTCGCGCGGCGCGAAGCGCGCGCCGCCGTCGGCGATGAGCTTCAGCAGTTCGGCGCGCGGCTTCGGCTGTCTGCGCCACAGCTCGAAGCCCGCGGCTTCCGTGTAGTTCGACAGGCCGCTGCGATGCTGGAGCAGGTCGCGATACGTGATGTCGAGTGCGTGCGGCAGTTCCGGGTAGAACTCGGCGAGCCTGCTGTCGAGCGTGATGCTCGCGCGCTCGACGAGCTGCATCGTGAGCGCCGCGGTGAACAGCTTCGTGACGGAGCCGATGCGGTAGCGCGTGTTGGTGTCCGCGAGTTCCATGCCGCGCGGCGTGATCGACGCGAAGCCGACGGAGCGCTGGTATTTGACGACGCCTTTCTCGCTGATCGCGATGCTGCCGTTCGCAAGACTCTCGCGAGCCAGCGCGTCGAAATACGCGTCCAGGTTTTTCGCCGCCGCGGGGACGAGATCCGCCGCGTTCGCATTGCCCGCGAGCAGCAGAACGGTCATGAGCGCATTTCGCGCTGGAGAGAGCATGCGTCGAGGATACGACGCCGGAAAGGAAAAGGCCGCCCGTTGCAGCGGGCGGCCCGGCGGCGATGACCTCAGGGAATCATCATCTGCATGAACCCCGCGACCTTGCCATTCGGCGCGAGGGTGAGCGCGTAGTTGATCTTGCCGTTCGCGTGCTGGACCTCATACGAATCCCAGCCTTGATGGCCGACGCTCTTGAACGAGACGGTTTTCACCGCTCCCAGTTGCTTCATCATCTGCTTGATGGCGCCGTCCTGCTGGCGCAGGACGTCGGCGAGCACCGGCTCCACCGAGCCGTAGTCGATCTTGTCCTGCGTCATGCCGTCGAGGAGATGACGAAGCGCGGCCTCGCTGCCCGGCTGCGGCGTCTGGTTGGCGATGCGGGAGTCGAGCGCGGACTGGGCCTGCGTCGCTTCGGTTGCATCGACGCGCGTCAGCGGGAAGTTCTTGCCGAACTGGTGGAGCACCGCGGTCTGTCCGTCGTCGTTGAACTCGAGCTGCGCATCGACGAGCTTCCAGAAGAAGTAGTTCTCGCGTTCGGCGAACACCTCGAATGTCGGCTGGCCCGTGAGGCGAGCCATGAGCTTGTCGCCCTCGCGCTTCACGTCGATGTACATCTGCTCGCTCATCTTCCACGTGCCGTTGTAGCGATCCAGTGTCGCGGCGGGTAGTTTGATGGCCACGCGCTCTCCGGGCTTCGAGCCGACGGTCTTCTCGCCGCCGGCCTTCTCGGTCGAGTCGACCGTGACGGTGCTGCTGTTCGGTGGACTCACTTGCGCGGCGAGCGCGGTCAGCGCCAACGAGACGCCGAAGAGCGCGGGGATGCCGGCGCGCCGCCATTTGACGGGTTTGCTGATCATGATTCTTATCCTCTCCTCGAGAAATGATTTGGATTCCGACATCGCCGCGACAGCGCCGATGTAGGCCGATTGGCGTTCACCCACGGAGATCAATGTCTCTCCGTAGTGCGTGGGATCGATACCGCCCTCGAGCACGCGCGCATCGCAATCGACTTCGATCGCGTAGCGCAGGCGGCGCAGTTGCCACCACAGCGGCAGGTTCCAGGGCATGAAGACGAGGAGGCCGAGCGCGAGCGTGAAGAGCTGCGGATCGTGGGCCTCGAGATGGGATTGCTCGTGCGCGATGACCGCGGACTGGTGCTGCGGCAATGCCATCGTCACCCAGCGCGGCACGACGATGCGCGGGCGCAGCAGGCCTACCACGGCAGGCCCCACGCCCTCCGTGACGTAGACCTGCGCGCCCGAGACTTTGTCGACGCGCCAGCGACGCTTGCGCGAGAGTAGATAGACGCCGCTCGCCACCAGCGCCAGCAGCATCGCGATCGATGCGGCGCGCCACAGATTCGTCAGCAACCCGTCGAAGTCGCGCCATCCCGACGGCTCCGCGGCGCTGCCCGCGATCCACGTGACGGGAGAGAGGGCCTGCGTCGTCGTCTCGCGCAGCACCACCATCTTCTGCGCGACTGCCGGGCTCATCACGCTGGGGAGTTCTACCGACACCGAGGCGATGACGGTGGGGATCGCGAGAGACGCGATGATCGCGGTGAGCCAGATCCAGCGCGTTCTGCCACGCGACAGACGCGCCGCGCGTTCGGCAACATACGCACCGAGCGACAACAGCAGCGTGACCATGATCACGTAGAGCATCCAGGCGAGCATTTACTTCCCCTTGTCCACGTTAGGCGGGTTGGCTTCGGCGAGCAGATCGCGCATGCGCTGGATCTGGTCCTTCGAGAGCTTCTGATCCGAGACGAGATGCGTGAACAGCAGTTCGGCCGAGCCTTTGAAGAGCTTGCCGGTGAGGTGTTGCAGAGCGCTCTTGCGCGCGGCGTTCTCTTTCACCGTCGCGGAGTAACGATGCACGCGGCCTTCTTCCTCGTGCTTCACGTAGCCCTTCTGTTCGAGCGTGCGCAGGATGGTCAGCACCGTGGTGTAGGCGAGCTCGTCGTGGAGCTTGTCCTTCACTTCGTTGACGACGGACGGGCCGTGGTCCCAGAGGACCTGCATGAGGTCGGCTTCGCGATCGGTCAGATAGATTTCGTCGTTCACGCGCGCCTCACTACTAGATGTCTAGTAGTAGAACCGCAGACAAGGCGCGTTGTCAACTAGAAATCTAGTAGTGAACGAAGCGAGGCTCGCCAATGTATTCAGAATTCTGGAGCCTGTGAGATGGACCCCATGTGCAAATCACTGATAATCCGACAGAACTACGTCACATATCCGTGGTCGAATCATGGTCGAAGATTGGTTTATTCTGGTTAGTGTTTTAGGATGCCAGCATGAAAGCAGCTACTACTCTTTTCGACACGATCGCAAAGCAAGACCACTTGGGTTTTTGGGCAAACCAAGCCTTTCAGGCTCGTGAAGTTGTTGAGTTTTTGGGGCTCGATAAGCGTGATGTGGCGAAAATTGCCGAGGTTGCCCCTGCCTCAGTTCGCTATGACCAAAAGATTCCGAAAGAGGTGCTCGATAGGCTGCACGAGATCGCAAACATATGCGGACTCGTTGCTAGTTTCTTCGGCGGCGATGCGATCAAGACTGCACTTTGGTTCAAAACAAAGAACCCACTGTTAGGAGATGTTTCTCCTCGAGACATGATTCGATATGGACGCTATGCGCGACTGCAAAAGTTTGTCTCAGAAGCGCTCGAAGAGAACTCAGCACAAGCTGGCAGCGGGAGTGAATGAAAAGGAAGCGACGCAAGCCTGATATTCCAACAAGAAGGTCCGGCACGTTCGACCCGGACATGCCTTCGCTGCTGGAACTTGAGCGCTTTGACTCGTCGTCTTTTCAGCAGTGGACTGCGGCGGGAAGAGCGCTCGACGCGCTCTATTCGAGCTTGTATTTCGAGCTTGAGCCGCTTCGACAACGCGACGGCCAAGTGCTTCTCGACGCACTCAGGCGCGCGGCAATACAAGGATTTGAGTTCCAGGAGTGGTGCCGGCTCGTCGACTATCGGTGCTCTCTAACGCCGCTTTCTATGGTCGGCAGCACCAATGGTATTGGCGGGCGCTTCAACATCGGAAAACAGATCGGCCCAGGGACGATAACGCCGTTTCCTTCTCTATATCTTGGAGAGAACTACGAAACCGCATTTCGGGAGCGCTTCGCGTTCTCGGCATCCACGAGCAAATCGGGCCTATCTGCAACTGACTTTGCCCTTCGAAGTGAGGCATCGTTTTCGCAAGTTCGATTGCGTGGGGCGCTGGACTACGTAGTCGATGTTGGCGATCTAGCTGCGCTTCAACGTTTTGTAGATGTGATCCGCAAATACAAGACGCCTAGATCGGCTGTAACTTTGTCTAGGCGGTTGGCCATGAAGAGCCCGCCGATGATGATCCGTTCTGCGATGGGCCTTCAGCGTCAACTGCTGCATCCGAACTGGAGGGCAATGCCCAACCAGTTTTCGATCCCCTCGAACTCCCAGATCTTCGGCCGATTGATATCGGCTGCCGGAATTCACGGAATTCTTTACCCGTCGGTTCGGAACTCAGACAAACGCTGTCTGGCCGTGTTTCCCCAGAACTGGAAAGGAACGACATCATTTGTCGAACTTATGGATACAGCGCCAGCGCCGACGGTTCTGGCTCGCCTCGATGGCGGAGCATGCGCAATCAATTAGTGGGTGCCGCTATCTCACGACATGCAGGGCGCGCGCATTGCGCCCGACCGCGAGCGCGCCAGAACGGACCACTTCCACGATGTCCGTGCGCTCGCCCAGGTCACTGACGAACTGGTTGACCTCGACTTCCGAGGCCGTGAGCTCGACGACGAAACCTTCGGGTTGCGGCTCGAGAACGCGGCCGCCGGCGCGCACGACGTACCCGCGCACCGAATCGATCAACTGCGGTTCGACGCGCAATTTCAACACCACGAGCTCGCGTTCGATGTGCTCGCCGCGCGTGAGGTCTTCGACCGCAACCACGTCGATGAGCTTGTTGAGCTGATTGACGATTTGCAGGATCACCCCATCTGCGCCCTTGGTGACCAGCGTTACGCGCGACACGGAAGGATCGTCGGTGGCCGCGACCGACAGCGACTCGATGTTGTAGCCGCGGGTGGAGAAGAGCCCGGCCACGCGCGTGAGCGCGCCGGCCTCGTTCTGCAGGTGGATGGCGATGATATGACGCATGGTGGAGGCGGCTTTTTGCTGTGCGAACACGGCGCCAGAATAGCGGTTATCGCCCGATCCATTCAACGAAAGCCTGCAAACTGCTAGGCTCATGCGGCTATGGCAAAGACCCCGAAAATCCTCGAGCTAAACGCGTCCGGCACCCCGGCTGCGCCCTCCATCCAGCACCCGCTCGCCGGCCAGATGATGAGCGGCGCCGAGATGATCGTGCAGGTATTGGCCGACGAGGGCGTAACGACGATTTTCGGTTACTCGGGCGGCGCCATCCTGCCGACCTACGACGCCGTCTTCTGCTTCAACGAGGCGCGCAAGGCGAAGGGCGAGTCGCAGATGCCGCTCATCGTTCCGTCCAACGAACAGGGCGCGGGTTTCATGGCCGCGGGTTATGCGCGCGCGAGCGGCCGCGTCGGCGTGGCCATTGTGACGTCGGGCCCAGGAGCCACCAACACAGTCACCCCGATCCGCGATTCGATGGCGGACTCGATTCCCATCGTCGTGATCTGCGGCCAGGTCCCGAGGAGCGCGATCGGCAGCGACGCGTTCCAGGAAGCGCCCGTGTCCTCGATCATGGGCTCGGTCGCGAAACACATCTTCCTCGTCACCGACACCGACAAGTTAGAGGCGACGGTGCGCACGGCGTTCGAGATCGCGCGCACGGGCCGCCCGGGTCCCGTGGTCATCGACATCCCGAAGGACGTGCAGAACTGGAGCGGTGAGTTCAAGGGCGCGGGCACGCTCCCGATGCCGGGCTATCGCAAACGTCTCGAGACGCTGACCACCGACATCATCGACGGCACCGAGGCCAACCATTTCTTCGAGATGCTAGGCGAGTCGCAGCGTCCGCTGATCTACGCCGGCGGCGGCGTGATCAACGGCGAAGCGTCGGCCGAACTGCGCGAGTTCGCGGAAGCGTTCGACATCCCCGTCGTGACGACGCTGATGGGCATCGGCGCGGTGGATACGACCAGCAATCTCGCGATGCGCATGCTTGGCATGCACGGCACCGCGTTCGCGAACTACGCCGTCGACGACTGCGACTTCCTGATCGCGATCGGCGCGCGCTTCGACGACCGCGTCGCGGGCAACCCCGCGAAGTTTGCGCCGAGCGCGAAAGCGATCGCGCACTTCGACATCGACCGCGCGGAGATCAACAAGGTCAAGCGCGTGCAATGGAGTCACGTCGGCCTGCTGCCCGAAGCGCTGCACATGCTGACGGCACACGGCAAGCGCGCCGAGTTCAAGCGCGACCGTTCGCGATGGCTCGCCTATCTCGCGGAGATGAAGCAGAAGTTCGCGATGAACTACGACCGCGCGAGCGAGAAGATCCAGCCTTACTACGTGATCGAAGAGCTCAACCGAGTCACTAAGGGCGAGGCGATCATCACGACGGGCGTTGGCCAGCATCAAATGTGGGCCGCGCAGTACTTCGATTTCAAGAGCCCGCGCCTGTGGCTGACGTCGGGTTCGATGGGCACGATGGGTTTCGGCCTGCCCGCCGCGATTGGCGCGCAATTCGCGAATCCGGACAAGCTGGTCATCGACATCGACGGCGACGCGTCCATCCGCATGAACATCGGCGAGATGGAAACCGCGACGACGTACAACCTGCCCGTGAAGGTCGTCGTGCTGAACAACAACGGCGACGGCATGGTGAAGCAGTGGCAGAAGCTCTTCTTCGCGGGCCGGTTGTCGGCGTCGGAGAAGACGCTGCACACGAAGGACTTCATCAAGGCCGCGCAGGCCGATGGGTTCAAATATGCCGTGCGCCTCGACAAGAAGTCGGACGTGCCCCGCGTGATCGAAGAATTCCTCGCGTTCAAGGGCGCGGCATTTCTCGAGGTGATCATCGATCCGGATGCCGGCGTGTATCCGATGGTCGGCCCGGGTCAGCCGTATGAGGCGATGATCACCGGTGACTGGATCCCGTCGCGCAAGAAGGTGGACGTGAAGCCGCCTGGCGCAAGCGAGATGTTCTGATGGATGCGCGCGAAGAGAAGATGGACAAGGACCAGGCGGAGCGGATCGGTGCCGCGTTGCTTGCGGCACCCGTGGCCGAGCAACAAGCCAAGCGCGAGTCGATCGAGCGACAGCGCGAGGTGAAGCCACGAAGTCGGGCCGCGATGGTGTGGGTCGCGATCGCCGCGCTGATCGGCTTCAAGTCCTGACACGGCCGTTGCCGCGATGAAATACCTGCACACCATGGTGCGCGTGACGGACGTCGACGCATCGCTGAAGTTCTACCGCGATGCGCTCGGCCTCGAAGTCGTCAAACGTACCGACTATCCGCAGGGCAAGTTCACGTTGATCTTCCTCGCGGCACCCGGCGACTCCACCGCCCAGGTCGAGCTCACGCATAACTGGGAGCCCGAGAACTATGGCGGCGGCCGCAATTTCGGTCATCTCGCGTACGCCGTGGACGACATCTACGCCACCTGCGAGCGCCTGCAGAAGCACGGCGTGACGATCAACCGTCCGCCGCGCGACGGACGCATGGCGTTCGTGCGCTCGCCCGACAACATCTCCATCGAGCTGCTGCAGGCCGGCACGGCATTGGCCCCGGCCGAGCCGTGGCAAACCATGCCCAACGTCGGAGCGTGGTAGGCATGTACCTGCCCAAGCATTTCGAGCAAGCCGACCGCGGCGCGCTGATCGCGTTGATGCGCGAGCGCCCCTTGGCCACCTTGATCGTGACCACGCCCGAAGGCACGAGCGCCGATCTGATCCCGCTCGAGTTCGCGCCCGGCGAAGGTGAGCATGGCACGCTGCGCGGCCATGTGGCGCGCGCCAATCCGCTCTGGCGCCACGCCGGTGCGCAGGCACTGGCTGTCTTCACCGGCCCCGAGGCCTACATCTCGCCCGGCTGGTACGCCAGC
>JAYTOK010000031.1:0-57688 GCA_043747835.1 Pseudomonadota bacterium | reverse complement strand
GGCGCCTCCGCCCTGGACCTGCTTGGTGTAGTAGATGGACCAGTTGAGCACGGTCAGTGTCTTGCCGGCTCCGCCGTCGATGAGCTGTCGCGCGAGTTCCGCCTTCAACACGTCGACCTTGAGCGGATCGCTCGCGACGTCGGCGATGCGGAACACGTCCTTGTTGCACTTGCCGTCGAGAGACGCGAGGCCGTTGCCGTCGCGTTCTTCTGTTGGCCGCAGGTCGATGACGACGAGTTCGGCGCCGGTCGCCGGCTCCTGCGCGAACGTCACGCAGGACGCGATCGCGAGCAGCAGCGCGGCGAGCGTCCGCATCACGCGGTCGCGCAGGCCGCCGCGTCCCTGTTGGCGCGGAGCGTCTCGAGCGCGCGCTCGAGGAATGGCGCGAAGTCGCGGCCGGTTTGCTCGACGGAGGCATTCGGCTGGCCCAGCGCCGCAAGCTGCGTCATCTGCAGGCCGGCATACCCGCAGGGGTTGATGCGCTGGAACGGCTCGAGGTCCATGTTCACGTTGAACGCGAGGCCGTGATAGCTCGCGCCGCGACGGATGCGGATGCCGACGCTCGCGATCTTGCTGCCGTCGACATAAACGCCCGGCGCGCCCTGCTTGCAGATCGCGGTGATGCCGAGACTCGCGCAGTAGTCGATGACGGCGCGTTCCATCGCGGTGACGAGATCGCGCACGCCGAGACGCGCTCTTCGGATGTCGATGAGTGGATAGACCACCAGCTGGCCGGGGCCGTGGTAAGTGACCTGCCCGCCGCGGTCGATCTTGACGACCGGGATGTCACCCGCGGCGAGAACATGGCCCGCGTCGGCGTTGAGGCCGAGCGTGAAGACGGGCGGATGCTCGAGGAGCCAGATCTCGTCGCGCGTGTTCTCGTCGCGCGTGTCGGTGATGCGTTGCATCTCGCGCCAGGTGGGTTCGTAAGCGACGCGGCCTAACCATTTCACGGACGGCGTCGCTTCAGCGCCGCTTTCCAACGTGGCGTTTTCGCCTGGCAAAGGACTGACCTGTTCTTCAGGTCCCTCCCCTTTTGCCAGGAAATGGGGAGTGTCCCCATTTGCTAGAGAACGGGGAATGTCCCCATTTACCAGCCCGGCGTTGTTGCCGGCGAGAGCCTGCTCCGCGCGATAGCTGGACCGAACGAGCGGGCCGGCCACGCACTCGCGAAAGCCCTTCGCGAGCGCCCACTTCCGGTACTCGTCGAACTCCGCCGGCGTGACGTACCGCTGAATCGGCAGATGGTGCACGGTGGGTCGCAGGTACTGCCCCAGCGTCAGCAGATCCACGTTCGCGGCGCGCAGATCGTCCATGCACTGCGAAATTTCCTCGTCGGTCTCGCCGAGCCCCAGCATCAGACTGGTCTTCGTGAGCACCGACGGCTTGAACCGCTTCGCATGCGCGAGAACTGCAATCGTCTGTTCATACCCCGCGCGCGGATCGCGCACGGGATGCGTCAAGCGCCTCACCGTCTCGACGTTCTGCGCGAACACCTCGAGCCCCGAATCCACGACGGTCTCGACGTCGCGCATCACGCCCTGGAAATCCGGCGTCAGCGCCTCGACCGCAACGTGTGGCGTGCGGCGCTTGATCGCGCGGATCGCATCCGCGTAGTGACGCGCGCCGCCATCGGGAAGATCGTCACGATTCACCGAGGTCAGCACGATGTACTTGAGCTTCATGAGCTCGACGCTGCGCGCGGTGTTCTCGGGTTCCTCTGCATCCAGCCAGCCGCGCGGGTTGCCCGTGTCGACGGAGCAGAACCGGCACGCGCGCGTACAAACCGCGCCCATCAACATGATCGTTGCGGTGCCCGCGTTCCAGCACTCGCCGATGTTCGGGCACTTCGCTTCTTCGCAGACCGTCGCGAGCCGGTGCTCGTGCACGATTCCTTTCACCGCGCCGAAGCCTGGGCCGACGGGCAACTGCGCGCGGATCCACGCGGGCTTGCGCCCGCCGGGCAGCACCTCCGCGTCGCGGGCTTTCTGGCCGTCCTTGATCGCGGTGAAGCCTTGAGGCGTCACGTACTTCTCGCCACTTCGCGGACGCTCGGTGACGACGGGGATGTTCTTGAGGCTCGACATGAAGGGGCGGAATTCTACTCCTGCGCAGGGGGAGGCGGCCCAAGTCCCGGAATTCCCTGAGGTTTACCGTTAATCGTGAGAGCACCGGCACGGAACTCGATCTTGCTCACTAGCTTGTCGCCTTCGCGCACGACATAACCGCCATCCACCAATTGGCCGACGGTCGTTGCGCCACCCGGGAATTTCTCGACCACTTTCCGGTGCGCGCTGAACTGGATCTCGGCATCGATCTTTCCAATGAGGCCGAGCCCGCCGATCGCAAGGTCCTCTTCGGTCACGCCTTTGAACCGGACGACACCCTTGAAGTAGGCCTCGCCATCCGGGGTCGTCAAACCCAGGCGATCGATGATCAGTTCGGGGTCATGCTTGAACAGCTCTAACGTCTGCGCCTTGATCGGCTCGAGAGCCGCGATCTCCGCGCTCACTCCCGCGACAGGCGGCTTCGCGTAAGACTCCTTGATCGCCGTCATGAGACGCGCGAGCGTCTTCGTATGCAGCCGGCGCACCGCGAAGTCGTAGTGCATCTCCTCGACCGTCGTTCCGAGGTTGCTGAGCGCCTTGCCGGCGATCTCGCCGGTGCCGAATCCGAACGACACGCTCATGAAGTCGCCGTCGAGCGAGGAGTCCGCGACATAGTAAACGTCCTCGGCGACGTATCCGCCGGACGCTTCCTTGATCGCGACCTTGCCGACCCGAATCTCGACATCACCGTCATAAAGGTCGCCCTCGACGCGGTCGCTCTCGCCGTCGATCGTCATCTTCTCGGCAATGAAGCCGCTGGTGCCCGCGCTGTCGCGGAACTCCAGACGCGGCCAATCCCCCATGATGTCGAACGTGTCGAGAGTGCTCGAGTACGAAACATCGACGCGCAGATCCTCCCAGGAAATCTCGCCGGCACCGTTCTTGAGCACGACCTTGCGCGCGTCCCCGGCGAACGTCGTCTTTCGCCCGCCGAAGAATCCGAGACGCGTGCTGACGCGCAGCGGCTCGTCGGTGCCGAAGGTGTCGATCAACGTGTGGCGCATCGTCTCCGGCACGACGACGCGCGTGTTCACGCGCGCGACGCCGAGCCCCGACGTCCACAGCACCGGTCCGTGCAGGATTTCGTTGCGGATCGTGAAGCGCGGCGGTTTCACGACCGGCACCTGCATGCCGGGTTGTGTCCGCTCCGTCGGTGGCAAGGCCTCGGGTGATACCGCGACCGCGGGTTCGCCGTCCTCGCGCGCGCCTGCGACTCCGCCTTCGGCCGCGTGGGCCATCGCTTCGATCGCGGCGCTCGCGCCCAGCGCGCTCCCCTGCGGGCCCACCACTTCGAACGTGACTTCCTGCTCGGAGCGGAACCAGCCGGGCGTGTACTTGCGCTCCGCGATGCGAAGATACGGCGCAACTTCGACGAGTTGCTCCACTCCCCTATCGACGCGCGATTCCGCAATTTTTCCGATGCCCCACGGTGCCGCGAGCAACACCAGCAGCAACACCGCGATGACGAGAATGACTGACTTCTTCACTGCATACGCTCCGTGAGCTAAATCTCCTGGGACACTGTCGCGCCGCGCGACAACTCCGCGTCGAGCGCGTTCAGGCGATCGATCGTGCCGATGTCGGACCAGCGCCCGCGATGCAACTCGCCGGTCAACGCGCGCGCATCGATCGCACGACGCAGCAGCGGCAGCAGCGGAAACTTGCCGGGCACACAGCCGGCGAACAACTCCGGTCGATAGATGCCGATTCCCGAGTACGTGAAGCGCGTCCCTTCGCCTTCGAGCACTCGCGAATCCTCGAGCCGGAAATCGCCGCGCGGATGCTGCGGCGGATTCGGCACCAGCACGAGATGCGCGAGCGCGCCGGCTTCTGGTGCGCGGCGCAGCGGCGCGAAGTCGATGTCGGCCCAGACATCGCCGTTCACGATCAGAAACGGTTCTGCCCCGAGCAGCGGCAAAGCATTGAAGATGCCGCCGCCCGTCTCGAGCGCGTCGGGCCGCTCATGGCTGTACACGATGGATAGTCCGTATTTCGCGCCGCTGCCGAGAACGGATTCGATCTGGTCGCCGAGCCACGCCGTGTTCACGACGACGTCGCGAAATCCGGCGGCCGCGAGACCTTCGAGGTGATATTCGATGAGACGCTTGCCGCCGACTCGCAGCAGCGGCTTCGGCTCGCGATCCGTCAGCGGCCGCATGCGTTCGCCGCGGCCCGCGGCGAGGACCATCGCTTTCACAGAGAGGTCACTTGGGCTTCCGGCGCGCACGGGACTTGCGCGCGACGGCTTTGCGAACCTTGCGGACTTTTCGCGGCGGACGCAGTTTGCGCTTCGCGACGCCGCGCCCCTTCACCAGACGCCTTTTCTTCACGAGACGCTTCGCCTTCACGACTTGCCGCTTCGACATCGACACACTTCGCTTCGCCTTCGCTTTCACCCTCGCGGCGCCCTTGCGCGCGGAACGCTTGCTAGCCGGCTTCGCCTTCCTGGGTTTCGGCTTGGGTTTCGACTTCGCCGCCGCCCGCTTCACGGCGCGCGCCTGTTCGCGCGCGATGGCGGGTCCTAACAACGGCGCGATACGCCATTCGAGCCAGCGGCCGAACTCGACGAGCTCCGGATATCGCGTGCACGCGTCGCGCACGTACTCGAACGTGAGCGGCAGATCCGCGAGGTATCCCTGCTTGCCGTCGCGGTACCAGAGACGGCAGAAGATGCCGAGCACCTTGATGTGCCGCTGCACGCCGATGAGGTCGAACCAGCGCAGGAATTGGTATTCGCTGTCGCCGACGTTCGCGCCGAGATTGCCGAGCACGCGGCGATATCCCTTGACCCAGCGTTCGACGCGTTCGCGCGACCAGCTGATGTAGCAGTCCTTGAACAGCGAGACGAGGTCGTACCCGATGGGGCCGCGCAGCGCGTCCTGGAAGTCGATGACGCCCGGCCCCCCCGTTCCGCCAGAAGAGGGCGGCAGAACCATCAGGTTGCGCGAGTGGAAGTCGCGGTGCACGAACACCTGCGGCTGGATCAGCGCCTCGTTGATCAGGATTTCGTTGGTGACCGTGATCAGCGCGCGCTCTTCCGGCGTGAGATCGAGCCCGAGATGTTTCTGCAGGAACCATTCGGGGAACAGGTTGAGCTCGCGCTCGAGCGGCGCGCGCGAATACGGTTCGAGCTGCTGCGCGGCGCGCGCTCCCCGGACCTGGATGTTGGCGAGCGTTGCGAGGGCATCGCCGTAGAGTTTGTCGACGCCACGACCCGTCTTGAGGACGGACAGGTACTGCGTGTTGCCCAGGTCTTCCATCACGATGAAGCCGCGCCGCGCGTCGGACGCGTAGACGTGCGGCACGTGGGCGCCCGCCTGCTCTAGCAGCGACGACACCTTCAGATAAGGAGCGATGTCTTCCTTGCCGGGGGGCGCGTCCATGACGATCAGATGGTCGGCCTTCGGCGCCCAGGCGGACGTGTCGACGTCACCGCGCGAGATCCGGAAGTAGCGGCGGAAGCTTGCATCGGCGGAAGCGACGGCGATCGAGCCGACACGCCACTGCAAGTCGCGTGTCAGCCAGGAGCGGATGAGGGAGACTCGCGGGTCGTTCTTCAGCATTCGTATAAGTATAGTGCGCAACACCGTGCCAGCGACCCGCTTCAAGCCCGCAATTTTCGCAGTCGGACTGTTGATGCTCGCTCACGCGCGGGCCGACGAAGGCTGTCCGCCGTCAGCGACCGCGACCGCGCTGCCTCCCGCGTCCGCGTCCGCCCAGACTTCGACGGACAGCACCGCGAATCCCGCCGATTCGCCCATCACGATCGAGAGCGACGACAACGATTTCCAGTTCGACGTGAACGGCAACGCGCGCCTCTGCGGCAACGTGGTCATGCGCCAGGGCGAGCGCGTGCTCAAGGCCGACTGCCTTCAATACGACTCGAAGAACCAGAGCGCGAAGATGGAGGGGGGTGTCGAGTTTTCCGACCCGAAGGTCACCGTCCGCGGCAATAGCGGTGAGTACTCCCCGACGCTCGGCACGACATTCCAGGGCGCCGAGTTCGAGCTGCTCGACCGCGGCGCGCGCGGCAGCGCGGAAAGTCTGCAGGTCGGCGTCGACGGAAAGATCAAGCTCAACCGCGGCTTCTTCACCACCTGCCCCGCCTCCGATCAAGCCTGGCAGATCACCGCGCGCCAGATCGAGATCGACACGCGCGAGCGCGTCGGCAGGAGTCGCGGCGCGAAGGTCGAGTTCAAGGGCGTGCCGCTGCTCTATCTCCCCTACCTCTCCTTCCCGCTCGAGACGCGCAAGACCGGCTTCCTGTTCCCGGACTTCGGACACTCGTCGCGCTCGGGCGCGCAGCTCACGACGCCTTTCTACTGGAACATCCGCCCGAACGCCGATTTCACGGCGATGCCCACGTGGTACGCGAAGCGCGGCTTCGACCTGGGCGGAGAGTTCCGCTTCCTGACAGCCCGCCAGCGCGGCTCGCTCAGCTTCAACTATCTACCCGACGACTCGCTCGCGAACCGCGACCGCACGCGCGTCGCGCTCGCGCACGTCGCGGAACTGCCGGGCGAGTGGCGCTTGCTGCTCGATGCTATCGACGTGGGCGACTCCGACTACTTCGAGGATTTCGCTCAAGGGCCGGAGGGCACGAGCGTCCCGTTCGCAGAGCGGCTCGCGGAAGCGACCTACCGCGACGAACACCTGAACGTGCGCGCGCAGTTCCAGCACTTCCAGACAATCGACGACGAGCTGCCGGACGAAGACCGCCCCTATGCGCGCACGCCCCGCGTGCTCGCGTCCGGCGATTGGGATCTCGGCCTGGGTTCGGTCGACTACGGCTTCGATGCGGAGCTCGTGAATTTCGATCGCGACATCGGCGCCACGGGCTGGCGCCTCGACATCGCGCCGCGCGCGGGCTTCGACTGGTCGGCGCCGGGATTCTTCGTGCGGCCGTCGGCGGGTTACCGGTACACGAAGTATTCGCTCGAAGACGTCGCGCCGGGCACCGACGACCAGCCCACTCGCTCGCTGCCGTTCGCATCGATCGACGCGGGGCTGGTGTTCGAGCGCCAGTCGGGCTCGCAGGGTCAGCGCCGGCTCACGCTCGAGCCCCGCGCGCTCTATCTATACACGCCGTACCGCGACCAGAGCGAGCTGCCGCTGTTCGACACCGGACTGCCCGACTTGAACCTCGTGCAGCTCTATCGCACCAACCGCTACGTCGGCGCCGACCGCGTCAACGACGCGAACCAGCTCGCGTTCGGCCTCACGAGCCGGCTGTTCGATGGCAGCTCTGGTGCGCAATACCTGGCCGTCAGTGTCGGCCAGGCTTACTACTTCGAGAAGCCGCGCGTCGTGCTGCCCGACGAAACGCCGAGCGCGCGCGACACCTCCGACTTCATCGCGCAGGTATCCCTGACGGCCTACAAGAACTGGAACCTCGAAGCGGGCATCCAGTGGAATCCCGAAGACACCCGCAGCGAGCGCTCGCAATTCCGGCTGCAGTACCGGCCCGAGAACGACAGCGTGGTGAACCTGGGTTATCGCGCGATTCGCGACCGCCTCGAGCAGGGAGAGTTTTCGACCGCGTGGCCCATCGGCAAGAAATGGAACGCGTTCGGCCGGGCCGTCTATTCGATGCGCGACGGCGAGTTCCTCGATCAATTCGCGGGGTTCGAGTTCAAGGCCTGCTGCTACCGGTTCGGCATCGTCGCCCGCCGTTTCGTCTCGAGCCGCACCGGCGAGAAGGACACCGGGATCTATCTGCAACTGGAACTGAATGGGCTGCCCGGGGTCAATGCGGGTACCGACGTCGACGCTTTCCTGCAACGGACAATTCGAGGATACTCGCCGGACTCAGAGGTCCGGTGAAAAACAACTCCATGATTCGCAAAGATTTTCTGCGCAGCACCTTCCTCGTTCTGGCGAGCTTTACCGCCGCCGCCGCCTTCGCCCAGACCCGTGAGGCGAGCTCCTCCGGCGTGCTGCTCGACCGCGTCGCGGCCACCGTCAACGAGGGCGTCGTCCTCTCGAGCGAACTCGACGAACAGATCCTCATGATCTCGGAACGGCTGCGCGAGCAGAAGATGGAGATGCCGCCGCAGAACGTGCTCCGCCAGCAGGTTCTCGATCGACTCGTGCTGCAGGAACTGCAGATGCAGCGCGCGGACCGCGCGGGCATCAAGGTGTCCGACGAAGTCCTCAACAACGCGATGCAGGACGTCGCCGAGCGCAACAAGATCCGTCTGACCGATCTGCCCGCCGCGCTCGCGTCGCAGGGCATCGACTACGCGAGCTTCCGCGAGAACATGCGCAAGGAACTCGCGATGCAGATGCTCCAGCAGCGCGACGTCGTCCAGCGCATCAACGTGAGCCCGCGCGAGATCGAGCAGTACCTCGAGCGGCGCAAGAAAATGCCGTCCGAGGCCAACACCTACGACATCTCGCACATCCTGATCGCGGTGCCGCCGGCGGCGACACCCGAACAACTCGAGGAAGCCACCAAGAAGGCGGATGACGTCTACAAGCGCGCGGTCGGGGGCGAAGACTTTGCTGGCCTCGCGGTGAGCTACTCCAACGCGCAGACCGCTCTCGAAGGCGGCGCGCTCGGCACCCGCAAGGGCTCGGAGCTGCCGACGTTCCTGGGCGAAGTCATCGCGACGCTCAAACCGGGCGACATCACGCAACCGATCCGTACGCCGTCGGGTTTCCACATCGTGCGGCTCAACGACATGCAGGGCGGCAACCAGGTCATCGAAAACCAGGTGCACGCCCGGCACATCCTCATCAAGCCGAACGAACTGCAGGACGATGCGACGGTGCAGCAGAAGCTCGTGACTATCCGCGACCGCCTCGTCAACAAGGGCGAGAATTTCATGGCCGTCGCGTCGGTGGTGTCGGAAGACCCGGCCTCGGCGGCAGAAGGTGGCGACCTCGGTTGGGCCGGCCCCGGTTCGTACGTGCCCGAGTTCGAGAAGCAGCTCTCGCAGTTGCAGCCCGATGAGATCAGTCAGCCGTTCCGCACGCAGTTCGGCTGGCACATCATCCAGTTGTTAGGCCGCCGGCAGTTCGACACGACGGAAGAGATCGTGAGGCAGCAGGCATTCCGCGCACTGCGCGCGGCGAAGGTCGACGAAGAAACGGAGCTCTGGCTGCGCCGGCTGCGCGACGAGGCGTACGTCGAGTCCAAGCTCTGAAGCCCATCGCCGTCACCGCGGGTGAGCCCGCCGGCATCGGCCCGGATCTCTGCCTCGCTTTAGCGCTTCAGCCACCTCCCTGCCCGTTCGTCGTGATCGGCTCGCGAGCATTGTTGATCGAGCGCGCACGAATGCTCGGCCTCCCGGCCGATCTCGTGTCCCGCCTGCAAATCGTCGACGTTCCACTGGCGGCGCCGTGCATCGCCGGCAAGCTGGACACCGTCAACGCCCGACACGTGCTCGCCATGCTCGACCGCGCGATCGCGGGCGCCATGAACGGCGAGTTCGCCGCGATCGTCACGGCGCCCGTCCAGAAGAGCGTGATCAACGAGGCCGGCGTGCCGTTCACGGGCCACACCGAATATCTCGCGGAGCGCACCGGCGCGCCGCATCCGGTCATGCTGCTGGCGGCCGGCACGTTGCGCGTCGCGCTCGCCACGACGCACCTGCCGCTGCGCGCCGTCAGCGATGCGATCACCCCGGCGCTGCTCGACACGACTTTCCGCATCCTGCACGACGACGTGCGGCGGCTCTGGGGCATCGAACGCCCGCGCATCGCGGCGTGCGGTCTCAATCCCCACGCCGGCGAGAGCGGCCATCTCGGCCGCGAGGACGCCGACATCATCGCGCCCGCCATCGAGCGCGCGCGCCGCGCGGGAATGCTCGTCGACGGGCCGATGCCCGCGGACACCGTGTTAGTGCCGCGTCACCTCTCTAACTACGATGTCGTGCTCGCCATGTACCACGACCAGGGCCTGCCCGTGCTCAAGCACGCCGGATTCGGTCATGCGGTGAACGTCACGCTCGGTCTGCCGATCGTGCGCACGTCCGTCGACCATGGCACGGCACTCGATCTCGCCGGCACCGGTCGCGCGGACGCGGGCAGTGTGCTGGCGGCGGCAACTCTCGCGATGGAATTCGCGAGCCGTTCGGCCGCCTAGGGAATCGCCATCATGGTCTTTGCTCGCAAGCGGTTCGGGCAGCACTTCCTGCACGACCGGAGCGTTCTCGAACGCATCGCGAACGCGGTCGCGCCCGCGCCCGGCGACGCGCTCGTCGAGATCGGGCCGGGTCGCGGCGCGCTCACGGATTTTTTGGTCGGCAAGGCACGCTCGCTCGACACCATCGAAATCGACCGCGATCTCGCGGGGGACCTGAATGAGCGGCTGGGAAGCACGCCCGGATTCGTAGTCCACGTCGCGAATGCACTCGACTTCGACTACGCCGCCCTGGCGGCCACACGCGACGCAACCAGGCTGCGCGTGATCGGAAACCTTCCTTACAACATCTCGACGCCGCTGCTGTTCCACCTGGCGTCCATGCACGAGCACATCGACGACCTGCACGTGATGCTGCAGAAGGAAGTCATCGATCGCATCGCCGCCGCGCCGGGCAGCTCCGAATACGGCCGGCTGACCGTCATGCTCGCGCCCTGGTTCGAGGCAAAACACCTGTTCGACGTGGGCCCCGGCGCGTTTTCCCCACCGCCCCGCGTCTGGTCGGCGGTTGCTAGGCTCACGGTGCGCCGGACACCGGCATTCGCCATACCCCCCGCGTTCGCGCGTACGGTGTCGACCGCGTTCTCGCACCGGCGCAAGACCCTGCGCAATTCGTTGCGCGGGCTCGCGGACCCGCCCGTCATTCTCCAGGCCATCGTCGACGCGGGCGTCGACCCCGGCGCGCGTCCCGAGACACTGACGCCGGCGCAGTTCGCGGCCATTGCCCAAAGCTTGCCTTCGTAGTTGGTATCATCTGCGGCACATGGAATCGAGCCAACACAAGATCCGAGTCGAGGTCGACACTTCCTACCTCGCGGATCAGTCCGACCCCAAGGACAAGCGCTACGTGTTCTCGTACACGATCACGATCCGCAACGAAGGCGACGTGCCGGCGCGGTTGCTCACGCGTCACTGGATCATCACGGACTCGAACGGCAAGGTGCAGGAAGTGCGCGGTGAAGGCGTCGTCGGCGAACAGCCCTACCTCAAGCCCGGCCAGGGCTTTCGATACTCCAGCGGCGCCGTGCTCGAAACGCCCGTGGGCGCGATGCAGGGCAGCTACCAGATGGTGAGCGACGACGGCAATCATTTCGATGCGCCGATCGCGGCATTCCGGCTCGCGATGCCGGGTTTACTACACTGAGGCAACGAGCACCGTGGCCCGCTATGCGATCGGTGACATCCAGGGCTGCTGCGACGAACTGAAGGCGCTACTCGTGCGCTGCAACTACTCCGCCGATCGAGATCAGCTCTGGTTCGTCGGCGATCTCGTGAATCGCGGCCCGCAGTCGCTCGAGACTCTGCGGTTCGTGCGCTCGCTCGGCGCGAATGCGACCGTCGTCCTCGGCAATCACGACCTGCATCTGCTCGCGCTCGCCCACGGCTCGAAGCGCCAATCGAAGGACGGCGACACGCTCGACGCGATTCTCGATGCGCCCGACCGCGATCAACTGCTCGAGTGGCTCGAGGGCCGGCCGCTCGCCGTGTACGACGAGCCGCGCGGCGACTTTCTGGTACACGCGGGACTGGCGCCGGAATGGACGCCGCGCGAAGCCGCGAAGTACGCGCGGGAAGTCGAGGCGGTGCTGCGCGACGATGCGCGCTCGCTGTTCGATGCGATGTACGGCAACAAGCCGGACAAGTGGGACGCGAGTCTGCGTGGCACGGACCGGATGCGCTTCGTGATCAACGTCTTCACGCGCATGCGCTTCTGCACGCGCGACGGCCGCGTGGATCTGAAGGCGAAGGGCGCGCCGGGCGAACAGCCGGAAGATTTGTTGCCGTGGTTCGATGTGCCGGGTCGCGCGAGTCGCGACATCCGCGTCGTGTGCGGGCATTGGTCGACGCTCGGGCTGAAACGTCGCAAGGATCTGCTCGCGCTGGATACGGGCTGCGTGTGGGGCGGATCACTGACAGCGGTGAACCTCGATGCGGAAGAGCCGGCGATCCAGCTAGCGTGCCCGGCGCACCAGGCACCTGGCGAGTAAAAAGGGGACAGATCTGTTTTCCGGAAATCGGGGTCAGGCCCCATTTCGTTGACGTCTCTCGCTGGGCTGCGGCGGGGTCTATCCGAGGCCCGAATGGAGATCGGCGAGGAGGAGCGTCATTCGCCGTGGTGGTGCCTGTCTAGTGCGACCTTTCAGAGCCAGGAAGGCGAATAGCGACGACGAGCGCACGCCAGGAAAGAATGTCCCCATTCTTTCCTGAAGCGCGATCTCCATTGAGGGCCGCGGATAGACCCCGCCGCAGCCCAGCGCGCGGTGATCCGAAATGGGGCCTGACCCCGATTTCCGGAAAACAGATCTGTCCCCTTTTTACTTCGGGGGTTCGGTCGTGGCGCCCGGCACCAGCGTCGGTGACACGAACGCTGGCGTCTCTTCGGGAGCCGCGGCCGCTTCGGCAAACACCGGCATCGGACCCCAGGAGATGTAGATAGCCGCGGTCTGCGGCGTGTAGACAGTCGGCGCGAGCTCGAGATCGATGAGCTTCGAACCGTCGGTCGATACCGCGAGCACGTTGCGCTCCTCGCCTTGTATCTCGATCTGCTGGACGCTGCCCGGACGCACGCGCACCGCGACGCGCACGGGCCAGAGGGTTTCCGCGGGAAGCTTGGCCGCGACCGAACCCGACCCGCCGATGCCGGACAGGTCGATGACGAGCGCGTTGCGGGACCAGTACTGCGGGTAGCTCGCCGGCGAGCCATCGGCATTCTGGAGCACGAGCGCCTGGACGGCGACTGGACCCGGCTTCGCCTTCTTGCCGAAGGGCCAGAGCTTCGACATCGTGCCGCAGGCCCCGAGCGCGAGGCAGCAAGCGGCGAGAATCAGCAGACGGCCTTTCACGAACGAGCTCCGACAGAGGGCTATTAGGTCGCAAACATAACATGGTCAACTCCCCATCAACCCGTCCCGGCTGACGCTGCCCAGCGACAAAGTCAGGCTTTGTGGAGAGGGTCACATCGGGAGCCCCTCAGCGAATAAGATGCGGCTCATGTCCCTGCCCAAGCGAGAACTCCGCGCCTTCAATTTCCGGCGCTGGATCGATGACAACCGCCATCTGCTCAAGCCTCCGGTCGGCAACAAGCAGGTCTTCACCGACAGCGAGTTCATCATCATGGTGGTCGGCGGACCGAACAGTCGCCGCGACTTCCACGTCGATCCCGGCGAGGAATTCTTCTACCAGCTCGAGGGCGGCATCACGCTCGCGACGCTGCAGGACGGCAAACGCGTCGACATCTCGATCGGCGAAGGCGAGATCTTCCTGCTGCCGGCGAACCTGCCGCACTCGCCGCGCCGCCCCGCGAACACCGTGGGGCTCGTCATCGAACGCACGCGCCGCGCCGGCGAACGCGATGGCTTTCAGTGGTACTGCGAGAACTGCTCCGCGATGCTCTACGAGGAATTCGTCGAAGTCACCAACATCGAGACGCAGCTGCCACCCGTGTTCGACCGCTTCTTCGGCAGCGTCGCGAATCGCACCTGCAAGACCTGCGGCACGGTGATGCCGCTGCCGGGCCGATGATCGCCGAGCTCATCTTCGGCAGTCAGAAAATCCGCGTGGCGCTCGATCGCGGCGTGAGTCTCGCGATCCCCGTCGAGTTCGGCGTCGCCGGTCCGCGTCATTTCGGCGTGAACGCGCCGCAGACGAAGCCGTTCGCCATCGGCAGCTTCACCGGTTCCGTCGCGACCGGCGCCTCCGCCAACTGCTCGACGCTCACGCTGACGCCACATTGCCAGATGACGCACACCGAGAGCGTCGCCCACCTCACCCGCGAACCCGGCGACGCCTGGCGCGTCGTGCCGCGCGGGATGCTGCCCGCCGTGGTAGTTAGCATCACGCCGGAACCCGCGCGCGAATCGAGCGAGAGTACCGACCCGCAACCCTGGGGCACGGACGTGCTGATCACCAAACGCCGCCTGCGCGCCGCCTGGCCGATGGTGCGCATGGCCGATCCCACCGCCGCGATCATCCGCACGCTGCCGAATGACGCCGCGAAACGCTCCCGCGACTATTCCTCGATCGTGCCGGCCTATCTCACGCGCGAAGCCGTCGAGTGGCTGGTCGAGAAACGCATCGAGCATCTCGTGCTCGACGTTCCCTCGCTCGATCGCACGCACGACGAAGGGCGGCTCGTAGGACATCGGCTGTTCTTCGGACTGCCCGCGGGCAGCACCGCGCGCGGCGATGCGGCCCGGTCGCGCGCCACGATCACCGAGCTCGCGTTCATACCGGACGAAGTGCCCGACGGACCCTGCGTGCTGACGCTGGCGGTTCCCGCGATCGGCGGCGACGCCGTTCCGAGCCAGCCGATTGTGTATCCTCTGCTGCCATGAACGCCTCGGCCAAAGATGTTCCGGCCTCGTCGTCACGCGAGATCGCGCTTGACTGTGATGCCGCCGACATCCTCGCGCCCTATCGCCGGCAGTTCGAACTGCCGCTCGCTTCCAGCGGACAACCTCTCAACTATCTTTGCGGTCACTCGCTCGGGCTCGCACCGCGCGCCGCACTCGACTATGTGAGCGAGGAACTCTCCGACTGGGCGCGGCTCGGCGTTTCGGGTCACCACGCCGGCACGCGTCCCTGGATCGACTACGCGCAGAACTTCACGAAGGGGCTGCAGCACGTCACCGGCGCGCTCTCCTCCGAAGTCGTCGCGATGAATTCGCTGACGATCAACCTGCATCTCATGCTGACGTCTTTCTATCGACCCGTCGGCACGCGCAACAAGATCCTCATCGAGGAAGGCGCGTTCTCGTCGGATCGGCACGCGATCCTCGGACAACTTTCCTGGCACAAGCTCGATCCCGGCGAGGTGCTGGTCGAGCTCGCCCCGCGCCCCGGGGATGAGACGCTGCGCATCGAGGACATCGAGGCGAGGATCGAAGAGCTGGACAGCGAGCTCGCGCTCGTGCTCTGGCCCGGCGTGCAATACCGCACTGGCCAGGCATTCGACTGCGCGCGCATCGCGCGCGCCGCGCAACACGCGAATGCGATGGCCGGTTTCGATCTCGCGCACGCGATCGGCAACGTGCCGCTCGCTCTGCACGAGTGGAACGTCGACTTCGCGGTGTGGTGCTCGTACAAATATCTGAACGCCGGTCCCGGCGCGATCGGCGGCGCGTTCATCCACGAGCGGCATTTCGGAAACACTCCTTCGCGCCTCTCCGGCTGGTGGGGACACGAGCCGCAGTCGCGATTCCAGATGGCGCCGCAGTTTCGCGCGGCGCCAGGAGCTGCCGGCTGGGCCGTGAGCAATCCGCCGATTCTCTCCGCCGCGCCGCTCATCGCGTCGCTCGAGATGTTTCGTGCCGCCGGCATCAGCGAGCTACGCGCGAAGTCGCTGCGGCTGACGGAATACGCCGCGCGGTTGCTGCGCGAACGCGTGGCCGCCGACGTACGCGTGATCACCCCCGATGCGCCCGAAGAACGCGGGTGTCAGTTGAGCCTGCGTATCGCCGGCGGCGCGCGCCGTGGCCGCCGCGTGTTCGACGCGCTGAGCGCTCACGGCATCGTCTGCGACTGGCGCGAGCCGGATCTGATCCGCATCGCGCCCACGCCGCTCTACAACCGCTTCGTCGACGTGTTCGATTTCGTCGAAGGCCTTGCCACCGCACTCAAGGAAATATCTTGATCGTGACGCCGGGCGGCGGCATCAACATCATCGGCGCCGGGCTCGCGGGTTCGCTGCTCGCGATCCTGCTCGCCAAGCGCGGGTTCCGCGTCACCGTGTACGAACGCCGCGCCGATCCGCGGGGCGCGGACTACGACGCCGGCCGGTCGATCAATCTCGCACTCGCCGCGCGCGGCATCCGCGGGCTGGAACGCGCGGGCGTGCTCGAGCGCGTGATGCCGCTGACGATCACCATGCGCGGGCGCATGGTGCATGAGCACGATGGCTCGGCCGAGCTGCAGCCGTACGGCGTGCGACCCGACGAAGTCATCTACTCCGTCTCGCGCGCGGCATTGAATCGGGTGCTCGTCGAGGCTGCGGACAGCTTCGACAATGTGACGCTGAATTTCGGGCAGGCCGCGCTCGGGTTGGCGGCCCGCGGTAATGCCGTCCAGTTGCGCAACGAGACGACCGGACAGCTTTACGCGTCGGTGGCGCGCCCCACGATCGCGACCGATGGCGCGGGGTCGCCGATCCGGCATGCGCTGGTCGAGCGCGGCGTCGCGCGCGTGCGCGAGGAACCGCTCGACCACGATTACAAGGAGCTCACGATTCCGCCGCGTGATGGCGAGTTCGCCCTCGCGCCGAATGCGCTGCACATCTGGCCGCGCGGCGGGTTCATGCTGATCGCGCTGCCGAATCTCGATCGCTCGTTTACGGCCACGCTGTTTCTGGCCAAGAAAGGAACGAACTCGTTCGAAGGCTTGAGAAGCCCCGCGGATGTCGTGGGATTCTTCGAGCGAGAGTTCCCGAGTGCGCTGGCGTTGATGCCGCATCTCGGGCGGGAGTTCTTCGAACACAGCCAGGGCCAACTCGGCACCGTCTACACCGACGGCTGGCATACCGGCGGCGAACTGCTGTTGTTGGGCGATGCCGCGCATGCCATCGTTCCGTTCCATGGCCAGGGGATGAACTGCGCTTTCGAGGATTGCGTGGAGCTCGACGAGATGCTGGGTACGGGCGCCGGCGTCGAGGATGTGTTCTCCGAGTTCGAGACGCGTCGGAAACCGAACACCGACGCGATCGCGAAGATGGCGCTGGAGAACTACGTCGAAATGCGCGAGGCGGTGATCGATCCGCTATACCGCGCGCAGAAGAAATCGGCGGAAGCACTCGAAAAGCTGGATCCAAACGCGATCCCGCGGTACTCGATGGTCATGTTTCATCCCGAGATCCCGTACGCGCAGGCGCTCGCGCGCAGCCGCTGAGCCTGCATTTCGCGCGGGATCACCGAACGCGGCGCCTCCGATATCGATTTCGTCGGGTGTGGCGCGTCCCTATTGACGGCACCCCTCCCATTTATATGATTATTGGCGACGAGGGGAAGGCGTGAGCGAATAGTCACGCCAGCAGGAAGCCGGCGCATGCGCGCCTGTCCCCTCCCAACTGCCAGGGAGGCGACATGACATTCCGGTCCATTGCCCACGCGGGCGCGATTCTCTTCATTGCCCTTTTCTCTTTCAGCGGCGCTGCGCAGGCGCAGACCTTCGCCAAGGGCGCGGACGTCAGCTGGATCACCCAGCAGGAAGCGTCCGGCATCCGCTGGTACAACGACGCCGGCACGCAGCAGGACATCCTGCAGATCCTCAAGGATCACGGGATGAACACCGTGCGTCTGCGCGTGTGGGTCAATCCTTCCGGCGGCTGGAACAACGTGAGCGACGTCGTCGCGAAGGCCATCCGAGCGCGCAATGCCGGCATGCGCATCATGATCGACTTCCACTACAGCGATTCGTGGGCGGATCCCGGGCAGCAGACGAAGCCCGCTGCGTGGCGGACCCAGACTTTCGAGCAGCTCATGGCGAGCGTGTATCAGCACACGTTCAACACCATGAACACGCTGGCGGCCAACAACATCTTTCCCGAGTGGGTGCAGGTTGGGAACGAGACCAACAACGGGATGTTGTGGGAGGACGGACGTGCGTCTGTGAACATGCGGAACTTCGCGTGGCTCGTGAACAGCGGGCATGACGCGGTGAAGGCCGTGAATCCGAACACGAAGGTCATCGTGCATCTGTCGAACGCGTACGACAATGGGTTGTTCCGCTGGATGTTCGATGGGCTGCGCAACAATGGAGCCAGGTGGGACATCATCGGCATGTCGCTGTATCCGGAGCCCGGCAACTGGCAGACGCTGAACAATCAGGCACTCGCGAACATGAACGACATGCGCTCGCGGTACGGCAAGGGCGTGATACTCGTCGAGGTCGGCATGAGCTGGGATCAGGCGACGACGTCGCGATCGTTCCTCGCCGACATCATCGCGAAAACGCGCAGCGCGGGTGGGTTGGGCGTGCTGTATTGGGAGCCACAGGCGTACAACTGGCAGGGATATTCGAAGGGCGCGTGGGGCGCGAATGGCAGGCCGACGGTGGCGATGGATGCGTTCCTCGAAGGTTCGACGCCGCCGCCGAATCCGCCTTCAGGGAGCGTGACGATTCAGGAGAACACGACGGGATTCTGCGGAGTGGATGGGACGGTAGACAGCAACCACGCGGGATTCACTGGCGCCGGATTTGCGAACACGAACAACGCGACCAATGCGGGCGTGCGGTGGAGAGTTAGCGTGCCGTCCGCGGGGACTTACACATTCCAGTGGCGGTTCGCGAATGGTACGACGGGGAATCGGCCGGGGGCGTTGCGGCGCGGTACGACGACGGTCGTGTCGAGCGTGGCGCTGAATCAGACCGGATCGTGGACAACGTGGGTGAATTCGGGGAGCGTGACGGCGACGCTGAATGCGGGCGCTAACGACATCAGCCTCGTGGCGACGACGTCGGGTGGATTGGCGAACATCGATTCGATGACGGTGAGCGGGAACAGCATCAGCGTTGCGGCTTGCAACTGAGCTTCGCGGATTCCTGGTGAATCGGCTCCGGGCTCGTCGCGTGATGGACGAGCCTGGAGGTCACTCCAGCGAATGCGCCGAGAACTTCTCGAGCTTCTCCGCGATCAATGATCTCCACTCGTCGGCATCTTCGAAATACATCCCCGTCATCACGACGGTGTACACGCGCGCGCCTTTTCGCCCCGAGAAGTGGTTGCCGAGCGGCTTTCCCTCATTCTCGAGCACGTAAAAATCGCTCGAATCGCCGAACGCATAGAAGTTCGGGACCTCCCGCATCTCAATGCCCTTCGACTTGAGCGCGTACTTGAACGCCATCTTTTGGGCGCCACTCGAGACGACGGCGTCCGAAGCCTGTCTCTCGAACGAGACGGTGACGTTCAGGTAGAGAGAATGGTCCTGTTCCGAATCCGGCGTCTCGTGTTCGTACACGATGTCCATGGAGCCGTCGAAGTAGCGGGTCTTGTTGAAAGTCTCGTACTTCTGCGTGTCGGCAAGACCGTAGCCGAAGGGGACCAGATCCTGGGCGCGCAGCAGCATGGCCTTTTCCCGCTCTTCGACCGGCGCCCCGCTTTCGCAGGCGGACAGGGAAAGAGCGCAGCCGATCGCGGCCGCCGACAGCAGTTTGTTCATGACCGGAAATTACACTTGGCGATGGCCGAACAAAAGAGAAGGCCCGCGGTTCGCACCGCGGGCCTTCGTTCAAACTATCGACCGGTCCGGTTTACGGCGCTGCCTTGACGATCTCGATCAGCTCCACATCGAACACCAGCGTCGACTGCGGCGGAATCGTCGGCGGCGAGCCTTGCGGGCCGTACGCGAGATTCGCGGGGCACACGAGCTGCGCCTTGCCGCCAACCTTCATCGTCTGCACGCCTTCGGTCCAGCACGCGATGACGCCATTCAGCGGGAACGTCGCGGGCTCGCCACGCTTGATCGAGCTGTCGAACACCTTGCCGTCGATGAGGCGGCCTTCGTAGTGGACCTTCACATTGTCCGTGGCGGCGGGGGATGCGCCGGTGCCCGGCGACGTGTGCTTGACGAGCATGCCGCTCGCGGTCTTCGTGAAGCCGGTTTCCTTCGAGGTCTTGTCGAGGTACGCGACGCCGGCGGCGGCGGCCTTCTGCGAGGCGGCCTCCATGCGGGTGCGCGCCAGGTTCTGCACCTTCTCCATGAAGTCTTGCGTTTCGACGACGGGCTTCGTCTTGTTCACACCGTCGGTCAGGCCCTTCTGCACCATCGCGAGCTCTTCGACGCTAAGCGAGAAGGGCTCGATCTGCTGGCTCAGCAGAACGCCGAGCGTGTAGAAAGTCTTCTGCTCATCCGTCGTAGGAACGGGAGTCGCAGCCGGCTTGGCCGCATCGGCCGTGCAGACGGTGAGGGAGAGAGTGCAGAGAATCGCCGCGAGGGCATTGAGGGTTTTCATAGGCCGACGAGCTTAACGCGCCGGGACACATAAAAAAAGCACCCGTGGGATCGCTGACTCGTCGGACAAGCCGAAATGTCCGCTCTCCAACTACTCAGCGCGGGGCTTCCCCGTCGAGCTGCTGCAGGATCGAAAGACCGTCCGCGACCGCCCAATGCTCGACGATGCGGCCGGCGGCGAAGCGCACGAACACCTGCTCTTCGTAGTGGATCCTGCGGCCCGTGGCGCGGATGCCAAAGAAGTCCCCGCTGTGCGTGGCGGAAACCTGCAGGCGCGCCGCGACGAACTCACCTTCGGCGACGAGATGCGTCGCGACCGCGTTCAGATCGGGAAACGCCACGCGCATCGCGCCGAGCGACGCGATGAATCCGTCCGCGCCGGGCTGCTGTTCGGGCAGTGGACTGTGCGACACGACCACGGGGTCCAGGAACTGCGTGGCGCGCTCGACGTTGTTGCCGTTCAGCACGTCGTCGCAGAAGCGCCGGTAGATTTCCTTGTTGTCCGGCTGATCGACGACCGCCGCCACTTTCGCGACTTTCTTCGCCGGAAGCTTCTTTGCGGGCGCTGACGCTCTCGCCTTCTTCGCGCCCACCTTCACCGTCTTTGCTCTGGTCTTCGCTTTGGCCATGGTCCTATCTTCTCTCCCATGACTCGAAAGTCATGGCATACGCATGCCGCTCATCGGCGGCGAACTTCTCGCGCCCGACGACGCCCCATTCCTTCTCGTCCAGCGCCGGCCAGAACACATCCCCGGCCACCTCCCCGTGCACGCGCGTGAGATGCACACGCGCCGCCCGCGGCAGGAACAACCGGAACAGGTCCGAACCGCCGATGATCATGACCTCTTCCGCCGTGCCGGCCGCGAGCAGCGCGGCATCCACGTCGTGCACGACGGTCACGCCTTCTCGCCGGTAGTTGGGATCGCGCGTGACGACGACGTTCACGCGGCCCGGCAGCGGCTTACCGATCGACTCGAAGGTCTTGCGGCCCATGACGATCGGCTTTCCCATCGTGATGCGCTTGAAGCGCTTGAGGTCCTCGGGCAGGTGCCACGGCAGCGCATTGTCGCGGCCGATGACGCCGTTGTCGGCCACGGCGACGATCAACGAAACGACCGGCGCGCTCATTCCAAACCACCGGTGGGCCGCCGGCGAAACCAGCCCGTGAAACTCAGGCGTTCGCGCCGCGCCGGAAGCACTTCGTGCTCGAAGAGCTCGGAGCGGAACACGACGAGTTTTCCGCCGTTGGGGGCGACGATGCGCGTTCCACCCTCTTGCAGATGCAGCCGCAGGTGACCGCCATCGTCGTCCGACCATTCTTCATTTAGATAGAGCACCGCCGACAGCACTCGCACATCGCTGCCGGAAAGCCGGTCGATGTGCCGGTGGTAGCTGGCGCCCGCGGGATAGCGCGCGAAATGTCCCTCGAAATCCACGAGCCCAGTCATGAGCTCGCGGTTGAGATCGAGCCGCAGCGCTTCGAGCCGTTCGAGCAACGCGCGTTCGAATTCATTGGTCGGTGCATCGACCCAGGCGATCGAATCGCCGCGGATGTCGGCGTCGAGCCGTTCGTTCGCGCCGCGGCCGACCCGCGCAGGACGCAACGCGCCCTCCGCCCCGAGCTCGGAACAGCGTGCACGCAAACCGAAGATCACCGCGGGTGACACGAAGTCATCGACCTCGGCGATTCCGGACGAGGCCAACGCGTCGATCGCGCCGATGAGGTTCAGGCGCGGCGCCGCGGCCGCTCGCTGCGCCGCTTCGACTGCGGACGACGACTCTTGCGCGCGGGCGTCGCCCTGGACTTCGACTTCGCCCGGGACGGTGGCTTCGCGCGGGCCTGTGGTTTCGTTCGGGAGAGTGGCTTCGCCGCAGGTCTGGCCTTGACCTTCGCTTTGACCTTCCGCTTCGCCCGGACTGCCGGCCTCTTCGCGGGCCACAACATGGTGCCGCGGCATTTCTCGGAGCCGCAGCGGCAAGCGTAGATCTCGTCGACGTTCGGCGGATCGCTCTTGTCGCGGCCGATCTCGTAGTCGTACCCGAGTTCCTCGCCCGGCGCGATGTCGCGCGTTGCGTCGATGAACACGCGGCGGTACGCGATCGCCGACTCGCAGTTTCCTTCGCACTGGTGGTTGATGAAGCGCGCGTCGGTACCGTTGACGCCTGCGTCGATCACCGTGTGCTTGTCGACGATGAACAGGAACGTGTGGTTGTCGTTCTCGTCGTGATCATCGTAACGCGCGTCTGCCGCCGCGTGCGAGATGCGATCGCCGAGATACTCGAAAATCCGCTTGCCCTTCTTGATCGCCTTCACGGCGAACACGCCACGGCCATGCACCTCGGAGTTGCGCACTTCGACGAGCGGCGAGGTCGGGATCGGCGGGCCGCCTCTCTTCGGCTGCTCCTGACTCGACATGTCTATCTTCTTTTTCGGCATGTTCTTCTAGACCGCAACGGGGGCTTTGATCGCAGGATGGTACTGATAATTCACGAGCTGAAAGTCCTCAAAAGTGTAATCGAAAATCGTCGGCGGCCGGCGCGCGAGGATGAGCTTCGGCAGCGTGAGCGGCACGCGCGCGAGTTGCTCGTCGACCTGGTCGAGGTGGTTGGCGTAGAGGTGGCAGTCGCCGCCCGTCCACACGAACTCCCCGAGATCGAGATCGCATTGCTGCGCGAGCATGTGCGTGAGCAGCGCATAGGATGCGATGTTGAACGGAACGCCGAGGAAGATGTCGGCGCTGCGTTGATAGAGCTGGCAACTCAACTTGTTGCCCGAGACATAAAACTGGAAGAACGCGTGGCAAGGCATGAGCTTCATCTGGTCTAGCTCGCCCACGTTCCACGCGGAGACGATGATGCGGCGCGAATCCGGATTCGTGCGCAATTGCTTCACGACCTCCGAGATCTGGTCGATCTCGCGGCCGTCGCGCGTCGGCCACGAGCGCCACTGCTTGCCGTAAACCGGGCCGAGCTCGCCGTTCACATCCGCCCACTCGTTCCAGATCGAGACGCCGTTGTCGCGCAGGAACTGGGTGTTCGTCTCGCCGCGCAGGAACCACAGCAGCTCGTACGCGATGGATTTGAAGTGCACGCGCTTCGTCGTCACGAGCGGGAATCCCGCGGCGAGATCGAAACGCATCTGGTGACCGAACACGGACAGCGTGCCGGTGCCGGTGCGGTCGGACTTCGGCGCGCCCGAGCGCCGCACGTTCCGCATGAAGTCCAGAAATTGTTTCACCCTCTGGGCCTCACTTCCCGGGCCTCATGTCACCGGCGCGGCGACGATGTTGCCCGAGGACTCACCGCGCCGGTACGCCATGAAGAACAGCGTCGCGCCGATGAGCAGCATCGGCACGCTGAGCAGCATGCCCATCGTGACCCAGCCGCCCGCGAGGTAACCGTGCGCCGCGGTGTTGAGGTGTTCGTCCGGCAACCGCCAGAACTCGACGAAGATGCGCGAGACGGAGTAGATGATCAGGAACAACCCGACCGGGGCCATGCGCGGCCGCGGCTTCGAGGTGAACCACCACAACACGACCGCGAGCAGCAACCCTTCGAGCGCGGCTTCGTAGAGCTGCGTCGCGTGGCGAACCTCGCCATCGACGAGAAAACCCCAGGACACGTCCGTCGGCTTGCCCCACAACTCGCCGTTGATGAAGTTGCCGATCCGCACGGCGCAGATGCCGATGCCGGGCAAGGGCGCTGCGAAATCGAACACGTCAGCGATCTTGCGCTTGCGACGGATGGCGAAAATCGCGAACGCGGTGGCGACGCCTAACAACCCGCCGTGGAACGACATGCCGCCGTCCCACACCTTCAGTGGGTACCACCACACGTCGGCCTTCCAGAATTCGAGGCCGTAGAACAACACATAGCCGATGCGGCCACCGAGGATCGTCCCCAACATGCCGAAGAACATGAAGTCGTCGATGTCCGCGAGCTTCCACGTCGATCCGGGACGCTGCGCGCGCAGGCGGCCGAGCCACCAGGCAGCCGCGAACGCCACGAGGTACATGATTCCGTACCAGTGGATTTTCAGTGGGCCGAAACCGCCGAAGGGGCCAATTTCGAGCGCGATCTTGTCGAAGCCGGGATAAGGAATCATGAGGGCGCGTATTTTAGCCTTCGCGCACCACGCGACAGAAAAATGATTTGAGATATCGCGTCTCGGGGATGGCCGGGTGCACGGGATGGTCCGGGGATTGCCCGCCCTGCTCCAGGACTTGCACGAAACGGCTCGAATGCCGCGCGGCGCCCTGGATGGCCGCCAGGAAATCGTCGATTCCCATGTGATACGAGCACGAACAGGAGACGAGGATTCCGTCGCGGTCGATCAGCGGCATCGCGAGCTGGTTCAGGCGGCGATACGCGCCCTGCGCCTGCGGGACATCCTTCTTTCGCTTGGCGAATGCGGGCGGATCGAGGATCACGACGTCGAACCGCTGACCGCTCTCGTGAAGCGCCCTGAGCGCATCGAACGCATCGTCCTTGATCGTCGTGACCTCCACTCCATTCGCCTTCGCGTTCCGGGCGACGTACTCGAGCGCCGTCGCCGAGGAATCGACGCAGGTCGCGCTCGCGGCGCCGCCCTTGAGCGCGGTCACGGCCCAGCCGCCCACGTAACTGCACACATCGAGCACGCGCGCGCCAGCCGGGAGATAGCGAAGCAGCCGTTCGCGGTTCGCGGCCTGATCGTAGAACCAGCCGGTCTTCTGGCCGTCGGCGAGCGGCGCGACGAAGTCGACGCCCTGTTCGCGCACGGAAATCTCGGTGGGTATCTCCGCCGGGTTGGCACCCTCGCCCGCGGCCGTCACCGAACGCTCGAGGCCTTCGATCTCGCGCGCGCCCGAGTCGTTTTTCCAGACGAGCTTCGATCCGTGGATCACCTTTGCCACCGCCGCTTCGATCTCCGCACGCAAGCGATCGATGCCCGCCGTCCCGCTCTGCGCGACGATGAGGTCACCGAACCGGTCGAGCACCAATCCCGGCAAGCCGTCGGACTCGCCGAACACCAGGCGATAAAACGGCTCGCGATAGAGGCGCTCGCGCAGGGCCAACGCGACTCGCAGCCGATGCACGATCAGCGACGAATCTGGCGGTGCACCCGCGTCACGGCCGACGATGCGCGCGGCGATCAGCGTGCGCGGATTGACGTACGCAAACCCTAAGAACTGGTCGCGATCGGAATGCACCTGCACGGCCGCGCCGGGTTCGAACTGGGTCAGCGGCGTCGCGGCGGTATCGACCTCATTGCTGAAGATCCAGAGGTGACCGGCGCGCAGTCGCCGGTCTTCGCCACGTTTGAGCTTGAGGACGGGAATGGACATGGCGCGTATTCTAGCGACCCCATGGACGCATCGAAGAACCGACTGGCGAAGGAAACGAGCCCTTACCTCCAGCAGCACGCCGGCAATCCCGTCGAGTGGCATCCCTGGGGACCCGAGGCCCTCGAGCTCGCGCGTTCGAGTGGCAAGCCGATTCTGCTCTCGATCGGGTATTCGGCCTGCCACTGGTGCCACGTGATGGCACACGAATCCTTCGAGGATGCGGCAACGGCATCGCTCATGAACGACCTGTTCGTGAACATCAAGGTCGATCGCGAAGAGCGGCCGGACATCGACAAGATCTACCAGTTCGCGCACCAGGTGCTCACGCAACGCGGCGGCGGCTGGCCACTCACGATGTTCCTCACGCACGACGACCAGAAGCCCTTCTTCGGCGGAACCTACTTTCCCGACAAGGCGCGCTACGGAATGCCCGCGTTCACGACGCTCATCCAGCGCGTCGCGGAGTACTACCGCGAGCAAAGCAACGAGCTGCGCGCGCAGAACGACACGCTGATGGCGGTCTACGACGACCTCACGCCGATGCCGCTCACGCTCGAGAACCCGCTCGACGCCGCGCCACTCGACGGCGCGCGTGCGCAACTCGAGAGCACGTTCGACAAGCGCTACGGCGGGTTCGGTGAGGCGCCGAAATTTCCGCATCCCGCGACCATCGAGCGCCTCCTGCGGCATTGGTACTCGACGTCGTCGACCACCGCACCCGATCTGCACGCGCTGTTCATGGCCTCGCTCACGCTCACGCGCATGGCCGAGGGTGGCATCTACGACCAGTTGGGCGGCGGGTTCTCGCGCTACTCTGTCGACCAGTTCTGGATGATTCCGCACTTCGAGAAGATGCTGTACGACAACGGCGCGCTGCTCGCGAACTTCGCCGAAGCGGCGCTGGCGACGGGCGATCCGCTGTTCAAACGCGTGGCCACCGAAACCGGCGAGTGGATGCTGCGCGAGATGCAGGACGCGGGCGGCGGTTTCTATTCCGCGTACGACGCGGATTCCGAAGGTCACGAAGGCAAGTTCTACGTCTGGACTCGCGAAGAGGTGCAGGCCGCGCTGACGCCGCTCGAGTGGAGCGTATTCAGTCGCCGCTTCGGGTTCGATGAAACCGCGAACTTCGAAGGCGCGTGGCATTGCCATGTGTTCGTGTCGTTCGAGCAAATCGCGAAAGAGTTGCAGCTCGATGTCGCGGCGATAAAGAAGCAGATCGACTCCGCGCGCGCCAAGCTGCTCGCCATCCGCGGCAAGCGCGTGTGGCCCGGCCTCGACGACAAGATCCTCACGAGCTGGAACGCGCTCGCGATTCGGGGACTCGCGATCGCGGCGCGTTCGCTCGAGAAGCCGGAATTCGCGGCGGCGGCCGGGCGCGCGCTCGACTTCGTTCGCTCGAACCTCTGGAAAACCCGTTCCGATGGCGGTGGCCGGCTGCTCGCGACGAGCAAAGGCGGTCTCTCACACTTGAACGCCTATCTAGACGACTACGCGTACCTAGCGAACGCGCTGCTCGAGATGTTGCAGGTCCGCTGGCGCAACGAGGATGCGGCATGGCTGCGCGAGATCCTCGACGCGATGCTCGCCCACTTCGAAGACCGGAAGCTCGGCGGGTTCTTCTTCACGTCCGACGATCACGAATCGCTGATCCATCGCAGCAAGAGCTTCAGCGACGACGCGATCCCGGCGGGCAACGGCATCGCGGCCCGTGCGCTGCTGCGCGCGGGTTATCTGTTGGGCGAGACTCGCTGGCTCGACGCCGCCGAACGCACGCTGCGCGCCGGGTGGCTCGCGATCAATCGCTTCCCGCACGGGCACATGAGCCTGCTCGAAGCGCTCGACGAGTGGCTCACGCCGCCCGAAATCGTGATCGTGCGCGGGCCCGAAGCCGAAGCGCGGAAATGGCAAAGCGAACTCGGGAAGCTGTATGGCCCGCACCGCCTCACGTTCGCGATTCCGTCGGGACTCGAAGGACTCGACGCCGCTCTGGCAGACAAGAAGGCCGGCGATGTCACGCGGGCGTATGTGTGCCGCGGATCGACGTGCTCGGCGCCGATCGAATCGCTGGGGGATTTCGTGCGCACCGCGGCGGCGCGCGTCTCGAGCTAGCGGCGCCGGCTAGCGGCGCGACTTTTTCCGCGGGCTCGCTCGGCTCTTTGCGACGGGTCGATTCTTCGCGGCGGATTTCTTCGCGGATTTTCTGGCCGGCGTTGCCGGCTTCTTGCGCGCAGGCTTCGCCTTCGCCGGGCGCTTCGCCGTTCTCTTCGACTTCGCTTTCGTGGCCTTCGCGGCGAACGCGACTTCGATCGAGCCACGCGCCCACGCGATGAGCGTTTCCGCGTCTTCGATCACGTCCGCCGGGACCTGGTGGTACCCGAGCACCGCTTCGGGACGATCGGGGAATGGCATGAAGCGCGGCATGTTCCGCTCGCGGTATGGCGCGACGTTGCTCTCGTCGGTCTTGAAGAACAATGTGTCGTCGTCGATGAGCCCGAAGAAGATTCCATCACTGTAGAGCCCGATGGCGCCGAACATGCGATTCGAGCGCAGCGCGGAGAGAGCCGCGAGTTGCTCGAGCACGTACCCGAGGTAGCTTGGCTGAACGGCCATCAGGGTGTCCGCAGCACGCCGAGCTTGGCGAGCTCCGCGCGCAACGAATTCGCGAGTGGCGCGCTCGTCCCCGCATCGAACACCGGCGCCGCGTTCCAGTCGTAGGCCCAGGGTTGCTGCTTCTGCATCGCCTCGGGTTCCGTGCGGTAGCGCGGGATCACGTGCGCATGCAACGCAGGGTCGACGTTGCCGAAGATCGCATAGTTGATGCGCAAGGGCGACGACACGAGCATCAGCGCATCGCCGAGCCGCGACATGTCGAGCAGGAACTGCCCGCGATTTTCCGGCGTGAGCGCGTTGAGGTCGGGAACCACGGGATCCGGCAACAGCAACAGGTAGCCCGGCACGAATTGTTGATGGCCGAACACGGCCCAACCGGAGGCGCAGCGGCCTAACAAGGTGGGATCGCGTCCGGCACGCGCGTCCGCGACGCGGCGATGAATCGAGGTGGGCAAGGAGCTCTCGTCTGGTTTTTGTTCTTGCATGAGTAATGTGTCACGACCGCGAAAATTCTCCCACCGCGGAGAATATTGGGGTCAGACCCTATTTTCCGGCCCACGTCCGGAACGAACCGGTGTCGACGTGCACGAAGTCGGAGCGCTGGTAGTACCCGACGCCGCCCTTCTTCGCCTCGAGCGCGAGATCGCGCAGTTTCGACGTCGCGCACTTGCGCAGCCGCACGTCGATCGCGCGGCCCTGCATGTGCAGCGATTTCTTCGCGACGCCGCTGCCTTCCGGCGCGGCCATCTTCGCGTTGCTCTCGGGCGAGCGATACCCCGAGATGATTTCGAAGTCCGGCGCCACACCGCAGGCCTGCGCGAGATCGAAGAGCTGATCGAAGAGCCTCGGGTCCATCTCGTGCGACTCGCCGCTGCGGTGATCGAGCAGGACGTGGTTGAGCTTCGTGAGCGCTTGGGTCTCGAAGTCGTCGCCGCGCTTGAACACGATCGAAACGGCTTCGTTGGTGTGCGTGTTGAAGAATTTGATCTCGCGCTCCGGCAACGTCGGCGCCACGTCGGCCGATAGCGGCGGTTTGTCCTCGGCGCCCGCGCACGCGCACACGAGCAGCGCGCAGGCGACGAGCAAGTCCTGGCGGCGAAGAACCGTTCTCACGGGCGTGCGTCGACGCGCAAGGTCACGACATATTTTTCGACGGCATGGCCCGCGACGCGGTCTGGCTCGACGTTGACCAGCGCGATGTCGTACTTGCCGAAAGGCTGGCGCTTCGCAAAGCGGCCGCTGGTGTTGAGCTCGAGCGTCAACCCCGCGACTTCGACCGTATTCTTCGGAGCTGCCGAAAACTCCTCGACGCCGATCGCGACTTTCGCGTTGCCTTCCCAGATGCATCGCGCATTCATCGGGCAGCGCGAATCCTCGATCACTCTTGCGAAGGTCAGTAGGATTTTGGCGCCATCGACACCCACCTTCTCACCGAGAGCGAGGTCGAATTCCTCTCCCGATCGCACGTCGCGGACGGCAGGCGGCTTCGTGACGTCCGCAGCCGAACAGGCGCCCAACACGAACAGGGACAAGACGAGAAAATTGTGCATGCCCGCAGTGTGCGGCCCACCACGCGCCGGCGGCAAGGTGGGACAGCCGAAGTTGCTGTCAGAAAGGCAGCGGTACGACAGCGCCCGCATCGCCCGGCTTACGGTTCACCGTGACGACGGTCGCCTTCGGGAAGAAGTTGAACTCCGACGCGCTCGCCCACGTGTACGCGCCCATCGCGCGGCCGACGATGAGATCGCCGGCCTTGAGCTGCGGCAGCATGAGGTTCTCCGCAATCACGTCGATGCTGTCGCAGGTCGGGCCCGCGAGCACGGACGGAAATGTCTCCCCGCCTTCCTTGAGCGATTCGACCGGGTACTTCGCATGATCGAACAACTGGCCGCTGTACGAGCCGTACAGCCCGTCATCGAGGTAGTACCACCAATGGCCTTCGCGCTTGGCGCGCCCCATCACGGACGACACGCCGATCGCCGCGGGACCGCAGATGAACCGGCCGGGCTCGGCGATTTTCCGGATCTTCGCGGGTAGTTTGGCGAGCGCGGCGCGGATCGGCGCGCAGAAGCGGCTGATGTCCGCGACTTTCTGGCCGTACTCGATCGGGTATCCGCCGCCGATGTCGAGCGTGTCGAAAAGCCCCAGCTTCTCCTTCTTCGCCAGCGCCATGAGCTTGGCGCAGACCTGGATCGCTTCGACGTGCTTGCTGGGATCCGCTGCCTGTGAACCCACATGGAACGAGAGTCCGCGCACGGGAATGCCGAGTTTGCGCGCGAGCCGCGCGAGATCGAGCAGGTCTTCGGGATCGCAGCCGAACTTGCGCGACAGATCGACGACCGCTCCGGGCGAGCGGAACGAGACGCGCAGCAGCAGCTCCGCCTTGTCGCGGTACGCCTCGAACTTGCGCACTTCATCCGGGTTGTCCGCGACGAAGATCTTCACGCCGAGATGCAGCGAGTTGCGGATGTCGATGTCGCGCTTGATCGGGTGCGTGTGGATACAGCGCGCCGGGTCGATGCCGAGCTGCGTGACGAGCTGCGTCTCGCCGGTCGTGGCGAGATCGAGCCAGCCGCCGAGCTCGACGATGGTCTCGACAACGGAAGGATGCGGCAGTGGTTTGAGCGCGTAGTGCAGATCGACGCCGGGCAGCGCGCGGTGCAGCTTCCGGTACTGCTCGCGCACGCGCTGGCAGTCGATGATCAGCAGCGGCGAACCGAACTCCGCCACCAGGCGCCGGATCTCGGGCGCGGTGAACGGGTCGATATATCCCTTGGGTCTGGCCCCTGATTTTGAAACGCGGGTCTTGGTGAGCACTACGATCGCCTGCCGGAAAAGGGGCGAATTGTAGGGAAGCCCGGCGTTAGTGTCATGACTGGCGATTCGTGACGCTTAACGGCCCCCGATTGGGGCGTTTTGCTACAGTCCGCCGCGAATGAATGCCGTCGTCGAGAGCTCCCCGTCCGGAGAGCTGCAAACCCTCTTGGCCGCCCGCGTCGCCCTCGTGGTCATCGAAAGCCGCGAAGAAGGCCGCGCGATCGAGCTCGTGCGCGAAGCGGCGATGAAGGCGCAGCGTGGCAAGAACTGGGGCGTGTTCCAGTGGACGGTCACGGAAGGGTTGCTGCGGATCGACGCGGATCTGGGCGGCGCGACGCGCACGCTCGCCGAGCCCGAGCAACTCCTGCGGCACATCAAGGCCACGCCGATGCCCGGCATCTACGTGCTCCTCGATTTCCACCCGTATCTCGAGACGCCGCTGTTCATTCGCACGCTCAAGGACATCGCGCAGGACTACAAGAAGTGCGCGCGCACCGTGGTGCTGATCAGCCACGAGATGAAACTCCCGCAGGAACTCGAACACCTCGCCGCGCGCTTCACGATGCAGATGCCCGACAAGCGGGAGCGGCAGGAGATCGTCATGCGCCTGGCGCGCGAGTGGGCGCAGCAGAAAGGCGGCATGCCGCGCATCGACGTGAAGACGGTTGAGAAGCTGGTCGACAATCTCGCCGGAATGCCGCTGCACGACGTGGAGCGGCTCACGCGACAGGCCATTTTCAACGACGGCGCGCTCACGGACGACGACATCAAGCCGATGCTCGCCGCGAAGTACCAGCTTCTGAACCGCGGCGGCACTCTTTCCTTCGAAGCCGACACCGCGCGTTTCGCGGAGGTCGGCGGCATGAAGAACCTGCGCCGCTGGATCCTGCAGCGCAAGGCCGCGTTCGACGGCTCGGCGCCGAACCTCGACCCGCCGAAGGGCGTGCTGTTGTTAGGCGTGCAGGGTTGCGGCAAGAGCCTCGCGGCGCGCGCGGCGGCCGGTGTGCTCGGCGTGCCGCTCGTGCGGCTCGACTTCGGTGCGTTGTATTCGAAGTGGCACGGGGAATCCGAGAAGAACCTGAGAGAGTCGCTGCAATCCGCGCAGGCGCTCGCGCCCTGCGTGTTGTGGCTCGACGAGATCGAAAAGGCGCTGTCGTCGGGCGACAACGACGGCGGCACGTCGCGCCGCGTACTAGGCACCTTTCTCACGTGGCTCGCGGAGCAGCGCGCTCGCGTGTTCATCGTCGCGACGGCGAACGACATCACGGCGCTGCCGCCGGAGCTCGTGCGCAAGGGCCGCTTCGACGAAATCTTCTTCGTGGACCTGCCGACGCCCGCGGCGCGGCTCGAGATCCTCGGCATTCATTGCAAGAAGCGCGACATCGCGCTGCCCGCGGCCGAGATGCAGGCGCTCGCGCGACGCTGCGAGGGATTTTCGGGCGCGGAGATCGAACAGGCGATCGTGTCCGCGTTGTACGCCGCGCATGCGGGCAAGCAGACGGTGACCGGCGCGCTCGTCGCGGCGGAGATCGATGCGACGAAGCCGCTGTCGGTGGTGATGGGCGAGAAGGTCGCGGAGCTGCGGGACTGGGCGCGCGAGCGCACCGTGCCGGCGGATTAATGGGGACATTCCCCGTTTCCTAGCAAAAGGGGACGGGGCTGGAGTGCGAGCCCAGACGCAACGGCTTCCGACGGAATCTTCTTGTGGCCCGAATGGAGATCGGCGAGGAGAGAGCGGCCGCGAGCCGGGTTGATGCCCCGTCAGGTGCGCCCTCGATGCCACAAAGAAGGCGAGCAGCGAACGACACGCGACCGCCAGGAAAGAAATGTCCCCATTTCTTTCCTGAAGCGCGATCGACATTGAGGGCTACAAGAAGATTCAGTCGGGAGCCGGCGCGACCGCAACCGATCAGCCCCGTCCCCTTTTGCTAGGAAACGGGGAATGTCCCCATTAATTCACTCGAACACCGCGCTCCGGATTCCATCCGTCGCCAGCGCGCCATCCTGATCCCAGACCGCCACGGCATTTCCCGACGGCGCCACCGCCACCGCAGGAGTCAACGCGTCGCCGAAGTACTCGCCCAAAATCACCTCTCCCGTGCCGATGACTTCTTCCGCACCCCAGCCGCCGTTCACCGGATTGAACTCGTTGGCATTCGCGTTTGCCGGGCACGCCACATTCTCCGGCAGCAGACACCCGGGCCGCGCCCAGACGACGACGACGTGGCCCGCGGCGTTGCCCGCGACAGCGACTTCGGCCGAGAAGATAGGGCTCGAGGAGCCGACAAACTGACCGATGGTTCGCTGAGCGAGCCATCCCGTGCCGGCGACATACCGCGCCGCGATGAAGTTGGCCTGGTTGATGTCACCCTGCTGCCACACCGCCATGATGTTGCCGTTGCCATCGATGACGGCCTGCGGATCCATTGCGAAGCCCGTGGGTTGCGTGTTGCCGGTTTCGATATTCGATGCGGCGCTCCAGGTGTTCGTCGCGAGCCGCGCGGTGCGCACATGCGTGCGCCCGCCGTCGAACTGCCCCCAAAAGGCCGTCGCGGCGCCCGCGCCGTCGATGACGAGGCTCGTGCCGTAGATGCGCTCGCTCATCTCCTCGACCGCCTGCGGCACGGACCACGTGTCCGTCGTCACGTCGTACCGCGTGGACCACAGGTCATAGTCCGTGACCGGAATGATCGGACCGCTCTGCTCCCAGATCGCCACGGCCTGCCCCGCCGCGTTCTGCGCGAGCTTCGGCCGGTGCGCGATGCCCGACAGCGGATTGATGATGTCGCCCGCCGCGATGATGTTGCCGTTGTACGTCCAGCCGCTGCCCGGCGTGTGCCGGTTGTACCAGATCTGGCCGATTGCCTCCCAAACTACCAGCGTGTTGCCGGCCGAGTCCTGGCTGATCTGCAGGTTCTCCGCGCCGCTCGGCATGTCGTCGTGTTTTCTCCAGACGAACACGGGCACGCTCCACCCCGACGCGGGCGTGTAGAAACTCGCCATCACGTCGAAACCCAAGAATCGAGGACCGTGGCGCCACGCAGCCACGGCATTGCCATTCCCCGCGACGAACAGAACCGGATCGCGACGGACTTCGCGGAACGCCGGATCGGGGATCGGCGGAAGCCAGTCGGGAATTCGCGCGGGCATCGTCCACGCGCCGCCCGCCGGCTTGCGGCTCCACAGGATGTCCACTGCCTGATCGCCTTCACGATCCGCGCTCCACACCGCGAGCGAGTTGCCCGCGGCGTCCACGCCGACGCGCGGCGTGCGGATGCCGTTCACGTCCCGGACGTCGGCATCCGTTGCGACGTTTACCGCCGTCTGCCAGTTGCGATTGGACGCGGAGCTGTCGATGCAGGTCACACTGATGTTCGTGATCGCGGCGTTGCCGAAGTCGCCGGCCCCATTGAGCACCGTGCAGGTCTGACCGGCTGGCTGCGTGAGCACGAGCACTTCGTACTCCGCGTTCGGCACGAAAGTCACCGGAAAGGTGAATGCGCCGTTCGCGGTGACCGTGATGTTGCCGGACGTGAAATCCGCCGCCGCGCGGAGCACCAGCGTTTTCGCCGCGCCGAGACCTGACACGACGCCGCCGAGACTCAACCCGTTGGTCGTGCAGGTAACGGCGATGTTGGTGACGTTCGAGATGCTCATCGTTCCCGACCCATTGGTCACGGCGCAGCTCTGGCCAGTGGGCGGCGTCGTGACGACAACTGCGTAGCTCGCGCCCTGAGGGATCTGCGTGGCAAACGTGAAGGCGCCCGGGACAGGCACGCTCGCCGTGCTGGCGTTGACGCTGTTCTGAAGAGTCAGCGAACCGGTGCTGCCGACGACGGACCCGCCGATCGAATACGTCGAGAGCGGCTGCGATGGCACCACCGGCGCAGGTTGCGGACTGGGGTCCTCGTCGTGACAGGCGGCCAGCAGGGCCAGAGAACCAGCCAGCCAGGCAAGGCGGGCGCGGGAAACCATCGGACTCGGCATAAACACTCCTCCGTTGATTCCAAAGACGGAACCCCGGAGGAAGAAAGCTCATCCGTTGCAGCGATCTTTCAGTTTCTTCGCGGCGATGAGCCGCGGGTCGATCGGCAGCGCGTTGGTCATGCGCAGTTCGATGGATCCGTCCAGAGCGGCGCACGCGGCCTTCACGTTACCCGCCGCGAACTGCGCGTCGGCGAGCCGTCGTTGCGCGAGATCTTCGAGAGGCCACATTTCGGCGCGCCTCTTCGACGCGCGCAGGTGCTCCACGACCTTGGACAGTTTCTCTGCGGCGGCGCCCGACTGCCCCTCGGCCAGCTCGACTCGCGCGCGCGCAACCTGCTCGTACAGAGCGTCGGGCTTCTCCGGGTCCTTGTCGAACTCGGCGAGCAGCGGCAGCGATGCATCCAGCGCCTCACGCGCCTCGCGTTCGCGGCCGAGAGCGGCAAGCGCTTCGGCGCGCGCGAACAGAAGGGAATAACTCATCGGACTGCGCGGTTGCGATTGCGCATCGAACAGGGCTTGCGCGTCGTCGACGACGGCGAGCGCATCCTTCGCGCGCCCCTCTTCCAACGCCAGTACCGCGCGCGATCGCATGCTCGAAAGCTTCAGGCGCTGATTCCGTTTCTCGACGAAGGACGCGGTGAGCGTGCGATCGAGATCGCGGGCGCGCTCGAAGTCCCCGAGACTCACGAAGGAATTCAGCAGCGAGACGCGGACCTGCTGCGTCCAATGGTCCTGCGGCCCGGCGACACGCACGCGATTTTCGAGCGCCTTCTCGAGAACGACGACGGCCTCGCGGTGCCTGCCACGGCGATTCTTCATGCGCCCCAGGTCGAGCGTCGCGATGGCGGTGAAGCCCCCGTCGGGACCGTTCGCGAACGTGAAGATCTCGATGGCCTGATCCAGATGCTGTTCCGCTTCCTCGAGGCGGCCGAGCGCCGCCAGCGCCCGCGACATCTGCTGGTGACCGCCCGCCACCGCGGTGGCGCGCGGTCCGTCCGCCTTTTCCGCGACACGGATGCCCTTCTGGTTTTCGTCGATCGACTCGACGTAGCGGTCGACGAATTCGTACGTCCGGCCGAGGCCCAGGTGAGCTCGCGCCAGCTCGTGGGACGGCGGGAATCTTTCGAGGATGCGGATGGCGGCGAGGAAATGGTCGATGGGTTCGGTGCCCACCCCTTCAAACGTTCCATACGCGATCTGTCCGAGCTGCACCTCGGTTCTGCCACGCGTGGGCGAGGTGCGATCTCCCTGGACCTCGCGAAGTTCCACGGCATGCAGCGCCGCGGCTCGTGCTTCGTCGAAACGCTGCCGGGCGCGCAGCAACTCCGAGTGGTCGTTGTATGCCTCCGCGAGCCGGATATCCGTGAGGCTGAAACTCTGCTCCGCGACGCGGATTTTTTCCTTGTTCAGCGCTTCCTGCACGTCGAACGATTCGAGGCCCGCATGGATACTGCCGAGAATTTCCATCAGCTCGTAACGCACCTCGGCATCCTTGTCGGGTGTTTCCAGAACCTGCTTCGTCGCCATGCGCATCAGTTCTTCGGCCGTCGTCTTGCGCGCCGCGGCGCCGTCGGGGTGGGCTGTCTTGTTTGCCTCGAAGATCGACAGTAGATAGTCCTTGATGCTGGTGGCCTTCTCGGCTTCACGGCGCGCCAGCACGGCTTGCGCGCGCGCCTCGCGCGCCTGATACACGACGCCCGCCACGCCCGCGGTGGCGGCAACGAACACGCCCGCGGCCGCCGCGACGGCCACGCGATGACGGCGCACGAAACGGCCCAGTCGATAAGCACGCGAACCCGCGCGCGCGAGGACCGGTTCGTGCCGTCGGTAACGCGCGACGTCGTCGGCAAACGCCAGGACAGATGCATAGCGATCGGCCGCGGGCTTTCGCAGTGCCCGCTGAACGATGTTCTCGAGATCGCCGTCGAGCGTCTTCGCGAGGCGCGCCGGTGTGCAGCCGCGTTTCGCCGCCAAGTCCGGCGCCGAATCGCGCGCGGCGCGCGGCAACGACTCCGGCTCCGCATGCAGCACAGCGTGTTCGAGCTTGTTCCCGCTCACCTCATTGCCGAACGGCCGCGCGCCCGTGAGCAACACGAACAGCAGCGTGCCCAGCGAGTACACATCCGTGACCGTGGTCACGGGCTCGCCCAGAATCTGCTCGGGCGCCGCGAACTCGGGCGTGAACACCCGCCCGGTCACGCGCGTGAGTTCCGTGCGCTCCGCGCCGTCGGCATCCAGCAACTTGCCGATGCCGAAGTCGAGCAGCTTCACCTGGCCCTCGTCGGTCACGAGGATGTTGCCGGGCTTGATGTCGCGATGGACGATCAGGTTGGCGTGCGCGTGCGCGACGGCGACGCACACCGCGTCGAACAGCGCGAGACGCGCATCGACATCGAGCGAGCGCCCATCGCAGTACGCCTCGATGCTCGTGCCGCGCACGTATTCGATGACGAGGAACACGACGCCATCGGCCACGCCGGCGTCGAGCAGCCGCGCGATGTTCGGATGCGCGAGCTTGCCGAGCATCTGCGCTTCGCGCAGGAAGCGATCGCGCATCGCGCCCATCGCGAAGAACGGGTGCAAGGTCTTGATCGCGACTTCGCCGTCGTAGAGACCGTCGTCTCGCCGCGCCAGCCACACCTCGCCCATGCCGCCCGTGCCGAGCTCGCGCTCGATGCGATACGGACCCAGGCGCGCGCCAGCGCTAAGTGCCGGGCCTGCGCGGCGCGAGACGTCGGCGCGCGGCACGTCGAGGAATCCGATTCGCGTCGCCACGGCATCGGCGTCGAGCAGCGCGCGCACGCGGCGATGGAGATCGGGCTGCGTGGCTTCGAGCTCGCGCAGTTTCTGCTCGCGCTCCGGCGGCGGCGCCGTGAGCAGCCCATCGATGACGCCCAGCGCCTCGCGCCAGGGTCCCGTCGCCGTGTCGTTCATGCGAGACCCGTCATCGTGTGCAATAGGTAGGCGCGGGCCTTGGTCCAGTCGCGCTTCACCGTGGCGGGAGAGACGTCGAGGAATGCGGCGATCTCGTCGATCTCGAGGCCGCCGAAATAGCGCATCTCGACCACCTGGTGCGCACGCGGATCGATGTGCTCGAGGGACTCGAGCGCATCGCCCAGGGATTCGATCTGGGGTTCGCTGAACACCTGCTCGGCAACGCCCGTGGTCAGGGTGATTGCGCGCAGCCCGCCGCCGCGTCGCTCCGCGCTGCGCGCGCGCACGTGGTCGATGACGACGCTGCGCATGACGCGCGAGGCATAGGCGAGGAATGCGGCGCGATCGGTGCCGGGAAGATTTTCCTGCGCGGCGAGCCGCAGATACACCTCGTTCACGAGGCCCGGGCCGTCGAGCATCGTGATCTGCGCCTGGCGGGAGAGATGTGTCCGCGCGAGGCGGTCGAGTTCGCTGTACACGCGCGCGAAGAAACGCTCACGCGCCGCTGCGTCGCCTTGTCTCGCCCGATCGAGCAGTACGGTGATTTCGCCCATGTCCCGGGCGATTGTGCCGGGTTAAAGGGGTCAGATCTATTTGAGGACTAACAGATCTGACCCCTTTAACGCATTACTGAGAATTACTTCCCGTGCCCGTTAGGGGCAGCCGGCGACTCCTGCACCTTCGCATCGCCCAGGAACTTGGGCAGATCGAGCCCCGCCATCGCCGCGACTTCATGCAGCGGCGGCAGGCTCTTCACCATCCCGGCCAGGAAATTCGACGTCGTCGTTCCACCGTTCGCGCTCGCGCCGCTATCCCAGACGGTGACCTTGTCGATCTTGATCGCCTTGATCGCTTCGACCTGCAGCGTGACGATCTGCTCGAGCTTTTCGGTCAGCAGCAGCGTCGCCGCTGCGCGCGCGTCGTTGTTCGCGCTCTGCACGAGCGCCTGGTAGCCGAACGCCTTCGCTTCGAGCACCTGCCTGATACCTTTCGCTTCCGCCTCGTACTTGAGCAGGATCGCGTCCGCCTGGCCCTGCGCTTCGCGCCGGGTCTTCTCGGCTTCGGCCTCCGCCGCGATCGTGATCTTGGTCTTATCGACCTGCGAACGCACGACCTCAGCCGCGGTCAGACGCTGCAGCTCGGCCTTCGCCTGCGCTCTCTGAATCTCCGCTTCCGCATCGAACTGCGCGACCTGGCCACGCTGCGACGCCTGCGCGGACTGAACAAACAGCTCGGCATTCGACGCGGCGATCAGCGCCTTCGCGCGGTTCTCGCCCGCGATGGCGTCGGCTTCCTGCGCCTCGACGAAGATGCGCTGCTCGGCCTCGGCCTTCTTCTGGCCCTGCACGGACGTCGCGACGTTCTGCGCGACCTTGATCTCCTTGTCGCGGCGCGCCTCGGCTTCGCCGATCGCGGCCAGCGTTTCCTGCGCCTGCACGTACACGCGCTGATCCGCTTCCGCCTGCTTCTTGCCCTTCTCGGACTCGGCCACGTTCTGCGCGACCTTGATGGTGCGCTCGCGGACCTGCTCAGCCTCGCCGACCGAACCCTTGCGGTCCTGGTCGGACACGTCGATCTTTGCCTGGTTGATCGCTTCGGACGCCGCCTTCTTGCCGATGCTCTCGATATATCCCGACTCGTCCGTGATGTCGGTGATGTTCACGTTGATCAGGTACAAGCCGATCTTGTTCAGCTCGGGCGCGACGTTGCGGCGGATCGCGTCGAGGAATTTTTCACGATCCTGGTTGATCTGCTCGATCGTGAGCGACGCGACAGTCAAGCGGAGCTGACCGAAGATGATTTCGCGCGCCATGCTCTCGACGTCATCCTGCGCGAGGTTCAGCAGTCGCTCGGCCGCATTGTTCATGATCTGCGGTTCGGTGCTCACGCCCACCGTGAACGTCGAGGGCACGTTGACGCGGATGTTCTGCAGCGACAACGCCTTCGTCAGCGGGATCGGGATCGTGAGCGGCGTGAGGCTCATGTAGGTGTAATCCTGGATCAGCGGCCAGATGAACGCGCCGCCGCCGTGGATACACAGCGCGGACTGGCCTTTGCCGACCTTGCCGTACACCACGAGGATCTTGTCGGAGGGGCAACGCTTGTAGCGCGTCGCGAGGAACGAGACCGTCACCATCACGAGGATGGCGAGCAGTACCACCGGCAGAATTGCCACACTGAGATCCATACGAGACCCTCCGCGCGAGCGCGCGTTATCTGACTTGAGTTGCCCGAACTACCGCGCGATCGGCGCGACGACGAGTGTGTTTGCCGAGATGCTCTGCACCCGGATCGCGGTTCCCGTCGGAATCGGCGCGCCGTCGACCGACACCGCTTCGAACTCGCGCAGCCGGTTCGCGAAGTTGATCTGCACACGGCCGCCGTCTTTCGACACCGTGAGGTAGACAGACCCTTCGCTGCCGACAGCCGCGTCGAGCCCGAGCGTGCCGCTCGATTGCAGGCGCAACATTCCGAGGAAGATTCGCTGGATGATCCACACCGCGGCGACGCCGGCGACGACCGCGCCGATCAGCGCGACCAGCATGCCGAGACTCGCGCTGTGGTACAGCGTGTAGCCGACGACACCGAACATCGCGAAGAACGATGAGATGCCGTGGATCGTCAGGATCTGGAATCCGTGCTCGCTCGACGTGTGCGCCGCGTCGAAGTCTCCATCGTGGCCGTCGATGCCGGCGACGGTGAGGATCAGACGGATGATGAGGATCGTTCCACCCAGCAAGGCGCACAGCAGAAACATCTGTTCGATGCCGTTGTGCGAAGCAAACCACTCGGTCATGGCCCAACTCCCGCCGGATGTTTTGATTGGTTGTACCGGCAGTGGGGACTATAGCGGGGATTTCAAGAATCCGAATCGGAAAAACAATAACTGCTGACAACGAGTCCGCCCATGAAATCTTTCTCGTGATAGGCCAGCTCCGCCGCGTCGTCGCCGGCGGCGCCGACCGCGACGTGCAACGGCAGAAGATGTTCCTCGCGCGGATGGGCCGCGCGCGCCGCAGGAGCAGCCTCCCAGGCGGTCAGTAGTTTGACCCGGTCCAGAGGGCTCCCACCCAGCAGAACGCCGTTCAGCCACGCGTCGAATTCGCGGGACGGCCCCCAGCCATGGGGACCAAAGAATTCACGCAGGTTGTGGTAACTCAATCCGCTGCCGACGATGAGCACGCCCTCGTTTCTCAGCGGCGCGATCGCGCGGCCGAGTGCTATATGTGTCTCTGCATCGAGACCCCGTTTCAGTGACAGCTGCACGACCGGGATGTCGGCATCGGGGTAGATCACGTGCATCGGGGTGAACATCCCGTGATCGAAACCGCGGTCCGGATCCAGCCGGGCCGGCAATCCCGCAGCTTGGATCAGCGCTCTCGCCCGCTCGGCGAGCGCCGGCGCGCCGGGCGCGTCGTAGCGGATGCGGTAGGTGTAGTCGGGAAAGCCGCCGTAGTCGTAGATCATCGGCGGGGTCGCGCCCGACGTCAGCGTGAACTCGCGTTCTTCCCAGTGCGCGGAAATCATCAGCACGGCCGCGGGCGTCACGCCGATCTCGCGCGGCATGTTCGCGAGCGCCTTCTCGAGTTTGACGTAGGGAGCGCGCGCCGCGTCGTCCATGAATGACCAGGGGCCGCCGCCGTGGGAGATGAAATAGACCGGAAGCCGAGTCATGCGGGTCAGTGTACGCTCGGCCCGAGAAGGGGAAATGTATGACATCGAGATCGTGGGCCGCAGCGGCGTTGTTCGCGTGCGGCGTCGGACAGAGCTGGGCGGATTCGGCAATGGTGAGCGCCGACCCAGACTCGCCGCGACTCCAGTACGCGGCAACGCTGGTCACAGACTTGCTGCGCGATCGGGGATGGCGAATCCAGATCGGCAAGGTGTGGCCGGCAGAACCCGGCAAGAGCTTGATCGTCATGTTCTGGCCTGACGCCGCCGACCCGGCGAAAAAGGAGCTCTTCGAACGGCTGAGAGTCCGAACGAAGATTGCCCCCGAGGGTTTCAGCCTCCGCCGTCGCGCGCTCGGGGACCTCACATACCTCGACATCTACAGCCAGGGCGACGCCGGCGCGATGTACGGCGGCCTCGAGCTCGCCGAGCAGATCCGCACGCTCGGCGTCGAGGGGGTCGTCGACACCGATCGCGATCCGTACATGCCGATGCGCGGCGTGAAGTTCAATGTGCCGCTCGATCTGCGCACGCCCAGCTACTCCGACATGAGCGACGCGGGCCAACAGAACATCGGGACCGTCTGGGATTTCGAGTTCTGGCGCGAGTATCTCGATCAGCTCGCGCGGCACCGCTACAACTTCGTCTCGCTGTGGAACCTGCATCCGTTTCCGTCGATGGTGAAGGTGCCCGAGTTTCCGCAAGTGGCGTTGAACGACGTCTGGCGCTCCAACCTCGCGTTCGCCGAGGACTACTCGACGCGCACGACGGATGTGGTCTCGCCGGCGATGCTCGCGGACAAGACGATCGTCAGGCGGCTCACGATCGCCGAGAAGATCGCGTTCTGGCGCCGCGTGATGGAGCACGCGCACGATCGCAACATCGACTTCTACATCGTGACGTGGAACGTCTACACCTACGGCGTCGACGGCAAGTACGGCATCACCGACTCGATCGAGAACCCGAAGACTCGCGACTATTTCCGCGCTAGCGTGCGCGAGATGTTTCGCACGTATCCGCTGCTGCGCGGCATCGGTCTCACCGCCGGCGAGAACATGGGCGAGGTGCACATGTACTCGGGTGGCGTGGATTCGTTCGATGCGAAGGAGAACTGGCTGTTCGCGACTTATGGGGAAGGAGTTCTCGACGCCGCGCGCGCGGAGCCCAATCGCCAGTTCTGGCTCATCCACCGCCAGCACGAGTCGCGCGCGCAGGACATCGTCTCCACGTTCAAGCCGGTCATCGAGCAACCCAACATCGACTTCGTCTTCAGCTTCAAGTACGCGCAGGCGCACGCGCTGTCGTCGACCACGCAGACGTTCCATCGCGGCTACCTCGAATCGCTCGGCGACCGGAAGACTCTCTGGACGATCCGCAACGACGACGCGCTGCTGCTGCGCTGGGCCGCGCCGGACTTCGTGCGTGAATTCGTGAAGAACATTCCGCACGAGCAATCGCGCGGTTTTTACTACGGCTCCGACAACTGGATCCCCGGGCGCGACTTCCTGACGCGCCATCCGCCGGGGTTGAAGGGCCGCCTCGAGGTCGACAAGCACTGGCTGCACACGCTGCTCTGGGGACGTCTTGGCTATGACCCCACGCTCGACAACGCGCGCGTGGCGGCGCTCATCGGGCTGCGCTTCCCCGGCATCGACGGCGCCCGGATGCTCGATGCCTGGCAGAACGCGTCAATGATCTATCCACTCGTGACCGGCTTCCACTGGGCGGATTTCGATTTTCAGTGGTACATCGAAGGCAGCCGCAGCCGGCCCGGCCCCGCGAGAACGGAGAGCGGGTTCCACAGCGTCGACACCTTCATCAACCAGCCCGTGCATCCCGGCACCGACAACATTCCGATTCCGACGTACGTCGCCGCGATCGAGAAGGGCATCGTGCCGCGCGGCACGACGCCGTTTGAAGTGGCCGATGCAATCGACGCGCGCGTCGCGGCAGCGGAGAAGGCGCTCGCATCGGTGGCCATGAGCAACAACGGCAACATCGCCGAGGCAACGGCCACGCTCGACGACATCCTGATGATGATTCAGCTCGGCAAGCACTACGCGGCCAAGATCCGCGGCGCCACCGAGCTCGAGCTGTACCGCGCCACGCGCAAGCCGATCCATCGGCAGCACGCGATCGCGCATCTCGACCGGGCCGCGGAATTCGCGAGGCACTACGCGTCACGGGCGAGCTCAACGTACGGACCGCGAATCTGGACGAATCGCGTCGGACACGTGGACTTCACAGAATTCGCGGCCGGGGCGCGCGCGGACATCGAAATCGCGCGGGCGCCGCTGAAATAGGCATTTCCGGCGGGCAATTCGCGAGTTTCCGGCCTTGCCAAGCTGAACAAGCTGAACGAACCTGAACGCGTTCATTCAGGCTCCGCTCAGCCTGACGTAGCGATACTGGCCCCGCATCGAATCCACATGGATTCGTAAGGAGACCGAAGATGAAACGTCCAATCTCGTTTGTGCTCGTCGCCACGCTGCTGGCCGGCGCCTCTGCTTACGCCGGCAACGACGCCCGCGGCGTCGAGGGCAAGATCGCGCGCGAAGTCGTGCGCAACGACAAGGACCCGGGCAACCGCGGGCACGAGCGCCGCGACAATGATCGTCGTGGCGACCAGGGTAGCAACGACACTCGTCGCGACAACGATCGCCGCCAGGTCCAGCCTGACCACAGCAACCGGCCCAACGGCCCGTCGCTGGAGTCGCGTCGTGATAACGATCGACGTGACAACGACCGACGTGATAACGATCGCCGTGACAACGATCGACGCGACAATGACCGCCGTGACAACGACCGCCACGACTGGAACGACAACAACCGTCGCGACTGGAACGACCGCAATCACAACGGGCGCAACGATCGCTGGGATCGTCACCGCAACGATTGGGACCATCACCCGAACTACTGGGACAACCGTCGCCACGACCGTCGTGACTACGCGCGCTACCGGTTCTCGTTCGGCAGCTACCACCGCCCGCACGGCTACTACTACCGCACGTGGCACCGTGGCGACCGCCTGCCCCGCGCCTGGTACGGCAACTCGTACATCGTCTATGACTGGCACCCGTACCGGCTCTATGCGCCGCCCTACGGTTACCACTGGGTGCGGGTTGGCAATGACGTCCTGTTGACGGCTCTCGCCACCGGTGTCGTGCTCGATGTGATCTACGACATCTGGTACTGAGCGCAGATGCACTGAACTCCTGAGCTAGCAGGAATAGCCGGCGCCGTGGAAGGGATTCCACGGCGCCGATGTTTGGGGGTCATGAAAAAGGGGACAGATCTATTTTTCGCGCAACGCGGTAAATTGCAGGTGCGCCACCCCGCGAAAAATAGATCTGTCCCCTTTTTCATGACCCAACGTCTCGACGCCATCGAAGAAAAACTCGCCCACCTCGAGCGCGCCGTCGCCGAAATCAGCGACGTCGTCGCACGTCAGCAGAAACAACTCGACGCCGCGCTGGACCGCAATCAGCGGCTCATGGAGAAGATCTCCGCGATCGAATCGGATTTCGGTACGAGCGCGACTGCGCACGAGAAGCCGCCGCATTACTGACGCGGATTCCTCACGAACTTCACCGTCAGCTCCAGCGCATCCAGCGCGCCCTGCATCAAGTACTCCCCGCGCGGCAGATCCTCGCGCTTGTGTCCCTGATTGCCGAGCACGAAGTCGTGGTACCCGTGCTCGTAGACATCCATGCGAATGCTCTTCCCCGCCTTCGTGAGCTCGCCGTGCAGCACTTCGTCCACGCCTGACAACCGATCCGCCGTGCCCACGAGCAGCAGGATCGGCGCGCGAATCGGCGGGATGTTCTCGCGCAGACTCTCGGCATCGGGCGGCGCGACTTTCCAGTAGTCGTCGGTCCAGGGCTGGCGCTTGTGATAGCCCAGGAACCAGATCGGCGCGGGCGCGCCCAGCACGACCGCATGCAGATCCGGCACGCGCGACGCGAGGTAGAGCGCGAGATTGCCGCCGAGGCTCACGCCGTAGACGCTGATCTCCGCGCGCTTCACGTAGGGCAGGCGCTGCACGTAGTCGATGACGCTAAGCCCATCGTCGATGGCGGTAGTGAGGCCGTCCTTCGACGGGGTGTTCATCGTGTTCCACGGACCGCCGCGGTAGTCCGCGACGATGACCGCGTAGCCTTCCTGCAGGAACCGCTCCCAGACCGGGCCGCCGTGGTCGCCGCGCGACCAGCCGACGAGTTGCTCCATGCCGCGCCCGCCCGGAGCGCCGTGGAACATCACGATCGCGGGGAACGGTCCGTTGCCTTTGGGTTTACGGATCGCGGCCGCGATGTAGAGGCCGTCTTTCGCCTTGATCCAGGTTTGCATCACCGGCGAATCCGCTTCGCTGACGACGCGGATGAACTGCTTGTCGGGAAGCGCATCGGCGCTGCCGGAGTGGCGCGTGATCTCGGCGTGCGCGAGCGCGCCGCTCATCGCGAGCAGGATTGCGAGAGCTGCGAATCTGCCGGACATCGCTTATTTCCTCGCAACGATCGACTCGACGTCGAGTTGGAAGAACTGCCCGTCGAAGGGCGCCGGCGCGGGAGGCGCCCCGCCCACGACGTGCTTCTCATGATTTGCGATCGCGACATCATTCGAATCGTAGGCGCCCATCGTGACCGCGGAGCCGCCGCGGATCGGAACGGTCACGCGATAGTCGATCGGAATCGTGTAGTGCCCGACCTTCTGCTCATTGCGATTGAACGTGTACGTCGCCGCCGGATCCGCGATGCGCAACGAATAGAAGTTGTAGTCGTTCTTCACGGGCGCGCCGCCCGACTGGAAATGGTCGTGTTGCACTTCACCGCCCGTGAAGTTCTTGGGCTCGACGACCCCGCGCACGTGCAGCGTGACGTCGTACGTGACGCCAGGCTTCCCGGCGAACGTGCGCGAAATTTCGCGCTTGAGCTTCCACTGCGGATCGGCCGTCTGCAGCAGGCTCTTGGGCCAGTGGCATTCGGTGTCGCCGTTGAAATGATCCGCGCAGGGAACATCGAGTCGCAGCCCTTCGAGGCTGGCGCGCGACGCTCGCTCGTCGTTCGCGTGAGTTGCGCAACCGCTCAGCAGGGCGAGCGAGACCAGCGCGATGCATTCGCGCCATGTAAATCCAGAGCTCATGATCTCTCCCTCATCGGATGATCAGTGCGGCGATTGTGGCGAGCAGTGCGGCGCACGCGATCGCAATGGCGACGAGAGCCATTCGCTTCGCGAGTGCGCGTTGCGCCGCGGCCTCCTGCCCGGCCTGCTCCAGTGCGGCGACGACGTCCTTGAGTTGAATCGCGAGCGCGGCGATCTGGTCGGCGTTGAGTGCCGCCGCGGTCTGCAGTTCGGCGATTTGCTGGCTCAAGAGATCGCTGGGCGTCGCGCCGGCAGGCGACGGCGCGTCGGCACGCTTGCGCGTAAAGCCGGGCTTGACGACCGCGATGATCTTGTCGAGGTTGGAGAGAACGAGTTGTCCGACCACGAGCCATGGGACTGCCATCGCAACTCCTCATCAGAAATTGGAAATGAGGTTCGGCACCAAAGAAGCTTTTGGGGCCACTCCCCTACTATGGGAGGACGCTGTACCCGCCCGTCTCCGCGAACGGGTCGTGCTCACCGGCGCTCGCACTGCCAACGGCCGCGCCGCGGCTCAGCCGGTCGCGGATCGCCGTCCACTTCTCCTCGCTCGGCACGTCCTGCACGAGGATCTGTTCGCAGCCCGCCTTGTCGAGCGCGCGAAGGTTGGAATAGAGATCGTGCGCATAGGCATCCGCGCGGCGGCCCGCGTTGATCCAGGTCACCGACGTATAGGTCTTGAGCGGCAGCCGCATCGCGAGCACGGCAACGCGCCGCCCGCCTTCCGACGCCTGCTCCGCGCGCTTGTCGACTTCATCGACGGGAACGATGGTCATCGGCGTCATCGGCGCGTAGTGCGACACCTTTGCGCCCGGCACGCGCGGCGTGCTCGCGCCGGCGCCGACGATGACGTCGCCGACCACTTCCTTGAGCTGCGAATACGTGATGAATCCCGGACGCAGCAGGCGCACCTGCTCGCCGTCGAAGCTGACGATGGTCGATTCGAGTCCGATCTGGGCTTCACCGCCGTCGAGCACGACGCGCACCGCGTCGCCGAACTCCTCGCGCACGTGTTCCGCGCGCGTGGGACTCACGCGACCGAATCGATTCGCGGAGGGAGCTGCGATGCCGCCGCCGAACGCCGTCAGCAACTGCTGCGCCATGGGATGCGAGGGCACGCGAATCGCGACCGTGTCCTGACCGCCCGTGACGACGTCGTGCACGTTCTCGGAGCGCGGCAGCACCATCGTGAGCGGTCCCGGCCAGAAACGCGCGGCCAGCTTCTGTGCGTTGTCGGGCACTGTGCTGGCCCAGCGATGCAGATACTTGGGATTGTCGAGGTGCACGATCACGGGGTGATCGGCGGGCCGTTCCTTCAGCTCGAAGATGCGCCGCACGGCGGCCGGGTTCTGCGCGTTGGCGCCGAGGCCATAGACGGTTTCCGTCGGAAACGCGACGAGCTCACCGTCACGCAGCGCGGTGACGGCTTCTTCGAGTTCTTTGGGAGTGGCGCGAACGACCCTGACCATGCGCGGGATTGTACTGGGGTCAGGCCCCATTTATTTGCTCGCGAACCTCGACGACGTCCCCTGCAAATAAATGGGGCCTGACCCCAATTTCGAGGCGGACCCTATTCGAGGTCGCGGCGCTCCCAGCCGTTGTCGGTCCGCTTCACCTCATACGTCGGCCAGTAGTGCCGATCCAACTTCAGCGTGATCACTTCCGGCGCATTGTTCCACGTGATCGTGCGCAGGCGGATCGCGGAGCGGTCCGGCCGCCCCGACACGACCTTGAGAAAGGAATCGAGATCCGGCGTGGGTTGTCCATCCACTTCGACGATGCGCCGTCCGGGGAATAGCCCATACCGCGTCGCCGGCGAGCCGTACGCGAAGTATCCGACGTACACGCCTTCGGGCGGGATCCCCCGTTGCGCGATCATCGCGCGGTGCGGCGCCTGCAGCGTGGCGCCGGCCCACATCACGATGCGATCGAGATCGCTGCCAGTGAGCGACGCTGGCGGCACCGGGATGATCTTCTCTTCGCCATCGCGCCAGACGGTCGCGTTGACTTCGGTTTTGTCGGCAACCGCGAGTTCAACTTCGCGGAATTTGGTGACCACCTTGTCGTCGATCGCCAGCAGCAGGTCGCCCTGCTTGAGACGTCCCACCGCGGGAGCACCGCCGACGAGCCGCACGATCGACAGCACCTGACGCTGGTTCGGGCTCGCGATCTCGAACTTGCGCAGCCACGAATCCGACAGCCCGAGGCGACGCGCCCCGGCGAGCGGCAGCGGCACGAGCTCGGCTTCGAGCGAGAACAACTGCTCCTTCTTCTGCACGCGACGGAGCATGTCGAGCACGACGCCGATCGCGACGCCGCGATTCTCCTGCTGCAACTCGCGCCCGCTCTCCCACGCGAAGCTCGACCAGAGACCGATGACGCTGCCCACGTCGTCCGTGAGCACGCCGTCGAAATCCGCCGGCCCGTTCACGAGCTGCACGGTTTCGAGGTTGCTCTCGCGGAACTGCATCGTTCGCGACAGCGGCAACTGGATCGGCGACAGCGCCGCCACCTGCGTCACGCGCGCATTGAGCTCGCTGTCCGCGTTCATGCCGACGACGTAGAGCGTTTCGCCCTGCACGATGCGGCGATCCAGCAGTTTGGCGGCGCGCACGGGCGTGTTGCCGATGAGCTTCGGGTCGTAGCTCACGATCGCGAGGTTGTGCAGCGGATGCACGAACTCGACCTTGCCCGGAATCTCGAGCGTGCCCGCGAAGATGATGCGCACGTCGCCCATCGACACGGGAACGGTGTTGCGGTCCACGACGACGAGGCCGCGCGCGGCATCGACCACGAGGCCGGTGCCACGGTAGTTGCGCTCGGTGATGCCGGACACGGAGTACGGCATGTCGAAGCCAACGCCCACGAGCGAGGCCGCGAGCGCCGCGGCGCGCGGATCGTCGGGTTTGCTGAAGCGGGTGCTACCGCCCACTTCGGGCTTGGTGGAGCCGAGAGCAGCCAGTGGCGCGCACTGCCAGAGTCCCGCGGCGTCGTCACGCAGGCAATGCTTGGCCGCGAACCAGCGGCGGTCCATGCGCGCACTGCGCACGCTGGAGCCGTTCGGATCGTCGACCGTGGAGTAGCGGACGGTGAAGCGCTCGCCGTCGGCGACGCCGGCCACGACGGCCTCGAATGCCGCAAGCGTCGGCGTGGCCTTGCCATTCGCGCTCGAGATCACCGCGCCACGCGGTACGCCGGCCGCGCCGAACACATAGCCTGGATTCGCGACATAGACGCCGCTGATGGCGACATTGAAGTGGCGCGCTTGCTGGTAGGAGACCGTGTGCACCACCGCGTCGCCAAATTCCAGATACGCGTTCGGAGAAATGTCGTGCAGGTCGCCGATGTTGATCTTCGCGGCCAGCGGCTTGCCGCCGCGTTCGAGCTCGAGCTCGATCGTGCCGCCGACGTCGTTGTCGAGCACCTGTTCGAGCGGCTCGAACTCGGAGACCAGCCTGCCGTTCACGCGCACGAGCACGTCGCCGGGCTGCAGTGTGCCGTCGGCGGGACCGCCGGGCAGCACTTCGTTGACGACCAGCATGCCCGTCAGCGCCGGGAATGCCTTGCGCGCCGACTCTTCGGTTTTCTCGGCGAGGCCGAGGCGCCGCAGCTCGTCGTAAGGCGTGTACTTGAAGACGACCTGCAGCGCACCGCGCGACACGGCCTTGCCGGCCTGGATCAGCTCGAGAGCGCGCTTCACGCGTCCGAGCGGTAGATAGAAGCTCGAGGCAGCGCCCGTGGCACCGCCCGCATTCAGCGCGACGACGCGTCCCTGGATGTCGATGACCGGCGAGCCAGAGGAACCGCCCGAGGTGCCCGACGCTGCCTGCAGGTAGAAGGTGTTGAAGTCGTTGTATTTGCCGATGCCGTACTCGGGCGCGTCGCGGTCGAGCTTGGCGATCGTGCCGGCGAGGATCGAGAGCTGCTCGCCGGCGTTGTTGCCGATGACGCGGATCTCGCGGCCGATCTGCGCGCCGTCCGGATAGAGCGGCAGCGAGCGCGGCTTGATGAAGCGCAGCTTTTTCGGGTCGTAGCGGTAGATGCCGAAGTCGTGGATCGGATCGCGGTACACCGGGTAGAGCTGCACTTCCTCGCGATTGAGGAACGTGGCTTCCGAGGTGACGGGGCCCGGCGTCACGACGTGACGGTTCGTGAGGATCAGCCCGCGCTCGGCGTCGACCACGAAGCCCGTGGCCTGCGCGGAGGCATTCCATTCCGTATCGAACGCGCGCGTCTGGTCGATTTCGATGGCGACGACGCTTTCGGCGACGCGCTGCAGCGTGGCACGCCAGGCCTGGCTCTCGCCTTCCGCCTGCGGGATTGACGCCTGCGCCGACGCGCTCTGCGCGAGCACCTGCGGTGGCGCGTTCTGCGCCAAGACCGGCTGAAGCACGGCGGGAGCGACGAGCAGCAGGCCGAGTAGGAAGGTCCGGCGTCGTTGCATGCGGGGGTCCTTTCGAGTTGTTAGGGGCTCGGGAGCACTAACGCCAGAGCACGAGGATCCATATGACGGCGAGCAGCAGCAGCGACGTCAGCACCGCCGCGGAACCGATGTCCTTGGCAAGACCAGAGAGCTGGTGGCGCTCGAGGCCGATGCGGTCGACCGTCGCCTCGATCGCGCTGTTGAGCAGCTCGACGATGAGCACGAGGAACATCGGGGCGACGAGCAGCGCGCGCTCGATGCCATTGCGGCCTAACCAAAGGCCCAGTGGAATGACCACGACCGCCAGGCCGAGTTCCTGCCGAAAGGCTGCCTCCTCGCGGAACGCACCGGCAAAGCCTTTGAGGCTGTTGCCGAAAGCGCGGAACAGGCGAGTGAGTCCCGTGGGTTTGTTGCGATCGCCAACGTCGTTCATCGGGACCGACTGTACAGGGACTGTCCTCATTTTCCGACTACAGCTTCGCGATTTACCGCGAAGCCCTGCCGGAAAATGGGGACTGTGCCGTTCTCCGACCGTTATCTCACGAAGAGAAAGGGACAGTCCCGTTTTCCGAGGACGGAAAACAGGACAGTCCCTATGGTTTCCAGGTCAGATCGAGCTGACGCGCAGCGCGAACATCATCGAGCCGACGCACGGTCATCGTGTGCGGCGCCGATTTCACGAGATCCGCCTGCGATTCGGCTTCCTTGAGGATGGCAACCATCGCATCGAGGAAACCGTCCAGCGCTTCCTTGCTCTCGGTCTCGGTGGGCTCGATGAGCAGACACTCGGGAACGAGCAGCGGGAAATACGTGGTCGGCGCGTGGAAGCCGTAGTCGAGCAGGCGCTTCGCGATGTCCATCGCGGAGACGCCGAGATCGTTCTTCTGCTTCTTCGCGGTGATGATGAATTCATGACTCGCGCGACGCGTCGGATAGGCCGGTTCGTAGCCGAGCTTCGCGAGCCGCGCCATCAGGTAGTTCGCGTTGAGCGTCGCGAACTCGCCGACGCGGTGCATGCCTTCGCGGCCGAGCATGCGCATATAGATGTACGCGCGCAGCAGCACGCCCGCGTTGCCCATGAACGCGGACAGGCGGCCGATCGACTGCGGGAGATCTTTCTCCGTCAGCCAACGATATTTGTCGCTGTCCTTGCCAACGACCGGAATGGGCATGAATGGCAGCAGGCGCTGACTCACACCCACCGCGCCCGCGCCCGGACCGCCGCCGCCGTGCGGCGTCGAGAAGGTCTTGTGCAGGTTCATGTGGATGACGTCGAAGCCCATGTCGCCCGGACGAACCTTGCCGAGGATCGCGTTCAAGTTCGCGCCGTCGTAGTACAGCAGGCCGCCCGCGTCGTGGACGATCTTCGCCACGTCCTCGATGCGGCGTTCGAACACGCCGCAGGTCGACGGGTTCGTGAGCATGATGCCCGCGGTGTTCGGACCGACGACGAGCTTCAGCGCCTCGACGTCGATGTCGCCATCGTCCTTCGTCGGAATCTCTCGCACCACGCAACCGCACATGGTCGCGGTCGCGGGATTCGTGCCATGCGCGGCATCCGGCACGATGATCTCGTTGCGCGCGAGATCGCCGCGCGCCCGGTGATACGCGCGGATCATCGCGACACCGGCGAACTCGCCGTGCGCGCCGGCCATCGGCGAGAGCGCGACGCCCTGCATGCCGGTGACCTCCTTCAGCATCTCCTGCAGTTCGTACATGCAGGCGAGGAAGCCCTGGCCCAGCGACTCGGGCGCGAGCGGGTGGCGATTCAGGAAACCCGGAAGCATCGCGTACTGGTTACACGCCTTCGGGTTGTACTTCATCGTGCACGAACCGAGTGGATAGAAGTGCGTGTCGATCGAGAAGTTGAGCTGCGAGAGTTTCGTGAAGTGACGGACGACTTCGAGTTCGCTGACTTCCGGCAGCATCGCGGCCGGCTTCTTGCGGCGCAGATTCGCGGGGATGTCGGATAGTGCCGAATCCGCCGGCGTGTCGGCCTCCGTCGGCCACTGGCCGTACGCGCCGCGTCCGGGGCGCGAGTATTCGAAGAGGATCTTTTCGGGATGTTTCTGCATGGCCATGTTGTTTGCTCCCTTATGCCGCGCGCACGGCGGCCTTGAGCGATTCGCCGAGCGCATCGGCATACGCCTCGATGTCGGCAGGCGTGCGAGTCTCGGTGGCGCAGACGAGCAGCGCATTGCCGAGATCGGGGTAGTCGGCGCTGATGTCGACTCCACCGACGATGCCGCGGCGCGCGAGATCCGCGAGCACGGGCGCGACGGGACGATCGAGCAGCAGCACGGCTTCGTGGAAGCGCGCCTTGTCGAACGCGAGCTTCACGCCCTTGACCTTCGTCAACGCCTGCACGAGTTCGTTGGTGCGAGCGTGGGACTCGTTCGCGACGCGCGCCAGACCCTGCGGGCCCAACAAGCTCAGGTAGATGGTCGCGGCCGTGACCAGCAGGCCCTGGTTCGTGCAGATGTTCGACGTCGCCTTGCCGCGGCGGATGTGCTGTTCGCGTGCCTGCAGCGTGAGCGCGAAGCCTTGTTTGCCCTCGACGTCCACCGTGCGGCCGACGATGCGGCCGGGCATCTGGCGGACGAGCTCCATCTTCGCGGTGAGGAAGCCGGCGTACGGGCCGCCCGACGACAAAGGAACGCCGAGCGGCTGACAGTCGCCGCAGGCGATGTCCGCGCCCTTCGTGCCCCATTCGCCCGGGGGCTTGAGGATGCCGAGCGACGTCGGGTTCACGGACGCGATCACGATCCAGCCATTCGCGTGCGCGAAGTCCGTCAACGCATCGACGTCTTCGAGCACGCCGAAGAAGTTAGGCTGCTGGATGACGAGTGCGGTGATGTCCTCGCCCTTGAACTTCTCGAGGTCGGCGACCGAGAGTGTGCCCTTCGGGCACGGCAGTTCCTCGAAGCGCACGCCCTGCCCGCTCGCGGTCGCGACGGAGACCTTGCGATACGCGGGGTTCACGGTCGTCGGCACCAGGATGCGCTGCGACTTCGACTTGCGATGCGCGCGGATCGACATCAGCGAAGCCTCGGCGACGGCGGAGCCGCCGTCGTACAGCGACGCGTTCGACACGTCCATGCCGGTCAGCGACGAGATCATCGTCTGGTATTCGTAGATGAGCTGCAGCGTGCCCTGCGAGGCTTCCGCCTGGTACGGCGTGTACGCGCTGTAGAACTCGCCGCGCGTCGTGATCGCCCAGACGGCCGACGGGATGTGGTGTTCGTAGGCGCCGGCGCCGATGAAGTTCAGCGGCGTGCCGTCCAGCGCGGCGCGCGCGGTCATCAGCCGGCCGATCTGCATTTCGTTCAGCGCGTCGGGAATGCCGGCGAGCGATTCGATGCGAAGGTCCTTCGGGATCTCGTCGAACAGGTCGTCTATCTTCTTGGCGCCGATCGCGGCGAGCATCTGCTCGACGTCTTCGGGCGTGTGCGGGATGAACGGCATGATCAGCCCTCCGCGGCCAGATGCGCGGCGTATTCCGCGGCGCTCAGCAGTCCCGACGGCGCCCCCGCGGGTTTGACGCGCGCGATCCAGCCGCCGGCGTACGGGTCGGAATTGATGAGCTCGGGCTGACCGCCGAGGGCCGGGTTGCCTTCGACCACGCTGCCTGCGATCGGCGCGTAGACGTCGGAGGCGGCCTTGACCGACTCGACGACCGCGAACGCATCGCCGACCTTCAACGCCTTGCCCGTCTCGGGGACGTCGACGAACACGAGATCGCCGAGCGCGCCCTGCGCGTGGTCGGTGATGCCGACTTCCACGTTGCCGTCCGGCAGCGTGCGGATCCACTCGTGGGACTTCGTGTACTTCAGATCGGCGGGGATGTTGCTGCTCATGTTCGAGGCTCCGGGGTCAGACGACCAGAATTTTTCCATTGCGGACGAAGGGCGCCTTGACGACCTTCGCGTTGAGTAGTTTGCCGCGCACGTCGACCTGCACGGTATCGCCGATTTTCGTGGCGGCAGGCACGCGTGCCAGCGCAATGGATTTCTCCATCGTGGGCGAGAACGTGCCGCTGGTGATCTCGCCGTCGCCGGCGCTCGTGACGACTTTCTGGTGGCCGCGCAGTACGCCGCGATCCTCCAGCAGCAACGCGACGAACTTGCGTTTCGGGCCGCTCGCCTTGAGTGCTTCGAGCGCCTTGCGGCCGAGAAAATCGCGCGCGGGGTTGTCGAACGACACCGTCCACGACAGACCCGACTCGAGCGGGTTCTGCGTTTCGTCCATATCGTTGCCGTAGAGGTTCATCGCGGCTTCGAGGCGCAGCGTGTCGCGCGCGCCGAGGCCGGCCGACTTCACGCCTTTGGCGTTGAGCGCCTGCCAAATGCCCGGCGCGGCCGGCGCGGGGATGATGATCTCGAAGCCGTCCTCGCCGGTGTAGCCCGTGCGCGCGACGAACCAGTCACCCCCTTCATTCATGGAAAAGGGTTTGCCGAAGAAAGGTTCGAGCGCGAATGCGTCGGCGCGATGCGCGGCGGGCAGTAGTTCGGCCACCTTCTCGCGCGCGTTCGGGCCCTGGATCGCGAGCATCGCGAGGTCCGTGCGCTCCGTGAGTTCGACACCGAACGGTTTCGCGACTTCCCGCATCCACGCGAGGTCCTTGTCGCGCGTGCCGGCGTTGACGACGGTCCGGAAATACGACTCGTCGAGGAAATAGACGATGAGGTCGTCTATCACGTTGCCGGCCTCGTTGAGCATGCAACTGTAGAGCGCCTTGCCGGAGATCTTGAGCTTGGCGACGTCGTTCGCGATGAGCTTGCTGAAGAATTCACGGACTTTCGGACCGCGGACGTCGATCACGCACATGTGCGAGACGTCGAAGATGCCGGCCTCACGGCGCACCGCGTGGTGCTCCTCGATCTGCGAGCCGTAGTTGACTGGCATGTCCCAGCCGCCGAAGTCGACCATGCGGGCGCTCAGCGAGACGTGGAGGTCGTATAAAGGTGTGCGTCTGCCCAAGAACTTCTCCTTTGGTGCCCCGCGACACCAATAAAAAGGGCGGAGGGAGGAGGGAATGGGGATTGGCCCCAAACCGCCAAAAAGTGCCGAACCTCTTTCGAAAACCTCATCAGCGAACGAATTCGCGGATGAGGTTCGGCACTTTTTGGCGGTTTGGGGCCAATCCCCATTCCCTCTTCCCTCCGCCCCTCTGTCCTTGGACCTGAGAGATCGGGCGCCCCCTTCTTTCAGACGGCGCCGCACCCCTTCGGTGGATGACGGTTCCGCGAACCACGGGACGTCATCGCTCTCCAGAACTCGCCTTCTGACCCTGCCGTACGTTTGCCTGAGCGTTTCCGGGCGGAAACTTGCGCCTTCGGCGCTCTCATTAAAGAGAGTCTCTCGGACAGAGTCTGGTCAATTGGCGAGCGAGTGGCATCATATCAGCCCCTTTTGCCAGCCACGAGCCGGAAATCCATGACGTCGCGCCGCAACGCTCAGCTGCTCGTACTTATCTCAATCGCGACAACGATGTCCGCGCCACTCTTCGCGAAGGACGGCGCACGCGAAACCCTGCTCCGCGCCGCCGAGGCCACGCGCTTCCAGGCACAGGTCGATGCCGATTCGAAGGTCCTGGCGCCATTGCTCGACGACAAACTCGAATACGTCCATTCGAACGGCGAGCTCGACTCGAAGACTTCGTTCATCGAATCGCTGACCACCGGTCGGCGTGACTACGTCGCAACCACTTTCGAAGTCCAAACCGTGCGCATCCTGGGAGACGTCGCGATCATCCGCGGCACCGCGAAGGTCACCGTGGCCGACAACGGCAACTCGCGCGACCTCGATCTCGGTTACACCGACGTCTGGGTCTGGAAGGACAAGCGCTGGCAGATGACCGCGTGGCGCTCCGCCCGCATGCCAGCGCCAGCACCACCGGCCAAGTAGATAGATGCCACACTCCCGCCGCAACAGCATCTCCGTCAAGGTCGGTCGCATCACCGTCGGCGGCACCGCACCCATCGTCATCCAGTCCATGACGAACACCGACACCGCGGACATCGAAGGCACCGCACAGCAGATCAAGGCGCTCGCGCGCGCGGGCTCCGAGCTCGTGCGCATCACCGTCAACGAAACCGACGCGGCCGCCGCCGTCCCGAAGATCCGCGACCGGCTCGCGCAGCTGGGCGTCGACGTCCCCCTCATTGGGGACTTCCACTTCAACGGCCACAAGCTGCTGCGCGAATTTCCCGACTGCGCGACAGCGCTGGACAAATATCGAATCAACCCAGGCAATGTCGGCCGCGGTTCGAAGCGTGACTCGCAGTTCGCCGAGATGATCGAGATCGCCTGCCGCCACGACAAGCCGGTGCGCATCGGCGTGAACTGGGGCAGCCTCGACCAGGATCTGCTGGCGCGCCTGATGGACGAGAACAATGCGCTGCCGCAGCCATTGAGCGCACAGACGGTGATGCGTGAGGCAATCGTGCGTTCGGCACTCGACAGCGCCGAGCTTGCGGTGGGCATCGGCCTGCCGAAGAACCGCATCATTCTTTCGGCCAAGGTCAGCGGCGTCCAGGATCTGCTCTGCGTCTATCGCAATCTCGCGGCGCGCTGCGACT
>JAYTOK010000030.1:0-27968 GCA_043747835.1 Pseudomonadota bacterium | reverse complement strand
TGGAATTCCCCCGATCTTCCTGACACCGAGTTTAGGTGTGATGATGATCTCGGAGGTTTCATATGGGAAGGCGAACATTTACTCGGGAGTTCAAGCTCGAGGCGGTTAAGTTAGTCACAGAGCGCGGCATTTCGAAGAGTCAGGCGGCACGGGATCTAGGGATCCACGTGAACCTGCTGCGCAAGTGGATCGAGGATTTCGAGCGTGATGTGAAGCAGGCGTTTCCGGGCCGCGGGAAGCTCCGAGCGGACGATGCGGAGATGGTGAAGCTCAAGCGAGACCTGGCTGACGCACGAGCGGAGCGCGACATCTTAAAAAAAGCCATAGCCTACTTCGCGAAGGAACGGCGATGAGGTTTGCATTCATCGCCCGACACAAGGCGGTGTGGCAGATCCGCCAGCTTTGCAGCGCGCTTCAAGTCACGCGAGGTGGGTTTTACGAGTGGCTGAAGCGCCCGCAGAGTGCTCGATCGGTTGAGAACGAGAAGCTGCTGGGGCAGATCAGGACAAGCTTCGAGCTCAGCGACAGCACCTACGGTAGCCCGCGGGTTTGGCGCGAGGTGAACGGCTGGGGCTTTCGCAGCAGCATCAATCGAGTTGCACGCCTGATGCGCCTTGCAGACCTAAAGGCCCGCAAGGCGCGCAGAGCGCTGCCGTTCGATACCGGAGTACGGCCCGAGCATGCCATTGCGCCTAACCACTTGGATCGGGAGTTCCATGCCGATGCGCCGAGCAAGCGCTGGGTGGCGGACTTCACATACATCTGGACGGCAGAAGGCTGGCTATACTTCGCCGTGGTGCTGGACCTGTTCTCGCGTCGCATAGTCGGCTGGTCGATGCGCAGGGACATGACAGCGGAGCTCGTCACCGATGCGCTCGTGATGGCGCTGTGGCGGCGTGGCAAGCCCAAGGAGCTGATACATCACTCGGACCAGGGCAGCCAATATACGAGCGAGCTGTGCCAACAGTTGTTAGTCGACAGTGGCATCGTCTGTAGCATGAGCCGGCGCGGTGACTGTTGGGACAATGCTGCGATGGAGAGCTTCTTCGCCAGCTTGAAGAAGGAACGGGTCTACCGGCGCAATTACGCCACGAGGGACAAAGCCAGAGCCGATCTGTTCGACTACGTTGAGCGCTTCTATAATCAGCGCCGGCTTCACTCGACGATCGGCTACATGAGCCCCGCGGCGTACGAAGCATCGGTGGGTCTACGTTAGGACGGTGTCAACAGAAACGGGGGAATTCCAAATCGTAAGTGTAGGTAGAAAAGCGACTACCTGACTCATCGAAGATTCCAGTCAGGTGATTAGGGAAACGCGAATCCTCGTACAGATACTCTCTGAACAATCCGCCTTGGTATGTGACCCTGCTGAGGTTGTCATTGGCGTCATAGCTGTACTGCGTTGGAACACCTCCGGTATTGGTGAGCGACGCGATACGGTCGTTCGTGTACGAAAGATCAATTCGATGGCCGAACGCTCCGATAACGCTGGCAAGTCGACGCTTCGCAGTGACTGGGTCATTGGCATATGAAAGCGCAGTCACCTGCCCCAACCGATTTGCGATTTGAGTTAGCTCACCACCGGATGTGTATGTCTCGACATCGCCGTTGCTCAGGTACACCAACCATTGATTTCCCGATGCAATTACCCAGGTACCAGAGCCGGATGAAGATTGACCAAACTCGAGGCTCTCGTGATAGCCGCTCGGACGAATCAAAATCTTCGGGATACCCTGATCGATGAGTATCCGCGACGAATAACTGTGCGTCCAACCGACACCCAGGCTCGCATCGGCTCCCAATGCAGCAGAGTGATAGCTTCGAGTGAATATCAGCCCCGGAGCTCGATAATCAGTTTCCGATTGAGACTTATCTCCCGTCGCTACATTGCAAGGATTTCCCACATTGCCGGTTGGAGATCCGGTGGGGCACTCGAGGGGTCGACTCCGAATGACAACCGAGTAGCTATTTGTACATGTTGGTCCAGGGCCCCAAACGATGTATCCGGCAGGACAGCTCAAGTCTCGTCGGCGCTCGATCCCTACGGGCCAATTGCTCAGTCCACATTCCGGGGCATTGAAGCTGGTGTTTCCCCCTTCGCGTTCCTGCGGAAAGCTAGGCGACGGTGTCCAGCTCGAGACCGGAGGAATCGAAATTGTGACACCATTTGGACAACTCTGCGTTTCATAGTAGTTGGCAACGCATTCGAGGATCTCAGCCTCGGATTCGACTTGGGGACATGGCAAATTTCCAGCGAGGTTGTATCGCCAACCGCCGAAGATCAAATCAGCTCGCGGAGCGGAGTAGTAGTAGTCGATGCCGCCTGTCTTGCTTCGTCTTGCCCCAGTGAAACTCTTGAGTACCTGGGTTGTAGTCGACTGATTCTGCAATGCGCTCAGCGCTTCATCCTTTGTGGCGAAAGTCGTCGAAGGACCTGGAATGACGATAGTGAGAAAGTCATTCTCGGCAATGCCGACAGCCTGCCATTCCCACTGTGCAAATCCGTTGGCGACTGGCGCGAGGACTGCGCCAAAAAGCGTTAGCAGACAGCTTGCAGTGATGTTGCGCGGAAAAATCAGTCGCATGATTCCCTCCCTGGAACTTCATTACTCAAGTCGCCTAAAAAATCCACTCGCCGCGCGCGAATAGTGTCATCGCCTTCGACATTGCCGGGTGCTGCTTACTTCAGGATGACGCAACCCTCATCGGTCATGCCGACACAGAGACTTTCTGCACTAAACGGGAGAATCGTGACAGATAAAAGTACATCTAGCTTCGATTCGGGTGATCGATACAAATCGCTGAGGCTTTCCCTTAGAGACGACGCCGTTCGCGCAAGTGTAGATAGGACACGAACACCGCCTGATCGAGCTCGTCGTCCGGCTCGTCCAACACAATCACCCCCTGCCGCCGCATCGTCGCAACCTGCAATTGCGCCCGCGTCTGATGCTCCCGCGCCGCGAGCGCGATCGCCGGATCCCGCCAATCCTTCGCCGGCGCCGCTGCGAGTTTCGCTATCTCCGCCGCATGCGGCGCCGCGACGATCGGCTGATGTCGCGGCACCAGAATCTTCAACGCCTGCATCAGCGCCTCATTGCGCGCGGGCTCCGCGAGATCCGTGAGCCACACGACCAGCCCGCGATGCCGCAACATCTTCCTGACCTGCAGCGCCGCGAGCATGGGATTCCCCTCGCCGCGCTCCGTCTCCAGCTTCTCGAGCGCGCGACGCAGCCGCGTCACCGCGCGCATGCCGCGATCGGGCAGACAGGCCGTCAGCATCCGATCGGCATAGACCAGCAATCCGACACGATCCTCGACGGACACCGCGTGCTCCGCCAGCCGCGCGGCGACGTTCGCGTAAAGCCCAAGCCGATCCAGCTCTCCCGCGCGCACACTGCTCGCCCGGCTCGCATCGACGACGATCAGGATCTCGAGATGCTGCGCCTCGCTGTACTCGCGCGCGATCAGCGAACCGCGCCGCGCGGTCGCCTTCCAGTCGATGCGCGACAACGCATCGCCGCTGACGTAGTCGCGCAACTGCAGTAGTTCCACGCCATTGCCGGGCAGACGTCGCGGCGTCTCGCCCGCCGACTCGCCGACGACGGCGCGCGCGCCGCGCGGCAAATTGTCGGGCGCGATACTGAACGCCGCGCTCGATCCCAGCTCTCGCCCCCACCACGCGAGCGAGAGACGCCCTAACAAGCGTGCGGGGACGGGTTCGAAACGATGAGTTCCGAGGCGCAGCGGCATCAACTCGAGATCGTCACGCCACTCTTCCTCCGGCGGCACAACCACGCGACGCACGTCTTCCGACTGCCGCAACGCGGGCGGCAGCGCCCGCGCGTATTGCAATTCCACTTCGCGCCCCCGGTTGTGCGCGAACGCGAACGCCGCCTTCGCAGGCCTCCCCAGCTTGAGCCGCTCGTCGAGCGACATGCGCAGCTTCAGATGTGTTCCGCGCGCGTACCAGGCTTCGAGCGCGAGGCCCGCGAACAGCAGAAACGCGGGGAACAGCCACGCCGTCGCGAACGCGGGCTCGTCGGACCACGTGCCCGCGATGGCGAGCAGCGCGGTGAGCGCGATGAGCAGATAGCCGCGGAGCGCGAAGTGCATCTTCGCGCCTCAGCGCGGCACTGCCGTCGAATCGAGGATCGCGCCGACGATGCCGAGATCCGTATCGCCATCGAGCGCCGCTTCCGGCTTCAGCACCAGGCGATGCGCCAGCACCCAACGCGCGACGGCCTGGACATCGTCGGGCCCGACGAAGTCTCCGCCCCGCAACCCCGCATGCACGCGCGCCGACCGGATCAGCGCGAGCGCCCCGCGCGTCGACAGCCCCAGGCTGACTCGCGGATGCTCGCGTGTCGCGTGCGCGATATCGAGCACGTAGTTCGACAGCGCCTCCGACACGTGCAACGCGCTCGCGGCAGCGCGCGCCTCGTGCAGCAACGTGCGATCGATGCGGCCGAGATCGGCGGGAATCGCGTCTCGCGCCTCGAGCTCCGTCCCATATCGCTTGAGGATCTCGGTCTCCGCGGCACGCTCCGGGTAGCTCATGTCGATGCGCAACATGAAGCGGTCGAGCTGCGACTCTGGCAGTGGATAGGTGCCCTCGAACTCGCGCGGGTTCTGCGTCGCGAGCACCAGGAAATCCTCGGGTAACGAATAGTGATCCCGCTCGGAGGTCACTTGCCGCTCCTCCATCGCCTCGAGCAGCGCGGACTGCGTCTTCGGCCCCGTGCGATTGATCTCGTCGACGAGCAACACATCCGCGAACAGCGGGCCACGCCGGAACACGAACTCGTTCTTCGAGGCATCGAAGACATGCGTACCAACGATGTCGCTGGGCATGAGATCGGCCGTGCCCTGCACGCGGCTGAACTCCCCGCCGAGCACACGCGCGAGCGTCTTCGCGAGCAACGTCTTGCCGAGACCGGGCGGCCCCTGCACGAGCACGTGGCCGCGGGCGACCAACGCGATGCACAGCGCGCGGATCACGTCCTCGGCGCCGACGATGACGCGCGCGAGTTCCCGCTGCACGGACTGTTCGAAAGTTGCGACTGCTGTGTTCATGTCAAACGTCGTTCCAGGTTGTCGAGAAGATTCTGCAGGTCCGCGAGTGGCACTCTGCGCTCGGCGTGCGCCTGCGCATACCAGTCCTTCAACCGGTCGAGTTCCTGCGGAAGTATTGCCGCATGGCGCTCGAGCCAGTGCCAGAGCTCGCCGCGGTCGGGATTCACGGCACCAGACATCCCGCGCGAAGCCCGCGCGATGTGCGTGAAGAAGTGATCGAACAATCGCAGCGCGGTGTGATGCGGCGCGACGGTGCGCGAGATGAGACCGCCCGCGCCGCGAACGAGCCCGGCCTCGGACGGCGCATGAACTTCGATCGCGGGCGCGCGCAACCGCGTCGAGCCCAGTACCCACACCAGCCAAAATGCGACGAGGATTCCCACCGTGCGCCACAGCCGCGAGTCGCGATAAAACCGGGCGGGGTCGTACTGGGCGGAAAAGCCCTGGCGCAGATCGTCGAACAACACGAGACCGCCGGGCTCCACGCTAGTGCTTACGATGTTGGACATCAGTCGTGCATTGTCCGCGCTGCCGAGCGCGCGGTTCGTGAACATCGATCCGCCCGCGACGAGCACGATACGTCCCGTGCCGAGCCGTTGCTCGAACAAGGCGCCCTCGCCGCGCGAAGTGCGCGCGAGCGTGAGCACGAAATTTTCGTAAGGCATTCGCAGCAGCCAGCTCTCCGCCGGGTAGTCGGACTCGAGCGCGAGCGATTTCACGCCGGCGAGCAGCGCGTGCGGCCCCGTGCTAGTGAGCGTGAGCTGCTCCGGTTTGCCCAGAATCGTCTGCGCGTCGAGAGTGATGCGTTCGTCGTCGCTGTCCTCCTCGCCTTCTTCATCCTTCGCCGCATCGCGCGCATCCGCCTCGCGCACGTGCTGCGACAGCGGACGCGGATCGAGCCGCGCCTCGCGGGCTTCGCGCGCCTCGAACTCGATGCCCGTCAGCGATTCGATCTCGACGACGGTGCCCGACGTGCGCGCCACCGCCCAGCCCGGTTGATCGAGCAGCGCCGCGTTGATCAACAAGGTATTGCCGCGCCGGATCCACTTGTCGAGCGCGCCGAACTCGTCGTTGCGAAACACCTCGACGCCAGGTAGCGACAAAACCAGTAGATTGCCGCGCGCAGGCGTGTCTGGCAGTGCGGTGTAGCGGTCACGGAAAGACTGCGCGTCGACGCCCGACGACTGCAGCCAGTCGAACAACGCGGCGTAACCGTTTCCGCGCCGTTCGGCGGTAGTCGGGCGCGCGCCGTCGGCGCCGGGGTCGAGCGACGGCGCCGGTCGCAACCAGATGGCGTAAAACGCGGCGAGCGCCGCGAGCGCGAGCAGCAGAGTGACACCGCGCTCGCGCATCAGCGCCTGCCTCCCGAAGATTTCGCGAAGCGCGACAACAGCGACTTTGCAACGTCGACCGTCTCCTCGAGCGCCGCATCGTCGGGCCGCGATGGCGAGTAGCGCGCCGCATCCGCGACTCGCGCGACGCGTGCGAGCTCGGCGCGTTCTTCGCCCTCGATCTCCGCGCGGCGCACGATCGCATTCGCGGTGAGGCCGTCCGCGGCGGGCAGGCGATGCGCGCGCGCGAGTGCCTCGCCTAACAACCGCAGCAACATTCCCGGCCGCTCCACGAGCGGCGCCGCGCCGACGTCGGCCAGCATGAGACGCCGACGCCACTCCGCTGCCGGACTGCGGCGCGCGTCCGACCGCCGGAGCGCGCCGAGCATTCCCGCCGCGCGCAACTCGGCGAAGATGACGTAGAACACGAGCAGCGCGACGGCGGCGTAACCCAGGTACGTGATCGCATCAATCAGGCCTTCACTCGTGCGGATGCGGTTCGCGAGCTTGTCGATCCAGCCTTGCCTGTCCTCACTTTTGCGCGTCTCGAAGCGCGCCTTGATCCAGCGTTTGAGGCGCTCCCAGCGCGTCGCGCCTTCCTGCCCCTGCTGGCCGAGCGCCGCGAGCGAGCGCGCGAGTTGGTTGTCGTCGAGGGTCACGGCCTTCGGCAACTTTGTCTGCGACTGCCGCACGAGTTCCGCGAGCGCGAGCAGGCTGTCGGCGGAAATGTCTTCCTGCTTCAGGCTCTTCGGCAGCAGCCCGCGCCAGGGCGCGCGATCGAGTGCGGGCAACAGGTCGGGACATCGACGCTGCACGCGCTCGAGGCCGAGATCGGAGCGCGCGTCGAGCTTCGCGCGGCAGGCATCGACGATGCGCAACGCGGGATCGTCCGCCGCCCAGGCGGTGTCCGCGAACGCAAGCGCGACGATCAAGACCGTGAGTCGCGCGCCGCGCTTCATGCTCGCACTGCGCGCCATGCTCGCGCCGCGTTTCATGCCTGCACCTCGCGACGCTCCACATCCCGCCGCTTGAGATCTTCGTAAGCGACGATCAGCACCGCGATGATGAACGGCACGCCCAACGCGCCGATGACCAGCGACAGCATCGACGATACGGCGGCGATGAGGAACAGATCCGCGGCGCCGATGAGTTGCGACATCAGGCCGGCGATGATCGCGGACAACACGTAGAACGCGGAGACCATGCAGGCCGTCGCGAGCAACGCACCCAACATGCGCCACGAACGGCGCCGGGACAGAGAAACGGCGCGCGCAATGGCAGCGAACGGCCCGAGTCGATCGCACCAGTACGCGGGCAGCGCCAGGATCAACAACGAGGTCGGCCACAGCACTGGCACGGCGAACACGAGCACCACGACGAAACGCGAGCCGAAATCCAGCGTCGCCACGAGCGCCAGCAGCGCGGGCAACCCGATCGCGCCAGCGGTCGCGACGAGCGCTAGCGGCCAGCGCCGGAATGCCGTGCCGACCTCGCGCCGGAAGCTGGGCCGGTCGCCGCGCGCAATCGCCTGCAGGCGCAGCGTGATGACGCCGAGCAGGAATGCGAGGAAGACGAAGAAGATGACGTACACGGTGACGTCGAGATGGTCGGTAATTCCAAAGCCACTGGGAATTCCGCCGCCCAACGCGGCCGAGACGAAGGTCGAATAGAAGGTCGGAAACTCGATCGCCAACACGGCGAGACCGGAGTACGGCAGGCAGCGCAACAGTCCCGCGCGAAAAAGACGGAACGCGGCATCGAGCACCTCGCCCGTCATGAGCGGGCGCGAAAGCGGCAGCAACCCGGCTGGTGCGTCCATCGCGGCATGATACCCACCCGCGATCGAACCCGTATCATCGCCGCGTGCCCGACTCCACTCCCGGCCACCTCCCGATCCACGCTCTCCTCGCTGTCGCAGAGTCGGACCCGCTCGCGCCGATCTCGCGCCGCGATGCCGAAATTCTGCTAGCCGCCGCCGCCGGGCTCACACGCTCGCAGCTACTCGTTCACAGCGGTTCGCTCCCGCCGGACGCGGTCGCCCGCTTCAACGCGCACCGTCTCCGCCGCGCGGCCGGCGAACCCGTCGCCTATCTTCTCGGCCGGCGCGAGTTCTGGTCGCTCGACTTCGAAGTGGGTGCGGCCGTACTCGTGCCGCGGCCCGAGACCGAGCTGTTAGTCGAGCGCGTGCTCGAACGCGTGACTGCGCGAACGGCGCAGGTCGCGGATCTCGGCACCGGTTCCGGTGCGATCGCGATCGCGCTCGCGGTGGAACGGCCGGCGTGGCGCATCGCGGCGTCGGAATCCTCCTCCGCGGCGATGACGGTCGCCCGGCGAAACGGCGAGCGGCTCGCACCCGGTCGCATCGAGTGGCTCTTGAACGACACCGACGGCTGGTTCGCGCCGCTCGCGGGGCGGCGGTTCGACGCCATCGCCAGCAACCCGCCGTACATCGCCGCCGACGATCCGGTGATGGAGGGCGACAGCCTGCGCTTCGAGCCGCGCGGCGCGCTCACCCCCGGCGGCGACGGATTCGCCGCCCTCGCCATTCTTATTAATGGGTCGCCCGGCCATCTCGCCCCCGGCGGCTGGCTCCTGCTCGAACACGGTGCCACCCAGGGTTCCGCGGTACGCGCGGCGCTTGTCGCCCGTGGCTTCACTTCTGTAACCTCGCACCGCGATCTCGCCGGCCACGAGCGCATTTCCGAAGCCCAATGGCCCTCCCCCTGAAATCCTAAGGACACCTTTTATCCATGCTCGTTTTTGAAACCACGCTCGGCACATTCGAGGTCGAGTTGTTCGAGAAAGAAGCCCCCATCTCCGCGGAAAACTTCCTGGGCTACGTCGACGACGGATTCTTCGACGGCCTGATCTTCCACCGCGTGATCCCGGGATTCATGATCCAGGGCGGCGGCTTCGAGCCGGGAATGAAGCAGAAAAAGGTGAAGGCGCCGATCAAGAACGAGGCGACCAACGGCCTCAAGAATTCGCGCGGCACGCTCGCGATGGCGCGCACGAACGACATCAACAGCGCGACGGCGCAGTTCTTCGTGAACCTCGTCGACAACGACTTCCTCGATCACAGCGGCGCGTCGAACTACGGCTACGCCGTGTTCGGCAAGGTCACGTCCGGCATGGACGTCCTAGACAAGATCGCGAAAGTCGCGACGACGAATCGCTCCGGCCATCAGAACGTGCCGGCCGCGGACGTCATCGTCACGAAGGCGTCTCGCAAAGCGTGAAGAAGGGATTTGGGCGGCGACTGCTGCGGTGGTCTCTCACCGCGGCGGTCGCCGTGTTCCTTGTGACCGCGCTGCCCGTCGTGGCAATGCGCTGGATGGATCCCTGGTACAGCGCGTTCATGCTGGATGCCGCGCTCGACGCGAGTCGCGCCGGCAAGGAGCGCTATCAGACCGACTACCGCTGGCGCGATCTCGAACAGATCTCGCCGCATGCGGCCGTCGCCGTGATCGCGGCCGAGGACCAGTTCTTCCCGTTCCACGCCGGCTTCGACTTCAAGTCGATCCGCGAGGCGGTGCGCACGAACGAGAAACAGGCGAAGAAGAAACGGCCCAAGGTGCGCGGTGCGAGCACGATCTCGCAGCAGGTCGCGAAGAACCTGTTCCTGTGGTCGGGGCGCAGCTATTTCCGCAAGGGTTGTGAGGCGTACTTCACGCTGCTCATCGAGCTCACGTGGCCAAAGGAGCGCATTCTCGAGGTGTATCTGAACGTCGCGCAGTTCGGCGATGGGATCTACGGCGTGGAAGCCGCGGGGCAACGCTTTTATCGCCTGCCCGCCGCGCGGCTCGGCCGCTACGAAGCGGCGACGTTGGCGGCGGTCCTGCCGAATCCGCTCACGTTCAAGGCGAATGCGCCGTCCGCGTACGTCACGAAGCGACGCAACTTCATCCTCGACCAGATGCGGCGGCTCGGCGGGCCGAACTACCTCGACGAGCTGGACAATCCGACGGCTCCACCCAAGGCGGGCTCGCGCGCGAGTCTCGAGGCGAAACGTTAGGGACTGTCCTCTTTTTCGTCCGCGAAAAAGGGGACTGTCCCCTTATTCTTGCCCACTATCTTGCGAGCTGCGTATAAATGATGACCCCTGTATCCAAGCTGGCAACCGCGCTGCTCGTAACTACGCTGCTCGCGTGCTCCAGTCAGGCCGAAGGGCTTCACAAGGTTGTGTGGACGCCCGTGCGCGAAGGCGGACTCGTGGCGACCTACCTGCGCCCGAAGGGCGATGTCGTGCGGCACGCGATCATCGTCGTAGGCGGCTCGGAGGGCGGCATTCCGCAGTCGCTCGCCTACCCATTCGCGGAACGCGGCTGGGCAGTACTTGCCGTCGCGTACTTTGGCGTCAAGGGATTGCCGCCATCACTCGCCAATGTTCCGGTGGAGTCTCTCGACGGTGCGGTTGCGTGGCTGCAGCGCCAACCACTGACGGACACCAGCGACCTGACGGTGGTCGGTGTCTCGCGCGGCAGCGAACTGGCGTTGTTGTTTGCTTCGCGCACGCCGTCAATCAAGCGCGTCATCGCCTATGTTCCGAGTCACGTCGTCTGGGGCCCGGTCGGCAAGTTCGAAGATGCGGCGATATCCGCGTGGTCGCAGGGCGGCACGGCACTTCCCTACGTGCCGCACGCGCGTGAGCCGGACTACTCCGCGAAACCATACCGTGGCACGCAGGATTTTCTCGTCGACTTGCAGCAGGCGAGCGCAGTCGATGCGGCCGCGATTCCGGTTGAGCGGATCCAGGGGCCGGTGCTCTTGTTGTCCGCGGAGGACGATCTCATTTGGCCGTCGACTTTAATGTCACAGCGCCTGATGGCGCGCCTCTCGGCCGCTGAGCACCCCTATCCCGATGAGCACGTTTCCTATCCCGGGGCGGGACATCTGATTTCACCCGGCTCCGATCCGGGACTTCTCGAGGCGCGTCATCCGATCGGAGTGGTCATCGCCTTCGGCGGATCGCGGGGCGCAAACCGCACAGCCCAGAAAAACGCGTTGGCGAAGGCAATCGAGTTCCTGAACAAAGCGCCTTCGCGGAATCGCTAGACTCGCGCATGCGCGATGCGGATGAGCATGTTTTCCGTCAGTCCTGCACCGCGAAACGGTAGTTGCCTTTCGGCAGCATGAGCTTCGGCGGCGGCTTGCCCGCCTCGACGAGCACCTGATCCATCGGCACGGCATCCGCGGATTCGCTTGCGAAGAATGCCTGCACCAGCCGGCGACCTGTCTTCGGCAGTAGTTTGGCGGGAATCTTCCGCGGGGCGCGGTATCCATGCATCGCGAGCCAGCGCGGTCGGCCATTCACCAGCCGCGTCGGCTCGTGAAAAACGAACACGTCAACCGCGGGCGATGCGAGATACGGCCGGACCGCACCGCGCGGCGTCACGACGAAAGCGTCGGCCGGCGCCGCGTCGATCAACTTCTGGCTGAGAACCGAATCGGCTGGCAACTTCTGCGTCTGGTCGATGCAGTACGGATCGATACCGGATTTCTCGAAGAAGTACTCAGCCATCATTGTTGGCATCTTGTTGGTTTCGTCGAAAGCCTTGCGCAGATGCCCATACCCCACGTGGACGAGGACGCGCGCCCCGGGCTCTTTCGCCAGGATGCGGTCGACGAGATTCGCCGCCTGGCCTTGCTCGCGCCGCGCGCGATCGCGGACGCCGTCAGTTGATCGTCTTACTACCCTGCGGCGGCGCCTGCGCGAACAGTTGCTCCGCATCGATCGCATCGAACTTGTACGGCTTCTGGCAGAACTCGCAGGTCACGGTCACCGCGCCCTGCTCCGCGATCACGCCGCGCACTTCCTCGACGCCGAGCGAGCGCAACACATTCGCGACACGGTCACGCGAGCAGCGGCATTCGAAACTCACCGGGCTTCCGCCGAACACGCGAACCTCATCGTCACCGAACATGCCGACGAGACGTTGTTCGACGTCATCCTCCAGCAGATCCGCGGGCGCCAACGCCGCCATCGCGTGATCCGCCTTCATCCACGCGGACTCCAGCGCCGCCGGGTCGATGGCCTTTCCACCCTCACCCGGAATGCGCTGCACGAGCATTCCCGACACGGCAGCCGCCGACGCCGCGAGCGCCACGCGTGTCGGCAACTGTTCCGACTGCACGAAGTACGCCTCGAGACACTCGCCGAGAGAGTTGCCGGTGATCGGCACGACGCCCTGGTAGCTGGACGCGCGATCGGTGGCTTCGACCGTAACGACGATCGTCCCTTCTCCGGCCAACGACAGGAAGCCGGGTTCGCCGACCGCGGTCGATACGATCGGCTCATGCCGCGCCATGCCGCGCACCTTGAAGTCGTGCGTGCACTGTGCGACGAGCAGGTTGACGAGGCCCTTGCCCTGTAGCTGCAGCGTAATCGTGCCGTCGAACTTCAGCGTCGCGGCGAGCAGCACCACGGCGCCGATCGCCTCGCCCAGCAACTGCTGCACGGCGGGTGGATAGTCCTGGTGCTCGCGCAGGCTCCGCCACGCGCCCGACAGGCGCACGGCGTGACCGCGGATGGGATGCCGTTCGAGATTGAAGCGCCGAACGAGATCCGACTCACTCATGGCCGGAAGAGCCCATCAGCCGGCGAGCATCTTCTTCAGCAGGTCGTTGAGCTGCGCCGGATTCGCCTTGCCACCGGTCGCCTTCATGACCTGGCCCACGAAGAAGCCGAACAGCTTGTCCTTGCCGGAGCGGTAGTCCGCGAGCTGCCCCGGATTCTTCGCCATCACCTCTGCGATCGCCTTCTCGATGGCGCCGGTGTCGGTGATCTGCTTGAGACCCTTCGACTCGATGATCGTGTCAGCATCCTTTCCTTCCGCCCACATCGCCTCGAACACGTCCTTGGCGATCTTGCCGGAGATGGTGTTGTCGGAGATGCGCGCGAGCAGGCCCGCGAGACGCGTGGCGTCGATGCGGCTCTCGGTGATGTCGAGGTTGTGCTCGTTGAGCGCGGCCGCGAGCGAACCGGCCACCCAGTTGGCGGCGAGCTTGGCCTGTTCCTTCGAGGCGTCCTTGCCACCAGCCAGTAGTTTGGCGGTCTGTTCGTAGTAGGCGGCGAGCTCTCTCGACGAAGTCAGCACGCCGGCGTCGTATTCCGACAATCCCAGCGTCGCGACGAAGCGCGCTGCCTTCTCGTCCGGCAGCTCGGGCAATGTTGCCTTCACCGTCGCGACGAACGCCGCGTCGATGTCCACCGGCAGCAGGTCGGGGTCCGGGAAGTAGCGGTAGTCGTTCGCTTCTTCTTTCGACCGCATCGAACGCGTCTCGCCCTTGTCCGGGTCCCAGAGCCTCGTTTCCTGCACGACCTTGCCGCCGCTTTCGATCACGTCCACCTGACGCGCGACTTCGTAGTTGATCGCCTTCTCGACGTAGCGAAACGAGTTGATGTTCTTGATCTCGGCACGTGTGCCGAACTTCTCGGCGCCGACCTTGCGCACGGACACGTTCGCGTCGCAGCGGAACGAGCCTTCCTGCATGTTGCCGTCGCAGATCTCGAGGTAGCGCACGAGCGTGTGGATCTTCTTGAGGTACGCCACTGCCTCTTTCGCCGAGCGCATGTCGGGCTCGGAGACGATTTCGATGAGCGGCGTGCCCGCACGGTTCAGGTCGATGCCGGACTGCTTCGGCAGGCCTTCGTGCAGGGACTTGCCGGCGTCCTCTTCGAGATGCGCGCGCGTGATGCCGATGCGCTTCTTCGCGCCGTCGTCCAGCACGATGTCCATGAATCCCTTGCCGACGATCGGCAGCTCGTACTGGCTGATCTGGTAGCCCTTCGGGAGATCCGGGTAGAAGTAGTTCTTGCGCGCGAAGACAGAGCGCGACGCGACCTGCGCACCGATCGCGAGGCCGAACTTCACGGCCATGCGCACGACTTCCTGGTTCAGCACCGGCAGCACGCCCGGAAACGCGAGGTCGACGAGGTTCGCCTGGGAATTCGGAGACGCGCCGTACGCGGTGGCCGAACCCGAGAAAATCTTCGACTTCGTCGAGAGCTGCGCGTGCACCTCGAGGCCGATCACCGTCTCCCAGCTCATGTCAGCTTCTCCGACTGATAAGCGGCAGGAATGCGGCGATGCCAGTCCGTTTCCTTCTGGTACGCATGCGCGACATTGAGCAGCTTCGCTTCCGCGAAGTGCGCGCCGCAGATCTGCAGGCCGACCGGCAGGTCGCGCACGAAGCCACAGGGAATCGACAGCGCGGGCACGCCCGCGAGATTCGCTCCGATCGTGTAGATGTCGTTGAGGTACATCTGGATCGGATCCGACGCCTTCGCGCCGATCGGAAAGGCGACATCGGGTGCCGTAGGTCCAATCAACACATCGACTTCGGCAAAGGCGCGTTTGAAGTCCTGATTGATGAGCTGCCTGACGCGCTGGGCCTTGAGGTAGTAAGCGTCGTAATAGCCGGCCGACAGCACGTACGTGCCGACCATGATGCGCCGCTTGACCTCCGCGCCGAAGCCCTCACCGCGCGACCGCTTGTAGAGGTCCATCAGATCCTTCGGATCCTTCGCGCGGTGGCCGTAACGCACGCCATCGAAGCGCGCGAGATTGCTCGAGCACTCGGCGGGCGCCACGACGTAATACGTCGGCACCGACAGCGGCAGCGCGGGCAGTTTGACCTCGACGAGCGTGGCGCCGAGCTTTTCGTAGACCTTCAGGGCGTCGCGGATGAGCTTTTCGACGTTGGCGTCGAGACCCTTCTCGAAGAACTCCTGGATCAGGCCGATCTTGAGGCCCGCGAGCGGCGCGTCGAGCGTGGCGGCATAGTTAGGAACGGGCGTGTCGACGCTGGTCGAGTCGCGCGTGTCGAAACCCGCCATCGCTTCGAGAACCAGCGCACAGTCCTCGGCCGACTGGGCGATCAAACCACCCTGGTCGAGGCTCGACGCGAACGCGATCATGCCGTAGCGGGAAACGCGGCCGTAGGTCGGCTTGATGCCGGTGACGCCACATAACGACGCCGGCTGACGGATCGAACCACCGGTATCCGTCGCGGTGGCGATCGGTGCGATGCGCGCGGCGACCGCCGCGGCGGAGCCGCCCGACGATCCGCCGGGCACCAGGCTCAGATCCCAGGGATTCTTGACCGGACCGTAGTAGCTCGTCTCATTCGACGAACCCATGGCGAATTCGTCCATGTTCGTCTTGCCGAGAGTGATCATCCCCGCCGCATTCAGTTTTTCGACGACGGTGGCGTCATATGGCGACACGAAGTTGTCGAGCATCTTCGAGCCGCAGCTCGTCTTGACGCCGCTCGTGCAGAAAATGTCCTTGTGAGCGAGCGGCAGGCCGGTCAGCGGACCCGCTTTCCCGGACGCGAGCGCGGCATCGGCGGCCTTGGCCTGCGTCAGCGCCAGTTCGCCCGTCACCGTGACGAACGCATTGAGCGCCGGTTGCGACGATTCGACTCGGCCGAGCAGCGACTTCGTGAGCTCCGTCGCGGAAAACTCTTTGGCGCGGAGCTTCTTGGCGAGCTCCGCCAGCGTGAACGTGTGCATGCTTTCTTACTTACTCAATGACCTTGGGAACGAGGTACAGCGCGGCTTCGACTTGCGGAGCATTGCGTTGGTAGAGCTCGTGTTGGTCTTTTTCAGTCACGGCGTCGGGTCGCATGCGTTGCGAGAGACCCGGTAGAGGGTGCGCCATGGGCTCGACGCCCTGCGTGGGCGCGGCATCGAGTTGCCCGACGAGATCGACGATCTTCGACAGGCTGTCCTGGTAGACGGGGATCTCGGCATCGCTCAGCGAGAGTCGTGCGAGATGCGCGATCGAGTTGATCTGGTCGCGATTGAGGCTCATCGGAAACTCAAGGAAAACCTGTGGGAAATGTGCGCTGAATCATACCTGTTGCCTTGTGGAAGGTGCTGCAGATTGTTAAATTGCCGACACTTTTTCGCGCTGCTGGCTTTCCCTAATGTTCAAACGCTTGCGCGGCTATTTCTCGAGCGATCTTTCGATCGACTTGGGGACGGCCAATACTCTTATTTACGTCCGTGACAAGGGCATCGTGCTCAATGAGCCGTCCGTTGTCGCGGTGCAGGACGACCACACCGGTCGCGGCAAGATCATCGTCGCCGTTGGGGCCGAGGCCAAGAACATGCTGGGCCGCACGCCGGGCCACATCAACGCGGTTCGCCCGATGAAAGACGGCGTCATCGCGGACTTCACCTACACCGAGAAGATGCTGCAGTACTTCATCGGCAAGGTGCACGGCAATCGCATGATCAAACCCTCGCCGCGCGTGCTGGTGTGCGTGCCGATCGGCTCGACGCAGGTCGAACGTCGCGCGATCAAGGAGTCGGCCGAAGGCGCCGGCGCCCGCAGCGTGCAAATAGTTAGTGAGCCCATGGCGGCGGCGGTCGGCGCGGGTCTTCCCGTGAACGAAGCGCGCGGCTCGATGGTGCTCGACATCGGCGGCGGAACTTCCGAAGTCGCCGTGCTCTCGTTGAACGGCATCGTGTACGCGGCGTCCGCGCGCATCGGTGGCGACCGCTTCGACGAAGCCATCATGAATTACGTACGCCGCAACTACGGCATCCTCATCGGTGAAGCCACCGCGGAGCGCATCAAGATCGAAATCGGCGCCGCGTATCCTGGTCAGCAGGTGCGCGAACTGTCGGTGAAGGGCCGCAACCTTTCCGAAGGTGTGCCGCGCAGCTTCACTCTGAACTCCAACGAAATCCTCGAAGCGCTGCAAGAACCCCTGCAGGGCATCGTTGGGGCCGTGAAGCAGGCTCTCGAACAGACTCCTCCCGAGCTCGGTGCGGACGTTGCCGAACGTGGCATCGTGCTGACCGGCGGTGGCGCGCTGCTGCGCGACATCGACAAACTACTCATGGAAGAGACCGGTCTGCCGGTGGTCATCGCCGAAGATCCGCTCACCTGTGTCGCGCGCGGCGGCGGCAGGATCCTCGAGCTCCAGGACCAGGTCGGCCCGGGAAGCTTCGGCCTGGAGTAGTTCGTGGCCGTCTTCGGCAGCGGCGGCAGCCGCATGGGTGGCGCACGCGGACCGTCTTTTGGCGTGCGGTTTTTCTGTTACGCCCTGATTTCCATCGTCCTGATGTTCTACGACAAGAAGGGCGGCTGGCTCGAGACCGCCCGGTACGGCCTGCAGGCGGCTATCTACCCGCTGCAGCTCGCCGTGAACTCCCCCTCCGCGGCGTGGCGCTGGCTCGAAGAAAGCCTCACGACGCGCGAAGCGTTGCAGAAGGAAGTCGTCGCGTTGCGCACCCAATTGCGCGATCAGCAGCTCGTGACGATGCGCCAGGCGGCGCTGCAGCAGGAGAATGCCACGCTGCGTGGCCTCAACACCGCGCTTCCCGAAGTCATCGAAAAGCGCCTCGTCGGCGAAGTGATCAGCGTCGAAAGTTCGACATTGCGCCAGCGGCTGATCGTCAACCGCGGCGGCAATTCCGGCGTTCACAAGGCGCAAACGGTGATCACCGGTGCAGGTGTGCTGGGACAAGTGCTCCGCACTGGCCCGTTCAGCGCCGAAATCATCCTGATCACCGACGCGGAGCACGCGTTGCCCGTGCAGGTGCTGCGCTCCGGCGTGCGCACGATCGCGCTCGGCTCGGGCCGCAGCACGGCGCTCGACCTGCCCTACGTACCGCAGAACTACGACGTGAAGGTCGGCGACTTGCTGGTCACTTCCGGTCTCGACCGCGTATTCCCGTATGGCTTGCCCGTCGGCCGCGTGACGAAAGTGACGCGCGATCCCGCCGAACCGCTCGCGAACATTCAGGCCGTGCCGATCGCGAACATCGACGCCGAACGCGAAGTGCTCTTCATCTGGGCGCGCGAGGGACATCCCGCGGCGCCGGCGTCCACCGCGGAACTCGTCATCGAAACTCCGAAGCCCGCGCCCAAGCCCAAGCCCGCAACTCGACCCGCGCCGAAACCGGCGGCGCCCGCTGCAACGCCTGCACCAACGCCCGCCCCCGCGACCACACCGGCCGCGGAAACTTCGGGAGCCGCGACGTGAACTTCGCGCGCCGCGAACCGCGCTGGGCGGTTTTCCTCACCTTGCTGATCGCGTTGATCATGCAAGCCATGCCGCTGTGGGATTGGCTCGAAGCCGTGCGTCCCGCATTCATTGCGCTCGCCATCATCTACTGGAGCATCTACGCGCCGCACGCGGGCGGGATTTTTGCCGCCTGGGCCGCGGGCGTCGCCTTCGACGTCATGGATGGCGAAGTCCTCGGCCAGAATGCGCTCGCGGTTTCCGTCGTGGCTTACATCGCGGCAACGCTGCACCAGCGCCTGCGCAATCAGACTCTGGTGCAACAATCATTGTTCGTCTTCGCGATGCTGTCGTTCAACGAACTGATCGTCTGGGCCATCGAGGGCTGGACCGGCAGCATGGGGTCCGCGCACTGGCGCTGGATCCAGCCGATGGTTGGCGCAATGCTCTGGCCGTTCATCGCGCTGCTGCTCGGCCGTACGCACTCGCGGATCTAGCGAACACCGCCATGGGCACCGTACGAATCAAGGACCACTGGGGCGAACAGCGGCTGTTCGAACGGCGCGCGATGGCCGCCGTCGTCGTCATCATCGGCCTCACGCTGACGCTCATCGTCCGCCTCATCATCCTGCAGATTTCCCGCTACGACTACTACGCCGAACTCTCCCAGGGCAATCGCGTGCGGGTCGAGCCGCTGCCCGCGCAACGCGGTCTGATCCTCGATCGCAATCTCGTCGTGCTGGCGGAGAACACGCCAGCGTTCCAGCTCGAACTCGTGAAGGAACGCGTCCCCGATGTTGACGCCACGCTCGAGCGGCTCGTCGAAATCGAAGTGCTGCCCGCCGAAGACCTCGACGACACGCGCAAACTCGTGGCGTTGCGTCGCAGCTTCGAGAGCGTCCCGATCCGCCTGCGCCTGACGCCCGAAGAAATCGCGCGCTTCGCCGTGCATCGCTTCGAATTCCCGGGCGTGGACATCGCCACGCGACTCACGCGCTTCTATCCGCACGGCGAGCACGCCGTGCACGCGCTCGGGTACGTCGCCGCGATCAGCGAGAACGACGTCAAGAAGCTCGAGAAAGACGGCGACATGAGCAAGTACGCCGGCACGACGCTGATCGGCAAGCTCGGCATCGAGTCGGCCTTCGAGAAGACGCTGCACGGCACCGATGGCTCGCGACAGATCCTCGTGAATGCCGCCGGCCGTTCGGTGCAGCGCCAGGGCAAGTTGACGCCGGAGCTGCAGGAGCTCAAGCCGGTTCCCGGTCGCGACCTGATCACCGGCATCGACTTTCCGACGCAGCTCGTCGCCGAGCAGGGCCTCATCGGCCGGCGCGGCGCGATCGTCGCCATCGACCCTAACAATGGTGACGTCGTGGCGATGGTGTCGACGCCGGGCTTCGACCCGAACCCGTTCGGCCGCGGACTCACCAAGGCTGAATACGCGGCGCTGCGCGACAACATCGACATTCCGTTGCTGAACCGCGCCCTGCGCGGTGAATATCCGCCGGGCTCGACCGTCAAACCCGCGATCGCGCTCGGCGCACTCTCGCTCGGCATCACGACTCCGCAGCGGACGAGATCCTGTCACGGCTCCTTCACCCTGCCCGGCTCGCGCCATCGTTTCCGCGACTGGCGTCCCGCCGGCCACGGCGTCGTCGCGATGGAGACGGCGATCGAGCAATCCTGCGACGTCTATTTCTATGAACTCTCGTCGATGATGGGCGTCGAGAAGCTGGCGGGCTGGCTCGCGCATTTCGGCCTCGGCCGGGCAACCGACATCGACGTCGGCGGCGAACGCAAGGGAATCCTGCCGACTCCCGCCTGGAAAAAAGCGCGCTTCAAGAATCCGGCCGACCAGGTGTGGTTTCCCGGCGAGACGGTGAGCTTCGGCATCGGCCAGGGTTATCTCATCGTCACGCCAACCCAGATGGCGCACTTGACGGCGATCATTGCGGCGCGCGGCAAGAGCTACCAACCGCGCCTCGTGACGGCGTACCGCGAACAGAACACCGGCAAGGTCGAGAAGATCGCCCCCAAACTACTCGAGGTCGTCGCGGCGTCGCCCGAGAACTGGAAGGTGGCGGTCGACGGCATGATCAAGGTGATGAACAGCAACAGCGGCACCGGCAGGCGCAGCCAGGTCGGCGCGGAGTACCAGATCGCGGGCAAGACCGGAACCGCCCAGGTGTTCACCGTCGGCCAGAACGAAAACTATAAAGCCATGGAGGCGAAGCTCAACGAGCGCCTGCTCGACCACGGCTGGTTCATCGCGTTCGCGCCCGCGGACGCGCCGAAAGTCGCCGTCGCGGTGCTCATCGAGAACGGCAAGCACGGCACCGCGGCGGCGGCGATCGCGCGGCGCGTGCTCGACCAGTTCATCCTGGGTCACACCACGACGCCGGAGATTCCGCCGCCGGTGAAGAAGGCGGACGGCACCGCCGTGATTCCCGAAGTGGCGCCGGGAGACGAATAGGTCATGGCGCTCTACGAACCCATCGAAGTCGGAACCCGCAGCCAGCGAACCTTTTCGTTTGCCGCGCGCGTGCTCGGCGCGCTGCGCCTCGACGGCCCGCTGCTCGTGGGCCTGGGCCTCATCTCGCTCTACGGCCTCGTCGTTCTCTACAGCGCCTCGGGCCAGAACTGGAACCGCGTCATCGACGGCGCGATCCGCGTCGCGCTCGGCGGCGTCGCGATGTGCGCGCTCGCGCAGGTGAAGCCGGCGTTCCTGCGACGTCTCGCTCCCTTCCTCTTCATCATCGGTTGCGCGCTGCTCGTTGCCGTCGATGCGATCGGTTACATCGGCAAGGGTGCGCAGCGCTGGCTCGATCTGGGTTTCATCCGCTTCCAGCCGTCCGAGCTCATGAAGCTCGCCGTGCCGATGACCTGCGCTTGGTGGCTGCAAGACCGACCGCTGCCGCCGGACTTCAAGTCGCTCTTCATTCTGGCGCTGATCATCCTGATCCCGGCCGGGCTCACGATCTTGCAGCCGGACCTCGGCACCGGCGGACTCATCATGATCGGCGGTCTGCTCGTCGTGCTGTTGGCGGGACTGCAATTCCGCGTCATGTTCGCGCTTGCTGCGGCCGGCGCGGTGGCCGCCTGGCTCGCGTGGCAGTACGGCCTCCACGACTACCAACGGCAGCGTGTCTTTACGCTGCTCGACCCGGAATCCGACAAACTCGGCGCGGGTTACCACATCATCCAGTCGCAGATCGCCATCGGCTCCGGCGGCGTATTCGGCAAGGGCCTGCTCAACGGCTCGCAGGGCCAGCTCGAGTTCCTGCCCGAGCGCACGACGGACTTCATCTTCGCGATCGTCGGCGAAGAACTGGGATTGCTCGGCGTCATGATCCTTCTGCTGCTCTACCTCTTCGTTGTAGGACGCGCGCTATATCTCGCGGTCGAAATGCAGGACACGTTCGCGCGTCTGCTCGCCGGCTCGATCGCGCTCACCTTCTTCGTCTACGTTTTCATCAATGCCGGGATGGTGAGCGGCATGTTGCCGGTCGTCGGCGTGCCGCTGCCGCTGGTCAGCTACGGCGGCACATCCATAGTGACCCTGCTGGCGAGCTTCGGTATCCTGATGTCCCTCTATTCGCATCGGAAGCTCGTCGCCTCGTGATGCTGCGTTTCGCCCGCGCTCTTTCACCGATCGTCGCCTTGATTGCCAGCAGCGCCCATGCTGAAGGCTCGTTCTCCGGCCGCACGCGTTTCGACCTCGATCGTCCCGAGATCCGCGCGTTCGTCGAGGCAACCGCGAGCGAGCAGAAGACCGAGCCTCTCGAGATCTATCGCCTGCTCGCGCAAGCCGAGCCGCAACCCAAGATCATCGAGCTGATCACCAAACCCGCCGAGAAGGTCGCGCCCTGGTACGAATACCGCGCGCGCTTCATGACGGAACAAAGGATCGACGAGGGCGCGCGCTTCCTTCTCGAACACCGCAAGCGTCTCGAGAAAGCGCACCGGGAAACCGGCGTCGCGCCCGAGTACGTCGTCGCGATCATCGGCGTCGAGACTTTCTACGGCCGCGTCACCGGCAAACACCGCGTGCTCGACGCGCTCGCAACCCTCGCCTTCGACTACCCGCCGCGCCAGGACTTCTTCAGGAGCGAGCTCGCGCACTTCCTGCAGCTCACGCGCGAGGAAGACGTGGATCCGCTGACGGCGCTCGGCTCGTATGCCGGCGCGATGGGCGCGGGCCAGTTCATGCCGTCGAGTTACCGCGCCTATGCGGTCGATGGCAGCAACGACTCCCGGCGCAACCTGTTCGCGGACTGGGACGACGTCATCGCGAGCGTCGCCAACTACTTCAAGAAGCACGGCTGGGTTGCCGATGGCCCGGTGCTCTCCGACGCCGTGTTGCAGCCGGACGCGCCCATCGTCGCGGACCCCGGCAACCTCAAGCTCAACGAGACCATCGCCGGCCTCAAATCGAAGGGCGTGGACTTCGACAACGCGAAGCAGCCCGAGACCACACCCGTGCTGCTGGTCCCCGCCGAACAGGAGAACGGCCCGTCGTATCGCGTCGGCTTCAAGAACTTCGAAGTCATCACGCGGTACAACCGCAGCGTGCGCTACGCGATGGCCGTGCACGATCTGGCGACGACCATTGCGGATCGGGCGGACGGCGCGACGGCGGATAAGGGCGCGTCCCCGCGGCGAGAGGCCGACGATACGACGCAGCTCGCCGCGCATCCGCAGCCGGACGGCCTCGCGGCGCGTTGATGCGCCTCGTCTCGCAAGCCCTGCCGCGGGCTGCCGCCCTTCTCGCACTCTCATCCCTGATTCTCGCGGCCAGCGGCTGCTCGCTCACGCGCCAGGATTCCGCCTCCGCGACGCGTTCGACGACCTCGACGACCTCGACGACGGTTCCGTCGGTTCCGCCCGACGTGCTCGCGATTCCCGACGCCGTACCGCGCGCCGAGCCGCGGGGCACGCGCGGCAATCCGCCGTTTTACGAAGTCTTCGGCAAGCGTTATCACGTGATGCGGAGTTCCGAAGGCTGGTCCGAGCGCGGCACCGCGTCGTGGTACGGCCCGGGCTTTCACGCGGCATCGACGTCGCTCGGCGAGCCGTACGACATGTACGCGATGACGGCGGCGCACAAGACGTTGCCGATCCCGTGTTATGCCGAGGTGACGAACCTCAACAACGGCCGCAAGGTCGTCGTGCGCATCAACGACCGCGGGCCATTTGTCGGCGATCGCATCATCGACCTGTCGTACACGGCTGCCGCGAAGCTCGACTTCCTGCGCGAGGGCACCGCGCCCGTCGAGGTGCGAGTGATCTCACCGCGCGGCGGCGCGACCGGCGCGGGCACAGCGACGCCGCCGGTTCTGCCGGCTTCGCCGCCACCTGTCGCCGTCGTGAACGCGCCGTCCGCGCGCGTCTCGACGCCCGACGCGATGTTCATCCAGGCCGGCGTTTTCTCTGACCATGAGAACGCGCGCCGCCGCGTCGAGCAGTTGCTCGCCGCCGGAATCGAACGCGCGAGCCTCGACGAGATCCCGCGCAACGACCGCGCGCTGCATCGCGTGCGAGTGGGACCGTTCGCGAGCGTCGAGGAGTTCGACCTCAACATGAAGCGCCTCCGCGATCTCGGCGTCGCCGATGCGCGACTGCTGACGGACTGAGAAAAAGGGGACAGATCTATTTTCCGGAGATCGGGGTCAGGCCCCATGCCGTTGACGCCTCTCGCCGGGATGCGGCGGGTCAGTCCGCAGCCCGAATGGAGATCGGCGAGGAGGAGCGTTTGCGCGCCGTGGTGGTGCCTGTCTAGTGCGACACATCCACTTGCGAAAGGCGCGTAGCGACGACGAGCGAACGCCAAAAAAGTGGTCCGTCACTTTTTTGAAGCGCGATCGACATTGAGGGCTGTGGACAGACCCGTCGCATCCCGGCGCGCGCCGGCCTCAAATGGGGCCTGACCTCGATCTCCGGAAAATAGATCTGTCCCCTTTTTCTCGGGCGTACAATCGCGGCATCGCCTGTTCGCAATTCGGAGCCTTCTGCAATGCCGATTCGGTTGATCACGCTTGCTGCTTTCGCCCTTCTCGTCTCCGCGGCTCACGCCGCCGTTCCGATTCCGAAACCGCCGTCGCTCGACGCGCGCGCATACGTTCTCGTCGACCAGGACAGCGGCAGCGTCATCGCCGCGAGCAACGCGGATCAGCAGATGGAGCCGGCGAGCATCACGAAGCTCATGACCGGGTATGTCGTGTTCCGCGCGCTCGCGGAGAAGCGCCTCACGCTCGGCGAATCGGTGACGATCAGCGAGCACGCGTGGAAGGCCGAAGGCTCGCGCACCTTCGCGCAGGTCGGCACGCAGATCCCGGTCGAGGTGCTGATCAAAGGCATGATCGTGCAGTCGGGCAACGACGCGACGATCGCGCTGGCCGAGAAGATAGGCGGCACCGAAGACGGCTTCGTCCAGATGATGAACGCCCTCGCGCCGCAGATCGGCCTCGAGACCTCGCACTTCGACAACAGCTGGGGCGGCCCGGGCCCGACTCACTACATGAGCGCGCTCGACATCGCGACGCTGTCGCGCGCGCTGATCCGCGAATTTCCGGAATGGTACAAGTGGTATTCGATCCGCGAATACGAGTGGAACGGCATCAAGCAGCAGAACCGCAACGGCCTGCTCGCGCGCGACCCGACCGTCGACGGCATCAAGACGGGCCACACGGAATCCGCGGGCTACTGCCTCGCGTCATCCGCCAAGCGCGGCAACATGCGGCTCATCGGCGTCGTGCTCGGCACGAAATCGTTCAAGGCGCGCGAGGATGCGAGCGCCGCGCTGCTCAACTACGGCTTCACGTTCTTCGAGACAGTGAAGGCGAAAGGTGCGGGCGACGTCGTGCTGAAGCCCGAGGTTTACAAAGGCGAGGCCGACCGCGTCACGCTCGTGCCCGCGAAAGACGTCTGGGTGACCGTGGGTCGCGGCACCGGCGCGCAACTCAAGACGACGGCTACCGTGAAAGAGCCGGTGATCGCACCGATCACAGCCGGCCAGACGCTCGGCGAGCTGACCGTGAGCGACGGCAAGGACATCGTCGCGCGCATTCCGCTCGTCGCGAAGGAGGCCGTGCCGGAAGGCGGCTGGTGGACCCGGATGACGGATGGCATTTCCCTCTGGATGAGGTGAGTTAGATGGGCGAGCCGCTCGCGATCTGTTATCTCAACGGCAACTATCTACCCCTGCGCGACGCGCGCATCTCCCCGCTCGACCGCGGGTTTCTCTATTCCGACGGCGCGTATGAAGTCACGCCGGTCTACGGCAACCGGCCGTTTCGCTTCACCGAGCACCACGACCGGTTGACGCGTTCCCTGCGCGAATTGCGCATGGACGACCCGCTGTCGCGCGACGCGTGGCGCACCCTCTACCGCGAACTGATCGCCCGCAACGGCAATCCCGGCGATCTTTATATCTATGTTCAGGTAACGCGCGGCGCCGAATACGGGCGCAATCACGCGCCGCTGCCCGACGTGCCGCGCACCGTGTTCGCGTTCGCCGCGCCGTGGCCCACCGGCCGCGCGGGCTGGCGCGAGAACGGCCTGCCTGCCATCACCGCGCAGGACACGCGCTGGGCGCGCTGCGACATCAAATCCGTCTCGCTGCTCGCCAACGTATTGCTGCGCCAACTCGCCTGCGATGACGACGCGAGCGAAGCGATCCTGTTGCGCGACGGACAACTCACGGACGCGAGCGCGTCGAGCGTGCATGTCGTCATCGACGGCGAACTGCGCACGCCGCCCAACTCCTGGAAGCTGCTGCCCGGCACGACGCGCGGCATCATCGAGGAGATCGCGGAGCGCGCGGGCGTGAGGTGGCTTTCCGTCGCGGTGTCGGAGGCCGAACTGCGCGGGGCTTCCGAAATCCTGCTCGGCGCGGCAACGCGCGAGGTGCAACCGGTGACGTCGCTGGATGGAAAGGCGGTCGGCTCCGGCAAGCCGGGGCCGGTGTGGCGCAGGCTCGCCGACGCATTCCAGTCGTACAAACAATCTCTCGCGGGTACGCCGTGGTAGACGAAATCGAGCCGCCCAAGGAAGAGCTGCTCAAGTTTCCGACGAGCTACCCGATCAAGGTAGTTGGACGCCGCAGCGACACGATGCGCGCGAACATCGACGCCATCGTCCGGCAGTACGTGCCGGATCTCGAGGAATCGCAGATCAAGGAACGCGAGAGCAATCAGCAGCATTTCCTGTCGATCACTTACACGATCACGGCGCAGAGCAAGGAGCAGATAGTCGCGCTGGCCACGGCATTGCAGGCGAGCAAAGACGTGATCATGCTGATCTGATGTGACACGCCGCAGATGGCTGCCACGAATCCGCCGCTCAGTCGCCTAGATGACGGCGCAGGAACGCGACGACGTTCGCTTCGTATCCCGCGCGGTCGAAGCGCGAAAAATCCTGGTGAGCCGCGCCGGCGACGATCCACAGTTGTTTTGGTTCCGCCGCGGCGGCAAACAGCTCGCGCGTCTCCTCTTCCGTCGTGTGCGCATCCCGCGCGCCGCCGACGATCATCACCGGCGCGCCCAGTGTCGCGATGTGGCGGATCGGCTCGAGCTGCGCCGGCGTCACGCCGAGCCGCGGTTCTATCTGCACGAGCAGCAAAGGCGCGAGAAGTTTGCGTGCCCAGCCCATGCGAATGCCGATGCGGTTGTCGAGCGCGCGGCTGAGGCGTGGATAGGCCGCCTCGAGCACGACGGCATCGAACCCCACGGGCTGATCGCCTAACAACACAGCCGCGCCACCCAGCGACACGCCGATGACGCCGATGCGCCGGCCTGGCGCCCGCGCACCGATCCAGTCGCGCGCGGCGCGCACGTCCTTCGACTCGCGCCACCCCAGCGTGATGATCTTGCCGGGAGTTTCGCCGTGCGCCTGCTGGTCGATGAACAGAACGGAAAAGCCGGCGTCGAGCAGCACGCGGGCGCGCGGCACCATGGACGAGCGATCGCCGCGAAAGCCGTGCAGCAGCAGGACGACGGGGGAATTGCCGCCGAGATCGCGCCACGAGCCCGCGATCGTGTGGCCGTCGCCCGCAATCTCGACACGCTGCGCCGGAAAATCCGCGGGCATCACGACACGGTGATTGACCGGCTTCACGAGCAACGTCGCGAATCCCCAAGAACCCGCGGCGATGATCGTGACGATGACCAGCGCGCCGCCGAGCAGCCAGCGTGTCGCGCGACGCGTCACGCGCGACTACTGCACTAACGCCATCGAGATGGCGTCGATCGTCAATTGGATGGCCGCGCCCAGGGCCTCGGTGTCGTTCGGGCCGCCTTCGAACTTGCCTTCGAGCTTGCGCGTGGGCGAGTGGACGACGCGCACGTTCAGCGGTTTGCCGGCGAACGTGCCGCTGAACTCGGAGATCAGCGGGAAGTACTGGCCGTTGAGCTCATTGCCCTCGTACCAGCCGCCGCCGGATTCGCGGCGCGAACAGTCGCTGCCGGGCCGGCGGCCCTCTTTCTTCTTGCCCGTCGGGATCGAGTAGCCGCCGACACCGACGCTGTTCACGCCGCCGCCTCCGCCCTGGACCTGCTTGTTGTAGTAGATGGACCAGTTGAG
>JAYTOK010000029.1:0-115397 GCA_043747835.1 Pseudomonadota bacterium | reverse complement strand
GTAAGCGTCATGCCGAGACCGCATTGACGGCGAGTTAGATTTCGTAGCGAACGGATCCCGAGCCGGTGTTGATTTCGTCGACGCGGGCGCCGGTGGCTTTCGCAGTGGCGATGGCCGCATCGAGGCGGGACAGCAACCCATCGACCGACTCCCCCGCACGGCGACGCAACATGGCGAGGGTCTTTCGACCGTCGTGCGCCACAGCGGTATTGGTGGTGAGCGGCTTCATGGTGCCGATCATGATTTGCCCGCCGCCTTCGATCAACGCGGTGATGTTCGGCAACGGCGGCGACATCACGCCGCTTCTGCCGGATGCAGCGGTTCGCTCAGAGTCGCAGCAACGCGCCACGGCAGCAGTTCCTCGATGCGATTGATCGGATGGGCCGCGATGCGTTCGAGCACATGCTGTAGATAGCGATGCGGATCGATGCCGTTCAAGCGACAGGTGCCGATGAGGCTGTACATACGTGCGGCCGTCTCGCCACCGGCATCCGATCCAGCGAACAAGTAGTTGCGCCGTCCGAGCACGAGTGCGCGGATCGCCCGCTCGGCCGCATTGTTGTCGATTTCGATGGCGCCGTCTTCGATGTAAAGATTGAGCGCGCACCAGCGTGTCAGCGTGTACTGGATCGCGCCGGCGAGCGGGGATTTCACCGACAACGTGCGCTGGGTTGCAGTGAGCCAGGCGTGCAACTCAGCAAGGATCGGCGCGGATCTCATCCATCGCGCTGTGCGGCGGATTGTTGGATCTGATCCGCGGATCTGCCGCTCGATCGCGTACAGGAGCCCGATGCGCCGCATCGCCTCGAAGGCGATCGGTGAACGATCGACAACATACACGTCAAAGTATTTTCTACGCGCATGCGCCCAGCAGGCGGCTTCCACGATGCGTCCGTTCTCGTACAACGGCCCGAAGCCCGAGTAACCATCGGCTTGTAAGATCCCGCTGAACGATGCCAAGTGCGATTGCGGCCACTCGCCTTTGCGATCCGGCGAGTAGCGGTACACCACCGCCGGCGGATCGGGACCGGCCGCGGGCCGCTCATCGCGCACATACGCCCACAAGCGCGCGGTGCGCGTTCGGCCCAGACCCGGCGAGAGCACCGGCACCGGCGTGTCGTCCGCATGCAGTTTTACGGCGCGCAGGACGTAGCGCTCGAGCGCACCGACCAGCGGATCGAGTAGTTTGGCGCTATCACCCGCCCAGGCGCCCAGCTGCGCACGCGGCAACTCCACACGCGCGCGTCGGTAAATGCCTGACTGCCGATACAGCGGGCAGTGATCGGCGTATTTGGCGCCGATGACTTGTGCGAGCAGCGCCGCCGTCGGCAGTGCCCGCTCCAGCGGGCGCATCGGCGCCGCCGCCTGCACGATGCGCGCGCACGCCCCGCAGGAGTATTTCGGACGCACGTGGCGGATCACCTGGAAGTATCCGGGCACGTAGTCGAGTTGTTCGGAAGCATCTTCGCCGAGCCGGCGCATCTTCTTGCCGCAACCCACACACTCACAGCTGGCCGGTTCATGCACGCGCAGCACCCGCGGCAGATGGGCCGGCAGTTCGCGCAGCGGGCGGCGCCCCGCGCGCTTCTCGCCTGGTGAGTCTACTGATTCCAGGCGCGGCGGCTTCCGCTGCGTATCCGCCACCGGCTCGATCGGCGCAGGCTGCGCACTCGCGCCACCGCTCAACGGTAGTTCCGGCACGACGCCAAGATCAATGGATTCTGAGGAGGTACCGAAGCGCCAGCGCCGCAGCCGCAGGATCTCCGCCTTCATCGACTCGATCAGTGCCTCGCGGCCTTCAAGGCGCGCGCGCAATGCGGTGAGTTCCTGGCCGAGAGTGGCGATGTCGAGTTCCACATCGCAATTCTACCGCAAGTATGATTGCGCGCGTGCGACATCTAACTACACAACATGCAGCGGTTGCCAGGTCCGCTCTGGTCTCCTCCAGTCGATCCCCTCCAACAGCATCGACAACTGCGCCGGCGTCAAATGCACCGCGCCGCTCGCGCCTTGCGGCCACACGAACCGCCCGCGCTCCAGGCGCTTGACGAACAGGCACAGCCCGTCCCGATCCGCCCACAGCACCTTGATCAGATCTCCTCGTCGGCCGCGGAAGACAAACACATGACCCGAGTATGGCTGCATCACAAGCTGCACCTGCACGAGCGCCGCCAGCCCATACATCCCGCGCCGCATGTCGGTGACGCCGGAGGCAAGCCATACATTCGTGTCCGCCGGTAGCCCGATCACGGGCGGCGCGTCAGGCAGTCGATCAGCATCTCGAGCGCTGGGCGCGATATCGCCCCGCGCATGCGGATCGTGCCGCCCGGCAGCACCACTTCCAGAACGCTCTCGGCGGTTGGCGCCTCGGTTGGCTTTGGCTCCGAGCGCACCTTCACCGGCAGCATCGACGGCAGCGTCTCCAGGCCGCGCGCACTGCGGGGCCGATCTCGCTGCGTGATCCACTTGCGCAGCAGATTGGCGTTCACTCCGTGCGCCAGTGCCATCCCCGCCACCGACACGCCGGGCTGCAAGCAGCGCGTGACGAGCTCGCGCTTCGCCCCCGCGTCGTACACGCAACGGCCATTCACTTTGTGCCGGCGCACCAGCCCCGGCACCACATCGATCGATCGCTCTGTCATAGGTGTCCACCTCCTGAAGGTGGACACATGCTCAGAACTCAGATCATCTCTGTCGAGACGGCCTCAGCGTGACGCTTACTGCGCATGCACCGATGGCGTCATTTGGAACCTCGGTTACTTCTCTAGCGGGGGGCACCGCTTCGATCTGTCGCGTTGCGGTGGCAGACCTCTTCGATGTCCGCGAAGCGCGCGCCATCGAGATCTTTTTCATTGGATTCTTATCAGACGCTATTCCTTCCGGAGTAGTTCCAACAGGTCATCTGTCGCACGACCGTCATCGGTTAGCGCATTGTCCCGCTGGAATCTCGCAATCGCATTGCGAGTCCGTTCGCCCATTCGGCCATCCGCAGGCCCGGGATCGTAGCCTCTCGCCTGCAGCTGACGTTGGATTTCCTGCACCATGCGCGAGGGCGGCGACGGCGGCGGGGCACGAACTTTATCGACCGAAATCGAAACTTGATAAGGCACTAACATTGCGTACAGATCAACGTCTCTGCGGGCCCTGGCGCTGAGCTCGCGCTCCATCCTTGGTTCGAGCTCTATTCGAACGTACTCTATGATCACATCGCCCAGCAGCTCAAACGAGGCTTCGTTGCGCGCCACTTTACGCGTGAGTTGAATGTCAACGAGATTTGTTAGCGGTTGAACGTCCACGCTCAGGGATGCGTCCGGCAGATTCTCTTGGACGGACGCGACGAGATGTTTAGTGAGTCGATCCTCGAGCTGCTGCGCAGCAAGGCAATGCCAACCTCCCACTAGCACCACAATCACTATGAGCAGTGTCGGTATGTACCTTGCGCGCGGCTTGCGAGGCTCGTCATCATCACGGGCACGTTGCTCGGCAACCGTCCTGTAGCTGTGCCCGAAATCCTCTAGGTCGCCGCGCGACAATTCAGCGTGTGGTTCGTTCCTAATTTCGGGTAGGTCGCTCATGCGCCGCCAGCACTATTCGGCCGATCCCTCGGCGCTCCCTTCTGCCAGCTCCGCGAACTTTGCCGCCATCGTAGGATTTCCCCGGGTCAGTTTTTTTATGGTGACATCCTGAGCTTTATCGTTCGCCAGGGAGAACTGACGATTGGTGCCTATTAGAGCCTCCTTCGTCTTCTGCAGGTGGTCTATCGACTTGTCTATCTCATCGATAGCCTTTTGAAAGTGCTTGGAAGCGAGATCATAGTTCTTGGAGAACGCCGTTTTAAATGTCTCCAACTGCGTTTCAAAGGTCGTGATATCTATGTTCTGCGCTTTTACAAGCGCCAACTCCGACTTGTACTTGAGCGAATTGAGCGCAGCGTTTCTAAGCAGAGTAATCATTGGAAGAAAGAACTGCGGCCGGATGACGTACATCTTTGGGTAGCGATGGAAGACGTCGACGATTCCCGTATTGTAGAGCTCGCTCTCAGGCTCGAGTAGCGAAACCAGAACTGCGTACTCGCAACCCTTCTCCGTGCGATCTTTGTCGAGTTCCTTCAGGAAGTCCTCATTCTTGTTTTTGGTTGAAGTGAGATCGCTCTCGTTCTTCATCTCAAACATTATCGAAACGATCTCAGTGTCAGCCTCATCGCTATCGCGGAAGACGTAGTCACCCTTACTTCCTGTGCGCGCATCATTGTCCTTCTCAAAGTACGCCTTCGGGAAGGCTGTCGCGCGTATGCGATTGAATTCCGTCTCGCAATGTTGCTCAAGCGTTTCCCCGAGCATTTTCGTGGATAGGCGAGCTTTCATGTCGCGTAGACGCTCAATTGCATCATCGCGGTCCTTGATCTGAGTTTCGTATTTGTCTTTGAGAGACGTCTCGGAAAGCTGCTTCTCTAGGTTCGCCTTCTCTAGCCCGCTCTTGAGTGAGTCTCGCTCCTTTTCAATCGCCGTGACTGCATCTGCAATCGCACACTTCTTCTCAAGTGCACTTGCATCCAACTGAGCAGTCAATCTTTGGATTTCCGTCTCCTTGGAGGCAATCGCCTTCTGAAGTTTGCCTTCCAGCATTGCCTCCGCCAACTTAGAAGCGGCTTCCTTCTCCTGCTTTACCTGGGCGACCTGAAGAGCAAGTGCTTCCCGGTCCTTTTCGGCCGCGCTTAATGCTTCCGCTACCGCAAGCCTTCGCGTCACGTCGCCTGCATCAAGCTTAGCCTTCAATTCACGGATCTCAGCATCCTTATCTGATGCCGTCTTCTGCAATTGGCCGCTTAGCCTGGACTCAGCAAGCGCTACAGCGTTCTTCTTATCCTGTTCTGCCAGGGACAGCCGATCATGCAACTGCTTGTCGAACTCTTCGTCCCGCACCTGCTTCGCGATATCAGCGTAGCCCGCCTCATCGATCTTGAAGGCCTTCCCGCAATGCGGGCATTTGATCTCGTGCATTTCTCCTACCTTCGCCAACAGCACTGCAATTGGCATTGCTTGGGACCGTACCGCTGAACCTTCACCGACTCACGATTCTTTGCCGTGCAACTACGTGGTACGCGTGATTGACAAGCTTGGCGTCCGTTAAAGCTTGAAGCTTGCGCTGCTGGCTTAACGTCGCAAGTCTTGAGGGATGCTACTGTTGCACGAGCGTGCAGCGACTTCGCTCAACTTCTTCCCATGTGGCATTCCCCGCCACTTTCAACAATCGGTAGGCGTCTTCCAAGCTCATTTCAGGAGCGGATTCGCTTGTCGTTTCTGTTCGGGCAAAACGGCTCTGATTCGCGCTCTTAGATTGAGATGGAGGCGGAGCTGGAGCTGCAGCTGCCGAGGTCGTTGATATATCCCAGAGCGTACCTTGCCGTTCAGTAGCGCTCGCAAGAGGACCTCCCGGCTTCCCTAGTTCAGCAATCGCTCCTTGAACTCGACCAAGCAGCGCTCGGGCTTTGGGCACTTCGCGAAACCCCAACTCATGTTGAAGCTGCGCAAGAACCTTGGCGTCTGATTTTGATTTCTCAAAGAGCTGCTCGAGAACGGTGACACCATGCTGTTTTAGCACTCGATCCATGTCAGGCAACCTCCGCAGGTGCGTCGACTCCGAGCGGATCAACTTCTCGAGTCAGTACCCACGCAGTGTTGTCGACTGACTCTGCCCCCAATGGCTCAATTCCTTGACGCTGCAAGGTTTGGAGGAGATCCGCTAGCACCACCTCCCGCCTCCGCACAAAGCTGGACGCAAAGCAGCGCCAAAAGGTCCAGCCCGCGCGCTCAAGGACTCGCTGCCTGGCCATATCGTCCTGCCATTGCGCGGGCCCGTGAAACCGATCGCCATCACACTCAATAGCTAGGCGTCGACCCTCATTGCCTTCGACCACGAGATCGATGCGATAGCCACCACACGGCACCTGCGGAACAACGCGGAAGTCTTTCTTGACCAGTTCGTCAAACATCTCGAGCTCGAATCCCGACTCGCACTTCTCTCGCAGGGCTTCGATCCTTCTGACGTCCCTCCTGAACGGCTGTCGGAAATGCTGCATGACACGGCCGTTCAGCGAATCCTCTCGGACATCGTTCTCGGTAATTGACCGAAACAAGTACATGCGGTCGCGAGCACGAGACATAGCCACGTTGAAGCGCTGCTGCATATCAGCGCGATTTGCGGCGGCCCGATCGCCAATGCCGATCACCATCGAGACCAGCATGATGTCTCGCTCTTTGCCCTGGAATATTGGCGGCGGACCGATCGAAATCTTCCGCCCGACGACATCGACGGGTGAGATTCTTTCCGAAACCAGTTCGTGTATATGAGCGGCCTGCTCGACGCCTAACAAGGTAACAACGCCGATCGATTTTCCGTCAAACTGCCTGTCGGACAGTATGACGGCGATTTCATCCACGACCGCCTGTGCCTCGGCGTGATTGGTATCGTTCTTGCGAACGCCGCCTTTGACGAAGATATCGATGAGAGGAGGATCTAGACGCTCATTCGCCTTAGGCAGTCGGAGCGCCTTGATGTCGTTCTGATAAAACTCTCGGTTCGAGTACTCAATGATTGCGGGCACGCAGCGGAAATGTTCCTTTAGCATCACAGAGTTGCCAGCGAACACGACCCTTGCCAAATCGTAGATCGACTTGTCGGGCGTCATTTCAGAACCAAATGGCTGGTTCGCGAGGAATCTGCTCGTAAGCTCGCGAACTCGTTCCTCAGCGGTTCCCACCGCTGAAGGCGATACCTGCTTGTGATCACCAACTACCAGCACCTTCTTGCCTCGAAGCAACGCCGGTAACGCCCAGATATCCGACTGAGACGCCTCGTCGATAACGACCAGGTCGAATAAACCCACTTCTGCTGGAATTGTTTCTGACACGCGCCACTGCGGCAGCACCCAACACGGTACGGCCTGATAGGCACGCGTCATCGCGTCGCGCGCATTTTTCCGGTGCCTTACCGCTCTAACTCCTGTGCCGCCACCCATTGCTTGCACAGCATTCAAATAGGCCTGTAACGCCTGCCTCACGGAGTCCGGCGAGTTCTCATGTACACCCAGCCACGTCTTTTCAGCCACCAGCTCTTGATAAGTCCGAGCGAGCGCGGTCGTCAGCGTCTTCCTTTCGTCGAACAGCTCTCGGACCTTTGTGTGGCCCTCGATTCGATCCAAGAACATCACAGCTTGACGCCAGTTCCATGCCTCAAGCCACGACGCGGGAACAATCTGGTCGACGTCAGACGTCGAGGGAACAGTCCGCGCACGCTTTGCCCACTTGCGCGCCCCAGCCAACTCGATCGCGTCGGTGACCTGAGCGATCGTTTCCAGGTCGGAGCGCAATCCGCCTAGGCGGTTCAACTCACCGAACAATGATCCCCACTTCACCTTCAACGCCGGCTCTTCGAGCTTCGGATCACCAATAGTTTCTGCGCAAAACCCCCTCAATCCCTCGACGATCGGCCCAGACCTGTTCTCCAGTCGACGATGCAAGTCCTGTACTCGCTTCAAAGCGATTGCCAGTCGACTTCTCTCCAAGTTCGACTTTAGGCTTTCCGCGACTAGCCCGACGTGCGACTCCCCGCCCGCCCACAATTGATCTGCCACCGCGCTACCGAAAACTGCCGCGATTTGGGCATAGAGCGCGTCGTCGAAATCAAACTTCAGTCGCCGAGCGTCCTCAACCCGACCTTCAAGAGAGGAAGCATGCTTCACTCTTGCTTCGAGCGGCTCAGTGTCGGAGGGGGATGGAAGGCCAAACTCCTGCGCCAGTGAGGACCACTGCGCCAAGCACTTTCGCGCTTCGTCTCGCCAAACGAGCACTCGCCTTACCAGCTCCGCATTTTCAGGACCGGACGGATTCGCTCCGAGAACCGAGGTCCCGGCAAGCGCCTTGCGTGCACCACCCTTACCAAAGGGAAATGCAAAGGGGCTCTTGTTTGCAACCAGCCTGTCGATTGCTTCGCGATAGTCCGAATTCAGTTCGGCGTCGATCGGCACTTGTATCGCCTTCGACAAGAATTCGCGCCGTCGCAATTCAAGACTACGAATCTCGGCACAACATGCCACGGACGCCTGAATCAGCGGATCCGCGGGCAGAAGTTCAGCAATGCGCTTCCGGTATGCGTCGCCAAGAGCCGGGCGAGACTCCTCCAAGCGTGCAATTAGCGCCGCGCGCTCATCGACGAAGCGCTGAAGCGATTGAGCTCTCTCAAAGGTCTCAAGTCGAGAGTCAATCAATGCAAGCAGATTGCCCCGGTCCACTCTCGCTTGGATCGCCTTTGCTCTCAGCAAGTCGTTGTGGAGAGCGAGCAGCTCCTCCCAAACGGGAAACTCATCGATGGAGGGCAACGGGCATCCTACATACTCAAGATCCTTGGAAACCTTCAGTCTTGCGGTCCTGAGCGCAGATATCTGCGCGTTGTCAAAGGGGAGCTCACCGTCTTTGGCAGGATGCGGTTCGTCATCGAACCATGAATGCTCATCTGCCGATTGGAGGACACGCTTCGCCATCTCCTCCGGCGTGACATCAAATCCCTGGAAACGATAATTCCGCATGTGCTTCGCAGCGAACCCAGAGATTGAAGCATCCACGTTTGCAATCTTTGCGTGCAGCTGATTGAGCTTTGTCTCAGCAGTCGAGATGTTTGTCAGTGAACGCCTTGGGTTCAAGGCAGCAACATTTGATGCGATTGTCTGGATCGCGTGCTCAAACTGCTTCATGCCATCGCGTTCGTCGCTAAGAAGCGCAACGCTGAGAGGCCTAATAGCGGCCGGCAGTTTGTTTTGCAGCTCTGTGAGAGCAGTTTCGCCTTTGGACGTGACTAGTACACGCTTACCCTGAGCGAGATAGTGACAAATGACATTGGCGATCGTGTGCGTCTTTCCCGTTCCCGGTGGCCCCTGCACCACAACACCGTCATTGCTTGCGAGCTTCTGAACGATCGAGACTTGCTCATCGTTGTATGCCATCGGGAAGTAGAGCTCGAATGCCCCTGAAGGGCTTTCGCTAGAAGATAGGCCTCGAAATGGCACCTCCGGCCGTACTCGCACCGTAGCGTCGCCTTGCTCCACCAGACTCCGTATCACGCCTGGCAATTCTCGCGCGCCCTCAACGTTCTTCTTGAGACGGCGAATATCTTCGAGAAAGATGTCGCCCGAGCGTTTCCTGCCGAAGATCACCCATCCACTTGTGATCTTCAACCTCTCATCGGGTACGGGTATCGATGCATCACCACTACGCGTTTCATAAGATCCAGACGGATCGAGATGCCCCACCGCCGCTTTCAGCGTTCCTTCGAACGTTGAAACTTCGAATGGATTCACGCGACTTGCACCTGCCGCGAGCGCCGCGCGCCAATGCGCCTCTAGCGGTCTGACGCCTTGAAGTTCCATCTCCGCATAGCAATCGAGCTCAATTCGCGGCTCGACGTCGCGCGGCCTTACTTCCAGGTCGAAAGTTTTTTCGTCGAGAAGAACTTCACAAGCTTGGACTAGTAATGGGTGCCTGACTGGCGTCGAGAAGCCTTCTTTTTTCCAGGCAACGAATCCAATTCCCCATACCAACTCAATTGGCGTCTCTGCTCCTTCCGAGGCTATGGCCTGCTGCAAAGAGAAGAGCTGGTTGTATTGCTTGATTGCCTTTCGGCGCGGTCTTTCGGCCAACGCCCACGGCTCCCAAAGCATCTCTACATACCAATCGAAGAGCTCCTTGATCTCGGGATGCTCATCTAGAGTTGCTCGGCGGGTTCCTTCGCGCTCACTTGACAAGGAAATCTCATTCTTGAGCTCGGGCAACCTATCAGCGCTTTTCGACAAGGTTAGCCATGGCTTGAGTTCATCATCTGGCTCCGGCGGTGGAACCTCTCGGAGCCGAGGCAAGCGAAGCCAGACGTCATCGCCATCTGACTGAATATTGAACTTCAGTTCCGGGAGAACATTGAGTTCATGTTGATGGGCGACGAAGTATTCCGTTGGAACGGAGAATGCTGGCTTCCGTTTGAGTTTCTCGACCTGCTCGATGTAGTTCAGCAGGTCGAGAACTAGTGGTGCTCCCTCAGCCATTTCAGCCATCTCCTAAGCCCCCTCGGACTGACTCATTCGACGAATCTTTTGCGTATCGGTGAGCACTTTCCAGTCTGTAGATCCCACTCTTGTCGCCCGGTCTACATTTTCCGCATTGCGTCCGGACTAGCCTCTTCCTCGATTTCCATTTCACATCGAGTCGCCCGTGAGAATCCCGTAGAGCGGACGATTAATGTAGTAGTTGGAACGCCCGATCTTTTTCTTCTGAACAAACCCGCCTTCTGCCAATTGATCAAGATATTTTGTGGCAGTTAGGCGGGAAACCTTGAGGTCTCTCTGAATGAACTCTATCTTCGTGTACGGGTGGGAAAAAAGATTGTTGATGAGATCCTGACTGTAGAACTTGTATTGCGCCCGAATGCGGTGCTTGTAGTCGAGGAACACTTTTTTGATCTCCTGGATCGTTTCGATGCCGGCTTGAGCGGTGTTCTCGATCGCCTCCAGCATGTAGATCACCCAATCCTCCCATGCGTCTCGCTCGCGGACGTCCTGCAGCAAGCGGTAGTAGTCAGCCTTTGTCCGCACGATGTGCCGGCTCATGTAAAGCACGGGGATATCAAGAAGCTCCTGTTTCACCAGGTAGAGCACGTTGATGATGCGTCCCGTGCGGCCGTTGCCGTCGTAGAACGGATGAATGCTTTCGAATTGATGGTGAATGAGCGCCATCTTGATGAGCGGATCTACTTCGAGCAGCGCGTCTTCGTTGATGAAGCGCTCGAGGTCCGTCATGTGGCCAACAATGACCGCCGCGTCCTGGGGCGGTGTGTACACGGTTCTACCATCGCCGGCTTTGAGCGCGGTTCCTGGGAGCTTTCGAAAGCCGGCGCTATTCCGCTCGAGCTCGGCTTGGATTTTGAGAATGTGATTGTTCGTGAGAAGGCCAGTGGTGGTTACTTCGGCGAACCCGACGCGCAGAGCGTGGCTGTAATGCGCTACTTCTTTCGCAGCAGCGCTTGAGGCAGCCTCAGGAAATGCCGCGTCTCGAAATAGCTCGTCATGGGTCGTGACGATGTTTTCGATGGCCGAGCTGTCCTTCGCTTCTTGAAGGCCGAGGGTATTGATCAGGATGCCTTGGTTCGGAATCGACGCAGCCACGCCTTTGAGTTCCGCCAGTTGCCGGCTGGCTGCGGCCAGCTTCTTGAGGATGTCAGGCCTGTCGAAGCGTGTAGGAGGAATCTGCCAAAGAGGGGCGATCTCGGACATGCGTATACGGATGGCTGGTGATATGTATAGAAAAGTGCGTCTTTATATACACGTCAGCAACAACCTGTAAAGGATTTAGGCGGTTTTTAGCAAGAGACGCTCATATGGATGCCGCTTGGCGAAGGACAGAACTTCGTGACCTGGCGCGGGAGGCAGCAGTCCGAACGGCGGTCAATCGAAGTGGTTCGACACGCGGACTGAAGAACATCGTCCTGGTCTCGATCCGTCTCAGCGTCATTACGAACCTTTGTCGCGCGACGGGTAATGTGCTGCTGAATTCGAAAAGGGGGCGCACGTGATCATGTACAAGAAGTTGTGCGCGACCGTAGCGCAGCCCCTAACTGCTCGTTGCTGCGAACGGGACCGATAAAAATGCCGACGCGCAGGCGCGCACCCTCACTTGGCTCTTCCAATGACTCAAGCCAAGCTTTATGCTCTGCGCTGATTTTCTCGGTTGGGCATGGAGTTCTCGATGCGTTGAATTTCAGAAGCACGCGAAATACCACCTAACATCGCGCTAGAGCAGACCGTGACGGATAAGGTAGTCTCCTCGTACGCGCGCGCGACCTCTTCAGCGCTGGCGTTAAGGGTAAAAGCAATGAATGCGTCAACTTCCATTGACAGACTCTGCTACGAGTTCTTCCGCGAATTCGCACGCTGCGAGTACTGCCTCAAGAGAGTCGGATTGCTCGACAGGAACCGCAGAGATCCGACCGCTGATTGGGGTGCCTTTGCTACCCAGGTACAGGACGTCTTCCAAACCCCTCCGTCCGAGGAGGTTGCCAACGCTATCAAGTGCTACGTTACGTCTCCCCCAAAGAAGCAGGTTTTTAAGAATGGCGCGCTCGATTGGGCGGAATCAGTGCCTGATCACAAGAGCCAGGCAGAACTGGTATTGCGCCTAGTTTGTAGGGTGCGCAATAACCTATTCCATGGAGGCAAGTTCAACGATGTCTGGTTCGATCCTCAACGCAGCGAGGACTTTCTTCGAGCCGGTCTACAGTTGTTGCGAGCCGTTGTCTCTGCCCATCCGCGGGTGAGAGACGCCTATGAAAATAGAGCCGATGCATTTCGTCCTCTTGATTAGCCTCTGAAACCGCCTAACTCCGCACTGCTCGACGTCAGTGCTCGGTCACCGGCTGACTGCTTACTTTCTTTGCCATGGCTCCTCCTGACCTAGGCGGCTTTTCGAGTTCCAGTCCCAATTCCGACGTAGTTCCATCATCACCGCCAAAACTAAACTTCCCAGCAATTACTTACTGGGCTTCTCGTTCCGATTCTGATTCAGCACTCCTTGCAGCAAGTTATTGTGGATTCCAAACATCGGGCGTGACGGGTGAAACTCGTTCCAGCATGATTTCAACACGCGGTATCTTTTTGGCATCGGCTTGTTTGTGCTCGCGCTCTTGCCAAAAGTTGTGGAATGAGAGCACTTGGCAATTCCTTCCTGCGTATCGAATCTCCAGCAGTTGACTGCCCCGCCATGCAATCTCCGGATTGCAGTCGCTATACCCGTGAAATACCAGTTGCGGGGCGCCGTCGCCTCCGTTCTCCGAGAGATACACCTTGTAAGCAAGGCTCCCAGCAGCGCCTCCACTCGCAATTCTGGCTAGGCTTGCAGTCGCGCTGCCATCTGGTGAATCAACGGAACGGTGCGCATGCTTGAAGTCGTCGCGAGGGGGCGCATCGCAACCTGCAAGCTGCAGTGCGAGTACGACACATACGGCAGATCTGGACATTAACCGCATCCTCCCCGGTAACCCGCCTGGACATCCTGCGCGTCGTCTTCAGCGTCCCCATAGGGTGCCTTAACAAAGGGGATCCCGCGACTTACACGGCCCGCAACCAAGGATCACTTGCTTCGATGCTTCGGCTTCGGCAATCGCCCAGGCGGCTTTGACGGCGGCTTGGGGCGTCAAAATTCGCAGTGGACGGTCGCGTACCCCTCCGCTGTTAATCTCTTTATGTCATCGTCTGTTGCGGACCGATGTATGTTCTTAAGGAAGAGGTTGACCGCAGTGGAACTACTGGCGTCACCGGAATCGGAGGAGCGGAGACTAGCCGCGCCTTTGTACAAAATCACTTCCAATGCTTTTGGGGAAAGCTTAGCCGCAATCCACTCACATGCCGCCACTGAAATTGGGGAAAAACTCCCTGATCCCGACGTAACGTCAAGCGTCACGTAACTATCAAGAATCGACCCAGGCACGTGAAGAGAAACCACGCCTGCTAACGGTGACGCGGCACTGGCGGGAATTGTTGCTAACTGTTGCGGCGATCCAGGGTCGCTTGAGCACGCAGCCCCAAACATTGCAAAGGTGACCGTGATCCATCTAAGACATCTATGGCTTCGCACTTTCACTTTCGCCTGTCGACCCGTGAAGTGCAGCTGGCCATCGAGGTCGGGCAGCAGTTCGTCTTCAGGGTCAGCATCCGTGATGCGAACAGCCGCTCGCTCCCCCGGCTGAAATCTCTGCGCAGAGCAACGAAAACGCCTTGGTGAACTGTCTGATCCGGAGAAGGCGGGACCATAAACACCTGCGCGCCAAGCACGGGTATTCCAAGCCACGGGTGGTTGCGGCAAGTTATTGCGGATTCCAAACATCGGTCATGACGGGCGAGACTCGCTCCAGACCACATTCGCTTCTCGAGTCGGCCGCATCTTCTTCATCGCTCCTCCAGTCGCGGCGGAGCCATCTTCTAAAGATCAACTGGTCCGAAAATCGACCGGCAGTTGCGTCAATGACTTTGCCCGCTGTCTCCATGCCAAGAATAGGAGGAGCATGAAATCCCAATAGGCGATCAGCGGAGTCCATATCCACGCGGTCGATCTTCCTGTCTCGAGCTGTAGCCACAATGAATACGCACACCAAATCGAGCTTGTAATTCCGAAGAGCACGATTCCTGTAGGTATCCACCGCTTCAGCAGAAAGATAGCGGCCAATACGTCAACCACAGTAAGAATTTCGAAACCGACTATCTCCGCGAAGCCACCAAGTCTCGGATGCATTTTTAGGTATTCGGGCAAAGCAAAGTAAGCGCCGACGAAGATTAGGATATTCCCGATCAGAAGAAATTTAGCGATCAAAGTCAGCGTCTTGAAGTTTGGGTTCATTGAAAGCAACTGCCTTGGCTATCTGGGCGCGGAACACATGTCCCGCACGAAGTTCCCAAAAGTCTTGAATCGTCCAGCTCCAAACTCGCCAAGTTGCAGCCCTCGCATATCGGCTCCAGAGTTTCCGTTCTTAAAGAAACTGAAGTCCCAGTTTGTAACTGCAGGCGGGCCCGCGCCAAGACCGAGGTAACCCATTCCAAACTGCTGGGGAATGTTTCTACCGTAAGATTTCGTCAGACTCCAACCAACTTGTACCCACTGTACATCGTAGGCGAGTCCATTCAGTGGCTCATTGAAGTGGCTATTGTCAATCGGGCCTCCTCCGCTCGGGACTACTTCCTCTCCTAGTTTGCTCTTGCTAAACGGAGTGCCGTTCAAAAAGGCATTTGAGTCTGCGGTGGCCGCGATTTCTTTCATCGCATCGCACAGTGTTCGCCGCGGTTTCGCTGGTTGCGCTGGTTGCGACCCCGTTGTTCCGTCCTTTTTCCCGGAATCATTTCCAGTATCTGGATTCATGAAGTCGGGCGTAAACCGACAGGTCACCTGCGAAGTCGCAGTGACGGAGCCGTTTTGCTGGCTATGTCCCGCGGTCGTTCCATCTTCGAACTCAATATAGCCTTCATGTCCACGGACCAAAAGCGTAAATGTTGACACACCACATTCGAAACCAAGCCCGCTTGAATCTTTGAAGTTCACCGGATCGTTGTGGACGTAGTTGTACATGTTCATCCCATCGCCATAGCCGATGGGATCGGTCTGCATGAATCGGCCGAGGATGGGCGAGTACATCCGCGCTTTGTAGTAGTACATGCCGAGCTCCGGCAACCAGACCTGGCCGGTGTACTGAAACGCTCCGGTGTTGCCAGCGCCCGGAGTTCCGTACTCGTCATATTTGTTGACACTCAGAACCGTCCCTGAAGTATCCGTGACCGCGACGATCGAACCGCGCTCGTCGGCGTAGAGCCATCGTCTGGCGCTATCTGACACTCCAGAGCCCTCAAACCACAGCAATGGATCATCGCCCGGACCGAGACCGTGAACGTAACGGCGCTGCAGAGTGCCCGCTGCATTGTATTCTGCGATGAGATCGGAACCGTCGTAAACGAAGCGCCGCGTTGTGCTCCCACTCACTACTTCATAAAGACGCCCAAGCGGATCGTAGCGCAGCGTCGCATTCGCGCCACCGCCGCGGGTGACCAGCCGGTTCTCAACGTCGTAGACGAAGGTGTTGGCGCTGTCCGTGATCAGATTGCCATTGGCGTCGTAGGTGAAGCTTCCGCCGCTGTACCGGTTGAGCCCATCGGGAGTGTAGTTCAGGTTGGCGTTGACTTGCCCACCCCACGCGTAAGTGTCATTGGTGCGCGTCGAGCTCGCGATCTGGCTCGCCGGGTTGTAGGTCATATTGGTCGTAGAGTCGTGGGTAGTGCCAGTCACGTCGGTGGCGACAGATGAGAGGCGCGAACTGGGGTCATAGGAGAAGTTGCTTCGCGCGGCCCAGTTGCCCGGCGCGGGCAACGTACTCCAGCGGTAGATAGAGCTTAGTCGCCCCGCGGCGTCCAGAATGGGCCTCAAGAGCGACCTGGCGGGACTCTGCCTAAGCTGCAAGAGCCCGCCGGAGGCGTGCCTGGTGTAGTCGAAGAAGATGGCGTCGGGATGCGTGACTCGCGCAAGATTGCCGCTAATGTCATAGGCGTAGCCGACCGTCCTCGAGGCGCTGTCCATGGTGTTAGCGCTGCTTGTCATCTGACCGAGCGCATTGAACACGTTTGTGATTCCCTCGCCACTGGCGCTATCGAATCGGGCAGCGGTCAAATCGCCGAAAAGGTCATAACCGAAATAAACGTCGCGTGTGTGCGTGACGGCGAGCCCCGAGCGAGTCGGCACGTCCTTGATTACCAGCCGATCCAGGTTGTCGTACGTGAACCCGATCGTCTCGTTGCGTCGCGTGCGAAAGCTGGCCACGTTGCCATTGGCGTCATAGGTAAGCTGCTCGTAGTCGGTCGTGGAGCTCTGGTCCGCGCCCTTAGTGGCAACGGGAAAGCGAGTCTTCACCCGCCGGTCGTGGCCGTCGTACTCGTAGGTTGTGAGGTTGATCTCGGCATCCTTGACCGTGGCCATTTTGCCATTGCCAGTGAAGGTCGCGATCTGCTCGTCGGTTGCGGACGTCGTGCCATACCCGGTAGTTAGTTTCCACACGCGAGAAAACGCATCGTAGTTGTTATAGGACACGCGGTCTGGGCCGTTGGGGCCGGTGGTCTGCGTCGGACTGCAGCTGGCGGGAAGCGAACCCCAGTTGGTTGAGTCCATCCTCAGCATCGAGCACAGCACGCGGCCTGCGGCATCGTACAGCACGTCGGTGACTTGGTAGACAGTGCCGGTGTTCGAGAGCTGTTGACGAATCGGCCGGTGGTAAACGTCGTAGCTCGCGGTTTGACGTTGTCTCTCGGTGAAACTCGATATGCCGGACGGCGACTGCGTGGTGACTGTGCCTGACTGGACGTAATCGATTTGCCCGTCCGAGCGGTAGGTGTTCTTGACGGCTGGGAATAAGGCAACTCCAGCGTCATCCGGGTCCGCGCCGATCTGCCACAACGGTTGCCGCACAGCGTTGTAGCCCATCAACGCCTGATCCGCGATGCCTGCTATCGGGCCGTCGACTGATATCGCGTTGCCTATCGCGTCGTACGCGATTGTCGTGGCCGAGCTGAGCGTACCGTCGCCGAGCGAAATTGTCGCACTAACGCCGTGGAGATTGTTGCCTACGCCGGTTGTTTGCGGGCCATAGTAGATAGTCACTTTCTGTTCGTCGGTGCTCCCCGTGCATGAAGCCAGGGTGCGACAGCTCGAAACCGAATTCAGACGGTAGATCGGCTGGCCCGAGGCGACGATCGAAGCGCCGCTGTAATAGTAGGCCTGCATCGCCAAATAGACATTCCGCGTTTGGGGCCGCACTCCGGACGAATCGGCGGGCGCAGTGACTGTAAGAACGCCGCCGTGCGTGGAATCGTACGTATAGTCGGTCTGATTGTTCTTCGCGTCCCTGGTCCAGTTAGGCCGATTGCATTTCACGGGATTGCTGCACGTCGCGTCGAATCCTGCGCTCGTTACGATGTCCGCCACGCCTGATCCGGATTTCCCGACGGCGCGAGTCTCGGTGACGTTGCCGCGGCCATCGCGTGTGAGCTGGACATAGTTGCCTTCCGGCATCGTCGTCCGGGTGAGGCGACCGCTGCTGTCGTAGACGAACGCGGTCGTCCGATTAACGCTGTTTTCGGTGACCGTTGCTGTCGTCATCCGCTGCTTCGCGATGTCGAAGGTGTGGACAGTCGTGCTTATGGCGGGAGTTACAGTTGGGGGCGTCACCGTCACGGTACGGGTATTGCCCGAGTCGCTTCGACTGTAGGTTGTCGTTCCCCCGCCGGTCTTCGCAACACTGGTAACAACGTTGCCGCTGAATCCGAACGTGATGTCCTCGTTTGCGTGTCCGGGAAAGGTGATGCCTGCGATACGACCGCTAGAGTCGTATCGGTATTTCGTCTGCCGCCCTTCGGCGTCCGTGATGCTGTAGTAGTAGATCCCGCCGATGTAGGTACCCCCGAACGACTGCGAGGCGATGGTAGTGCTCGCCGAGATGGCCAAGTTTTGAGCGCTGACCCCGATGACCTCGGGCCACGCCTCCCAATCCGGCGTGTTGTATGGGTCGTTCGGATCGTAGGTAAAATCGTATCCATAACCCAATGTCAGCCGATAACCGAAATTGCTGGTCACCGAACTGACACGGTAGGCAGTTTTTGTTTCTTCGCAGAACGTGCCGCTGGGATCCGGGCGCGTGCAGTAGATAGTGGAACCATAGGCATACGTTAGCTTCGCGCCCGCGGCGCTGCGGATGTCGAGAATCATGCCTCTGTTGCTATAGGGTACGTACGCGTTGATGGTGTTGCTGCTGAAGCGCGCCACCGTCCCGTCTGCCGTGGTGTAGGTATAGATACCGCTCGTCAAGGTCAGCGTCGAGCCATTACCCTCGGTTGAGGTGTAAGTGCTTCCCGAAACGGTGAATCTGTCGCTGGCTCCGCCGAGGCTTACTGTCAACTCTGAGCCCAACTGATTCAAGTACGCCGTCAAGTTGTCGGACCACCCGGAACCCTTGTTCCATCGGTAGTAGGAAAGCGTGCCGCCATCGGACCCTACCGTCAGGGTCGGGCCGATCAGAGTCAGTCCGCCCGTGAAAAGGTCGACGCCATACGCGTCGATGTTCTCTCGCACGGGAGCAGCCGGAACAATCTGCGCGTGGGCGACCTCCGGCGCACCGGCTACTAAACCGATCGCCAGCGCAAGAGAGCTCAACCCGCGAGCCCTTATCGGCCTGACGGTCGCGTGCCATGTCCTGTTCATCCTGCTCCCCTTGTTCTTTGATCCACCGCTCATCAAAAGCCCTGCCCGTGCTTCCCACAGAATGCGGAGTACTTGGCGGTTACCCGAAACTACCCGCGAACTTGCATCGATTCGCACGAAGCCTCCAAGTTCGAAGCGCCGTACCAGCGAGAAGTTAGTCCCATCATGAAACATCGCATTGCCAGGTTACGCGAATATGATCGGCAAAAGCAGGCCGACTCGCGACCACATTTGCCCGCCAAGAATCGGCTCGGAAAAATTGCTTGCTTTGGAAACCAACTTGCGGAACATTTGCGGCTTGAACGGAGGAACGTCATGCAGCGCACCATCAGATTCGCCGTTGCCGCACTCGCTCTCGGGCTGATCGGCTCGACCGCCTCGGCGACCGAGACCGTCACCCACACCTACGATGCAAGAGGAAGGCTCGTCAAAGTCGTTCGCACCGGGACGGTGAATAACAACAACCAGGTTTGCTATAAACTCGACAAGGCAGGCAACCGCACCATCGTCACGTCGACCGTCAACTCGCTGCCAGCGTGCCCGTAGAACATAGGCAGCCATTAAGGAGATTGTCTGAGAAGCTGCTAGGGAGTTCGGCTTATACACAGAGCGCTCCTTGACAAGGGTCTGTGCGCGCAATCCCACGAAGGTTCGCGATCCCACCGGTCGACGATGGCGAACTAACTATCAATCGGCTTAGAAACACGAGAATGTTCGGAGGGCTCGCCGGGTGTCGCGACAGTCTTCCCGCTCGACGAGGCGCGATACGCTCCTTCGACCTCCAGTCTCGAGATCGCCGCGCCGCTGAAGCAGCTCAAGGCACTCACGCATCCGAGTTGTTTCGAACGGCATGATCAGGCGCAAGTGGCAGCTTCATTTGGCTCCACACCGAGGGACAAACCCAATCCTCTCCTCGATCAGGGGCCTCAATCTCATCGGTATGACCTCCCGCAAGTGCGCCGCTGGGCCGAGATGTAAGCGACCTAATACCTAGTGTCGCGACATGGCAGCTTCTCTCACCGTTTCGACTTGAAGATGAAAATATTTTCTGGAGTTCACGAAATATTCATTGGGTACACGGATTTCGCCGGAAGGCGAGCAGGCCTCAAGCGCTGCCTCGAACTACTCCCGCGCTCTCACGTCGCCGACGTCGGCTCGTAGCGGCGTTCGACCCGCAACCAGTCGGTCCCTTCAGTAGTATCGACAACTGCGGTCCCGTTAAACTTACCGACGCGCCCGTTTGCAGGCAGGAGGCAGGTTGCCCAAATCGAAAACGCCTATCACCCTGCCGAGCTCCGAACCTCGAGTCGGCCAAAATCCTGGGACAAAATTGGGACAGAGCGAACCAGTTTAGATGGGACGAGCCGGGATCGACCGGGGCACTAAGTGCTTGTTCTAAAAGCACAATCATCGTAACCTCTTGATCGCAAAACGCCCTGTTTCGCTTTCACACGGCAGGGGTCACAGGTTCAAGCCCTGTACCGCCCACCACACCCATGCGCAAAGGCGACGCCCGCTATCCTTTGGCGATGCGCATCCGTGTCCTGTCGGACCTTCATCTCGAGTTTCAGCGCTGGAATCCGCCGCCGGCTCCAGCCGACGTTGTCGTTATGGCGGGCGACATCCATTCGGGTACCGAAGGAATTCGCTGGGCACGCCGCAGCTTTCCCGATTCCGAGATCGTCTACGTCGCGGGCAATCACGAGTTCTACGGAACGGCGATGCAGTCGACGCTGGCGGCCCTGCGTCTCGAATCGCGCAAGTATGGCGTTCATCTGCTCGACGCGGACATGACCGACATTGCCGGCGTGCGCTTCCTGGGCGCCACTCTGTGGACCGACTTCGAGTTGAACGGCTCGGACGAGCGCGACATTGCCCGTTCGATGTCACTGGCACAGACGATGATGTCTGACTACCAGGTCATCCGGTCGAACGACGAAACTCCTCTGTCACCTCGAGTGACGCGCGACATCCATCGCGTACAGCGAGCCTGGCTCGCAAACGAGTTGAACAAACCGTTCTCGGGAGGGACTGTCGTCGTTACGCATCACTTGCCGCATCCCTCGAGCGTGCATGAGAAGTATCGCGGAGACGCGCTCAACCCCTGCTTCGCATCGGACTTGTCCGTGCTCGTCGGACCACCGGCCACCCTCTGGCTACACGGCCATACTCACGAAAGCATGGACTACGAAGTCGGCGGCACGCGCGTCGTCTGCAATCCGCGTGGCTACCTTCCACACGAACCCAATCCGAATTTCAATCCCGAACTCGTAGTTGAAATCTGAATCGATGACCGCTTGCCGACCCGCGTGCGTTACCGCTAAACAGACGTGCATGCACTGGCGCACTGAAACTCCGGCGTGATTTGCGATATGCCTGCTTGTAAGGTGCGTGCATGAACGACGAAGACACGACCTCGCAGATGCAATCGCCGTCTTACCGGCTGGCTTCGCTCGATCAGGACTTCCTGCTGGGAGAGTCCATGCGCGGCGTGCGATTCCTGCTGGAATTCGCGAAGGCCGACGAAATCCTGCGCGCTGCGGGCGTGCGTTCGACCCTGGTCGTGTTCGGCAGCGCGCGCGTGCGGGAAGACGGTCCTCCACGCGAAGCGAACTGGTATGCGCAGGCGCGGCGGTTCGCGCGCATCGCATCGGAACGCGGCGGTGCGCTGAATCCTCACTCGCAACATCGCGACAACGTCATCGCGACCGGAGGCGGTCCCGGAATCATGGAGGCGGCGAACCGCGGCGCGGCGGACTGCGGCGCGATGTCGGTGGGTTTCAACATCACCCTGCCGAAGGAGCAGCGACCGAACACATGGTCGACACCGGGCCTGAGCTTCCGGTTCCACTACTTCGCGATGCGCAAGATGCACCTGGCGATGCGAGCGAACGCGTTGGTGGTTTTTCCGGGCGGCTTCGGCACGATGGACGAACTGTTCGAGCTGCTCACGCTGCGACAAACGGACAAGGCGCCGCGCATCCCCATTGTCCTCGCCGATCGCGACTACTGGCATTCCGTCATCAACTTCGAGCGGCTCGTCGATTTCGGAATGGTCGACCGGGCGGATCTCGATCTCTTCGGGTTCGCGGAAGATGCCGAAGGCATCTGGACTGAACTACTCGCGCGTGGGCTCAAGCCCCATTCGTCCATCGGTCTCGCCGAAGAGCAGCACACTCCCTGAGTCCATTCAGTGAACACCTCCCGCATCACCGCCATCCACGAAGCCGCGCACGCGGTCGCCGCCATCCGCGCGGGCCTCGTGTTCGATTTCGTCACCGCAATCCCCGACGACGAACTCGAACTCGACGGCGAACTGCACTGGACCGATCTCACGGCCTCCGGCACGGTCGTCGAGTCACCGCACCTGCACGCCGTCGTCCTGCTCGCGGGACCGTGCGCGGAGGCGCGCGAGCGCGGATTGCGCGCCGATCGCGTCTTCAGCGGCGTGGCTGCATCCGGCGACCGCGAGGCGGTCGCGTCGCTGGGACTCAGCGAGGAGCAATTCCTCGCGGCAACGCGCGAGGCGCTCGCGCTCATCGAGAAAGACTGGGCGGTGATCGAGCGTGTCGCGGCGGAGCTCGAACAGGGCTACGACCTGGAGTTCGAGGAAGTCGAAGAAATCGTCAACGGGAAATCCTGAGCTCGCGCGCCAATCGCTCAGGTTCCCCGAAGCTTCTTCAACTCGCCCTCGATTCCCTCGACTTCCGCCGCGATCTCGGCGCGCGTCGCGGCGTCGATAGGGCTCGCCTTGCGCGAATCGGCGATCACTTCGATGCGCAACGCATGCTCGGCCAGCGCGTCGAATCCCAGCGTCGCGCCGGTGCCCGCCATGCGATGCGCCAGGTGCCCGATTTCCTCGAAGGACTCACTGCCATCCCGGGCGACCGCCGTTCGCAATGTCACGAGTTCCCGGGTCGTGCGATCGACGAACTTCGTCGCGAGCTCCGCCATGCGGGCGCGCGCGGCGGCGATCTTCTCCGCCCGACGTTGCTTTTCGTCCTTCACCTGGAGCTCCACATTGCCTTGACCTGACCGCCCAACGCCATCGGATCGAACGGCTTTGCGATGACGCCGATCGACGCTTGCCGCAAGCGGGCCGTCTCTTCGGGATCGCTCTTCGCCGTCATGAATATCACGGGGATGTGCCGCAGATCCGGATCCGCGCGCATGCGCTTCACCATCGTCGGCCCGTCGATGCTGGGCATCATGACATCGAGCACCACGAGATCGGGCTTTTCGACACGCATCTTCACGAGCGCTCGCTCGCCACCGTCACTCGAGAGCACTCGCAGGTCACCGTCGAGCCCCAGGGACATCTCGACGATCTCGCGAATGTCCGCATCGTCGTCGACGTACAGGAGCGTCTTGAGAGACGTGGCGGGTGCGCCGCCATCGGGTTCGTCGACCGTCACGCGATTTCGTCCATTGTGCTTGCTCGAATAGAGGCGATCATCCGCGCGGCGCAGTATCTGATCGACGGTGACGGCGCCGCGATCCGCAAAAACCGCAATTCCGCTCACGCCCACGCTCACGGTCATCTCCACCGCGCCCGCGGGCGTCTCGACCGGCGTGGCGGCGACGGCGAGCCGGATCTTCTCCGCGACGATCGCACCGCCGGGCACATCCGTCTGCGGCAGCACCACGGCGAATTCCTCGCCGCCCAGGCGCGCGCACCAGTCGAATTCGCGCGGTAACGCGGCCTGTACTCGCCGCGCGAACTCCACGAGCACGAGGTCGCCCGCCCCGTGGCCGTAACGGTCGTTGATGTGCTTGAAGTGGTCGATGTCGAACACGAGCAGCGAGAGCTCGCCACCGAAGCGGCGCATGCGCTTGAGCTCGCGGCGCGTGTGGCTCATGAAATAGCGGCGGTTGTGCGCGCCCGTGAGCGCGTCCGTCATCGCCATGCGGCGGCGCTCTTCGATCACCGCCTTCAGCGAATGCTCGAGCGAGAGGATGCGGCGGGCGGTCGACAGCCGGGCGATGAGCTGCGTGCCGGACGCACGTTTCGATAGATAGTCGTCGGCGCCCGCGTTGAGGCCGGAGAGGATCTCGTCCTCGGAGTCGTGCATCGTGCACAACATGAGGTAGACGTAGCCGGGATAGTTCCGGCCCAGGCGGATCGTGCGGCAGAGCTCGAGTCCGTCCATGCCTGGCATTTTGCGATCGAGGATCACGATCGGCGCGAATTCGCGTTCGAGCTCGGCGAGCGCGGCATCTCCGCTGGACGCCGTCGAGACTTCGTAGCCGGCCGCGGTGATCAGCTCGCGCATCCGTTCGACCACGATCTCGTCGTCGTCGACGAGCAGCACCCGCGGCATGAGCGCGAACGCAGGCTGAATCTGCGTGACGACCGATTCGTCGGTCGCGTGCGGACTGTCAGGTCTCTGCACGGGCCGTCCGCGCGAGCGCCGCGCGGGCCTGACGAAGTTGTACGCGCAGGCTGTGCGTGTGCAGCCCGGTGTGGATGCGCGCGATGAGCTCCGGCTCGCGCACACCCTTGGTCAGATAGTCGTCGACGCCGGCGCGATAGCCGCGCTCGAAGTCGAAGTCGCAGCGCCGCGAGGTCAGCATGATCACGTAGGTGTCGCCAGGAATCTCCGCGCGGAATCTCTCGGTGAACTCGATGCCGTCCATCACCGGCATGTGCCAGTCGACGACGACCACGGGAATTTCTTCCTTGCGCAATCGCTCGAGCGCCTCGACGCCATTGGCCGCCTCTGCGACGCGGATTCCGCGCTGCGCGAGCCGGTCGCCGATGAGCGCGCGCTCGAGTTCGTCGTCGTCGACGATGAGTACGGCGAGCGGCATTTCTTCGCTCAACGTCCTCAGACGTTTGGTGATGGCACCGGCATTGATGTCGTCAGCGAAGCTCATGGAGTAGGACAATCCTCTGCGCGATGGGCGAATGCACGCTAACGTATTGATCAATCGACGGCTACGAGTCCGTCAGCGGCGCGTGGAGACATGCCCTAAGGGCAAGTAGCAGGTGAATGAAGGCTAACTATGCAACGCGCGTGTTGCTGCTCGCCGCGCTCTACGTGATCACCGGCCGGTTCGGCCTGCTCCTGGCGGTGCCGCCCGGTTACGCGACGATGATCTGGCCCGCGTCGGGCATCGCCGTCGCGATGCTACTGGTGCAAGGGCCGCGACTGTGGCCCGGCGTCTTCGTTGGCTCGTTGCTGCTGAACGCGTGGCACTCCGGCGTATTCGCCGACGAGGCCTGGTTCGGGGCGAAGCTCACGATCGCGGCTTTCATCGCCGCGGGATCGACCCTGCAGGCCCTCGTCGGCCGCGCACTCGTCGCACGATTCATCGGCCTGCCGCTGCGACTCGAGACGGGGCGGCAAATCGTGGCGCTGCTCGCGCTCGCGGGACCCATCACCTGCATGATCGCGGCGACGATCGGCAGCCTCACACTTTTTACGCTGGGCGCGCTCGAACGCACGGATGCCGCTGCCAACTGGTTAGCCTGGTGGGCCGGCGACACCCTGGGCGTGCTCGTGTTCATGCCGCTCGTGCTGCTCGCGCCGGGCAGCCGCGAGCAGTTGCGCTGGCGCGGGGCGAATGTCGGGCGGCTCCCGCTGGGGGCGTTGTTGCTGCTCCTGCTGCCGCTCGGCCTCACCTTCTACGCATGGAAGGCAACGACGGAGAACAATTTCCAGCGCGGCGACGCGAAATTCGAAACGGTGACGATCGAGAGCGAAAAGGCGCTGCAGAACCGTCTCGCCTCTTACGGCAGCGCGTTGCTCGGCGCGGCCGGGTTCGTGCAGGGTTCCGCGCAGGTCTCGAACGCCAAATGGCGCACTTACGTCGAGACGATCAAGGTGCGCGAGAATTTTCCGGGCATGCATGGCATCGGCTGGATCCAGCCCCTGGAGCGCGACGACATCCCCGCCTTCCTCGCCGGGTCGCGCGTCGAGACGCCCGACTTCCAGATCCACCCCGACGTTCAGGATGGACCCTGGTACATCATCCGCTACATCGAACCCGACAGCATGAATCGTGTCGCGCTCGGGTTGAACATCGCTTTCGAAAGTGAGCGCCGCTCGGCGGCCGAGTACGCGCGCGACAACGGCCACGCCGCGATCACGGGACGCGTAGTGCTCGTGCAGGACGAGCAACGTTTGCCAGGGTTCCTGATGTTGTATCCGGTGTACCACCAAGGCGCGCCGACCGGAACGCCGCAGGAGCGCCGCGCCGCACTTCGCGGCTGGGCGTACGCACCACTCCTCGCGCGCGATTTCCTCACCGACCTCACGCACAGCCAGCGCACGGATTTTCGATTGCGCATCTACGACGGCTCGAAGGCCGAGACGGAAGCGCTCATCTTCGCGAACGACGCCCGCACGGGCCCGCGGCCGCGTTTCGTCAAGCGCGCGTCACTGCGCATCCAGCAGCGGCACTGGCTCGCGGTCTGGGAGAGCACGGAGCAGTTCGAGCGCTCGGAGAGTTCCGCGAACCCGATCTTCATCCTCCTGGGCGGCGTCGTGTTCACGGCATTGCTCGCGCTGCTGCTCATCGTCCTGACCGTCCGGCGCGCGCAGGACATCGAACAGATGGTCGGGAAACGGCGCTTCGCGGTGCCCCTGCTCATATTCGCCGTCGTCGCGACAGGCGCACTCGTGTTGTATTCGAAGCTCCAGGTCCGCGAGCGCGAGGCCATCCTAGAACAGGTCGCCGACCAGGCGGGCGAAGTCGACGCGCGCCTGCGCCAGCGCGTTGCCGAGCGAGTGGATTCCCTGACGCGCATGGCCGCGCGCTGGGACACGGACAACGGCACTCCGGAAGCCCGCTGGCGGCGCGACGCCGCGAATCACGTCGCGCACATGGCGGGACTGCGCACGCTCGAGTGGATAGATCCCACCTACCACGTCCGCTGGATCGAGCCCCTCGCGGGCAATGAGGCGGCCCTTGGGCTCGACATCACGTTTGACAAAACGCGGGCATTGGCGCTGCGTGGCGCCGCCGAACGGCGCGAGGCCACCGTCACGCCGCCGTTCAATCTCGTACAGGGGTATCCCGCATTCATCGCGTACGCGCCCGTCATGCGCGACGGCCAGTTCGACGGCTTCATCGCGGCGCTGTTCGCGACCAACGATTTTTTCGAAGGCGCGATGCGCACCGAGCAATCGCGCGACTTCACGGTCTCGATCCTGCATGGCGGGCGCGAATTCTTCACGAACGCGCTCGCGGACGAGATCGCCCGCGGACCGTACGTGCAGGAGCGCGAGATGCGTCTGCACGACCAGACCTGGACGCTGCGACTCGCGCCAACGGCCGCGTTCATCGCGCGCCAGCAGTCGGTCGTGCCGCCGTTGGTGCTGTTCACCGGATTGCTCGTCGCGGCGCTCGCCGCGCTGGCCGTGCGCTACATCCTCATCTCGCGCCTGAAGTCCGCGCATCTCGCGAAGTCGCTCGCGCTCAATGCGGGCATCATCTCGAGCAGCGCGCATCTCGTGATCGCGATCGATCCCGACTACCGGATCATGATCTTCAACCGCGCGGCCGAGAACGCGCTCGGCTATTCCGCGGCGGAGGTCGTCGGCCGGCGTGCGATCCCGCTTTTCATGGACTTGGGCGAGCTCGAGGAGCGGGCGCGCACGCTGTCCCTCGAGGTCGGCGAGGCGATTTCCGTCGGACCGCAGATCTTCACGCGCGTCCCGCTGCTGCGCGGCCAGGAGACGCGCGAATGGACTTTCGTGCGCAAGAACGGCTCGCGCTTTCCCGTCAGCGTGATCATCACGCCGCTACGCGACGACGAAGGCACCGTCACCGGCTATCTGGGCGTCATCGAAGACGTCACGGCACGCAAGGAAGTCGAACGCATGAAAAGCGAGTTCACGGCGGTCGTGAGCCACGAACTGCGCACTCCGCTCACGTCGATCCGCGGTTCACTCGGACTCATCCTGGGCGCACTGTCGTCGAGCCTGCCGGCAAAGGTGAAGGACCTGCTCGAGATCGCGCAGACCAACTGCGAGCGGCTCGTCCTGCTCGTCAACGATATCCTCGACCTCGAAAAATTCTCCGCCGGCCAGATGCGGTTCGACACGCAGGTTGTGCCGCTGGCGCCGCTCGTGCGGCAGGCGGTCGGCGCGAACGAAGGCTACGCGGCGAAGCTCGATGTGCGGATCGATTTCGACATGGCGGACGACGGCGCCCGGGTCGAAGTCGACCCCGACCGCTTCATCCAGGTGATGTCGAACCTGCTGTCGAACGCGTCGAAGTACTCCCCGCCCCGTGGCACCGTTCGCGTACGCGCCGAATCCCTGGGCGAGCGGGTGCGCGTCAGCGTGCGCGACGACGGCCCAGGCGTTCCGGAGGAATTCCGCGCGCGCATCTTCGAGAAATTCTCGCAAGCCGACTCCTCCGCGACGCGCGAGAAAGGCGGTACGGGGCTGGGTCTGCACATCTCCAAGCGCTTCATCGAGCGCATGAGCGGGAACATCGGCTTCGATTCCGAGCCCGGCGCCGGTTCCACGTTCTGGATCGAGTTGCCGGTAGTTAGGTAACCGCGCGCGGCCGCCCGGCCCCCGGGTTCCGCGGCCTCACAGGGTCAGGGAAACCACTAGACTTCCCCACCGGCCCCGGGGCGACTACCCTGCGGCAGTGCAGGAAGACTCCACCTCTCATCCACGGACTGCCGCCACCGAACGCAAGATTCGCGCGGGATTCGCGGTGGCGCTGGCGTTCCTCGTCGGGATCGGCATCGTTTCCTGGCTGTCGGTCGCCGAGCTGAACCAGAACACACGCCTCGTCGCGCACTCCCACGAGATCATCGCGAACATCGAAACGCTGCGGGCGACCGCCATCGAAGCCGAGAGCGCGCAGCGCGCCTTCGTCATCACGGGCGACGAACGGTTCGCCGCGGACTACACGCGCGCCACCGGCCGCGTCAAAGGTTTGCTGGCGGAGCTGCGGGACGCGGTCCGGAGTGACAAGGCGCAGCTCGCGCGAGTCGACCCGCTCGCGGACGCCGTGCGCGCGCGACTCGCGCGCTGCGACCAGGTCATCCAGCTGCGCCGCTCGAGCGGCCTGTCCGCCGTACTGGAGAGCCTCGACCGCGGCCGTCCGGGCCTCGCGTTGCAATTGCGCGTCCGCGAATTCGCGAGCGAGATGACGACGCGCGAGCACGCGCGGCTCGCCGATGCCGAGAAGCAGGCGGCACGCAGCGCGAACCTCACGCAGGCGGTGATCGTCGGCGGCGGCGTGCTCGCGATCCTGTTCGCGCTGCTCGCGCTGCTCGCGATTCGCCGCGATTTCGCGGGCCGTGAACGGGCGGAGCGCGAGTTGCGCGAATTCTTCGACCTCGCTCTCGACATTTTCGTGATCGCGAGTGGCGACGGTCGCTGGCTGCGCGCGAGCGCCGCGGTCTCTGAGACGCTCGGGTACACCGTCGACGAGTTCCTCGCGCTCGGCTACATGGAGATGATCCATCCCGACGACCAGTTGAAATCGCTGCGGGCGGTCGAGCGGCAGATGCGCCACGGCGAGCGCATCACGCACTTCGAAGCGCGCTTCCGTCACAAGGACGGCGGTTGGCGCGTGCTGTCGTGGCGGTCGATGCCGCGCGGCAATCTGATGTACGGAACCGCGCGCGACGTGACGGACGCCGCCGCTGCCGCCAGCGCGCTGCAGGACGCGCGCGATCAACTGGAGCTGCGCGTCGAGCAGCGCACCGCGGAGCTCGCGGCCGCCAACGTGTCCCTGCGCCACAGCGAACATCGATTCCGGGCGTTGCTCGAACACGGCTCGGACAGCATCGCGCTCATCGACAAGGACAACAAGATTCTCTATCTGAGCCCCGCGGTCGCGGCCGTGGAGGGCTACACCCCGGAAGAGCTGGTCGGTCGCATGGGACCGGAGAACACCCACCCCGACGATCTGCCGCTGCTCAAAAAATATATCGACGACCTGCTCGCGAATCCGCAGACACCCATACCCGTGCTCTGGCGGCGCCGGCACAAGGCGGGCCACTGGCTGTGGCTCGAAGGCGTCGCGACCAACCTGCTCGACGACCCGGCAGTGGGTGCGATCGTCACCAACTACCGCGACGTCTCCGAACGCATGCACGCCGACGTGCGCCTGCGCGAGCAGCTCTCGCGCCTGGCACTGCTGTCGCGCGTGACGCACGCGATCGGCGAGCGCCAGGACCTGCGCAGCATCTTCCAGGTGGTCGTGCGCACGATCGAGGAGGAACTGCCCGTCGATTTCTGCTGCATTTTTCTCTACGACTCGTTCGAGAATCGTCTCGCGGTGCATTGCGTCGGCGCGCGCAGCGCGGCCGTCGCGACGACGCTGGGAATCGCGCAGGATGCGATTGTTCCGATCGACGAGAACGGACTTGCGCGTTGCGTGCGCGGTGAGCTCGTGTACGAACCGCACATCGAGAACTCGCCGTTTCCGTTTCCGGCGAAACTCGCGAGCGCGGGGTTGCGCTCGCTCGTCATCGCGCCGCTGCTCATCGAGAGCCAGGTGTTCGGGGTTCTGGTCTGCGCGCGCACGAAGGCCGACGGTTTCAGCAGCGGCGAATGCGAGTTCCTCCGTCAGGCCAGCGAGCACACGGCGCTGGCCGCGCACCAGGCGCAACTCTACGAAGCGTTGCAGCAGGCCTACGACGACCTGCGCCAGACCCAGCAACAGGTGATGCAGCAGGAGCGGCTGCGCGCGCTGGGGCAGATGGCGAGCGGCATCGCGCACGACATCAACAACGCGGTGTCGCCCGTCGCGCTGTACACCGAGGCGTTGCTCGAGCGCGAACCGAATCTCACGGCGCGTGGGCGTCAGCAGCTCGAGATCATCCAGCGCGCGGTCGACGACGTCGCGCAGACCGTCGCGCGCATGGGCGAGTTCTATCGCCTGCGCGAGCCGCAAATTTCGCTGCAGCCCGTGGATCTCAATGTGCTCGTGAAGCAGGTCGTCGATCTCACGCGCGCGCGCTGGAGCGACATGGCGCAACAGCGCGGCGTGTCGGTCGACATGCGGCTCGAACTCGGGGTGGGACTGCCGCAGGTCTCCGCGGTGGAGAGTCAGATTCGCGACGCGCTCGTGAACCTCGTGTTCAACGCCGTCGACGCGATGCCGCAGGGCGGACCGCTCACGCTACGGACGCGCGTGGTCGCCGGCAGCAGAGGTCAGATCGTAGCGCTCGAAGTCATGGACGCCGGTATTGGCATGGACGAGGACACGCGCCGTCGCTGCCTCGAGCCGTTCTTCACCACCAAGGGCGCGCGCGGCACGGGCCTCGGACTCGCGATGGTCTACGGCGTCGCGCAGAGGCACGGTTCGAATCTCGAGATCGAAAGCGAGCCCGGCAAGGGCACCACCGTGCGGATGAGCTTCGCCGTCGCGCCGCCGCCTTCTGCGATCAGCACAGGCTCGCACAAGCCACCCATCGGACCCACGCGCATCCTCATCGTCGACGACGATCCGATGCTGTTGAAATCGTTGCGCGACGCGCTCGAGAACGAAGGCCACGAAGTGACGGCGGCCGGCGGCGGACAGGCGGGCATCAACGCGTTCGTCGAGGCGCATGCGGCGGGCAAGCCTTTCCCCGTGGTGATCACCGATCTCGGGATGCCGCACGTCGACGGCCGCAAGGTCGCGGCAACGATCAAGACGAGCGTTCCGACCACGATCGTGTTGATGCTGACGGGTTGGGGACGACGGCTGGTCGCGGAAGGCGATGTTCCGCCGGGCGTGGATCAGGTGTTGAGCAAACCGCCGAAGCTCGTGGAGTTGCGCACGGCGCTGGCCGCGCACTTCGCGAAGAAGAAGAGTTAAAGGGGACAGATCTATTTAGCCGCTAAATAGATCTGTCCCCTTTAACTCGGTGACCCCGCTAGTGACTATCGCGCGAAACGTCTGCCCCACTCCCGCCGACCAGCACATCCAGATCCGCGCCGAGATGCGCCTGCTGCACATGATCGACGTAGATCTTGTACCACCCGCGCTGCGGCGCCACGGCCGGCTTCCACGCCGCGCGACGCTGCGCCAATTCCTCATCGCTCACGTCGAGATGCAGCTTGCGCGCGGGCACGTCGACTTCGATCAGGTCGCCGTTCTTCACCAGCGCGAGCGGCCCGCCCGCCGCCGCTTCCGGCGACACGTGCAGCACCACGGCGCCATACGCCGTGCCGCTCATGCGCGCATCGGAAATTCTCAAGATATCGGTGATCCCCCGGCGCAGTAGTTTGGGCGGCAGCGGCATGTTGCCGACCTCCGCCATGCCCGGATAACCCTTCGGCCCGCAACCCTTCAGCACCATGATGCTGTTCTCGTCGATGTCGAGATTCTCGTCGTCGATGCGCGCGTGCAGGTCCTCGATGCTCTCGAAGACGACGGCCTTGCCCTTGTGCTTGAGCAGGTGCGGCGACGCGGCCGACGGCTTGATCACGGCACCATCCGGCGCGAGATTGCCGCGCAGTACGGCAATCCCGGCGCGATCGCGAAATGGCTCCGCCAGCGGCTTGATCACGTCGCGATTCCAGTTCGGCGCGTCGGCGATGTTCTCGCCAATCGTCTTGCCGTTCACCGTCACGGCCTTGCCATCGAGCACGTGCGCGATCTCTTTCATCACCGCCGGCAATCCGCCCGCGTAGTAAAAATCTTCCATCAGGTATTTGCCCGACGGCTGCAGGTTCAGCAGACACGGCAACTCGGAGCCGATCTTGTCCCAGTCGCTCAAGGACAGCTTCACGCCGATGCGGCCTGCAATAGCGAGCAGATGGATCACCGCGTTCGTCGAACCGCCGATCGCGGCATTGACCCGGATCGCGTTCTCGAACGCAGCACGCGTCAGGATCTTCGAGAGGTTCATCTCCTCCTCGACCATCTCGACGATGCGACGGCCGGTGAGCTGCGCCTGGCGGTAACGGCGCGAATCGACCGCGGGAATCGCGGCGTTGCCGGGCAACGCGACGCCGAGCGCCTCGACCATGCTCGCCATCGTCGACGCCGTGCCCATCGTCATGCAGTGCCCTTTCGAGCGGTGCATGCACGATTCGGCGGCGGTGAATTCTTCCTGCGCCATCTTGCCGGCGCGGACGTCTTCGGACATCTGCCAGACGCCGGTGCCCGAGCCGATCTGTTTGCCGCGGAATTGACCCGACAGCATCGGACCGCCGCTCACACCGATCGTCGGGATGTCGCAACTCGCCGCGCCCATCAGCAACGCGGGCGTGGTCTTGTCGCAGCCCATCAGCAGCACGACGCCGTCGAGCGGATTGCCGCGAATGGATTCTTCGACGTCCATGCTCGCGAGATTGCGGAACAACATCGCGGTCGGACGCAGTTGCGTCTCGCCGAGCGACATCACGGGAAATTCGAGCGGGAACCCGCCGGCTTCGTACACACCGCGCTTCACGAACTCCGCGAGCTCGCGGAAATGGCCGTTACACGGCGTCAGTTCGCTCCACGTGTTGCAGATGCCGATGACGGGGCGACCGTCGAACAGATCGTCGGGATAGCCCTGGTTCTTGATCCAGCTGCGATGGAGAAATCCATCCTTGCCTTCACGTCCGAACCACGCCTGACTGCGACGCGCACGCTTTTTTGGAACATCCATCGGTGCGGCAGCCTACAAGGCTCAAACATATGCGAACAATAATTTTCTGCAGGCGTGGCATATCGGCTTTGGCATTACGCGGCGCTCTTGGGATCCGGCGCGCAACCATAACTACTCACCGCCGAAGTCTTGAGCGCGCGCAACAACACATTGGCCGCGGGAGACAACAGCCAGTCGGTGCGCGTGATGATGCCGAAGGCATCCATCGTGCACGACAACGACATCGGCAGGAGCGAGATCATTCCGTACGTCGCGTAGTAGCGCGCGACCTCGGTCGGGATGACGGCGATGAAGTCAGTCTGCTGCAGCATCTTGGTCACGAACAGCAGCGATGAGGTTTCGATGAGCTGCGTCGGCGGCGCGAGACCCGCTTCCTGGAACATGAGATCGAAGCGGTGACGCAGCACGCTGCCCTGCGGCGGCACGATCCACGGCTTCGGCTCCACGGTCTTGAGACTGAGTCCCACGACGTTCAGCAGCGGGTGTCCGGGGCGCACGACCGCGGCCACCGGCTCTTCCGCGAGTCGTTCATATCGCAGGCCCGTCTTGTCCTGACGTTCGAACAGACGGCCGACCATGATGTCGACCTTTCCCTGTGCGAGCTGCTCGATCAGCACGTTGCTCGATTCGACGTGCAGCTCGACGCGCAGCTTCGGGTTCTCGCGCGCGACGATCATGATCGCCTGCGGAATCAGTGACAGCGCGGGACCGGTGATCGCGCCGAGACTCACGTGTCCCGACAGCCCGGTTTTCAACGCTTCGATCTCCTGCCCCGCCTCGCGCAGGCTGGACAGCGCGATGCGCGCGTGGCGGATCATCGTTTCGCCGTACCAGTTGGGCCGCATGCCGCGCGGCTGGCGTTCGAACAATGACACGCCAAGCATGTCCTCGAGATCCTTGAGCAGCTTGCTCGCGGCCGGCTGAGACATGTTCAAAACTTCGGCGGCACGGTGAATATTGCCCTCATCGCATATCGCGGTGAGCAGCATCAGCTGGCGTGTCTTGAGCCGCGCGCGGATGAACCAGGGTGTATTCGCGGACATTTTCTTGTTTCCCTCTGCGTCCCGATCCATACATATACCGATGAGTATAGATCCGTACCAATCTCGGGCTTGTTGGCTATTGATAGCAAACCCATCATGCCGGGCTTGCGACTCATCCAGTTCTCAACCGAAAGCGGACAGCCGGGCGTCGGCTGGGTCACGCCGGACGGCGTTGCCGTCGGGCGCGTGGGCGCGTTCGCGTCGACCTATGAGCTTGCGCAATCGGCGATCGCGGCGGGTGAATCGCTCGAAGCGCATGCGACTCCACTCGCGAGTGCCAGCCGGATTCCCTATCCCGACCTGCTCGCCGAACGGCGGGTCTTGCCGCCACTGACGCACCCGGATCCCGCGCGCTGCCTCGTCTCCGGCACCGGCCTCACGCATCTCGGCAGCGCCGCCGCGCGTGACGGCATGCACAAGAAGCTCGCCGCCGAAACGCTCTCGGACTCGATGCAGATGTTCAAGTGGGGGGTCGAGGGTGGTCGCCCCACGGATTCGTCCCCGGGCGCGCAACCCGAATGGTTCTACAAGGGAGACGGCGCGATCGTCTCGGGCTGCGGCGGCGAACTCTCCTCGCCCGGCTTCGCGCTCGACGGCGGCGAGGAACCGGAGATCGTCGGCCTCTACCTCATCGACGCGGCCGGCGTGCCGCGCCGGCTCGGATTCGCGATCGGCAACGAGTTCTCCGATCACGTGACCGAGCGCAAGAACTACCTCTATCTCGCGCATTCGAAGCTGCGCCCCTGCGCGGTCGGCCCGGAGTTGCGCACCGGCGCCCTCCCGGCCCACATGGAAGGCGCGAGCCGCATCCGTCGCGGCGGCCAGGTGATCTGGGAGAAGCCGTTCGTGACGGGGGAGGACAACATGTGTCACTCGCTCGCCAATCTCGAGTACCACCACTTCAAATATCCGGCGCATCGGCGTCCGGGCGACGTTCACCTGCATTTTTTCGGCACATCTACCATAAGCTTCGCTGACGGCATCCAACCAGAACCCGGCGACGTGTTCGAAGTGGACCTGCCGGCGCTCGGCGCGCCGCTGCGCAACCCGCTCGCTCTCGCGAGCGATGGTTACGCAGTGCATGGAGTGCGCGCGCTGTAGCCTGCGAGAAGCCCTAACTAATTCCGGGGGGATACGAAGATGATCCGCAATTCTCTGCTCGCGCTCGCGGGCGCCGCCATACTCGCCGCCTGTTCGGGCGGAACCCAAAATTCTGAAGGAAAGGAGCCGGCCGGCGACGGCGCTTCGAAACCCATCGTGCTCGGGTTCAGCCAGATCGGCGCCGAGAGCGAGTGGCGCACCGCGAACACGAAGTCCGTGCAGGACTCCGCGCGCGACGCCGGCATCCAATTGAAGTTCTCGGACGCGCAGCAGAAACAGGAAAACCAGATCAAGGCGCTGCGTTCGTTCATCGCGCAGCGCGTCGACGTCATCGCGTTCTCGCCCGTCGTCGAAACCGGCTGGGAAACGGTGCTGCGCGAAGCTGCGGCCGCGAAGATTCCCGTCATCCTCACGGATCGCGCCGTCGAAGTTTCCGACCAGACTCTCTACCTCTCGCTGATCGGCTCGGACTTCGTCGAGGAAGGCCGCAAGGCCGGTCGCTGGCTGCTCGAGTACTACGCCGCGGGTGAAGGCAAGGCTGCACAGGGCGAGATCAACATCGTCGAGCTGCAGGGCACGGTCGGCTCCGCTCCCGCCAACGATCGCAAGAAGGGTTTCGCGGAAATCATCGCGGCGGAACCGCGCTTCAAGGTCATCCGCTCGCAGACCGGCGACTTCACGCGCGCAAAGGGCAAGGAAGTCATGGAGGCTTTCCTCAAGGCCCAAGGGACCGACAAGAGCAAGAAGATCAACGTGCTCTACGCGCACAACGACGACATGGCGATCGGCGCGATCCAGGCGATCGAGGAAGCGGGTTTCAAACCGGGCGTCGACATCATCATCATCTCGATCGACGGCGTGAAAGGCGCGTTCGAGGCGATGATCGCCGGCAAGCTCAACGTCACGGTCGAGTGCAGCCCGTTGCTGGGCCCGCAGCTCATGGCCGCCGTGAAGGACGTGGTCGCCGGCAAGACGATCGAGAAGCGCATCGTAACCGAAGAATCGGTGTTCCCGAGGCAAGTCGCGGCGCAGGAATTCCCGAAGCGCAAGTATTGAGAGACGCGGCGTGGCTGAAGACAACGTGACCACGCCGCTGCTCGCGGCGAATTTAGCTTTGCTCGCGGCGCGGGGCATCGTCCACTCTTACGGCGGCAAGCCCGCGCTCGACGGCGTGGACTTCACGCTGCGCGCGGGCGAAGTCCACGCGTTGATGGGCCAGAACGGCGCGGGCAAATCCACGCTGATCAAGGTCTTGACCGGCGTGGAGTCACTGCAAGCCGGTGATATGACTCTCGGCGGGAATCGGATAGTTCCCACTTCAACACTGGATGCGCAGCGGCTCGGCATCAGCACTGTCTATCAAGAGGTCAACCTCTGCCCCAACCTCTCGGTGGCGGAGAACATCTTCGCGGGTCGCCAACCGCTGCGCGCCTGGTCGCGCGGCGGCGGCATCGACTGGCGCGCATTGAATTCGCGATCGCGCGAGCTGCTGGCGAGCCTCGACGTCGACATCGACGTGCGCCGCGAGCTCGGCGGCTACTCCGTCGCGATCCAGCAGATGGTCGCCATCGCGCGCGCGATCGACATCTCCGCGCGCGTGCTCATCCTCGACGAACCGACATCCAGCCTCGACAGCGGCGAAGTCGACCGCCTGTTCGCCACGCTGAAGCGCCTGCGCGCCAGCGGTCTCGGCATCGTGTTCGTCACGCATTTCCTCGATCAGGTGTACGCGGTTTCCGATCGCATCACCGTGCTACGCAACGGCAAGCTGGTGGGCGAATACGCGGCGACGGCGCTCGACCATGCGGCGCTCGTCGCCGCGATGGTGGGCCGCTCCACGGAGACGGCAACGTCGCGCACACAGACAGGCAAATCCGCCGCGGCGAACGGGAAAGCCGCGAGCACGGTGCTCAGCGCCAACGGAATTTCGCGCCGCGGCAGCGTCGGCAAAGTCGACCTCGAGATCCGTCGTGGCGAAATCGTCGGCATCGCCGGGTTGTTGGGCTCCGGCCGCACCGAGGTCGCGCGCCTGCTGTTCGGGCTCGATCGCACGGACGCGGGCAGCGTCGCCGTCGAAGGCAAACCAGTCTCGTTGCGCGACCCCGCGCACGCCATCGCTCACGGCTTGGGTTTCTGCCCCGAGGAACGCAAGACCGAAGGCATCGTCGAAGACCTTTCGATCCGCGACAACATCGTGCTCACGCTGCAGACACGCCAAGGATTGTGGCGGCGCCTGCCTCAATCCCGCGTGCGCGAACTCACCGACAAGCTCGCGAAGATGCTCGACATCCGCGCGCCGTCTCTCGACGGCACGATCGGCACGCTCTCGGGCGGCAACCAGCAGAAGTGCGTGATCGCGCGCGCGCTCGCGACCGATCCCTGCCTGCTGATACTCGACGAGCCCACGCGCGGCATCGACGTCGCGGGCAAGACCGAGATCATGAACCGGCTCGTCGAGCTCGCCGCTGCCGGCCTCGCGATCGTGTTCATCTCCGCGGAGATCGAAGAGCTGCTGCGCGTCTCGACGCGGATCGTCGTCATGCGGGATCGCGTGCAGGTCGCGACGTTGCCAGGCGGATGTTCGGCGGATGAAATTTACGCGTTGATCGCGTCCGCGCCAGCGGACGCGTCGACGAAGGCTACGCCGACCGCTGCTGCTGCCGGCGAGGCCGCGGCATGATGCGCGGACTCACGCAACGCGCCCTGTTCTGGCCCTGCTTCACGCTCGTGTTGCTGATCGCGCTCAACGCGTTCGTGAATCCGGGCTTCCTCTCGCTCTCGTGGCGCGACGGCCACCTCTACGGCAGCCTCATCGACATCCTGAATCGCGCCGCGCCACTCGCGCTCGTGTCCACGGGCATGACGCTCGTCATCGCCGCGCGCGGACTCGACATTTCGGTGGGCGCTGTCGTCGCGATCGCCGCCGCGGTCGCGGCCGTGTTGATCGGCGGATCGCTGGATCTGACGGGCGGCGAATCCCCCACGCGCTTCCCGATGTGGTTCGCGCTGGTCGCGGCGCTCGGCATCGCGCTGCTCTGCGGTCTCTGGAATGGCGCGCTCGTCGTCGGCGTCGGGATGCAACCCATCATCGCCACGCTGATCCTCATGGTCGCGGGCCGCGGCATCGCGCAGCTCATCACCGGCGGGCAGATCCTGACTATCTACCACCCGCCGTTCTCGTATCTCGGCAACGGCTTCCTCGCGGGCCTGCCCTTCGCTGCCGTGCTCGCGGCCGCCGTCATCGTGCTCACGCACTGCGCACTGACGCTGACGCCGCTCGGACTCTACGTGCGCGCGATCGGCATCAACCCGATTGCCGCGCGCATCGCCGGCGTGAAGGCGCGTCCGATCACGCTGGCGCTCTACGGCTTCTGCGGCCTCATGGCCGGCGTCGCCGGACTCATCATCAGCTCGAACGTGCGCAGCGCCGACGCCAACAACGCGGGGCAGTTGCTGGAGCTCGACGCCATCCTCGCGGTGACGCTCGGCGGCACCGCGCTGACCGGCGGCAAGTTCAGTCTCGCGGGCACAGCATTAGGCGCGCTCATCATCCAGACGCTGACGTCGACCATCTACTCGCTCGGCGTGCCGCCCGAGGTCAACCTCGTGTTCAAGGCCGCGCTCATCTTCAGCGTGATGCTGCTGCAATCCCCCGAGTTCCGCGCCAGCGTACTCAGGATCGCGACACGGCCGGCCGACTGATGCCCGCGCCAGCCACAACCCTGCTCGGCCTCGATCGCCGTCTCGTCCCGCTTTCCGCAACGCTCGTGCTGTTCGTTGCGCTCATCGTCTTCGGCGCCGCGTCTTACGATTCATTCCTCGCGCCGCAGGTATTCCTCAATCTCGCGATCGACAACGCGTTCCTGTGCATCGTCGCCGTCGGCATGACGTTCGTGATCCTCACGGGCGGGATCGACCTGTCTGTCGGCTCCGTTCTCGCGTTGACGACCATGGCCGCCGCCGCCCTGACCGAGCGCGCGGGGTGGAGTCCCTGGCTCGTCATGCCCCTGCTGGTGGTGGGCGGCGGCGCGTTCGGCGCGGCGCAGGGATTCCTGATCCATCGCTACCGGTTGCAGCCCTTCATCGTCACGCTCGCCGGCATGTTCGTCGCGCGCGGGCTCTGCTATCTCATCGACACCGAATCGATTCCGATCAACGACCCCGCCTTCGTATCGCTCGCGCAGGCGCGCATCCCGGTCGGCGGCGGCAACACGCTGTCGAGCGGCGCCGCTTTCGCCATCGCCATAGTCCTCTTTTCGCTGTGGCTGGCGCACGCGACGCGTTTCGGTCGTACCGTGTACGCGATCGGCGGCAGCGCGAAATCCGCGGCGCTCATGGGACTGCCGGTGGGATCGACGTTGATTCGCGTGTATGCGCTCTCCGGCGCGTGCGCCGCGCTCGCGGGACTGGTCATGAGCATCTACATGCTCTCCGGATACAGTTTGCATGCCGTGGGCCTCGAGCTCGACGCGATCGCCGCGGTCGTGATCGGCGGCACATTGCTCACCGGCGGCGTGGGGTACATCGCGGGCACCGTCGTCGGCGTGCTGATTCTCGGCATCATCCAGACGCTCGTGATCTTCAATGGCACGTTGAGCTCCTGGTGGACGCGCATCGTGATCGGAATCCTGCTGTTCCTGTTCTGCCTTTCACAGCGGCTGATCGAAGGCAAGGCGGAGAAGAAGTGAGGAGCTCCTTCGGCAAGCTCGCGGACGGTCGCGACGTCGAGTCGCTGACGCTCGGGACGCCCGATGGCCTGCAGGTCGAAGTGCTCACTTACGGCGCGATCCTGCGCCGGCTGACGTTTCCGATCGGCGGCAGCCGCCGCGACCTGATCCTGGGTTTCGCGACGCTCGCGGAGTATGAGAGCGATCGCGCGTATGTCGGTCCGCTCGTCGGCCGGTTCGGCAATCGCATCGCGAACTCGCGCTTCACCATCGACGGGCGCGACCATCAGGTGACCGCGAACGAAGGCGTCAACCATCTGCACGGCGGCATGCTGGGATTCGGCAAACGGCTGTGGCGAGTCCTCGACGCCGGCGACACCGTCGTGCGCCTGGGCCTTCGTTCACCCGCGGGCGAGGAAGGCTATCCGGGCAATCTCGACGTCGAAGTCCATTTCGAAATCCACGGCGACTCGCTCGCGATCACCCTGAGCGCCGTGACCGACGCGCCGACGCCGGTCAACCTCACCTACCATCTGTATTTCAACATCAACGGCAATGCTGGCGTGCCGGCAACCGGACAACGCCTGCGCATCCCGGCATCTCACTATCTACCCGTGCGGCCCGGACTGATCCCCACCGGTGAGAAAGCGCCCGTCGAAGGGACTACGTTCGATTTTCGCAAGAGCCGCGGTCTCGCGCCGCCGTCGCTCGAAAAACATGCCCAGCTCCGCGAGGCCGGCGGTTACGACCACTGCTGGTTGCTCGATGCGGATGCGGACTGCGCCTGCGAGCTCACCTCCGCGAACGGCGACGCGTCGCTGACGATGCTCGGCAGCGGCCCCGGTCTGCAGTTCTACAATGGGCAGTTCCTGCCGCGCGCGCACCCGACGATCGGCAGCGGCGTCATCCTCGAGCCTCAAGGTTTGCCGAACGCTCCCAACGAACCTGAATTTCCAAACGCCATCCTGCGACCCGGCGAATTTTATCGCGCGACGATCGAGTACCGGCTCCGAGCCAACTGACCTCGCGTTGGAGGAAGGACCCCATGCAACGCCCGACGCCCCGCCTTCTGGAGATGATCCTCGGCCTCTGCTGCCTCGCGCCCTTGACGGCGCCTGCGCAGGACAGCGTCTCCGCCGCCGACCTGCGCATCCACGACCCCGTGATGATCCGCGAGGGCGACACCTTCTATCTCTTCGGCACGGGTCGCGGCATCGCGGTCTGGAGCTCGAAGGATCGCGCGACGTGGAAGAAGGAGCCGCCGGTGCTCGAGGCGATCCCGGCGTGGACCGCGAACGTCGCGCCGAACTTCAAGGGTCACTACTGGGCCCCCGACATCGCGCTGCACGACGCGAGATACTACCTCTACTACAGCGTGTCGGCCGGCGGGAAGATCACGTCCGCGATCGGCGTCGCGACGAACAAGACGCTGAATCCGAAAGCGCCTGACTACCGGTGGATCGACCACGGCATCGTCGTTCAGTCGATCCCGTATCGCGACCTGTGGAACGCGATCGACCCGCAACTCATCGTCGGCGACGACGGCACTCCCTGGCTCGCGTTCGGCTCGTTCTGGGCGGGCCTGCGCCTCGCCAGGCTCGCGCCGGATCGGCTGAAGCTCGCGGAACCGCAGGAATGGCGCTCGCTCGCGAAGCGCGAACGATCGGTTCTCATCGACGACGCCGAACCGGAACCCGCGTCGATCGAAGCGCCGTTCATCTTCCGCAAGAATGGCTGGTACTACCTGTTCGTTTCGTGGGATCACTGCTGCCGCGGCGCGAACAGCGACTACAAGGTCGTCGTCGGTCGCTCGAAAGATCTGCGCGGCCCGTACGTCGACCGAAACGAAGACCGGCTGGACAAGGGCGGCGGCACTCCCGTCGTCGCGGGTAACTCTCGCTGGCCCGGCGTCGGCCACAACAGCGTCTACACCTTCGAAGGCCGCGACTGGTTCGTTACGCACGCGTACGACGCCAAAGACAGCGGGCGCTCGAAGCTGAAGATTCTCGGCCTCACCTGGGACGACGCAGGGTGGCCGGTCGTCGACACATCACCGCTTTCGAATTGATCCATACGCATGTCGATATCGGCTTGCTGACTATACTCACCCTTCCCGCGCTTCCCTTCCGGAGCAATGCAAAATGAAGAGCCACAAGAGCCGTCGAGATTTTCTCAAGCACGCAGGACTCGCCGGGGCCGGCATCGCCGCCTCCAGCGTCTTCGCACTGCCTAGCTACTCCCAGGCGAAGGGCCGGACGGCCCGCGCCACGCTCGGACTCGTCGCGCCCCGCGCCGACTTCGACCGCCGCCTCTTCGGCGCCTTCCTCGAACACCTGGGCCGCGCGGTGTACACCGGCGTCTACGAACCCGGTTCGCCGCTCGCCGACAAGCGCGGCTTCCGCACCGACACGCTGCGCGAAGTGAAGAACCTCAACGTCCCGATCATGCGTTACCCCGGCGGCAACATGGTCTCGGGCTACAACTGGTGGGACGGCGTGGGTCCCAAGAAGAACCGCCCGACGGTTCTCGAGCGCGCCTGGAACCAGCTCGAGACGAACCAGTTCGGCACGAATGACTTCATGGACTGGGCGAAAGCCGTCGGCACCGAACCGTTGCTGGGTTTCAACCTCGGCACGGGAACCTCAGAGATGGCCGTCGCCTACATCGAATACTGCAACTACGCGAAGGGCACGAAGTGGAGCGAGCTGCGCCGCTCGCATGGATACGACGCGCCTCACAAGGTGAAGTACTGGTGTCTCGGCAACGAGATGGACGGTCCGTGGCAGATGGGCCGGCTCAGCGCGCGAGAGTATGGGCGCAAGGCGCGCGACATCGCGCAGCAGGCGCGCGTGATCGACCCGGACGTGCAGCTCATCGCCTGCGGCTCGAGCAACACGATCCTGCCTACCTACCTGACCTGGGACCGCGAAGTGCTCGAAGAGTGCTACGACATGGTCGACGGCATCTCGTTGCACAACTACTGGGGCAACGAATCCGAGCTCACCGGCGGCAAGACCGAACGCTTCCTGGCCAACAACCTCGACATGGAACGGCAGATCCAGGAGATCATCGCGGTCTCCGATTACGTGCAGGGTCTCTATCGCTCGCCGAAGCGCCTGTGGCTGAGTTTCGATGAATGGAACGTTTGGTACCGGGCACGCCGGCCGGAGGACATGGACGGCAAGGGCACGTATGCGCCAAAGTTGCTCGAGGAGGTCTACAACCTCGAGGATGCGATGCTCACGGGCGGCTTCCTGAATACCCTGATGCGCCAGTCCGAGCGCGTGCGTCTCGCCTGCCTCGCGCAGATCGTCAACGTGATCGCGCCGCTCGTGACGAACGAGAAAGGCATCCTGCGCCAGCCGACCTTCTACCCGTACGAGTTCGCGCTGAAGTATGCGCACGGCCGCATGCTCGACATCCAGGTCGAATGCGAGACCTACCCGATCAAGGCCGCCGGCCTGCGCGCCGACTTCGCGCGCGACGAGGAGGTGCCATTCATCGACGCCGTCGCTTCGTACGACGCGAAGTCGGGACGCGTGGCGGTGTTCGTGTTGAATCGCGATCTCTCGAACGAGCGCGAGCTCGCGCTCAACTTCGAGGACATCGCGCCCAAGAGCGTGGTCGCCGCGGAGACGATCACCGGTCCGGACCTGAAGGCATTCAACACCTTCGCGGAGCCCAACAAGGTCGTCGCGACGAAGCTCGACGGCGTCACCGCCGGCGCAAAGATGACGATCAAGTTGCCGGCGCGTTCATACTCTGTGATCCAGCTCGCCGTCTGAGAAAACCAATGAGTCACTCGCGCCGGGATGCCATCAAACTTCTCGGCGCGGGTGCTGCCTCGACCGCGCTGCCGGACGCGTCGTTCGCCGCGACGCCCAAGGGCGCGGACTTCTTCGGTCTGCGCGACGTGCGGCTCGGCGAGGGACCGTTCCTCGCCGCGCAGAAACTCGACGAGAAGTATCTGCTCGAGCTCGAGCCGGATCGCATGCTCCACAACTTCCGCGTGAACGCGGGGCTCGCGCCGAAGGCCGCCGTCTACGGCGGTTGGGAATCGATCGAGCCGTGGATCGAGATCCGCTGTCACGGCCACACGCTCGGGCACTATCTGACGGCCTGCGCGTGCATGTTCGAGACCACGGGCGATGTGCGCTTCGCCGAGCGTGTCGACTACATCGTGGGCGAACTCGCGCTCTGCCAGAAGAATCGGGGCGACGGTCTCGTCACCGCGTTTCCGGACAACGCCGCGCCGCTGCTGGATAGCCTCGGAGGACGGCCGTTCGCCGGCGTGCCCTGGTACACGATGCACAAGATCCTGGCCGGCCTCCGTGACGCGCACGCGCATCGTGGCAGCCGCAAGGCGCTCGACGTGTGGTTCAAGCTGGCCGGCTGGATCGACGAGCAGAGCAAGGACGTGAGCGACGCCGACTTCCAGAAGATGCTGGATCGCGAGCACGGCGGCATGAACGAAGTCTTCGCGGACCTGTTCGTGATCTCGGGTGACGAGCGCCACAAGCGGCTCGCGATCCGGTTCTCGCACCGTGCCCTGCTCGACCCACTCGCCGCGGGTGTCGACAAGCTAGACGGACTGCATTCGAACACGCAGATCCCGAAGGTGATCGGCTTCAGCCGCATCCACGATGTGACGGGCGCGCCCGAGTACGGCCGCGCGGCGGAGTTCTTCTGGCGCACCGTCGTCGAAAAGCGCTCGTTCGCGACGGGCGGGCACGGCGACGTCGAGCATTTCTTCCCGCCCGACAAGTTCGCCGAGCACCTGTCTTCCGGCAAGACGATGGAGACCTGCTGCACGCACAACCTGCTGCGGCTCACGCGCTCCTTGTATGCGCGCGATCCGCGAGTGGCGCACTTCGACTATTACGAGCGCGCGCTGTTCAACGGCATCCTCGCCTCGCAGGATCCCGAGACGGGCATGAACACCTATTTCCAGTCGACACGGCCTGGCTATGTGCGCCTCTATCACAAACCCTTCGATGCGTTCTGGTGTTGCACGGGCTCCGGCATCGAGAACCACGCGCGCTACGGCGAGAACATTTACGCGCGGGACGAGACCACGCTGTACGTGAACCTGTTCCTGTCATCCACGCTCGAGTGGCAGGAACGCGGCGTGCGAGTCACGCAGACGACGCGCTTCCCCGATGCGGACACGACGCGTCTCGAGATCGGGGCTGGCAGAGGCGCGCCGCAACTCGCGATCCGGCAACCGTCGTGGTGTCCGGCGATGACCGTGACCGTCGGCAAGCGCAAGTTCGTCGCACGGCAACCGGGGACTTACTACCGCCTGCGCGGCCATTTGCGCGACGGTGACGTCGTCGAAGTCCGCACACCCATGTCGTTGCGGCTCGAGCCGCTGCCCAACGACGCGACTCACGCAGCGCTCGTCTTCGGACCGATCGTGCTCGCGGGTCGTCTGGGCACGAAGGGCCTCTCGAAAGATTCGCAGCTCATCATCAACGAGCGCGAGTCGGGCAACATGCTGAACGACGCGGTAAACATCCCGCGCTGGAACAAGCCGTTGACCGAGCTGCTCGCGAGCACGAAGCGCACGGACGAACAAAAGCTCATCTTCACCGCACGCGGTTTCGAGGGAGATACCTCCGTCGAGCTCATCCCCTGGTTCCGGCTGACGCATGAGCGCTACAACCTGTACTGGCGCGCGGATCCGCCCGCCTGACGCGAACATGACCCAATTCCAATCCGCGCGGGCGCAAGCTCGCGCGAGCTCCTGGCTGCTCTTCGCATCACTGGCAGTCGTTTCGTACGCCGCGCTCAATGGCGTGAGTGGCCTGTTTCCCGGCGATCGCACCGGCGCGATCATCGGTCGTGCCGCATGTTCTCTGGCGATCGTGGCGCTGCTGCTGGCGGGCAGCAGCGCACTGCTGAAGCGCGACAACCTGCCTGCCGATCGATTCGGCCTGACACCCACCCCTGCGCATGCGCGTGCATTCCTGCTCGGCTGCCTCGGCGCCTGTCTGGTCATGGCCGTTCTGATCGGCGCGCTGTATGTCGTGCTGCCCTTCGAATGGCAGCGGGGCTCGCGATCGATCCACGACGTCGGCCTCGCGGGCGCGAACTATTTGATCGGCAACTCCGCCGAGGAGTTGCTCTTTCGAGGCTACGCCTTCATCGCGCTCGCGCGCGCCGTCGGCACGACGCGCGCGCTGTGGTTGCTGGCGCTGCCTTTCGGCCTCTCTCACGCCCCGGGCCTCGATGCGATGGCGCTCGGAAAAATGATCCTGACCACCGGCGCGATGCACTTCGTTTTCGCGTACGCCTATCTCGGGACACGCTCGATGTGGGCAGCAATAGCCTTGCACGCGCTCGCGAATGTCCTGCTGCATGCGGTCAGCGGCTTCGGCCAGGGCACGAGCGCCTTCGACATCGTCCTGCATCGACCGCTGCCAACGAGCTTCGATCTCCCGTTCACCGTCTTTCTTTTCAGCGCCGCCGCGGTCGCGCTGCTCATGTCGCGCCTGCCCGCGGTGCGTCGCGGCGCGGGTTGGCTCGAGGGCGCGGAACCCCGCTGAGGGAGCCCGGGTTCGGGGATTGACGCCCGGCGACGGTCCCATCCCCGAGAAAGCGCGAACTGGAGCCCTTCCTAGGGAAACCCGGTGTGACCTCCGTCACCGTGGTTTTGTCACATACCCGCCAAGATTCCCCTCGTGCCTCTGGGAGAAACCGTCCGAACCGGTCGGCGGTGGCCCATTGCGCGTGGAGAGTTACCGTGGCCATTCAGAAAGTGCTCATCGTCGACGATGCGCGTCCCGATCTCATGAACCTCGAGCGGATCGTGAGTGCCGCCGGCTACACCACGCTGACCGCGACCAACGGCCTGCAGGCCGTCGAGCTGTCCAAGAGCGCGTTGCCCGACGTCATCCTCATGGACGTCAACATGGACCAGATGGATGGCTTCGCCGCCACTCGCGCCATCGGCGGCGACGCGGCGACGAAGGCGATTCCGGTCGTCCTCGTCACCAGCAAGAACCAGAAGGCCGACCGCGTGTGGGCCCAGATGCTGGGCGTCAAAGGCTACGTCACGAAGCCGTACACGTCCGACCAGATCATCGGCGCCATCAAGGCCTGCGCCTGAGATGAACGCCGCGTTTCCTTTGCCACTGGGTTTGCCGCCACTGCCGCCGGAGCTCGCGGCGCTGGCCGGTGCGCCCGTCGGCGAAGGAAATCCGGACGAGATCGTCCACCAGGCGTTTCGCATCGGCCAGATGCGGCTGCTCGTGCCCTTCGACAAGGCGAGCGAGCTCGTCGAGATGCCGAACGTCTATCCACTGCCGCGCATGCCCGCGAACGTGCTCGGCCTCGTGAACCTGCACGGCCGAATCGTCCCCCTCTTCGACCTCGCGACCCTGTTCGAGACGCAGCACCTGCCGCGCGAGAAACGCATGGTGCTCGTCATCGGTCACGGCGGCGACGCTGCCGGCATCGTCATCGACGGTCTTCCGCGCCGCATGGCTTTCCTTCCCGAATCGCAGATCGTTCCGCCCGCGCTTCCCGCGGCGGCCACTGGCGCGGTACTCGCAACCTTCGTCGCGGGCAAAGATGCCTGGTTCGAATTCGACTTCGCGCAACTACTCGATCAATTGGTGAGCTAACAACATGGCCATTCGCAACGTATTCGGCGTCCAGTCCATCCGGCAGAAGCTTCTGCTGGGTACGCTGTTCCTCGCCATCATCCCCGTGGCGCTCACCTCGCTGATCGTCGGTCGCGAATCGCTGAGCTCCGGTAAAGCGGCACTGGAGTCGCAGGCACGCGAATCGCTGATCGGTCAGCGCGCCTCGAAGGCCGGCCAGATCACCGACTACTTCGACGCGCTCTCCAACCAGGTACAGGTGCTTGCCTCCGCCCCCGACGTCATCGCCGCCATGCGCGACCTGCCGAACGCGTTCGACAACTCCGTGCTCAACATCGCGGACCTGCCGGCGCAGCGCGCACGCCTGTCCCGCTTCTACACTGGCGACTTCATGCAGGAGTTCCAGCGCCGCAACACGGGCCGCATGGTCGACATGGCCTCCTCGGCCACGGCGCTGCCGGACCTCGTGATGAACCTGCAGTACCACTACATCGCCGCGAACCCGAATCCGCTGGGTTCGAAGAGCGCCATGGACCGTGCGAACGACGGCTCGCGCTACACGGAACTGCACGCCGCGCTGCACCCCTTCCTGCGCACCGCGCTCAACCGCTTCGACCTCTACGACATCTTCCTCATCGATGCGCGCAACGGAAACATCGTCTACACGGTGTTCAAGGAACTCGACTTCGCGACTTCGCTCAACACGGGTCCGTTCGCGAAGACCCGACTGGGCGACGCGTACCGCCAGAGCTGGGCGCTCAACGCACCTGGCCAGGTCGCGCTCTCGGAATTCGGCGAATACCTGCCTTCGTACAACGACCAGGCCGCGTTCCTCGGAACGCCCATCTTCGAGAACGGGAAGAAGATCGGCGTACTCGTCGTGCAGGTGTCGATCGACAAGATCAACGCGGTGATGACATCGGAAGGCAAGTGGAAGGAGCGCGGCTTCGGCAACTCCGGCGAAACCTACCTAGTCTCCAGCGCCGACGGGACGCCGCGCTCGATCGCGCGCCTCGCTGTGGAAAACATCACCGCCTACGCGCAGAGCGTTCGGGACGCCGGCTTCGCGCAGGGCGTCGCGAACGCGGTGCAGGCCAAAGGCAACGGCATCGGTCTCGTGCCCATCAAGACGAAGGCGACCGAAGACGCGTTCGAGAAGAACACGGCGGGCTTCGGCGTATATCCCAACTACACGAAGACGCAGGTGCTCGGCGCCTACGCGCCGCTGAACGTGCTCGGCCTCAAGTGGGCGATCATCGCCGAGATCAAGGCCGACGAAGCGCTGGCCGCGGTCGCGGTGGTGCGTCAGAGGGTCGTGGTCTGGGCGACGGGCATCGCGGTCGCGCTGCTGGGCGTCGGCCTCCTCATCGCGTTCTCGCTGCTGCGTGCCGTGACGAAGCCGATCACGAAACTGCAGGAAACCGTGATTAAGATTTCCGATGGCGACTTCTCCGCGCGTTCGCAACTCGGCGGCGACGACGAGTTCGGCGAACTGTCGCGCGCGTTCGACCATCTGCTCGACGACCGCGTGGCACGTCTCGCCGACGCCGAACGCGAGAACGAAGATCTCAACAACTCGGTCGTGCAGTTGCTGCAGGCCGTCGCGCAGTTGTCCAACAAGGACCTGACCGCGAAAGCGCCCGTGACCGCGAACGTCATCGGCACCGTGTCCGACTCCATCAACCTGCTAGCGCACGAGACCGGCCGCGTGCTCTCGGAAGTGACCAGCATCGCCGCGCAGGTGAAACTCTCCACCGAACGCGTGAAGCGTCAGGCCGAGTCCGTGAACGCCACCGCCGCGGCGGAGCGCTCGGACGTCGAACGCGCGAGCGAGAACCTCGTGAATGCGTCCAAGGTCATGACTCAGGTAGCCGAGCTCGCGGCCGCGTCCAACCGCGCCGCCGAGCAGGCGACGACATCCACGACAACCGCGCTCAGTTCGGTGAACGAAACCGTGAAGGGCATGGAAGGCATTCGCGAATCCATCGCCGAGTCCGAAAAGCGCATCAAGCGCCTGGGCGAACGTTCGCAGGAAATCACCGGCATCGTGAACCTCATCAACACGATCGCCGAGCGTACGCACGTGCTGGCGCTCAACGCGTCCATGCAGGCGGCGGCCGCGGGTGACGCGGGCCGCGGCTTCGCGGTCGTGGCGGAAGAAGTGCAGCGCCTCGCCGAGAGCTCGCGTCAGGCGACGCAGCAGATCGCGCAGCTCGTGAACAACATTCAGATCGAAACGTCGGACACGATCAACACCGTCAACAAGACCATCGCGCAGGTGGTGCTGGGATCGGAAATCGCCGCGCGCTCTGGCGCGCAGATGCGCGAGACGCAGCAGTCCACCGCGTCGCTCGTGGAGCTCGTGAAGCGAATCACCTCCTCCGCGCAGGTACAGATGAAGATCACCACCGAGCTGCGCAACCGCGTGCACCAGATCGGCGCCAGCACGGAAAAGACGGCCGCCGAGATTCTGCTGCAGTCCGAGGCGACCGCGGACCTGTCCAAGTCCGCCGACCGGCTCGTCGAGTCGGTACGCGTCTTCAAACTACCCACCAACCGAGCCGCTTGACAGACACCGATGCGAGGGCAGGATCTCCTCAACGCGCTTGCCGACGAGCTCCAGGGTTTGGGGAGCGAACTCGCGGCCGCTTACGATTCGGGCAGCGAGTCCTATCTCGTCTCGGTCGCGCGTCTCTCCGAAGCGGCGGGCTACATGGGCCTGGCCGGCGTGCAGCGCATCGCCGCCGCGGTCACGGCGAATCTCGAGCACGTGACGCAACAGCAGGACGAGCGCGTACTCGTTCGCGGCTTCTTCACGGAATGGCCCGCGCTGCTCGAAGCGCATCTGCGCGAGGCGCAGTCACCTGCGCTCATCGACGCTGTCATTGAACATTTCGGCGGCGGCTGGGTACCCCTGCCGCTCGAGGATGCCGCGTTGCAGGAGCTGCGCGCGGAGCTCGCCGCCGCGAACTCGATCGGCGCCGCGCTCGACGAATCCGAATCGGCCGCGCCCGAAGCGGTCTGCGCCTCCGATCTCACGCTCGACATCTCCAACGACGTCGACGGCGCGCTGCTCGATGCTTTCATGAACGACTCGCCGCCGCAGGCGGCGGAAGTCACGCAGTCGTTGCTGGGCTGGTTCACCGATCCTTCGAACCTCGAACTGCTGCGTAACGCGAAGCGCGCCGCGCACACGTTGAAAGGCTCCGCGAACATCCTCGGCATCTCAGGGATAGCGAAACTCGCGCACCGGCTCGAGGACATCCTCGAGATCTGCGAAACCGAATCCCGTGCACCCTCCAAAGGTCGCGCGCGCGCGCTCATGTCCGCGGCGGACTGCCTCGAACAGATGGTTGCTTGCGTCTGCGGCGAAGACGTCGCGCCGGACCATGCGCTCGGCGTGATTGCAATGCTCGACGCCGCACGCGCCGAAGATTTCGACGGCGCGATGCCGGAGATGCCACCGGTGGCAACGCCGGCCGACCTGGCCGATGACGCCGCCGCCGTGCTCCTCGAATCGCCGGCGGCCGACGCCCCGCGCGCGGCTTCTTCCCCGTCGACGCCGCGCGCCGAACCCAAAGCCACGACGCGCGTGCCGACCCAGTTGCTGGACGATCTCGTGCGCCTCATGGGCGAGCTCTCGATCAAGAACGGCGAGCTCGAGCTCGAGCTCAAACAGGCGACGAGCCAGTCGCGCGAACTCATCGAACGCGACCGCGCGATCCAGAAGCGCCTGTTCGAACTCGAGAATTCCGTCGACATCCGCGGGCTCGCGGCGCGCCACAAACTGCACGCCGTCCCTGCGTCGAACGCGCACTTCGATTCGCTCGAGATGGACCAGTACAACGAAGTGCAGTCCATCACGCGCGCGTTGATCGAGGAAACCACCGACGCACGCGACCTCGGCGCCGGCTTGAAGGATGAGATCGCGGGCCTCGCGGGTCTCCTGCACCAGCAGCAGCGCCTCATGAAGGAGCTGCACCACCTGACTTCGCAGACGCGCATGGCGCCCGTCGAGACGATCGTGCCGCGCTTGCAGCGCAACGTGCGCCAGACGACGCAGGCTACGGCCAAGCTCGCGTCGCTGCACATCACGGGCGCCGACATCCTCGTCGACGCCGACGTGTTGAACCAGTTGATAGACCCCTTGCTGCACATCCTGCGCAACGCGGTAGACCACGGCATCGAGATGCCGGACGAGCGCCAGGCCGCGGGCAAGGCGCGCGAAGGGCGAGTCTCACTGACGATCAGCCGACGCGGCCAGGTCGTCGTCGTGCAGGTCACCGACGACGGCCGCGGCTTGAATCTCGCCGCCATCCTCAAGAAAGCGATGGAACGCGGGCTGATTTCGCCGGATGCGCTGCCGACCGATGCCGAGATCGCGCGCCTCACGCTGCTGCCGGGATTCTCGACGCGCGATGAAGTCACCGAGATCTCCGGCCGTGGCGTCGGCCTCGACGTCGTCGCGACGCGCCTGCGATCGCTCGCAGGTTCGATCGACATCCGTTCGCAGGCGGGTCAGGGCATGACGATCGAGATGCGCTTCCAGGCATCCCTCGTCGCGACGCACGCGCTGTTCGTGCGCGACGGCGGCCAGATCTTCGGCCTCGCGAGCCACACGGTGCAGCGTGCCGTGCCCGCGGTGGCCGTCGAGCTCGAGCACGAAGCGGGCGTTCTGTACGCCAACGTCGACGCGCACCGTTACCCGGCGCACGAACTCGCGACCTTGACCGGACTCAACCCCGCGTCGACCCCCGAACGCCGCAATCTCGTGATCGTCGATACGGACGCGGGCCCGATCGGCGTGCTCGTCGATGCGGTGCTCGACGCCAACGAACTCGTGACGCGTCCCACCGGCAAATATCTCAAGCGCATCGCGGGCGTCTCCGGCGTCGGCCTCACCGGTGACGGCAACGTGATCCCGTTGCTCGACATTCCCGAACTCGCGCGCAGTCCGCGCGAGCTGTCGCTGCGCGCCGCCGCCGAACTGCGATCGCAAGCCCAACCGGTGCGCCGTTCGCGCGTGCTCGTCGTCGACGACTCGCTGTCCGTGCGCCGCGCGGTCGCGACGCTGCTCGAGGACCAGGGCTACGACGTCGCGCTCGCGCGCGACGGTCTCGAGGCTGCGAAACAGATGGAGACGGCGCGTCCCGACGTGCTGCTGACCGATCTCGAAATGCCGAACATGAACGGCCTCGAGCTCGCCATGCACGTGCGCTCGCGCGAGGAGCTCGCGACGCTGCCGGTCATCATGATCACCTCGCGCTCGATGGACAAACACCGCCGCCAGGCGTTGTCCGCGGGCGTGGACATTTATCTCACCAAACCGTACACCGACTTCGAACTACTGCAACACGTGGCCACCGCCGTAACCGGGCGCGCAGAGAAGCGCGTCGCCGCCGGCTAATTCCACAAGGGCATCGACAATGAGCAACAAAACCCGAGTCTTCAATGTCCGAGTCGTCGGCTTCTCCGCGCCCGAGCGGCAGATGCTGAACTCCATCTTCCTGCTGTCGGTCGCACCGGCGCGCCAGATCGGATACAAGCTCTGGAATCCCGAGACTGGCACCGCACCGGACATGTACCTGCTCGACGGCGACAGCGAAAGCGCCGTCGCAAGCTGGCAGGCCACATTCGCGAGCACGGCCGATCGCACGCTCGTCGTCGGTTCGAAGAACACCGATCTCGGCGTCGCTTCCGCCGCGCGCCCGCTGGGCCTCAAAGTCGTAGGCGCCATGGATCGCCTCGCGATTGCTCTCAACAATGTCGCCACGAGCCAGGCCCGCGAACCCGCCGGCATGGACGTGTCGGAGCCGCGCGCGGGTGGCACGCTGCCCACTTCCCCCACTTCGCAAGCCCCGACGAGTTCGCTGCCCACTGGCGACCGCGGCCATCAGCGCACGGTCGCAGGCCTTTCGCAGAGCATGAACGCCACGATGAGCGCGAGCCTCTCGTCCGCGAGCGCCGCCGCATCGGCCGCCGCGAGCACGATGTCCGCGACGCATGTCGCCGCGCCGCTCACGGGTGCGATGCCGATCGCGATGACTGCGGCCGCGCCGGCCGCCACTGTGCTGCCGCACGTGACACTGCAGCCGAGCGTCACGCCGGTTTTCGAAAGGACGCTCAATGAAAAGACCGTGACGGACAAGACGGTCGACCGCATCCTCACTGACAAGCCCGAGCGGATCGAAACGAAGAGCGAAACCAAGGTTGACGCGAAAGCCGACGACAAGCCCGCGCTCCTGCCGTCGAGCGGCGCGACGCCGTTGTCGCCGGCAGCGCTCGCCGCGGTGGTCGCTCCGTCGCCGCGACCGAGCCTGCGCGTCGTTCCCAACAGTTCGCCGCTGTCCGCGTCGCTGCCGTCATCCGCCGCTCCCGCCGCGCGCATCGCCGACGCGCCGATGACGCCGCCGGCCGCGGCACCTGTCGCGGCGCCCGTCGCAGCAGCACAGGTTCCGGCAGCAGTCGCGCCCGTCGCAGCGGCACCTGCCGTCGCGGCTGCGCCCGTCTTCGCCCCGCCGCCGCCCGCGCCCGCCCCGGTCGTGCCCGTCATGACGTCCTTGCCGCGTCACGAAGAACATTCGTTCCGCGTGCTCGCAGTGGATGACAGCCCGCTGATGCGCACCTTCCTGCAGAACAAGCTGCAGCCGTACGGCATCCAGCCGGAGTTCGCCTCGTCGGGCGAAGAGGCTCTGTTCAAGATCTCCAAACAACATTTCGACCTGATCTTCCTGGACGTGATGCTGCCCGGCATGGACGGCTACGACGTCTGCAAGATGATCAAGAAGAACAAGGACAACTCGCTCATGAAGGTCGTCATGCTCACGAGCAAGGACAAGACCTTCGACAAGATCCGCGGAACGATGGCGGGTTGCGACAGCTATCTCACGAAACCCGTGGACGAGATGAAACTGCGCGGAATCATCGAACGTCACACGGTCACCAAGAAGTAGGTCCCGCGGAATCGAAATGACCGAACGAGTCCTCATCATTCGTCACGCGAGCGGCCTGGTGAACCGGGCGCGACGCGTCGCGATCGAACGCTGGCCGGACGCCAAGCTGGAAGTCCACGACCTCAGCGCCTACGGCAAACCGCCCGCGGATTTCCGCTGGGATCGCTATTCGAACCTGCTCATCGACGACGAGTACCTGCGCCGCGAGGGACTGTTGTGGCTGTCGGAACTGCGCACCAGGCCCAGCTTCCCGAAGATCGTGCGGGTGCCCACCGAGGCGAAGAAACACACGCCGCCCGCCGAGATCGACGTGAAGGCGCCGCCGATGCCCGCGCCGCGCAAGACGGAACCGCGGCCCGATCCCGCCGCTACGATCAAGCCGATCCGGCAGGATGCGAAGGCTGCGACCGGCCCCAAGGCGCCCGACAGCCCGAGCATGATCCTGCGCGCCGATGCGAAGCGTCTCGCCGACGCCGATTCGGTGCTCAAGTCCGCCGGCATCACGGGTTTCACACCCGTCAAGCCGCTCGGCAGCGGCGCCACCGCGAATGTCTGTCTGTGCGAGCGCGTCTCCGACGGTGCGCAGGTGGTGCTCAAGGTCTTGAAGTCCGAGGGCAGCGGCGACTCCGACCTGCTCTCGCGCTTCGTACAGGAATATTTCGCGGCATCGAGCATCGACAGCCCGTACGTGGCGAAGGTGTTCGAGCATGGCTTCACCGATACGCACGCGTACATCGTCATGGAGTACTTCGCGGCGGGTGACCTGCGCGCGCGTGTGGCGCGCGATCGACCCTCGGTCGACGAGGCGCTGCTCATCGTGGGATCCATCCTCGCGGCGCTGACCTCCGTGCACAACGCCGGAATCATCCACCGCGACCTCAAACCGGCCAACGTGATGTTCCGCGATGACGGCACGATCGCGCTGGTGGATTTCGGCAGCGCACGCCGCGACGCGGATCCGGTCGCGAAGACACTGGCCGGCGTCGTGATCGGCACGCCTTACTACCTGTCTCCCGAGCAGGCGCTCGGTGGCACGGCCGACGAGCGCTCCGACCTCTACAGCGTCGGCGTGATGTTGTACGAGCTGCTCACGGGGCAGCGCATGTACGCGGCGGGGTCGCTGGTGGCTCTGTTCGAGATGCACAAGAACGCGCCGATCCCGTCACTGCCGGAAAACGTGTCGAAGCACCAGCGGTTCTACGAGCGGCTGGTGGCGAAGAGCCCGGAGCTGCGGTACGCCAGCGCCGAAGAGGCGCTGCTGGCGTTGATGGACTATTCGATGTCCGAAGCGGAGCGTCCGGCGATCGCGTAGGGGACATTGCACATTTCCAGGCAAAAGGGGACGTGCCTGCCGCAGGCCCGTCCCCTTTTGCTAGGAAACGGGGAATGTCCCCATTACGCCGAACCTATCTACCGCCCAACGCCTTCCTCCGCGCCGCCTCGAACTCATCGCCCGCATTCCACGTCGGCATCTCGTCCGCCTGCGCGACCAGCCAGCCCGCCTCGAAACCGACGAGCGAGTCTTCGATCATTCCGTCATACACCCACGTGTCGTCGATCTCGTCGCTCGGCTGGTGGTAGACGTGCTCTTCCCACTCCTCGGCTTCCTGCTTGCCCCAGCCCGCGGGCTTGCCGATGTAGTCCGTGCCATTGTCGAAATACAACGCGGGCACGCCAATCTTCGCGAAGTTGAACTGGTCGGAGCGGTAGAAGTAGCCGCGATCCGGGAACTGGTCGGGCACCAACACCCGGCCCTGGGCTTCGACGATGGATTTCGCGATCGCGTCGAGCGACGACTTGCCGTAGCCGATGAGCGTGATGTCCTTCGTGCGGCCGCGGTAGTTGCCGCCATCGTAGTTGATGTTGGCGGCGATCTTGCCCGCCGGAACGCTGGGGTGAAGCGAGTAATACTTGCTACCTAACAACCCCTGCTCTTCCGCCGCGACGAACAGGACGAGCACGGAGCGGCGGGGCTTCTCCGGCAACGCGGCGAAGGCGCGCGCGATCGCGAGGACCTGCGCGCAGCCGGCCGCATTGTCCTCGGCGCCGTTGTAGATGTTGTCGCCGGTCTTGTCGGGCTCGCCGATGCCGAAGTGATCGTGATGAGCGGTGTAGATGACGACTTCCTGCTTCAGCTTCGGGTCGCCGCCGGGCAGCAACCCCGCGACGTTGCCCGTCTTCACGCGCGAGACTTCGTTGGTGAACTGGATGGAGGTCGTGAGCGCGAGCGACACGGGCTTGAACGAACGACTTCGCGCGGCCTTGGTCAGCTTGTCGAGATCCTGGCCCGCGGCCTTCATGAGCCGCTTCACCGACTCCTCCGTCGCCCAGGCCTTGAGCTGGATGCGCGGCTCGCTCTCGGCCGGCAGCTCGAATTGTTCGCCGCCCCAGGACGATTGAACTACCTGCCAGGGATAGCCCGCGGACGGCGTCGTGTGAACGATGATCACACCCGCGGCGCCGTGACGCGCGGCGCTTTCGTATTTGTAGACCCAGCGGCCGTAGTAGAGACGCGCCTTGCCGGCAAACAACTTCGGATCCCAATCCGGATCGTTGTTCAGCATCACGAGCACTTTGCCCTTGACGTCAACGCCCTTGAAATCGTCCCAGCCGTATTCTGGCGCTTCGATTCCATAGCCGACGAACACGAGCGCCGCATCCTTGAAGCCGGCGGAATCGCTTTGCACGCCGGAGGTTGCGATGTAGTCGGTCGAGAGCGCGAGATCGACGGCGCCGCTCTTTGCGTTGAAGGACCACGCCGCGGGCAGTTGCGCGGTCGTGCCGACGACGTCGACGGGCTGTTCCCACTTTCCGCCAAAGCCCGGTAGATAGCCAAGCGACTGCAGCTCCGCGGCGAGGTAGAGCCGCGCGAGTGAATCGCCGCGCGTGGCGGGACCGCGACCTTCGAGCGCATCGTCGGCGAGGAAGCGGATCGGCGCCTCGAGGGAGCTTGCGTTGATCTGCGTCTTTGCGACCGCTGCGACGTCGGCGGGAATGCCGGGAGTGGCGGCGAGAGCGAGAGAGGTGAATGCGGAGGCGAGTGCGATCGGCGCGAAGGCGCGGAAGTCGAGGTTCATGTTCGTCCTGAGCGGAGAATCGAGGCAGGAAGTCTGCCACAGATTCCAGATCCCGAGCCTCGGCTCCCGGAGCTACCAGACGCGGCGCACGACGCGCCGCGAGGCGTAATTCACCGCGCCGAAGTTGCTCCACTGCGCGAACGAAGCGATCTCGAAGACCGTGTTCGGTCCCGTCGACAGGGGCTCGCAGGTCACGGTCACGCGAAATCCGCGCAACGCAGCCTGGTTGAGGTTGAAGACGGTCGGATTCCCGGCTCCCGGGCAATTGGTCTGCACCAGCGCGCGATAGGCACCCCATTCCACACCGGCGCGCGCCGCTGCCATCGCCCGGTCAGCCTGCAGTTGCAGGTTCTCCGACTCGCGCGTTGCCGTGCCCACGTTCACGGCAAACGCCGCCAGCGAGGCGATGACAGTGATCAGGAATATCGCCACGACCAGTGACATCCCCCGTTCGCGCGAACCGGGCCTCATGGCGCGTGCTCGGCGCGCGCGGTATGCAGCAGAGTCACCGAATCGCCACTGCGCGTGGTCGTGAGATGAATCGCGGCGGTCTGGAATGGATTGCCCACGACAGGATCGACCACGAAATTGCAGCTCGTGAGTCCTTGAGTGACGAGCTCGCCTGCGCCGCCCATCTCCGCCGGCGTATCGCGTGCAGTCTGGAACTGCGCGACCGCGTAGTTGGCGTATCGGCGCAACGTTCCCTGCCCTTCATCGCACAGGTAGGTGACCGGTCCTTCCACGAAGTAGAGACGCTGCCTGGGCGATGCTGCGACCGACGGAGCTGCGCTCAGTGTGACGCGGTATTCGCCGGGAGCGCCCTCTGCCGCGATCGTAAAGCCTGCCGCGGATGCCAGCGATCCACCCGGTGCGTACACATCGGCTCCAGGCATCACGGATAGATAGCCCGGGATCGCGCCAACACTGCCGACGACCCGAAACGACGCCGACGGCGGATCGATGTATCGCACTACCTCGATGACCCTGAGCAGTTCGATCACGACGAAAGCGCCATTGCGCCGCGTGCGCAGGCTGTTGGGCAGCGCCGCATGTAAATCCGTCTCCAGGCGCGGCCACACGGCGGACGTCTCCGCCACGAGCGTGGCGCGGCGTGAGTGCGCCTCGTATGCACCCAGGGGCGCGCCGATGAACATCGCCGCGAAGACCACCACGATGGAACCGATGGCGATCGCGATGACCAGCTCGATGAGAGTGAAGCCGCGTGCGCTCATGGAAACGGATAGTTAGTGCGATACCCGCTGGCCACGACCGTCGCACCATTCCCGTAAGTGACGGTGACATCGATCCGGCGCACCGCGGCCGCCGGCAGCCCGCTGAGCGCGCCGGGTCCCACATTCACGCGCACGCGAAAATTGCCGGCCGCGTTGCCGGCGACATCCTGCGCCACGACATCATCGATCCCGTTGTAGTCGTTCACGTCGTCGTATTGCGCGCGCGACGCCTCGACACCATCGGGCACGAAATTCTTGGTCATGACGAGATTGAGGTAAGCGTTCGCAATCGATTGCGCCTGCGCCTGCAGAATGGAGATGTTCCCAGTGCCATTGAGATACGCGAGGGTGCCCGACAGCGCCACGCCCGCAATCGAGATGACCACGATGGAGACGATGAGCTCGACCAGCGTGACGCCGCGCTCGTGACGGTGGGCATGGCGTGTCATGTGATCTGTACCACGCCCGTGGCTTCGACCGTGACGACGTGGGGTCCGATGGCGATGGTCAGCGGCCCGGCCGCAACGCTGCCATCCGCGGCGAACACGAACTGGCGATTGGCGCCGATCGCCACACCCGCGGGAATGAGCTCGTCGAGATTCTGGCCGTTGCCGCGCCGGACCGGCGTGCTCCATGCACCGGCCAAGGCGCAGTGCGTGCCGGCCGCCGCGTGCTGAAATGCGCGATATCCCACCGTATCCACGGTGAATTGAACGGCGCAACCACTCGCAAGCGCGACGGCGCGCGACTGGCGCAGCGAGGCGGCGATGCCGTCGGCGTAACCGCGTTCCGCGAAAGGAATCGCCGCGGGCATGCGTGGCAGCGCGACCGCGGCGAGTATTGCGATGATCGTGATCGAGGCGATGAGCTCGATCAGTGTGAAGCCGCTGCTGCTCTTGTGACGCACGGCTTCACACCTTGCAACGATCAGATCAGCACTGCGTGCGCAGCGCGGTGTTGATCGCGGCTTCGGTTCCCGAGCTCATGACGCCCGCCTGGTACGAAATCGTCGGGGGCAGCGTGGCGGTTGCCTGGTTGTACTGCACCCAGCAGTTGGCGGAGGCGCCACCGGACTTGGTCATGCGGTTGCCAGCGGCGTTCATCGTGAACCCCTCGGTGCTCTGCAGCAGCAGGTCGATCGATGCGTTATTTGGAAAGCCGTTGGCGAACACGATGTTCTGGCCATCCACGACGATCGTCGCGTTCGGGGCGCAGTTCTGCGCCATGCACAACCCACGCGCCATTTGCGCGGCGCTGTTCATGGTGCCACCCATGCTCTTGAGCGCCGCGATGCGCGCTTCGCGCTCGAGCCCCATGAACTTGGGAAGCGCCACGGCGGCCAGGATGCCGAGGATGACGATGACGACGATCAGTTCCACCATGGTGAAACCGGCTTGAATTCTGTTTCTCACAATTCCTCTCCTCTCTCGTGCGAATACGGACCGTCCCAGCCTGCTGTATCGGCAGTGCCCGTTCCGGCCTTCAAGGAAAACCCCGGAAATGTGCGCCGCTTAACATTCCCGCTGACATAACGCAGCCAAATCAACTCTGGCCAGCGGTGCTGATGACTTCCCACAGCGGCATGAAGATGCCGAGCGCCAGGATCAGCACCATGCCGCCCACCGCGACGATCAGGATGGGCTCGATGGACGAGCTCAGGTTCTTGACCGCGTGATCCACTTCACGGTCGTAGTAGCTAGCGGCTTCGTCGAGCAGCTCCGGCAGCGCGCCGGTTTCCTCGCCGATCGCGATCATCTGCAACACCAGCGGCGAGAACATGCCGGTCGAGCTGGCGGCGCGGTGCAGCGACTCGCCCCGCTCGACACTGCTGGTGAGGGTCTGGATCTTCTCGGTCACGAACGCGTTGCCCGACGAGCGCGCGATGACCGCGAGGGTCTGCGTCATGGGCATTCCGGCCGCGAGCGAAATGGCGAGCGAACGGTTGAGCCGCGACAGCATGGCCTCGTACATGAGCTTGCCCATCACGGGCAGTCGCAATTTGAAGCGATCCCAACGGTAGCGGCCGTCGCGGGTCCGAAGGTAACGGCGCGCGCCGTATACACACAAAACGATGACGCCCAACGAGTGTGCCCAGTAGTCGCGCACGACCATCGAGGATCCCAGCAGGATGCGCGTGGGCAGCGGCAACTCGCCTTTGATCTGCGCGAACACCGGCGCGAACTTCGGGATCACGAAGCTCGACAGGAACCCCGCGGCGAGCACGATCGTTATCATCACGATGATGGGGTAGCGCACCGCGCCCTTGACGCGATCCTGCATGTCCTTTTCCTGGGCGAGATACTCGGTGAGTCTCAGGAACGATTTGTCGAGCGTACCGGTGGCTTCTCCCACGCCCACGATGCTGACGTACAGCGGCGGAAAGATCTGCGGATGTCGCGCGAAACTCGCCGCCAGGTCGCGTCCGCCTTCGAGGCTTTCGAGGATGTCCTCGAGGGTCTCGCGCAGAATGGCGTTGTGCGTCGAAGCCACCAGTCCGCGCAGGCCGCGTAGCAACGGAATTCCCGCGCGAGTAATTGTGTACATCTGGCGCGAGAACATCACGAGATCCGAACTGCCGACGCGGCCGAGACCCAGCCTGCGGCCAAACTTCTCGAAATTCAGACTGCCGGCGACGACACCCATCGCCGAGATCTCGAGCGGGACGACGCCGGTCGCGATGAGGCGCTGCGCGACCTGATCGACGGAGTCGCCGGCGGCTCGACCCTGGACGAGCTTGCCCTCGCCAGATCGCCCTTTGTAGGAGAACTCGGCCACGGTAGTTTGCTCAGCGCGCCTGACCGCTCAACAAGGCGTCGGTCAGGTCGTCGGTCACGGTCAGCGGCGCGGTGCGCCGTGTCTCATGGATCGGATCGTCGAGACCGCTGGTCGTCGCGATGACTTCAGCGAGCGTGGTCTTGCCTCCCGCCGCCATGTCGATGGCGCTGCGCGTCAGCGTGGTGTAGCCATTCTGGGCACGCGCCGCCGCGGAGAATCCCTGCGAGTCGCCGCGACCGATGGCATCCGCGAGCGACCGATCGACTTCGATGAGCTCGTAGATCGCCGCACGCCCGCGATAGCCGGAGAGGTTGCAGTACGTGCAGCCGGCGCCAGTCTGGAACTTCATCTGCGCGGCGACGCGTGCGCCGACCTGCGCCTGCAGCCACGCGACCTGGTGATCGTCAGGCTCGGTTGGCTGAGCGCAATCCGGACAGACCTGGCGAACCAGCCGCTGCGCGACGATGCCGTGCAATGCGGTCGCAACCATGTACCCCGCCACGCCCATGTCCAGCAGGCGATTGACCGTCGCCGCGGCGGTGAGTGTGTGCAGCGTCGAGAAAACCATGTGACCGGTGATCGCCGCGCGCAGACCGATCTCCGCGGTCTCACGGTCGCGCATTTCGCCGACCAGGATCACGTCGGGATCCGCGCGCAGCATGGTGCGCAGAATGCGCGCGAAGTCGAGGCCGATCTTGGCGTTGACCTGCACCTGGTTGACGCGGTCGAGCCGGTATTCGACCGGATCCTCGGCGGTGAGTATCTTGGTATCGGAGCGATTGAGATAGCTCAGCGCCGAATACAGCGTGGTCGTCTTGCCGCTGCCGGTGGGGCCGGTGACCAGCATCATGCCCGCGGGCCGTTCGATGAGTCCGCGGAATTTGCTCAGCATGCCGGCCGGCATGCCTAACTGCTCCAGCGTCATGAGACTGTTGGACTGGTCCAGCAGGCGCATCACCACCGACTCGCCGTACTGCACCGGCATGGTCGCCATGCGTACGTCGATCGATCTGTCCTTCACCTTCACCGAAAAGCGGCCGTCCTGCGGCAAGCGCTTCTCCGAGATGTCGAGGCTGCTCATGAGCTTCAGACGGGTCACCAGCGCACTCGCGACGCCGCGGCCTTCGATGCTCTGTTCCTGCAACACGCCGTCGACGCGCAGCCGCACCCGCAGCAGCCCTTCGCCGGGCTCGATGTGCACGTCGGAGGCGCGAGCGTTCACGGCGTCATGGAAGATGGTCTGGATCAGCCGGATCACCGGCGCATCGGACGAGCCTTCGTCGATGGCCAGCTGCGAGATGTCGATGTCGCCAGCACGCAGCTCTTCACGCACTTCCAGCGCGATGGACGCGATCTGCTCCGTGCGGCGGTACACGATGTCCATCGTGCGCAACAGCTCCGCTTCGCGCACCAGCGCGATGCGCAGCGGCTGCTTGAGTCTGGCGACGAGTTCGTCGTAGACGAAGATATCCGTGGGATCGGCCATTCCCACCGTGAGACCGCGCGCGTCCGACTGCAGCACCATCGCGCGAAAGCGCCGCGACAGGGCTTCGGGCAGAAGCCGCACTACCGCCTGATCGAGAGTGAGCTGCTTGAGGTCGACGAAAGGAATCTGCAGGTGGCGAGCCAGCGCTTCGTTGAGCTGCTGTTCCTGAACGATACCGAGGTCGGTGAGGACGCGGCCCAACTTGCGACCGGTCTTCTTCTGCTCGGCGAGCGCCTGATCGAGCTGCTCCGCATTGATGACCTTCTGCTCGATGAGCAGCTCGCCCAGCCGAATTTTTTTGCGGCGCTCCGGTCTCATCGATTGCCCTCGACCTTGCCTTGCTTCGCCAGCGCCGCTGTCTTGCCCTCGGACTCGCGCACGATCGCATCCCAGTCGCGGTCTTCGACGACCACGGGACGCAGCAGCAGCACGAGCTCCACGGTGTTGCCCACGTCGCGCTTGCTCTTGAAGAGGTTGCCGACCAGCGGAACGCTGCTGAGGAACGGCGTCTTGTGATCATTGCGCTGGCGGCGCTCGCGCATGAGGCCACCGATCACGATGACCTGGCCGCTGCGCGCGCGGACCACGCTGTCCGATTCGCGGATCTGACTCACGGCAAGCGGCAGGTCGCTGCTGGTGCCGCCGAAAGAGATGCGCTTGCTCTGGTCCGTCACCTCGCTGACCGTCGGATGGATGTGCATGAGCACCGTTCCGTCGTCACTGATCTGCGGGGTCACGTCGAGCGCGACACCCGAAAAGAAGGGCGTGAGCTCGACGTCGAGCGAAGTCGTCGTCGATTCGCCGGTCGTGGTGTCGCTGGAGACGCCCGTCACGAAGAATTCGTCGGAACCGGCCTTGATGATGGCTTTCTGGTTGTGCAGCGTCGACACGCGCGGGCTCGACAACACGCGGGTGCGTCCCTGCGCATCGAGCAGCTCGATGAAGGCGTTGAAGTCGGTGGAGTCGTAAGCGAAGGTGAATGCTCCGCCCAAAGCGTCGACGATCTGCCCCAGCAGCGGAACGCCGGGCGCCACCTGGACGTTGTCGCCGGAGGGCGTGAAGGGATTCGCGTCGAAGCCGTTCCGCGGCGCATTCGTGCCGAACGCGCCGGTCTTGTTTCCCTTGGTGACGAGCGTGGTCCAGTTGATGCCGGCCTGGAAGCCGTCGTTGAGCTCGACCTCGATCACCTTGGCTTCGAGCACCACCTGACGCGTGATGGTCGACTGCGTCTTGCGCAGGTAGTCACCGACGGAGCGCAGCTCTTCCGGATACGCGCGAACGACGATCACGCCCGAATGACGATTGATCACGACGCCGTTCTTGGCGTCGCCCGAGACGATCGACGAAATGTCGGTCTCGATGCCCTTCCAGAAATCGGATTCGTTGCGCGTGAGCACCGCGGTGCCCGTCGTGCTGCTGGTCTGCGTCTTCTCGTCGTCGTTGCCGCCCTGCTCGCCGCCGGCGGAGCTGCCTTGCGTCACCTGGCCCGAGCTCACGCGCGTGCGCGACACACCGACGCGCTGCAGGTCGAGGTAGTTGAGCTGGAACACGCGCGTCTGTGGCGCGGGCGGCATGACGACATAGCCGTTGCCCGTCGAACGGTAGTCATACCCGTACATGTCGCGCGCCGCCTCGAGCGCTTCGGCGAGCGTCACCTGCTTGAGCGACAGCGAGACTCTGCCTTTCACGTCCGGATGCACCAGCATGTTGGTGGGGGTTCCGACCACGAGGCCTTCGAAGAAAGCGCGCGCCGGCGCATCCTGGACCACGAAGTCGTAGCGCGGGGATGTGTCGTTGCTCCCGATATCCTGTGCGGTTGCCGCGGCGGCGAACACGCACAATGTCAGAGGGATGATTCTGGTCAGTCGTTTCATGGCTTGTTTGCCTCAGGGGAGCGAGCTACCCGCGGAATCGCCAGCGCCTGCACGCCGGGCAGCAGAAGAGAATGAACCTGGCCGCCGCGCGAATAGCGCACGCCGTCGACGAGCACTTCGAGGATTTTCGCGCCGCCGACTTCGTCGCCCGCGCGCACCAGTTGGCCATTCACGATCGCGACTCGCAGCGACCCGTTGATGACGCCCTCGAGCTTCAACGACGAGGGCCCGCGCGCGCGCGCGGCCGCGGGAGCCGCACCCGCGGGACGCATGGGATCGCGGAACTCCTGGGCCCAGGCACTCGAAATCAGCAGCAGCAGCAGCGCCGTGCAGCAGTAGTTGGCCATTGCTCGTGGTATGCGCATCGCCGTCAGACTCCGAGCCAGGTGGAATCGAGGCTGAGCGTCGACAATTCGATCCGCACCCGATTGCGCGGGTAACCCGCGGTGGAAAGGTCGAGCGAGGTCCAGCGAAATTTCCAGGGCAGCGCTTCGAGTCCCTCGAGGTAATCGAGAATGTCCGCGTATTGCCCGTCGATGACGATCTCGATGGCATGCACGTACGGCGATCGCGCCGCAGTCGCTTCGTCGGGCGGAGGGATCAGACCCGTCACCGGGAGATTGCGGATGCTGACGAGCTCGAGCCGGCCCTTGCGCGCCAGCATGTCGTGCAGCACTTCGATCATGCGTTGCGAGGAGACGAAGCCGCTCGCCGTGTTGGCGAGCTGCGCGTCGATGTTCTGGACCTGCGTCTGCAGCTCGCCGGCGCGTTTGATCGAGACCTGGCGCGGATCGGACTCATCGGCGCCCTGCGTCGACAGGTCGAATGAGCTGGCGGCCGCGAGCTCCGCTTCGAGCGCGATTCGCTCGAGGCGCAACGGTTCCATGAGCCATGAATCCCACGAGGCTGCGAGCACGCCGATGACGGCCAACACGACGATCGCGCGCTCGCGCAGTGTCATCGCCTCGTATCTCGCGACCAGCGGATTGACGGCCGCCATCAGGATTTCTCCTCGTCTGATTTCACGGGAATCACGAGACCATGGTGTCCAGCGCGAAAGATCAGGCGGCCGGTGTTCTTTTCGATCACGAACTCGTCGATCTGCCCGCCTTTCAACGCCGGGTCGGCGGCGAGGCTGCGCAGATACTTCGGCACCACGTCGGGCGAGGTCGTGGATCCGGACAGGCTGACGGACTCGACCGTCGAGCCGAGCGTGAGCCGTTCGAGCGAAATCCCGTCGACGTGACGGGCGCCGAATGCGCGCAGGCGGGACGAGAAGCCACCGACTCGCTGTCCCGACTCGCCACTCAGCAGCGTGAGGGCCCGGGACTTGAATTCGAGGTCGGTGCCGAGCCGGGTCAGCAACGTTTCCAGCTCTTCGTCGGACAGTCCATCCAGCTGCGGACCCTGCGCGGCCGACATGGCGGCCTGGGCTTGCTGCTGATTGCGGACGAGCTGCGCCGTCGCTTGCAACCGGCCCACCTGCCAATACGCGAATCCCCACAGCCCTAACAATGTGACGGCGATGAGCATGACGCTGATCTGCGTCGACTTCGCGCTCAGCGCACCGCGCACGCCCCTGGCGACCGGTTGGTAGAGGTTGATCTCCTGCATGAGACTTCAGCCCTTCCGCTGGCGCATCGCAGCGCCGATGGCCATGCAGGGCAGCCAGCCGTCGGGAATTTCCGCGCTGAACGACACATCGACCAGGTCGTGGATGTTGAACATGCTGATCCTGAGCCCCGTCGAGGCGCCGAGCTCGGCGGCCATGAGATTGGCGCGCATTCCCGCCGGCGCGATGAAGAGATCCGTGATGGCGGATTCGTCGAAATGGCTCTCGTAGTAATCGAGCGAGCGCTGCAGTTCGAGCGAGAGCAACTGTGGATCGAGCGGCAGCTCGTTTGCCTCGGAGTCGGGGTCGCCGTTGAGTTCACCGCGCTGGCGAAAGTCGAAGCGGCGCGTGACGTACAGCATGCGGTTGCGCGTGAGCACGAGCTGCGCGAAATCGTCGCGGATCAGCAGGAATGCCACGCCCTTGGCATCCTGCGGCAGCAGCGCGGCCAGGTTGCGTTGGCAGAGTTCTGGAATGTCGATGACATCGAAGCGCCGGAAGTGGCGCTCGAAAGTATTGGAGATGCTCGAGACCGCGTCGCCACGCGTGGCGATGGCAAAGCAGGTGCCCTTGGCGCCGCTGTTCGCTTCGGCAGGCAGCTCGAATACGTCGAGCGTCGCGTGGTCGATCGGAAAATCGAAGACATCGCGCATGGTGAAGCGGGCGGCGGCGCGCAACTCGGCGCGCGGCACGTCCGGAGTCGCTACCTGCGCGATCTGGTAGTCCGCCGCGCCGATGACCGCGCTGACGGGAATGCGGCTCAGGTCGAACTCAGAGATGAGCTTTTTCAGGATCGGGTCGGCGAAGCCCTGTGGCGCTTCCTCGACGACGATGCGCAGCACCTTGGGACGCTGGCCATCGAGCTTGCGCACGAGCGCCACCGCGATCTCGCTGTCGGAGATGGCAACCGCCGCGCGCAGGCCTTCCGTGCGCCGGCGCCGTTTGAATAGTCGTCCAAGTCGGGTTCTGACCGTTTGAAGCATGTGAACAGGCGTCGCACGGGCAACGCTCCTCCTCTGCTTCTGTAGCGGTTCCTTCTCCGGAAACTTGACGTTATTGCGGGGGCGCTGACGATTGGGTCACGCGCGCGGCAAGGCGGCAATTTATTGCCGCCCGGAAACCGGATCAGACCTTCATCCGGACCCTACACGGACGGCGATGCTTCATCGCCGCTTTCCGACGTGGCGCGCGAGCGCCTGAGCAATGCAGGCACCGAATCGCAGAGCCGATTCGGAGCCAGTCCCCTCAGTGGTTGGCTTTGACGGCGCCCATCGAGTCGAGGAACGCCAGCAGATCCGCGGTCTTCTCTTGCATCAGAGAGATGTCGCCGCGCGACTCCACGTTGAGCCGCACCAGCGGCTCGGTGTTCGACGCGCGCACGTTGAAGCGCCAGTTTGGGTGGTCGACCGACAGACCATCCGTCTTGTCGATGATGGCGCCGGCGCCGTACTTCTTCTCCGCTTCGACCAGCACTTTCTTCGCGTCCGGCAGCTTGCGGTTGATCTCGCCGCTCGACGGGAATGCCTTGATGCGCGCCGCAACGAGTTCGTCGAGCGACAGGCCCGATTCGCACACGCGCTCGAGCACGAGCAGCCAGGGGATCATGCCGCTGTCGCAGTACGAGAAGTCACGGAAGTAGTGGTGCGCGCTCATCTCGCCGCCGTAGGCGCCGTCCACCTCGCGCATCTTCTGCTTGATGAACGCGTGACCGGATTTGCTCATCACCGGCACGCCGCCCAGGCGCTTCACGGTGTCGATCGTGTTCCAGGTCAGGCGCGGGTCGTACACGATGCGCGCGCCGGGTTGTTTGGCGAGGAACGCCTCGGCCAGCAGGCCGACGATGTAGTAGCCCTCGATGAACGTGCCCTTCGAGTCGTAGAAGAAGCAGCGGTCGTAATCGCCGTCCCAGGCGATGCCCACGTCCGCGCCGGATTTCTTCAGCGCCTCGAGCGTGGGTCCGCGATTCTCCTCGAGCATGGGATTCGGCACGCCCTGCGGGAAAGTGCCGTCGGGGTTGTGGCGCACCTTGATGAACTCGAACGGCAGGTGCGGAGCGATCTTGTCGATCGCAAGACCCGCCCCGCCGTTACCGGCGTCGACGACGACCTTGAGCTCGCGCAGCACCTTGTGATTCACGTAGCCCAGCAGGTGGTCGATGTATTCCTTCGACGTATCGAGGTGCGTGACCTTGCCCTTCGCGGCGGCGACGGGCGGAATCTTGCCGGAGGAAATCATCTCGGCGATTTCCTTGAGGCCAGAGTCGGAACCGATGGGTTTGCTCTGCTCGCGCACCACCTTCAGACCGTTGTAGTCGGGCGGATTGTGACTCGCCGTCACCATCACGCCGCCGTCGAGTTTCAAATGGAACGTGGCGAAGTACACGCCTTCGGTGCCGCAGAGGCCGATGTCGATGACGTCCACGCCGGCGTCGGTGATCCCGCGGATCAATTCCTTCGAGAACTCGGCGCTCGTCAGGCGGATGTCGCGGCCGACGCAAACCTGCTTCGGTTTGACGAAAGCGGCGAACGCGCGGCCGACTTGATAGACGAGTTCGTCGTTCATCTCGTCGGGGATGCGGCCACGGATGTCGTAGGCCTTGAAGGCGGAAAGATTGATCACGGATTTCCTTTCAGCGCTGCATGCGAGACATGTTCGGCGCGTCCCGCGGCCTTGATCCGCGCGACGAGTTTCTTGACGTCCTGGACTTTGTGCTTGGGCGCCACGAGCACGGCATCGGCGGTTTCCACGATGACCATGTCTTCGAGTCCCAGAGCGGCGACGAGACGGCTATCGGCGTGCACGTAGCAGCCTGTCGTGTCCTCGAGCAACACATCGCCGCGCGTGACGTTGCCTTCCGCATCGGCGGGCAGCACATCGTGCAACGCGGCCCACGAACCCACGTCGCTCCAGCCCGCATCGAGCGGCACCATGACCGCGTCGCGCGTCTTCTCCATCACCGCGTAGTCGACCGACTCGCTGCGACAGCTCGCGAAGATGGCCTCGTCGACGCGCGTGAAATCCTTGTCGCGCACCGCGGTGGCGCTGGCGCGCGCGCACACGTCCGCGATGTCGGGCGCGAAGCGCTCGAGCTCTTCGAGGTAACGGCGCGCGGAGAACAGGAACATGCCCGCGTTCCAGAAGTAGTCGCCGGCAGCGACGAACTCTTTCGCGCGCTCGGTATCGGGTTTCTCCACAAATTTTTCTATTGACGCAAGGGGGGCGATCGGCGCGAGACCTGACGCTGGCGCCTTCGCCATCTTGAGATATCCGTAGCCCGTTTCCGGCGAGCGCGCGACGATGCCGAAGGCGACTAGTTTGCCGTCCTCGCCCGCGGGAATGGCGAGCTTGATCGCGGTCTGGAACGCGGCGAGATCCTGCAGCACGTGATCGGCGGGCAAGACGAGCAGCAACGCGTCTTCACCCTGGGCGAGTGCGGCGTGCGCGGCGAGTGCGATCGCGGGCGCGGTGTTGCGGCCGATGGGTTCGAGCAGGATCGACGTGGGCGCGACGCGCATCTCGCGCATCTGCTCGGCCACGATGAAGCGGTGCGCTTCGTTGCAAACGATGACGGGACCGGTGGCGCCGGGAAAGCCGGCGAGGCGCGCGACGGTTTCCTGGATCATCGTGCGCTCGCCCGTGAGCGCCAGGAGTTGCTTCGGCAGCAGCTCGCGCGACAGCGGCCAGAGGCGTGTGCCTGCGCCGCCGGAGAGGATGACTGGGACGAGGATCATGGTGCTGGCATCGTACCCGGTATTAGTACAGCGGGTCATAAATACACTGGTCTCGTGTTATTCTGCGTGCCATGAAAAACATCACCATCACCCTCGATTCGGAGACCGCAAGCTGGGTGCGAGTGAAGGCTGCGGAACAGAGCAAGAGTGTGTCGCGCTTTGTCGGAGAGCTGTTGCAAGACCAGATGCGAGAGCGCTCGGAGTATCAGCGAGCGATGCACCACTTCCTGTCGCGAAAACCCGTGAAACTGTTCGAGCCGGGTGAACGCCTCCCGACTCGCGAGGACCTCCATGAGCGCACTCGTATTCGTTGATACCAATGTCCTCGTCTACTGGCGCGACGTGAGCGACGCCCCCAAGCAATCTCGTGCGACCGAGTGGCTGGATGTACTGTGGCGCGAACAGCGTGGGCGACTCAGCACGCAAGTGCTCAGTGAGTTCTACGCGGTGGTTACGCGCAAGTCCTCATTTCGAATGCCCGCCGATGAGGCGTGGCGTGACGTTTTGAGCTTTTCAGCCTGGAAGCCGCAGGCATTGAACGTTGCCGTCCTGGAACGCGCTCATGCAATTGAGCGTCGGCATCGAATCAGCTGGTGGGATTCCCTGATCGTCGCCGCGGCGCAGGCTCAGGGCTGTGCCGCACTTTTGACGGAGGACCTGCAAGACGGAGCCGCTTTTGACGATGTTGTCGTCCGGAACCCTTTCACACTCGGCGTGGCCGAGGAACGGTCGGCGTACGCGTCGCTTCCAGAGCTCGCATCCCGGCACCGCGGCCGCGGGCGTCCACGCACCCGGCCGCAGCAATCCCGCCTCTAGTTAGACTCTCGCCGCTTCTCCGCGTCCGATCGCGTAATACTTGAATCCCTGCTTCTTCATCATCGCCGGATCGTAAAGATTCCGGCCGTCGAAGATCACGGGTGCCTTCAACTGCTTCTTCAGCAAGTCGAAATCCGGGCTGCGGAATTCTTTCCATTCCGTGACGATCGCGAGCGCATCGGCGCCTTCGAGCGTTTCGCGCGCGCGATTGCAGAGCACGAGATCCGCGCGTTCACCAAAAATACGCTTCGTTTCCTTCATCGCTGCCGGATCGAACGCACGCACGTTCGCCCCCGCCTCCCACAACTGTTCGAGCAGCACGCGCGACGGCGCTTCGCGCATGTCGTCGGTGCCCGGCTTGAACGCGAGGCCCCAGATCGCGATCGTCTTGCCGGCAAGATCGCCGCCGTAGTGCTTCGACATCTTCTGGAACAAAACCTGCTTCTGCGCCTTGTTCACGGCCTCGACGGAGTCGAGCAGAGCCGGCGTGTAACCGACACCGCGCGCGGAGCGCGCAAGCGCCTGCACGTCCTTCGGGAAACAGGAGCCGCCGTAACCCAGGCCCGGGTAGATGAAGTGGTACCCGATGCGCGGGTCGGAACCGATGCCGACGCGCACTTTCTCGATGTCCGCGCCAAATAGCTCGGCCAGGTTCGCGAGCTCGTTCATGAAGCTGATCTTCGTCGCGAGCATCGCGTTGGCCGCGTACTTCGTGAGTTCCGCGGATCGCAGATCCATGACGATGAGCTTTTCGCGGCTGCGCGTGAACGGGTCGTACAGCGCGCGCAGCAGTTCGGTGACGCGAGGATTGTCGGTGCCGACGACCACGCGATCCGGCCGCATGAAATCGTCGATGGCCGCGCCTTCCTTGAGGAATTCCGGGTTCGACACGACATCGAACTCGACGGTCGCGGCGCGCTTCTTGAGCGTCTCGACGACGGCGGCGGAGACCTTGTCGCTCGTGCCCACGGGCACGGTCGACTTTGTCATCACCACCTTGTATTCGGTCATGTGCTCGCCGATCGAACGGGCAACCGCGATGACGTACTTGAGATCGGCGGAGCCGTCTTCATCGGGTGGAGTACCGACCGCGATGATCTGGAACAGACCGTGATCGACGCCTTCTTTCGCGGAGGTCGTGAACTTCAGGCGCTCCGCTTCGACGTTGCTCTTGATCAGCGCATCGAGACCGGGCTCGTGGATGGGGATGATCCCCTGCTTCAGGCCCTCGATTTTCTTCGCGTCGATGTCCACGCAGAGGACGTCATTACCCGCATCCGCCAGGCACGCGCCGGTCACGAGGCCCACGTAGCCGGACCCGAATATGGTTACTCGCATAACAACCCTGAAAAGCGCCCGGATGGGCGCAAGGGGCGGAATTCTAACGAAATCGTCCGATACGAGTGCCGCGACGCACCGTCAGACGAGCGGAACTGTGAACCCGTCAGGCCGGGGGACGGGGCCGCAGCTCCCGGACTTTCTCGTCGTCCGAGAGGACGGCGCCGCTGACCCGGGACCCACCCTGCAGCCAGACATGATCCTGGACCCTGTCGGTGGGACGGTATTCGGGAACCGCGCGCAGAAGAATCTCGCGCGCCCGCTCGCAGTCGAAGCGAACGGAACATTGGGCCAGGTCATCGAGCACGTGGCGGATTTGCTCCCAGCTCAGGCTGTGTTCCATCGCCCGGAGGATCCGCGGGTGTTCAGTGCCGGTCACATTCTTGCCGATCAGCAGTTCTTCGAAGAGTTTCTCGGCGGGACGCAAACCGGTGAAACGGATTTCGATGTCCCCCTCGGGGGTCTTCTCGTCGCGCACGGTGTAGCCAGCGAGTTGGACCATGCGCTTGGCGAGATCGGCGATCCGCACCGGGCTGCCCATGTCGAGAACGAACACGTCTCCGCCCGAACCCATCGAGCCCGCCTGGATGACGAGCTGCGCCGCTTCCGGGATGGTCATGAAGTAGCGGATGACGTCGGGGTGGGTGACAGTGATCGGCCCGCCCTTCTTGATTTGCTCGCGGAACAGCGGCACCACCGAACCCGACGACTCGAGCACGTTGCCGAAGCGCACCATGCAGAACCGCGTGGTTCCGCCGCGCTTCTGCAGGCCTTGCAACACCATCTCCGCGACGCGCTTCGTGCAACCCATGACGTTCGTCGGGTTCACGGCCTTGTCGGTGGATATGAGCACGAAGGTTTCGACGCGGCACTCCATCGCCGCTTCCGCCGTGTTGTGCGTGGCGAAGATGTTGTTGTGGATGCCCTCGATCATGTTGTGTTCGACGATCGGGACGTGCTTGTACGCCGCGGCGTGATACACGGTTTGAATCGCGAACGTCGTCATGATCTCGCGCACGCGCTGTTTGTGGTGCGCGTTGCCGAGCAACGCCACGAGTTCGATGCGGTCGCCGAGGCGCGTGTTGTGAGCGCGCAGCTCGCGTTCGATGTGGTAAAGCGCGAGCTCGGAGACTTCGAGCAGCACGACGCGGCGCGGCGCGAGCTCCATGATCTGGCGGCACAGTTCGGAACCGATCGAACCGCCGGCGCCGGTGACGAGGATGGATTTACCGCGCACGCAGGCGCCTAACAAGGCGGCGTTCGGCGGTACAGGATCGCGGCCCAACAGATCGTGCACTTCGATGTCGCGGATTTCCTCGAGGCGGGCGCGCCCGGAGACGATTTCTGTGATCTCCGGCACCGTCTGGACTTTGAAGCCCATCATGCTGACCCGATCGATGATGTCGCGGCGGCGGCGGCGCGACGAACTCGGCATAGCGAGCAGTACAAGCGCGGAACCATAGCGGCGGCGCAAGTCGAGTAGACGGTCCGGCGCCATGACGCGCAGACCGAACAGACGGGCGCCGTGCATGCCAGTGTTGTCGTCGACGATGGCCACTGGCCGGAACTGGCCGCGGGTGCGCAGAGCAACGCACAGCTGCGCGCCTGCCGCGCCGGCGCCGTAGATGATCACGGGATCGCCGCTCGACATGCGCAGCCGCAACAGCTCGCGCGCGCCAAATCGCGTGCTGCCGACGTACATCATGCCGACGCAGAAGTAGATGGCGAACACTTCGATCGGTAGCGGATTTGAAAGATAGGCCGCGTTGACGACCGCCAGCACGGCGGTTGAGAAAGCCATGCCGGCGCCGATCGCAAGCGCGGCCTGTGCACCCAGGAACCTGATGACGGCGCGGTAGAGGCCGAGCCGGATGAAGACAGGAATCGTCGCGACGGCGGCGATGAGGCAAAGGCTCCAGAAGCCGTCGTTGGCGAAATCGGGGACCTCGCCTGAGCGGAGCGCGAAGGCGCTCAGAAGCGCGCCCGGGATAGCGACGGCATCCGCCAGCAGCATCAACACTTGTTTGGAGCGGCGAGTCAGCCGGCGAAGACTGCGTGCAAGGAAGAACGATTGCTTGCGCACCAGGACTGCGCTGCGACTACGAAGGCGTTTGGGCACTTATTTCTCTTGACCGGCCTTGCAGTGGCCGGCGCTATCCGAATCCGTGGATCATCATGTCGAACTAGTTCAGTCACTTGCTTTCTGTCATGTCTGCGCAAACTCTCACAGCAGCGCCGTCGACCCGACTGCTCAGCCGATCAGACCCGCTCCCGCGGGGCAATTCCGCTGCCGCCTAACCAACCCGTGCTGGGGGCACCGGCCCGACGAGGCGGGCGCATTGTCCACGCACGGCGCGACTTTTGCGATCAGGGGGAGCCGCGAATTCGTAGATTGCCGCTTCGACCCTGGCTATTCGTATAAATTTCGTATCTTAAGATGTGTCGCGAGACCGCAATTTCTCTCACTGCCTTGCCGTTGACTTCGTGCCAAGCTGCTAGACACGGTCTGTCGTTCATTTGCGACTACCCTCCAGACACCCTTCGAGCCGCGGTTCCATGATCTTTTTCGGGGTCGGAGCAGGACGATGCGGGACCATGGCCGTGACCAATGCTCTGAACGCGGAACCCGGCGTGACGTGCACGCACGAAGGAAAATTCCGACATCGCGAAGCTGCCGGGAAACAGGTTCTCCGGTTCCTGACGTTGGAGAACCGACTCGCGTACGAGAAGCCGGGGGATGCTGCAGCACTATTCGCAGCGCGGCGAGGGGACTTAAGGGAGGTCGCTGACGCCACGGGCGGACGGGCTTTCGGCGACATCGCCTACAACTACGCCCCATTCATGGACGCCATATTCGCTCTCTTTCCCTCCGCCCCGATCATCGTGTTCTTCCGAAATGGGGTCGACTTCGTCCGCTCGGCGGCAGAGTCTGATGGAGAGGATGCCGCGCCGGTCGGCTGGCCGCCGAAGGACAAACCACTCACGGACGTCGAGCGATACGTTTCTCTCGGCCGGCTCGCGCCACGCGCCGGCAGTGCTCTCGACGCACGCTGGCCAGAACTCGATCAGCTCGAGCGCAATGCGTGGCTTTGGGCGGAGACCAACCGGCTCATTGTGGACGCCCTCGCGCGCCGGCCGGCCCATCTCACTCATGTCATCCGCTTCGAGGAGTTCTTCCGCGATCCGTTCGCGCACTACGCATCCCTGCATCAATTCCTCGGGTTGAATGGCGTGCCGTCACCCGCGGCGCTAGCGACTTTCTCGCAACCCATAAATGCACGCCGCCAGAAACTTCTCGGACCTCCCTCGATCTGGTTGCCGGAGCAGCGCGCGTCATTCTGCAAATTCGCGGGGCCGATGATGGAAAGGTTAGGCTACGCGCTTCCAAACCAGTCCGAGTCGAGTCCATGAGCATCGATGCACGCGTCCGCGCGGTGTTTGCCGAAGTCCTGTCGCCGGAAGTCGCCGGGCAGCTGACCGTCGCCTCAACGACCGATACCGTCGAAGGCTGGGACTCGCACACCTTCGTCGCGATCATCCTTGGCCTCGAAAAGCGATTCGGAATCACGCTGACCGCGCTCGAAGCGGCGCGCCTGCAATCGATCGCGGCGATCCAGGAGTTGATCGTTGCGCGCGGCATCCGTCTCGCCCCATGACCGTCGTCGAGGTGACGGTTCCGGCCGAACTGCGTTGGGATGCGACGGCGGAACGGCAGTTTCGCGAAGGCCTGCCCTATCATCTGCCCGGCGCGCGACTCGCGAGCATCGAGGCGCGGCTCGTCCGGCTTGAGTGCGGCGAGACAGGCGCCGAGGCGCTCACCGCGGGCGCCATTGCCCTCCTCACCACTATCAGTCGCGACTTGCGCGACGCGACGGAAATCGTGCTGTTCGAGCGGCCCGCGCCGCCTCTGTCCTGGCTGGCGGATCCGACGGAAGCGCTGCTGCGCGAAGGGGCCTTGCGCTGGGCCGGTCCAGCCCGATTCGTCTACGCGGGCAAGTTCGCGCATCTGATGAATCGCCTCGATCACTTCCTCGGCGAATACGCATCGTCGTCCGGCGCGGAGCCGGAGGCTTATCCGACCACTGTCGCGACCCGCACCCTGATGCAATGCGGCTACTTGCGCGCATTCCCACAGCACGCCTTGTTCGTCGCGCCCGCTGCCCTTTCGGCCGAGAGCCTGCATGCGATGGGAGTGATCGATTTCGTCGGCAAGATCGGCGAAGCGCCCGCGCGATTGGCGGAGCACTCGCAGGTGCTTGCGCCCACCGTCTGCTATCCCTGTTTCGAGTCTCTGAACGGAGCTCGCATGGCCGGGTTTCGCCAGATCACAGCCGTCAATGTGTGCCACCGCCACGAGATTCTCGCGAACGACAAACTTGACCGCCTGCAGACTTTTCGCATGCGCGAGTTGATCGGCTTCGGTTCCGATGTCGAGGTGCTGGGCATGCTGGATCGCGGGCTCGAGTGGACATCCACGGCTCTCTCGAGGTGGGGCGTGGCTCACCGCGCGGTGACCGCGACCGACGCGTTCTTCGCCGGCGCGAGCGGCAACAAGCAGTTTTTCCAGGCGGCCTTCGCGCTCAAGCGAGAATTGCAGATCCAGGTCGGCGACGCGCGCTGGCTCGCCGTCGCGTCGTTCAACCACCATCAGAAATCGCTGACGCGGGCATTCGACATCGCGGCCGTGGCAAATCCCTTGTCCTCGGGCTGTATCGGCTGGGGTTACGAACGCCTGTTGTTCGGGATGTTCGCGCACTTCGGCGTCGACCTTGCACGCTGGCCTGCGCCCTTGCTCGACGATCTCGACCTGCCGCGCTAGCCGCCGAACGCGCGTCCATAGAGACGCAGGGCGGCACCGGGCGCGGAGATGAGGGTGAAGCAGTGCGAGAGTGCCACCCACGCCCATACACAGCCGATGCCAGCAGCCGAAACGATTACATCCACCACGCGCGGCAGGCGCAATCGCGCGACCACGATCGTGGCGATCGCTCCCAGCGCATCGCCGGCGAGGATTCCCGTGGCGTGATGCGCGCCCCATGCCACCCACGACAACTGGATCTCGTGCCACATCGCGATGACCAGCAGACTCGCGACGACGGGAAGGATGGCCTGCAGCGCGGCGGGCGAATGCCGCAGCTCGAAAGCCGTGAAAAAATGCACCCATCGGGCCACCCAGGCGGACAGCGTGATGTGCCAGCGCCGCCAGAATTCGCGCATGGAACGCGCGACGATCGGGAAGTCGAAATTTTCCGGCACGCGCCAGCCGAGCTGGCGTCCGATCCCGATCGCGATGTCGGAGTAGCCCGAGAAATCGAGGTACACGTACAGCGCGTTGGACAGCAGCATGAGCCACAGCTCGGCGACCGCTACGCCCCCTGGATCACCGTAGACGGCAATCAGACGGGGGCCGATCTCGCGCGCGAGCAGATACTCGGCCAACAATTTCTTGGCGAGGCCCACCGCGATGCGGGCGGCCCCGGCTGTCCAGTCCTGCAACCGGACGCGGTCGCTCGCGCCGGCCTCGAACTGCCGCAGCGTATAGATAGGCCCGGCGGTCAGCGTCGCCGGAAACAGCATGTACCGCACGTACTGGCGCGGACTCAGGGAACGGACTTCGAGTGTCGCGACCCGGAACGAGAGATCGAGCGCGCGCACGAGAAAGAAGGCCATTCCCAGCGGCACGCCAAGACTGAGCGCACCGGGATTCGCGAACCCCCCGATCCACGCCGCCGATCCGATCTTGACTGTAGCGAACAGCACGACCGCGACGCTCACGGTGAACGTCGCGCCGCGTATCGCGTCCGACCGCAACATCTGCGCGCGCAACGAGATGAAGTGACACCCGACGAGTACGAGCAGCGCTCCTCCCGCGATTCCGCCGCTCACGAGCAGCCACACCGCGCCGAATAACGCGGCCGCATCGGCGCGCGGTCCCTCAGGTAGTTTGAGCAGGCCAGCGACCGCACCGAACACCGACAGCACCGCGAACAGGCTCATCAGCGCGGTGAGCCCGGTCTGCGCCACGGGCGCCGCGGTCAGCACGTCGATGTCGATCGCGAGCACATCGACCTGGCCCGTGACCGGTGCAAGATCTACGGAGCGCGCGCCGCGAAAGCGGAACGGCAGTCGGCAGCTCCAGACTCCCGCCGCATCGGCCTCCGAACAATGCGCATGGCCGGGACCGAGTCCGGTTGCGCCTTCGCTCTCTCCGAACAGCGCAAGCAATCCAGCACCGCGCGCGCGCACGACGATCGCGCCACCCAACGCATGGCGGGCGGAGGTGTTGGTGAGGCGCAGTACCCGCGACTCCTCCTCGACGAGTCGAACCGGAACCGTCGCCGGAATCCCCGCGGTGGCCGGCGCGCGCAGGTTGACGACACGGGCCTCGAGAGTGACGTGCCGGTAAGGCGCGACCAGTCCTCCCACGATTGCGAGCAGCACCAGGACCATCAACAGGCAAAGACTGCGCTTCACGGCGGCACTGGCGAAGTGCAGCCGGGCAACCGCTGCGCAAGCGCCGCGCGCAGGGCCGGCCAGAGCTTCTGCCTTCCGGAACGCACGAGATGTACGGTGTCGTAGAAGTCTCCGGCCTCGAGGGGCACCGCGGCGCGCAGATCGAGCACGTCACCCGCGCGCGCCAGCGTGACCGCCGCTCCGCCGAATCGGCGATCGACGCGGTCATACACGTCGCGCGACTCCGGCGATGTCGGCGTGAGCAAGAAGACGGCGCGCCCCTTGCGCGCCCGGATCTGTCCCGCGAATGCGCTGTATGCATCGAGGTTCGTGCCGAGCGCGCGATCCGACAGTCGATAGGCGATCAGTTCGGCGTAGCGCGCGTCGATGAGTTTGCGGTGTCGATCGAGTACCGGGAGTTGGTAGTTGTGCTGATTCGAATCGAAGGCGTCCGGCGAAGCGCGCGATGAGTTCTCGCGCAGACCGGCGACAGTCACGAGGTCGGCGAACACGATTCCGAGATGTCCCTGCAGACTCTCGACCGCGGTCTGGGGTCGCCAGGCGGCGGCGCGTGGCATCGACGCCGCTTCGGGGATGAGGAATCGGGAGCGTCCCAGCCGCTCCACGAACGCGCGGTCCGAAACATCGCGCAGCAGGTTCGGTCCAATCATCACGAGCGCGGGCGCGCGCGTCTCGAATCGGTCGGCGATCGCCCAACTCGTCTCGAGCAGTTGGGACGACGACGCGGCGACGAACACCCGGATGGGTCGGCGACACGCAGTGGTGAGGTCGCCGGACAGCAGACTCGCGTCGGGCATGGCCTCGCGAACTTGCGAACCCCCGAGTATGAGCACGTCCGGAACGGCGTCGCGCCAGACTCCGGCGATGTCATGAGTGATGCGCAGCCGGTCCGATCGCAGCGATTGCGGCGGCAGCAGCGAGTACGCGCGCCAGACGGGGCCCCATGCGAGCAGCGCCGCGAACAGCACAGCCGGCAGCATTCCCGCAATGAAGGCGCGGGCGCGCCAATCGACGTTCACCCACAACCAGCTCGCTTCGGCTAGCGAGCGTTCAAAAAACCGTGTAACGGAACTGCGCAAGGTCGATCGAAAGCGCGAAACCGGCTGCCAGTATCGACAGGAAAACGATCCCGATCGCGAAATAGCCGAAGGCAACGCCGAGAAATTTTGAAGCCTTCATGCGGGACGCATGGTAGCGAAATGCGCCCGCGGCCCACAACGCGAGTGTTTCGGAACCGCCTTTTGCCGCGCCGGCACGTATAATGCGGCGCCGCCGCTAGAGCCACGAGCCAGCCAGGCTGGCCACCATCGACATCTGAGGAATCTCCCACTCGTGAATGCCACTACACCCCCGACCGTCGCCACCCGCGCGACGCCGGGCCCGGCTGCCATCCACACGCGCCCGTACCAGATCTGCACCCGCTGCGTGATGGATACGAGCGATCCGCGCATCGATTTCGACGCCGACGGTGTCTGTCACCATTGCCACTCTTTCGATGAAAGTCGAGCGAGCCGCCTGCTGGAGGGAGCGGAAGGCGCACGCGTTTGGCAGGAGAGCATCGCAGCGATGAAGGCCGCGGGCCGCGGTCGCGAGTACGACTGCGTGGTTGGCATCAGTGGCGGCGTCGACTCCACCTACGTGAACTACCTCGTCGCGAAGGCCGGACTGCGCCCGCTCGCCGTGCACCTCGACAATGGCTGGAACTCCGAGCTCGCCACCCACAACATCGAAGGCGCCCTCACGCGTCTCGGCGTCGATCTGCACACGCACGTCATCGACTGGGAGGAATTCCGCGCCTTGCAGCTCGCATTTTTGCGAGCCTCGACGCCCGATAGCGAACTGCCCACCGATCACGCCATCTTCGGTCTCCTGCTGCGCACAGCAAACAAGCATCGCATTCCCTACATCGTGACCGGGATGAACTTCGCGACGGAATCAACCAACGTCCCGGACTGGACGTACAGTCCGGCCGACTGGCGTTACATCAGGGGAATCCATCGTCGTCACGGCTCGGGCACCTTGAAGACCTACCCGCATTTCGGCCTAGCCTACCTGCTGTACACGTTCGGCATCCGTCGCGTGAAACTCGTCTCGCCGCTCAATTACATCCCCTACGACCGGCAGAAGGCGATGGAGGTGCTCAAGACCGAGCTCGGCTGGCGCGACTACGGCGGCAAGCACCACGAATCTATCTACACGCGCTTCTTCCAGTCATACATTCTGCCGCGGAAGTTCAACATCGACAAACGTCGCGCACATTACTCGGATCGCATCAAGTCCGGACTGATGACGCGGACGGACGCGCTCGAGGCCCTGGAAGCCCCGCCCTGCGATCCCCAACTCATGAACGAAGACCGGCAGTACGCGCTCAAGAAACTGCGGCTCAAAGAAGCGGAGTTCGAGTCGATCATGTCGCTGCCGCGCCGCACCTTTCGCGAATTCCCCAACAATGACTCCCTCATCAGAGGACTGAAATCACTTCAGCACTGGCTGAGGAAGCACCGTGCGATCCACAAGTAGCCCGTTCGTCCGGCGATGAGAATCTGGGTCGTGAAAACCAGCGAGATGCTGGCGAAAGACAGCGCGGGCGGACGTCTGCTCCGCTCGGGCCTGATCGCGAACCTGCTCGACAGCCGCGGTCACGAAGTCACGTGGTGGGTTTCCACCTTTGATCACGCGCGGCGTCGTCAGCGTTCCGCGACGGACGTGACCGAGCGCTTTGGCCGGAATGGAACCTTGCGCCTGTTGCGCAGCCCGGGTTACGACAAGGTCGTCTCGCTGCGGCGGTTCGTCGATCACGCGATCTGGGGCTGGCGCTTCTCGCGCGCGATCGCCTCGAGCGCTCCTCCCGACATCATCTTTTGCGCCTACCCCACGATCGAGTCCGCGTTCGTGTCGGTGCGGTACGCCGCCCGGCACCGCATACCCGTGGTGCTGGATCTGCGCGACATGTGGCCCGACATCTTCGTGGAAGCCGTACCGCGTCGCGCACGTCCGCTCGCCAAGCTCGCCGCCGCGCCTTTCTACTGGCTGGCGCGGCGCGCCTGCCGCGGCGCGACCGCGTTGTTCGGCATCACGGAGGAATTCCTCGCGTGGGGCTTGCGCTATGCCGGTCGCGCACGCAACGAATTCGACGCGGCGTACCCGCTCGCGTTTCCGCGCGCGGATTTCCACGCCGACGCCGACGCGTCCGGCAATGCGACGCGCTACTGGGACGATCTCGGCGTTACCACCGTTGGCGCGTTCAAGACCGTTCTCGTGGGCTCCCTGAACGGTCAGCGTTACGAGATGGAATCCGTGTTCGCCGCGGCACGTCGGCTGCACCAACTCGAGCCTGGCGCGTATCAGTTCCTCATCTGCGGCGATGGGGAGAATCTCGAACGCTACAAGCGGAGTGCGGCCGATTGCCCGGACGTGCTGTTCTCGGGTTGGCTCGGCCCCGCGCAGATTCGCGCGCTGCTCTCGCGCTCGCATCTCGGGCTCGTACCCTATCGCAACACGCCCGACTTCATGATGTCGGTGCCGAACAAAGCCGTCGAGTATTTGGCCGCGGGTCTGCCCGTGGCCACGAGTCTGCGCGGCACGCTGCCACAGGTTCTGCACGCGAACGGCTGCGGTAGTCAGTTCGACGCCGCGCAGCCCGAAACATTGGTGGAGCTGATCCGGCAGATGCGCCAGAATCCCGCCGCGCACGCTCAAATGGCGGAGCGGGCCCGCGAACTGTACGAGCGCGAATTCATCGCCGAAATTGTCTATACCCGCGTCGCCGAGCGCCTGGAATCGATGGCCGCGGTTGGCTCGACCCTGTCGACCGCTGGCCGGACTTCCGACGACGACACTCTACATTCACACACCTGAAAGCTTATGCAGCAACGCACAGAACTTGGCTCGCTCGCCGATCCCCAAGCCGCCCAATACCTCGCACCCTGCGGCGTCGAAGGTTACTCGTCCGAGGAACTGCTCGGCTTCCTTCGCTCGATGCATCTCATCCGGCGTGTCGAGGAACAGATAGGCACCTGGGTCACGGACAAGGTCGCCCGCTGCCCCTGCCACCTCGGCATCGGCCAGGAAGCCGTGGCGACCGGCATCGCTCATGCCTTGCGCGCGACGGACCGGCTTTTCGGAAATCACCGCTCGCATGCTCACTACCTCGCGGTCGGCGGCGACGTCTACGAACTGCTCGCCGAGGTGCTCGGCCGAGTCGACGGGTGCTCGCAAGGAATGGGCGGTTCCATGCACCTGATCTCGCGCGAACACGGCTTTTACGGTTCCGTCCCAATCGTGGGCGGCACGATCCCGATCGCGGTCGGCGCGGCCCTCGCGGCGAAACTGGACGGGGGCGATTCGATCGCGGTGGCCTATTTCGGCGATGGCGCGTGCGAGGAAGGCGTGCTGCACGAGTCGTTGAATCTCGCCGCTATCTACGAGTTACCGGTGTTGTTCGTGTGCGAGAACAACCAGTTCTCGAGCCACCTCGACATCTCCCTGCGGCAGCCCAGCGATCGCGTGTCGCGCTACGCGGAAGCGCATCGCATGACGACGGTCGTCATCGACGGCAATGACGTCACCACGGTAGCCAACAGCGCGGCCCAGGTCATCGGCGATATGCGCCGGACGCGCAAGCCCGCGTTCATGGAGGCCATCACCTACCGCTGGCGGGGTCACGTCGGCGCGAACGAAGACATCGACGTCGGCGTCCGGCGGCGTCTCAGCGACGTTGCCGCCTGGAAGCAGCGCGATCCGATCCGGCGCCTGGAGAACGCCTTGCTGGCGAACAAGCTCGCCGACGAGTCGCGCCTCCGCGCACTGCGCGCAGAAACGGACGCGGCGGTCAACGGACACGCGGAAGCCGCGTTGCGCGCGCCGTTCCCCCAGGCCCCTGCCCTGATGGATCTCGTCTATGCCCGCTGAGACCGACACGATGCGCAGCAGCACTACTTACGGCGAAGCCATCCGCAGCGGATTCGGCTGGCTCATGCATAACTACCCCGAGGTGTTCACGATCGGTCAGGGTCTGTGGAGTCCTTGGTACGTCGGCAACTCGATGACCGATCTCGACAAGGAGTTCGGAAAGCATCGCGTGCTCGACACGCCGGTGTCCGAAGCGGCCTGCACCGGCGCCGCCATCGGCGCCGCGCTCTGCGGCTACCGGCCCATCGTCATCCACCCGCGCATCGACTTCATGCTACTCGCGGTCGACCAGATCGTGAACCAGGCGGCCAAGTGGACACACATGCTCGGCGGCAAGAGTTCGCCGGCGGTCACCATTCGCGGCATCGTGAACCGTGGTGGCGAGCAGGGTGCGCAGCACTCGCAGGCTCTGCATTCATGGTTCGCTCACATCCCCGGCCTGCGCGTCGTCATGCCCGCCACCGTTGCCGATGCCCGCGACCTGCTGATCGCGAGCGTGCTGTGCAACGACCCGGTACTTTACATCGACGACCGCTGGCTCTACGAGCTTGAGGACACACTGCCTCCGCCGCGGCCCATCGACCTGCGGACCCTGCGTCCGCAACGGCGGCTCGAAGGCAACGACGTCACTGTCGTCGGCGCGAGTCACTCGGCGCATCTCGGGCTGGAGGCCGGCCGCGCGCTGCGCGCCGAGGGCATCAGCTGCGACGTGTGGGATCTGCGCGTCCTCAATCCTCTCGAAGTCACCGAGATCGCCGCGTCGGTCGAACGCACTGGCAGACTCGTCGCGGTGGACGGCAGTTGGCAGACCTGCGGATTGGCGGGCGAGATCATCGCCCGCGTCAGCGAATCCATTTCGCCGCGAGCATGGCGCTCGAAGCCCATCCGGATCACGCTGCCGGACGCGCCCGCCCCCACCTCGGCGCCTCTCGAGAAATTGTATTATCCAAGTGTCGCCACCGTCGTTGCGCGCATCAGATCGAGCGTCGCGGGCGGCGATGCGGCTGCCGCTCCTCCTAACCAGTCGGAAACCCTCGCGCTATGACATCCCAGGAAACCCTGCTCCACCGTCTGGACGAACTCGACCGCAGCAATGGCGGCACCTGGTTCGACACGCTGGACGAACGCAAGAAGAAAGAAGCGGAGTTCCACGACGAGATGCGAGATCGACAGAAGATCGCGTCGGTGGGACAGGACACCTACGAGGAGTTCTACTCCAACAAGCGCTTCTACAAGACGGCTCAGCTGTCGCGCGGCTACTTCTACGGCTGGATCGACCGTCATGCTCCCGGCAAGGTCGTTCTCGACTTCGCCTGCGGCGATGGCGTGACCGCGCTCTACGCGGCGAAGGCCGGCGCCGCACTGACGATCGGCATCGACATCAGCGGCGTTTCGATCGAGAACTGCCGCCGCAGCGCGGCTGCGGCCGGGCTTACCGAGCGAACCCGTTTCATCCGCGGTGACGCGGAGAACACGAAGTTGCCCGACAGCTCCGTCGACATCATCATTTGCGCAGGTGTGCTGCATCACCTAGACCTGAGCTACGCGCTCCCGGAGATGCGCCGGATCCTCGCCCCGGGCGGCCGCGTCATCGCCCTCGAGGCGCTCGACTACAATCCGTTGATCAAGCTGTATCGCATGCGCACGCCACACCTGCGCACCGAATGGGAGAAGGCGCACATCCTCAGCCTCAAGGATCTGCGCTTCGCCAAGCGATTCTTCAATATCGGAGACGTGCGTTACTTCCATCTCGCCAGCATCTTCGGCATCTGGGCATCGCCACTCCTGCCGTTGCTGAACGGCGCCGATGCGCTGCTGACTCGCATCCCCGGCCTCAAGCAACTCTCGTGGATCTTCACATTCGAGCTGCTCTCGAACAAAAAGGCGTGACCACCGCGGTGCGCGCGGATGAGCGCACGGCATGGCCGCCCGCTCGCCGCCTCGCAATCGGCTGCGAACAGTTGGGCGGTCACGCCTGGGGTGCGGTGGAACCCGCCGAGGTCGAGGCGGCGCTCCTCGAAGCGGTCGACCGCGGCATCACCCTCTTCGACACGGCGGACGTCTATGGACGGGGCGAGTCGGAGAGGCGGCTGGGCCAGCTCTTCGGTCAGCGCCGCCGCGAATCCTTGCTCGTCGCAACGAAATTCGGAGTGCGACTCGATGCGGCCGGAGGCGTCACCTACGACTCGAGTCCCGACTGGGCCGAAAAGGCCTTGCACGGATCGCTCGACCGATTGCAGACCGACTACGTCGACCTGTTCCAGGTGCACTACTGGGATGGGCGAACCCCCATCGAGTCGACGTTCGAACGTCTCGAATCCCTGCGCGCACGCGGCGCGATCCGCCACTACGGCACGACGAACTTTCTGCCGCAGATCGCGCCAGCGGACTTCCCCGGATTCGTGAGCGTCTCGCATGAGTTCAGCCTCGCGAATCGCCGGCACGAAGCGGACGCCGGCCGCTGCGCCGACAACAGCCTGACGTTTCTGTCGTACGGCAGCCTGGCGCAGGGAATTCTGAGCGGAAAGTACGATCGCTCGACGAGTTTTGGTGCGAACGATCGCCGCGCCGCGGCGCGTTACGTGAATTTCCACGGTGCCCGACTCGATCGCAATCTGCGGATCGTCGAGGTTCTGCGCGGGCACGCTGCCTCGCTCGGCCGCCCCATGTCGCAGCTCGCGATCGCGTGGATCCTGGCGCGTCTACCCGCGAGCGTCGCGATCGTCGGCATCAAACGCCCCGCGCAACTCGAAGACGCGATTCAGTCGCTGTCGCTGTCGCTACCGCTCTTCATGCAGCGGGAGCTCGACGAAATTTCCTCGAACCCCGGAGCGGACCATGAACCCGGCGGATGATGAAACGATCGCGATCCGCCGCGTGCCGTCATGGAAACGCCCGCTCGATGTGCTGGGCGGAATTGCGGGCACCGTGGGGGGCGCGCCGTTCGTTTTCCTGGCTGCCCTCGCTGTGTGGCTCGGCGATCGCCACAATCCCTTCTATATCTCGCCGCGCATCGGACTCGGCGGACGCCCATTCCGCTTCATCAAGATCCGCACGATGGTGCCGAATGCCAGCGCGTCCGGCGTCGATACGACCATCAAGGGCGACGCGCGGATCGTCCCCGCCGGCGCGCTGATCCGCCGGCTCAAGCTCGATGAACTGCCGCAGTTCTGGCATGTGCTCTCGGGTGAAATGAGTCTGGTCGGTCCCCGGCCGAACGTGCGGCGCGAGACAGAGCTCTACACCGCAGCCGAGCGAGAGCTGTTGAGCGTGCGGCCCGGCATCACGGACTACTCATCGATCGTGTTCTCGGACCTGGCCGAGGTCCTGGCGGGCAGCAGCGACGCGAACATCGCGTACAACCAGCTGGTTCGCCCGTGGAAGAGCCGACTGGGTCTGCACTACGTCCAGACGATGACGCCGGGCACCGACGTGCGACTGGTGCTGTACACCTTCACGTCGAGCCTCGCGCGGCCCTGGACGTTGCAGCGGCTCGTGGCGCAGCTGAAGCGCTCGGGCGCTCCGACCCCTCTCTGCGAGGTCTGTCTGCGCGACCGGCCACTCACTCCCAGCGCGCCACCGGGCGCCGAGCACATCGTCACTCAGCGGCGATAGAAAGCCGCGATCGTCTCGGCGACGTGCGCCACGAATTCCGGTGGCATTTCGGCGTACATCGGCAGCGACAGTATTTCACCTTGGTTCCGCGCCGCATTCGGAATATCCGCGGCGGTCATGCCAAGGCGCGCGTACGCAGGCAGCAGCGGCAACGCCGTCGGGTAGTGAATGGCGGTTTCGATTCCCGCATCGGCCAGAGCCTTCCTGAGCTCGGCGCGCCGCTGCGCGCGGATCACGTAGAGGTGATAGACGTGTTCGGCGGACGGATGCACTCTCGGAATCTGTACGCCGGTTATCCCCGCGAGCAACCGATCGTACGTCGCGGCGACGGCGCGACGCCGCCGGGTCCAGTCGGCGAGGTGCGGCAACTTCGCGGACAGCAGCGCAGCCTGCAGGCCGTCGAGTCTGCTGTTGATGCCTTCCATCAGATGCTCGTGCTTCACGAGCGCGCCGTGGTTGGCATACATGCGGCACTTGCGTTCGAGCGCATCGTCGTTCGTGACTATCGCGCCGGCGTCGCCGTAGGCACCGAGGTTCTTGCCGGGATAGAAGCTGAACGTCGCGGCGCGGCCGAACGTACCCACGGTCTGGCCCGCGAACTTCGCGAGGTGCGCCTGCGCGCAGTCCTCGATCAGCAGCAAATTGTGCTTCGCGCACAACCGGGTGATCTCGTCCATGCGCGCGGCCTGGCCGTAGAGATGCACGGGGATTACCGCGCGCGTGCGCGGCGTGATCCGCGCCTCGATCGCGCCCGGATCGATGTTGAAGTGTTCGTCCACGTCGACGAACACGGGCGTCGCGCCCGCCTGGGAAATGGTTTCGCTCGTGGATATCCAGCTCGACGCCGTCGTGATGACCTCGTCGCCGGTGCCCACACCCAGCATTCGCAGCGCGATGTAGATCGCGTCCGTGCCGTTCGCGACGGCGATGCAGTGTTTCACGCCGAACGCGGCGGCAAAGGCCGCCTCGAAGCGCCGCACGGGCTCACCTCCGATGAAGGCGGTCGCCTCGATTACACCGCGCATCGCGGCGTCGAATTCCGGCTGATGGGCGCGGTACTGCGCCTTGAGGTCCACGAAAGGAACGTTGAGCTTCGTCATTTTTCCCACCGCCGGAGCAGCCGGGCAGGATTGCCCGCGTAAACGCCCGGCACCAAGAGATCGCGAGTCACTACCGAGCCGGCGCCGATGACGCAACCGCGCGCGATGCGCACGGGCAGGATCGTCGCGTTCGAACCGATCGAAACGCGGTCCTCGACGTGCGTCGCGCCCCACTTCGCCGGATCGCGTCCGGCGGGTCCGCCTTCGCGGAAGAGGTCGTTGATGAACATCACGCCGTGGCCGATGAAGCAGTCGTCGCCTATCGTCACGAGCTCGCACACGAAGGCGTGCGACTGGATGCGCGTTCGCCGGCCGATTACGGCGTTGCGCTGAATCTCGACGAACGGGCCGATGAAGCTATTCTCACCGATGCGGCAACCATAGAGGTTGGCCGGACGCACGATGCGGACTCCAGCCTCGCATTCGACGTCGACGATGTCGCAGTCCAGGATCTTGGGAGCGATCGGGGTGCTCAGGGGGAATCTCCCGCATCGCGCGCCACTCGCTGGCCGAGCCGGCAGCGCAGCGGTTTGAATCGCAAGCTCACTTCACGCTGCGTTTCGATGGACTCGTAGATCGCCATGATCAACTCGAGGCTGCGCCGTCCTTCGAGTCCGTCGACCAGCTGCTGCTTGTCGTCGCGGATGCAATCCACGACGTGCTGGTAGTACGCGTGGTGCCCGAATCCGTAGACGTTCGGCGGATTCACCGAGAAGCGCTCCATTACGGTGTCGTCGTCGGGAGCGGGTTCGCTGAATTGCCAGGTCGTCATCTGATTGACCGCGAACCCGCCGATGACCACGGAGCCCTTCTCGCCCAAGATGGAGATCGAGCCCTCGAGGTCGCGCGGCCGCGTCGCCGTCGTCGCTTCGATGACGCCGAGCGCGCCGTTGCGAAATTTCAGTACCACAACCGCAGTGTCTTCGGTTTCGACGTCGACGAGCGCAGTCGTGCTCTTCGCGAACACGGTGTCGACGTCGCCCATCATCCATTCGAGCAGATCGACGTGATGGCTGGCCTGGTTCGTGAGCACGCCGCCGTCGAGAGCCCAGGTGCCGCGCCAAGCGTCCTGGTCGTAGTACTTCTGCGGGCGGCACCAGCGCACGCGCACCGTGCCGAGCACGAGCTTCCCGAATCGGTCCGCTTCGAGCGCCTGGCGCAGTCGCACGACGGGCACGTTGAAGCGGTTCTGCTTCACGACGAACAACTTGACGCCGTAGCGGTCGCAATCGCGGATCATCGCGTCCGCGTCGTCGAGCGTGAGCGCCATCGGCTTCTCGACGAGAATGTGCTTGCGGTAGGGCGCGAGAGCGATCGTATGCTCCGCGTGCCGGCCGCTCTCCGTGAGGATGACGAATGCGTCGATGCCGTCCTGCTTGGCCATCACGTGCATGTCGGTGTACCACGGCACACCAAACTGTTCGCCTATCTTCTTGGCCTTTGTCTCGACGACGTCGCAGACAGCCGCGAGCCGCGCGCCGGCGACCTGGCCGGCACCGAGCAGCTCCGCGTGTCGCACGGCGATTCGGCCGCAGCCAACCAGTGCAAAATTCAACATTGACGATCTTTCCTCAGTTCAAGGATACGGAGTGATGTCCGCATCGGGCCGCGTCGCGGCCGGCAATTCTACACCAACCCCTCCGAAGTCCACTCCAGGGGAGCGGCGGCTCCCGGACTTCATTTCGTGAAGCTGAGCGAGCGGTACAGCTGCAGAAGCTTCTCCGCCTGCCGACTCCAGGAATAGGTTTCGGCGGCCTTTTGCAGGTGGGGTCGGAAGGCGGCGAGATCGAGTGATTGCATCTTCGACACCGCGTCCGCGATTCCCGACACCGTGAAATCCCTGGCGATGACGCCGATGTTCTCTTCCGAGACGACGCGCCTCAGCTCAGGGAGATCGCTGCTCACCGTCGGAATGCCGGCATGGATGTATTCAAAGATCTTGTTCGGCATGCAGTACGCGTAGCTGAGGCAGGTGTTCTCGATGACGCACAGGCCGACGTCCGCCGACGCGGTGAAGTGCAGCACCTCGGCCGGCGCGACGGCTGGCGCCAGGTGGATGTCGGGATTGCGCGCCGCGTATGCGCGGATCTGTGGCTCGAGCACACCTTCGCCCATGAACACCAGCGCGGGGCGCTCCCCGGGCAGCGAATCGAACGCCGCGCACAACAATTCGATCCCGCGCCCGGGCGCGAGCACGCCGAGATATAGATAGATGCGCTGGCTGTCGGAGATGCCCAGGTTGTCGCGCAGGATGCGGGTGCGCGCCGTGGCTGTGACCGGCGGCGCATTCAGCACCAATGTCGGCGCCGGGATGCCATAGGTCCGCGCATACCATTCGCCGATGCTCTGGCTGACGACGATGATGGCGTCGGGTCGCCGGATCAGCCGCCGCTCGACGAATTTGGAGAGAACCTTGCGCACTCCGCCCAGGCCATTGGTCTCGGTCTCGAGCTCGTGCGTGTCGTAGATCAGTCTGGCGCCGGTGGCCGACGCGAGCTTTACGCACAGCCTCAACACCGGGAGGCTGTGGCAATTGACGCACGCGACCCGCTCGTGGCGGAAAGCGGCGTAAACCAGGCGGCTCCAGCGCCACGTCGTCAGTAGCTTGGCGATCAACCCGCGGGCGGGCGGGCGCGGAAATCTCCAGATCTCACGACGTTCGTCGACTCGCTCGCGCTCGGGCAATCCCGGCGCCAGGACGCCGACCATGATGATGCGCTCGAAGCGGCAGTGCTCCGCGATGACCGCCGTCTCGCGCAGGATCCGGCTCTCCCGCGTAAAGGGTGAGGGGTAGATGTGGAGATTGATCAAGCGGGCGTCCCCTGCGCGGGTGCGCCGGTCGTGGCGGCATCGAGTTTCGAATCCGCGGCAAACAGGGCTAACACGAACAGTGTCACGCCGAGACCATGACTGATCACGCCGGTCACCAGATCCGCTTCCGCCATGACCGTCCGCACGCCGGCGATGGACATCGTGATGACGAACACCGCGGTGAGTCCACGCGTCCGGCAACCGTCGAGGAAACGCAGGATGCCGGCGAGCGCCACCGACGCAACGCCGACGCCGATCGCGCCCCAATGCATGTACGCGCTGCCGAGATATCCGGTGACCGCGTTGTCCTGTGGTGTGCCCAGGTAGTTGCCGATCACGAGACCGGTGGAGCGCGTGTCATAGGGATATTCGCTCGCCAACGACAGCAGACTGTTGGATCGGTAGATGAAGTCGTGCTGCGAGAAGAAATCCATGTACGTGAAGGTCAGGAATGCGGGCGTAAACATGGTGCGGCGGATGATGAGATCCGCGACGAAGGCGAGCTCCAGCGACACGAGCAGCACCGAGATCGTTGCGAACGCGAGCGTCAGCAGCAGGTTGAAGGTGAACACGGGCCGGCGGGTCTTGAGTACGACGAACACGCCGATCACCACGACGGGAAGAAAGAGGAAAATCTTGTTCGAAGTGGTCGCGAACAGGAACACTTGCGCGGCGAGCGCGCCCAGCGCCAAGAGGCGCCGCCGGGTGCTGAGTGCGTAGGCGAGCAGCGTCATCGTCACGGAGCCACCGGCCCAGGAGTACAGGTACGCCCAGGCGCCCTGATAGAGGCCATCACCTCCCTCCTCGCGGAATTCGTAGACGCGCGTTAGATCGAAGTTGAGGTTCGCGAGTCCCCCGCGCGCCACCAGCGACAACACCGCGACGGCCACGAGCGCGAGACAGACGTTCATCGCGAGCGAATGGCCGTTGCGCACCGAGACTCCGATCACGAGGGGCGGCATCGCGCGCATCGCGGCCAACAGTGTCAACGCGCCCAGCATCAGGATGTAGAAGCCTTCGCGCGGAACGCCAGACCACGCGAAATACGAGAGGATGGGCGTCAGGACCATCGACAGGAAGATGTGCGAGAAGAAGGTCGATGGCGTGCGCGTATCGCGCGGCGTGAGCGACACGAGCAGGATCTGCCATGCGATGGACTCGGCGAGTTGCCACGTGTCGGGCTGGTACGCGAACCCGATGTAGTCGTACACCGGATACATCAGATAGACGTAGCAAAGGTCGAGCGTCGCGCGCCAGGCGCCATACACCAACAGCAGCATCCAGAGCGGTTCACGCTCCTGCCGCAGGTCGATGTGGCTCGCGAACATTCTGCCTATTTGCGCCCGGCGCCGAGCCCGATGCTTTGCAGGAATGGCCGGGCCCGATTCTTTAGGTCGAACAGCCAGGCGTTCGAGCCGTAGTCCCGGTAAGTCTTGTGAGGCGCGCGCAGGATTTCCTCGAATTCCGGGAGCGAAATTCCAAGCTTCTTGGCCACGAACGCCTTGTCCTCGGCGAGCTCCGTCGCGCTGCGGTACGGCGGCTCTGTCAATGACGCGAGCGCCTGTTCGCGCGTCATCTCGCCGGAAAGCACAAGGCTCGCGACGTGCGCGCGGCGCTTGTCGAAACCGAAGCGCTCGACCAGCCAGTAGTTCTGGTAGAACTTCGTGAAGCGGGACTCGCCGTGCTTCGCGCCGTAGTGGCGATAGCCCAGTTCCCGCTCCAGCGTTGCCTGCGCCTCGTGCCGCACGTACGGCATGAAGTTCAATGGCCGCAGGACTCGCACGCGGTTCACGTACGGATACCCCACGTAGTACTGCAGGAAGCTGCAGGTGGGGTACGTGCGCAACTTGCGCTTGCCGAAGGCGCGGTGAATCGAACGCAGGTGCCGCAGGTCCATGGCGTTGTAGCCCCACGCGGTCGGCAGGACCGACTCGGTCGCAATGTTGCCGCCGCTCAAGACCCAGCGGATGCCCTTCTTCGCGGCGAACCGGTAGAGCGCGGCGAAAAAGGCGTGATCCTGCGGCACGTCCTGGTTGGCCACGCCCGAGCGCATGAACGCCAGTTGCAGATCACGCATCTCGTCCCAGTCGACGACGTGGGTATGCAGATCGATGTCGAGACGCTTGACGATGTTCTCGATGTTGGCGACGGCCAGTTCCGAGTTCCAGCCGGCGTCCACATGCACCGCCAGGATGCGCAGGCCGAGTTGGCGCTTCGCGACCAATGCCGCATAGGAGCTGTCGATGCCGCCCGACAGTCCCATGATGCAATCGTATTCGGCGTTAGCGCATTCGGCCTTGATGCCGTCCACGAGCAAGCCGAGCCGGCGCGCGCCCTCCTCGTTGGGCAGCCACTCGGCTCGCAATTCGCGATCGAAGCGTTGGCAGTAGTTGCATTCGCCGCGCTCGCCGAAAGTGATTTCCGGATCGCTCGTGTCCATCACGCAGCGAGTGCAGATCTGGTGGGGGCGTTTGACGTCAGCGTGCATCGAAAAGCGCTTCGAGTTCGGAATACTTCGGATAGGTTATTAGGACGGCGCGATGTTTGCCGTGGAAGACGAACAGGCTGCCGGCGGCGACGGCCGACGCGCCGCCTTCCACCACCGCTTCGCGCAGGTCCTGCAGTTTGCCGGCGCCGCCGCACGCCACGACCGGCACACGAACCGCGTCGGTGATCTTGCGGACCAGTGCCACGTCGTAGCCGTTCATGCGGCCGTCGCGGTCGACGGAATTGACCACGATTTCGCCCGCGCCCGCCTTCTCCATTTCACATGCCCACTCGACCGGATCCTTGCCGGTCTTGCGCGTCGCGCTGTGCGTGACCACTTCGTACCGGCCGAACAGGCTTTTCGAAACGTCGATGGCGACGACGACGCTCTGACTACCGATGTTCTCCGCCGCTTCGGACACCAGCGACGGGCGTTCGACGGCGCCAGTGTTGATCACGACTTTCTCGGCACCCGAGGCGATGAGCTGGCGCACTTGCTCGAGCGTCGTCACTCCGCCGCCATACCCGAACGGCATGAACGCCTCGGTCGCGATGTCGCGGACGAGATCGAAGTTCGGCCCGCGCCCTTCCACAGTCGCGGAGATGTCGAGGAACACGAGTTCGTCGACTTCTTTCTCGTTGAAAATCTTGACCGCGTTGATCGGGTCGCCCACGTAGGTGGGATTGTCGAATTTCACCGTCTTGACCAGACCACCATTGCGCAGCAGGAGACAGGGAATGACTCGGGTTCGCAGCATCAGGCGCTCGCGAACGCTTGCAAGAGACGCATTCCGAAGCGATGGCTCTTCTCGGGATGGAACTGGGTGGCCGAGATGTTGCCGCGTTCGACGGCGGCGGCGAATTCGTAGCCGTACTCAGCCGTGCCGAGCACATCGTCCTGCTGCTCGCATTGCGCGTGGTATGAGTGCACGAAGTAGTATCGCTGCGGCTCCGTGACGCCTTCGAACAGCACGCTCTTCTTACGCACCTTGAGCTCGTTCCATCCCATGTGAGGAATCCGCAGTCGGGAGTCAGTGCCATCGAAGGTGAAGCGCTTCGCCTGTCCAGCGATCCAACCCAGCCCGCGCGAATCGCCTTCCTCGCTGGAATCCAGCAGCAGTTGCATACCGAGGCAGATGCCGAGCACGGGGATGCGGCGCTCGAGCGCCATCTCGTTCAGCGGGCCAACCAGATCGAGCCGCCGCAGACGGGCCATCGCCTGATCGAAGGCCCCCACTCCCGGAAGCACGAGCTTGTCGGCCGTCCGGATCGTCGCGGCGTCGGCGGAGGCGACGGCGGCCGCACCCACTTTGCTAAACATGTTGAGCACCGAACCGATGTTTGCCATTCCGTAATCGACCACCACGATCATTCGAAACCTCGACAGAGCCAGACGATCATTTGCCGGCGCCTAACAGTCCGCGCCAGCGATAGGCGAGCAGGAGCAGGTGCACGACACTCGCGGCCGCCGCGGCGATCGCGACCAGCACCGCGGGGGCCGGTAGCCGTTGCAGGAGAAGGCAAATCACCGCGGAGATCGCGCCGGTCGCGAGCGCGAGACGCGCCGGTTTCAGTAGACTCCGAAGCGCGAAGCCGGAGACCCGCCAGGCGCAGGCAAGATACGCGATGTTGAACATGGTGTTCAATATGGCGTAGGCAATGACGGCCCAGAGCACGGGCCGGCCGGTGAATACGAGAACCGCCACCACAAGCACCGAGATGGCATCGAAAGTGGCCTGCACGAATAGCGAAACCTTCTGGCGACGCGCGACCTCGTAGAGCCGCTCGGGCCAGCTGCACGCTGCGGCCATCGCCGCCGGCACGGCCAGCACCGCGGCGTATTGCCCCGCATCCCGCCAGCGCTCGCCGAAGATCAACGCGAACAAGTCGGGACCGAAAAAGCCGAGCACGGTGAACGCGGGCACCATCCCGACCGCCATCGCGCTCAAGAGCTTCAGGGCGAGGTCGAGCACCGCCGCGCGATCGGCGGTGGCCGCCTCCCGATAGAACACCTGGCTGAGCGCGGCCGACATGAACGTCATGGGCAGATAGGCGATCGTGCGCGCCAATCCGTAGGCGCCGGCCGCCGCGAGGTTGTGCGACAGCGCGAACGCCAGGACCAGGAAGTCGCGGCCGGCGGAGGCGATCAGACTGTAAGCGACGTTGAACGCCGGGAACTGTCGGAACTTCAACGCTACGCGTTTCAGCGAGACGCCCCGCGTCTGCGACCTGGCGGCGCGCGCCGCGGGTAGCCAGGCGCCGGCGGTAGTGAGCGCGGCGCAGGCTTGCCCGACCACGCGGCCGACGATCAGCCCGCCCGGGACGACTTTGATGAGTCCGAAGATCACCGAGGCCAACGCGGTCACGCCCTGTTGAGCGATCACACCCAACGACATGCGGCGATACGCGCGCTGTCGATTGCACCAGGACGTGGCGATTTGCGACAGGGCCATGAGCAACCCGAGGCCCACCATGAAAAAGGGCAGCGCACCTGTGAACGCGTTCGGCAGCCGCCAGCCGGCGAGCCTGATGATCAGCAGCAACCCGAGACATCCTGCCGCCATGGTGAGTGCGAGCCGCAGCGCGAGTCGGGCCACGCTCAACGCTTCGACATCGTCGTCTGCGAGCACGATGGCCAGCTCATATCGCAGCGTGAAGACCACCGCGAGCAGCAATGCAACCGACAGCACCGTGGAGAACTCGCCGAATTCCGCGGGCGTGAACAGCCGCGTCAGCGCAGGGGACAGCAAGACCTGCAACAACTGAGCGACCACGGTGCCGGCGAGCATGACGGCAGCGTGTTGGAAGAACGAACGGCTCACGAGGTCAGGGTTGCCGGAAACGCCCGCGGAAATGCCGCACCCAGAGCACCAGCGAGCAGCCCGCGCCGAATGCAAATGCTCCGAGGATAGCCATGAGCACGCGGCGCGGCGACTTTGGACGGCGCGCCTCGGGCACGCGTGCGGGGTCGACGATGCGGAAGGCGTACTGGTCGCGGACGCTGGCCGCGGTGATCGATTTGAATTGATCCTCGACGAGCCGGTAGATAGCCTGCTGCACTTCCACGACCGGCGACTTGGCCGCTTCCGCGTTGAGGAAGTGGATGCTCTTCTGCGCCTCGGTCACCGCCTGGTGACGCAAGGCGGCATTCGCGCGCGCCACGAGGCCATTGGCCCAGCGCGCCGCGAGGTGGCGATCTCGCCACACGATGGCGAGTTCGATGATCCCCGCGCGCTTGTCTTCGGTGACTTCCCGGACGCGATCGTCGAATTCGCGGATCCCCTCGTCGAGCGTGGGGATCTCGCTCTCCGGCACCGTCCACGCCTTGGCCTTGGGATCCCAGTACTCGGAGAACAGCACCGGCAGCAGATTTTCTTCGGTGATCAGGTCCGCGACGATCTGACGCGACTTGAGGTATTCGAAGGCCTCGACCCGGCTGGAGCCACTGCCGAGATTGCCGATGCCGGCGATCGCCGCCAACCCTCCCAACCTGCCCGCCAGCGAGCTGCCGCCACCCGCGTCCTGAGACGCCGCCACCAACACCACGTTCGCGCGATAGAGAGGCGTCATGAGGAACGACACGCCGTATCCCGCGATGCCTCCCAGGAATCCTGTCGCGAGCACCAACCACTTGGAACGCAGCAGAACGAGCGTCAACTCGAGCAGCGAGACGCTCGGGATGTCGGCAGCGGCTGCGACTGGCTGGTTCAAGTGGGCGCCGTGATCAATACTGCAGCGGCAGAGCGACGCGCCGGCCATCGCGCGCCGATAGATAGCTCGCGATCAGGATCTCGAGCGAACGCAGACCTTCGCGGCCATCGGTTTCGGCATCGGCTTTGCCAACCAGCGTCTTGATGACGTTGTCGTAGTAGTGAGGATGACCGAATCCGTAGACAGACGTCGTCTCGTAACTCGCCGCCTTCACCTGTTCGAGCTCTCCGGGCTGGGCATCCGCGAACTCCCAGTGCTGAATCTCGTTTACAGCAACACCGCCCACGCGCACCGTGCCGCGCTCGCCAATGATGGTGATCGAGCCTTCCAGATTCCGCGGATAGACGAGCATCGTCACGTTGATCGAGCCGAGCGCGCCCGAGCGCCAGCGGATCCCGACCGTCGCGGTGTCTTCGACCTGGATGTCGCGGGCGAGCGTAGCGACGTAGGCCTGCACGCTCTCCACCGGGCCGATGAGCCAATCGACGAGGTCGACGTAGTGGCTCGCCTGGTTCATCAACGCGCCACCGTCGAATTCCCAGGTGCCGCGCCACTTGGCGCTGTCGAAGTATTCCTGGGGGCGATTCCAGAACACGTTGATCGCCACCATGTAGATCCGGCCGAAGCGCTTCTGCTCAACGGCACGTTTGAGCAGTCGCAGCGTCGCGTTGTGCCGATTCTGTTTGACGACGAACAACCGCACGCCCTTCTCATCGCAGCGGCGCACCATCTCCAGACCGTCGGTCCAGCGCGTGGCCATCGGTTTTTCGGTAATGACGTGCTTGCCGGCTTCCGCCGCCTGGATGGCCTGAGGCGGATGCATGCCGCTCGGCGTGCACAGCGACACCGCATCGACATCCGCTCCCGAAAGCATCGACGCGAGATCGTCGAAACCCCGGGCCTTCGTCTGCTCCACAGCCTGAGCGAGCCGCGCGGGATCCGAATCGCACACCGCCGCGATCTCGGCGTCGGCGGCATGCTTCTGCAAAGCTTCGATGTGTTTGCCGGCGATACGGCCGCATCCCACGATGCCGAAACGAACTTTCCTGCCCTTGATTATCGACGTCATCTAACTGCTTCCACCATGGTGACGCGCTGGCCCACGCGCTCGTATTCACGCTCGCAGGCGCCGCAGCGCGCGCGTTCGTCGCCTTCGTCCAAGTTCATTTCGAGCTGCACGCCACAGTAGCAGACCCAGCCGCGCACTTTCGCCGGCGAGCCGTACACGAGTGCGAAATCAGGCACGTTGCGGGTCACGACGGCGCCAGCACCCACGAAACAGTACGCGCCAAGCGTGATGCCGCAGACGATGGTCGAATTCGCGCCGATCGAGGCGCCTTTGCGGACGAGTGTGGGTTTGTACTCCGACTTGCGCTCGATGAAGGCGCGCGGATTGATAACGTTGGTGAACACCATCGACGGGCCGCAGAACACGCCGTCCTCGAGCGTCACGCCCGTGTAGATGGACACGTTGTTCTGAATCCGGCAGCCGTCGCCGATGTGACAGCCTGGCGAGACGACGACGTTCTGCCCGAGATTGCACTTCGCGCCGATGACGCTGTTCGCCATCACATGCGAGAAGTGCCAGATCTTCGTGCCATCGCCGACCCGACTGGCTGGGTCGACGATGGCGCTCGGATGGGCGAAGAAGTTCGCGGCAGGCGCTGGTGATGACATCGCCACCCTTTAGAACGAATTGACCGCAGCCGCGGAGATCGCCAGGTTGTAGAGGATCGACGTGACCGCCTGCCAAAGCGACAACTGCGGCATGCGCTCGGCATCGAGCGGCGCGACGATTGTGTCGCCGGGCCGGATCGCCACCTGTCCACTGCGGCGGAACCAGCCATTGTTCTCGCCGGAGATCACGCTGCCGTTCGCGCGCACGACGTACACGCGCCCGCGATCGGCCTTGCGAGTGAGACCGCCGCTCAGCTGGATGTAGTCGTCGCGCGCGAGCTCGCTGCGGAAGAGGTGTGAGGTGGAGTTCTGGACCTCGCCGATCACCGTCACTTCCTGAGTCTGCTTCGGGATCAGGAGTTGATCGCCATCGCGCAGCACAACGTCGGCCTCCGAGCCAGCGCCGCGGCTCGAAAGCGACCCCAGGTCGATGACGAGGCGGCCGACGGCCTTCGATCCCTTGAGCTGGCTCAGCAGCGACTGGCCGATCGACAGCGCCTGACTGGGCTGACCCTGGTTCGCCGCGGCGCCTTGCAGCGCCAACGCCGCGAGGTCGTTCTGCAGGCGTTCCGCGAGACGATCGACCTGCGCCTGTTCGCGCTTCTGGAGATCGTTTCGGACGAACACCGCGCCCTCCGGGAAGGCGAGCGACGTCAAGCCGCCCGCGCGCTGAATCACCGAGAATAGGGTTTCACCGCGCTTGATCGGGTAGGTGCCCGGGAAGCGCACTTCCCCGAGCAGGCTGATCTTCTCCTGCTCGTTCCATTCGGGAATCTCCTTCACGTTGAGGAAATCGAACGGTTGCAGCCGCAGATCCGCGGAGACATCACCCGCGAGGATCGCGGCGAGATCGATCTCAATCAGGTCGGTGGTGCGCGCGGCGGATACAAACCGGTAGCGCGTGAGTTCCGCGTGCGCCGTGTACGCCGCGTCCTGCAATCCGCCACCGGCGCGCAACAGGTCGCTCACGCGCATGCCGGGCTCGAGTGGATAGTCGCCCTGGACCTTCACGCGTCCTTCGACGCGCACGATCTCGGTGGGCGTGGTGGTGGTCGACTGGCGGCGCATCTCCTCGAGCAGCGGCGTCATCATCTCCCGCCGGTCGCTCGCGAGGTCGAACACGATGATGTGATCGCGCGGAGCGAGAACGACGTCGGCCGCGGAGCCGCGCGACCGCAACGCCTTCGCGAGGTCGACCGACACCACGACGAGGCGGCGCTCCGGCGGCGCCTCGCGCCGGATCAGCACGTAGTTGAGGTCCGCGTTTGGCTTGAGTTCATCGACCGAGCCCAGCACATCCGTTATGCGCAGCCCTTCGCGCCACGCGACGGGGCCGGGGCGAAATACGTGCCCATCCACGACAACGCCTGAATCGAGCGTCGGCCGCAATCGCAGCACGCGCAGCGAGTCGCCCTGACGCAGAAGGGTCGTGCCTTCGTTCTCGAGCAATGACACATTGACCACGACGCGGGCGCGTTGCGCATCCACGCGCACGACGGCCGCACGAGTCGCGTCGGCTTCGGGAGTAAGGCCACCGGCGAGCTGGATCGCTTCCGCGGCCGACACGTCGCCTTTGACTTCGTAGATGGCCGGCCGACGAACCTCACCGTCGATGGCAACCGTGTCTCCGATCGGCGGCACGAAGATGACGTCGCCGGGCAGAAGCTTCGCGTCGTCCGTTGTGTCGCCGCGAATCAGCAGGTCGTAGAGGTCAAGCCGGCGTACGACGGCACCCTGGCGTTTGAGCTGAACGTCGCGCAACGATCCGATCGGCTTCACGCCGCCTGCCGCGAAGAGCGCGGAAGTGATCGTCCCGAGTCCGCTGATCGTGTAGGTGCCGGGACGATTCGCCTCACCGAGCACGAACACGCGGATCGAGCGCGTATCCCCCATGCTCACGCTCGCGCGCACGCCGATCATCTGCCGCGAGACGCGCGCTTCGAGGTCGGCGCTGACCTGGTTGAAACTGCGACCCGCGACGCTGATCGGTCCCAGCTGTGGAAAACTCACGCGGCCGTCGCGGCCGACCGTGAGGCGGAAGCTGCGATTCTGCCCGCCGTAGAGCTGGATGCTGAGTTGGTCGCCGGGGCCGACCACGTAGTCCGCGGGCACGGGCACATCGGTGACCGGCGCGAAGGTGGACGGCGCATTCTTGAAGAGGTCGTAGCCGAAGGGTTTGAGTCCCGCCACGCCCTGCTTGCGCACGGGCAGCCGCACGACCTGGATCTCGAACTGCCGCAGCGAGTAGACCGCCTTGAGGCGCATCGCGGCCTGCTTTTCGTCGAGACCCGCGAGCACGACGGGCGGAAAGCCCGGCAACTGGATAGCCCCGTTTACGTCGAGCACGTATGGGTTGTGGGCCAGCGCGAGGTCGATGACCCGTTGCAGCTCCGCCCGTTCTCCGGGAAGGAACTCGGGCGCAGGCTCCGCCGGAACGGAGATCGGAGGCAGCCCCTCTCCCACCGCCTGCAGGCGCTCCGGCTTGCCGGTGGGGATAGACACCTGGACGAGGACTGAATCGTCGCTCCTCAGCGTCTTGTCATCGCGCAGCAGGTTGTCGGAAGCGTTGCGGTCGAAGGCTGAATTCTGCGCGTTCGTGTCGCCGTTCCTGCGGCGCGACGTTCGATCCTGTGACGCGCCGCCATCCGCACCGCCGCCTTCGACGCCGAGATCGCGCATGAGCGCCTCGCGATCCTCGGGCGACATGTTCTGCAGGATTTCGAGCTGCGCCTCGGTCGGCACCGGAAGCTGTTGCGCGATCGCCGGAAACGGCAACAGCACGGCTGACAGGAGGCATGCGAACAGGGTGCGCTGGAGCATCAGAACCCTTGCCGCCATATCACGAAGCCCCGCATGTCCAAGCCCGCCCCAGTTGACGCTTTGTGATCATCGACTCCCACACCGATCGTCAGTTTTGCGAGCTCGAGGCTGCGCGAGTAGCGTAATTCTACATTGTCGACCGTGAGGGGCACCTCACTGATTGCATGCGGTCCACCATCGCGATTGACCTGGGTTCGTCGCAGGGTGATCCCGAATGAGTCGCCGTCTGGCCTCACGAGCAAACCCGCGAACGAAGTCATCCGGCTGTCGTTGTCCATCGCATGGCCGATGATTCGCCCGCGATAGGTATAGCCCTGCGGGAACAAACTGTTTCGATAGGCGCAATCGAATTCCGGCTCACGCCGGGTGAAAACGCACGTGGTATCGGCGAATTCGGCGCGCACGCGCAGACTCCCCAGCCCCGTCGTCCCCCAGGCTTCGATGCCGGCCAGCCCGAGGAATTTGCTCGGCAGCCCACCCGCCTCGTCCTCGCCTATCCATTGCGCGTAAGCCGCCAGCGGCAGCGCGCGCCACGGCGAACGGACCCGCAGGTCATACCCCGCCATCTGGTTGCCGGGCTCGGTGTCCGCGCCGGCATCATCCTCGCGATTGTCGCGCCCGACGAGCAGGTCCTGGAAAGCGCTCCAGTCGCAAACGCGACCATCGCCACACCACTGCGCCGTGCGCGTAAGGCCGAACTCGAACCACAAAGCCGGCTTGAAATTGACGCGCGCGGCCAGAAACCGCACGCGCGCGATCGCCACGTCGCTCGCTTCGGCCTCGCCGACGGCGATGCTGGCGCGCCATGGGCCGAGCCACGAGAGCGGCCGCCACGAGAACGGATCCGAGTAGTTGCGCTCGATCGTCAGGCTCGGGACTGGTCGCGCATTGGTTGAGAGAATCAGGCTGCCGTCCCAGCCCGGCCCCCACCAGCGCTCCATATATCCCGCGGAGACCATGAAATTACCGATGTTCACCCCGAGGTACGAGCCGTCCGCACGCACCGGCTGATCGTCGTCGGGATCCGCGACGACCGTGACACGGGCATTGAGAGCGAGACGATTCCCGAGCCACCCGGCTTCGAAACGCGCTTCGCCCTCCTCTCGTGGCGAATCCGCGAACGAGCGCAGCGGAGTGGGTTCGTAGGCGCCCGCGATCTCGACTTCGACGCCGGTGTAACTAGATGTGGCGGCGACCTGTGCGGCGCGGCGCACGCGGATGAGCGCGGCGAGCGTCGACACATCGAGCTGCGCGTCGTTGCCCGTGTCGCGAACGTCGCGGGCGATCTCGGGCATGGACATCGGCCAGGTCGTGATCGGGCCGCGCAGAATTCCCGCGTCGGCGAGCAACTCGATGTCGTGTCGCAGGGTTTCGTCACCGGGCGGTTGCCACGGACTGGCGTGGGCCGCGAGGCACGCGACTGCGCCGAGCGACCACAACCCGCGCGTTGCGCGCACTATTCCTCGCTGCCTGCGAAGGTGTGCCGCCAGCCGATGAAACCGAAGGGTTCGATGCTGCCGGATCCGCCGCGCGGCGCGAAGCGTTCGGCGCCGATCTCGACCGTGAAGGCATCGCCGAAGCGCTTGCCCTGCCAGGAGAACTCCAGTGCGTCGTAGTCCGCCGGGCCCGAGCTCACCCTATTGCGTGCATCGAATCCATTGCGGTTGAGCTGCGATGTGCGCGCGGTCGCCGTCCAGCGATCGCCGCGCGCGGCGGAGTAGATCGCGCCCAGCGAATAGGTTTCCGCATCGTCGTCCGTCGTGTAGCCGACGACGCGACCACGGTAGCGGTAGCCCTCGATGTTGAATCGCCCCTGGACGTAGGCGCAGTCGTAGTAAGGGCCGCGGTCCGTGTTCGCCGAACACGTGGTCGACGTGTATTCGGCGAACACCTGCGCAATGCCACCGTCCGTGAACGGCTTCCATGCCTCGAAACCGTACTGCGAGAGATACTTGGCGGGTAGATAGGAAGACTCATCCTCGCCGATCATCTGCGAGTAGAGGGCGTACGGCAGTGTTCCGATCGGCGAGTTCCAGCGCGCGTCGAAACCGGCCATCTGGTTGCCGGGCTCATTCTCACCCGTCGCATCGATGCCCACGTTGTCGTTGCCGGCGAGCAGGTTTCCGAACACGTTGAGATTGCATTCGAGCTGCTCGCCGCAGAACTGCGCGGTGCGCGAGAACCCGATTTCGATGTCGCGGAACGGCATTACGACGACTCGCCAGGCGAGGAGCAGCGGAGCGTCCACGTCTTCCCGCTCGCCTTCCATCCGGCTGATCCCGAAACTGAAGCGCCACGGTCCGAGCCAGTTCAGCCAGCCGGACTCGAAGGGTTTCGCGGCCGCACGTTCGACCACGACGGTCGGCATGGGTCGCGCGTTGTTCGAGAGAATCAGACTGCTCTCGTGCGAAGGCCCCCAGAAGCGGTCGAGCGCGTTCGCGCTCACGAGCCAGTTGCCGAGTTGCAGCGTCGCGTGCGAACCATCCGCGCGAATGGTCTGATCGTCGGCCGGGTCGGCGGCGACAGTCAGATTCAGGGAGATCGCGACGCGGCCCGATTCATAGTCCGCGCGCGCACCTAGCTCACCGCGCTCCCGGGCCGGCGTATCGAAGTCGCGCAGCAACGCGGCTTCGCCGCCCGCCGCAGAAACTCCCAGCCGCAAGCGCGCCCGTGGGGCCACGCGGGCACGCGTGCGATCGAGCGCCGCGAGCACAGCGGCGTTCGTCGCGGCATGCATCTTCGCCGAGTCCAGCGCGTAGTCGACGGAGGCGCGCGGCAGCGGCCAATGGCTGACCGGCAAACGGATCACGCCGGCGTCGTTCAGCAGCGTGAGATCGGCGCGCAGCCCGATGTCGCCCGCCTCGAACCATCCGGCGTCGGCACGCGCTATCGGCAGCGCGGCAATCCACAACGCCACCAGGAGCCAGATCGGACGAGGCGCGCGCGGAATTTTTCGCGCGCTCACCTGCGCCACGCCCGCAGTCTCTCCAACAGTGGTTTCAGCATGAGGCGGCTGGCGGCAAGCGCCGGATCGCGCACGAGGGGCAACACTTCTTCACACATTTTCTTGCCGAGTTCCACGCCCCACTGATCGAAGGCATTGATTCCCCATACCACGCTCTGCGTGAAGACTTTGTGTTCATACAGCGCGACCATTCTACCCAGCGTGCGCGCGTCCAGTCGTTCGAAGGCGATGATGCTCACGGGACGATTACCCGCATGGACCTTGTGGCGGGCCAGGAGTTCGACGCGCTCCGGAGTCAGCTTGCGTGCCGCGAGCTCCGCGCTCGCCTGTTCGAGCGAATAACCGAACGCGAATGCCTCCGCCTGCGCCACGCAGTTGCCGATCGCGAGCTCGGCCTGCTCCGGATTGCCGCACGACGATTGGGCCGGCAGCAGGAAATCCAGCGCGGCGCGCGGCGTGCCCTGGTGCAACATCTGAAAGAAGGAGTGCTGGGCGTTGTTGCCGGGCTCGCCCCAGATGACGGGCGCCGTCGAGCACTCGAGCGTCTGGCCGGAAAACGCGACCGACTTGCCGTTGCTCTCCATGTCGAGCTGCTGAAGATAGGCGGGGAACCGCCCCAGCCTCCCGTCGTAAGGCAGCACCGCTAGCGTCGGCAGTTCGAGGCAATTGACGTTCCACACGCCGAGCAAGCCCATCAGCGCCGGCAGGTTGCGCTCCCACGGGCTCGAGCGGAAATGCTGGTCCATTTCGTGGCCGCCCGCGAGGAACTCGAGGAAGTGGTCGCGACCGATCGCGATGGCCAGCGACACGCCTATCGACGACCAGAGCGAATAGCGCCCCCCTACCCAGTCCCACATGACGAAGCGGTAGTTAGCGTTAACCCCGAAGGCGTCCATCGCCGAAGCGTTGGTCGAAACCGCGGCGAAGTGCGCGGGCACCGCTGCTTCGCCCAGCTTTCCGGCGAGCCAGGCGCGCGCGGTCCGCGCATTCGCCAGCGTTTCCTGCGTACTGAAGGTCTTGGACGCGATGATGAAGAGCGTGCGTGCGGGCTCGGCGCCCTCGAGCACGTTCGCAAGGTCGGTGCCGTCCACGTTCGAAACGAAGCGCACTCGCGGAGCGTCGCGGGTAAACGGGTGTAGCGCCTGCACCGCCATCGCGGGACCCAGGTCGGAACCGCCGATGCCGATATTCACGACGGTCGTGAAAGGCGCGCCGCTCGAGCCCCGGATCGTGCCGCCGCGCACCTGCTCCGCGAAATCGAGCATGCGGCCACGCTCGGCGAGAACTTGTCGCGCGATGTCCTCGCCGCCCGGGCCTTCCTTCAAAACGCCGGGGACGCGCAGCGCGGCGTGCAGCACGGCGCGGTTCTCGGTGATGTTGATCGCATCGCCGCGCCACATCCCCTCGATGCGCGAGCGCAACCCCGCCGCATCGGCCAGGCTCGAGAGCAGGCGCACTCCGTCGGTGTCAATGCGTTGGCGCGAAAAGTCGAGATGGAGGCCCGCCGCTTCGAGCGCGAAACGCGTGCCGCGCGCGGGATCGCCATCGCGCAACGCGCGCAGGGTGACGGTGCGGGTTTCGGTAGCGCGAGCCTGCAGCGCACGCCAGGCGGCGGTCACGTTGTCGCGAGCCATCGGCGCGAGCGCTTCATTGGCGAAACAGGCCCGCGATGGTGTCGACAACGTACTGCAGTTGCGGCTCCGTCAGCTCGGGGTAGATCGGGAGCGCCAACGTTTCGCGCGAGGCACGCGCCGATTCCGGAAAATCTTCCGGCTTGTGGCCGAGATACGCGAAGCATTCCTGCATGTGCAGGGAGAGCGGGTAATAGATTTCGGTGCCGATACCCTTCTCGCCCAGCCACGCGCGCAACTCGTCGCGGCGCTCCGTGCGGACGCAGTACTGGTTGTAGATGTGCCGGGCACTGCCCGCCGCGCGCGGCGGAGTCACGACGTGGCCACTGAGCGCGGGGCGCTCGAACGCGGCGTCATAGAAGGCGGCATTGCGCTGACGCGCGGCGCTCCACGAATCGAGGTGCGGCAGCTTGACGTTGAGCACCGCCGCCTGAATCTCGTCGAGCCGGAAATTGCCGCCGATGACCTTGTGGTAGTACTTCGGCTTGCCACCGTGAACGCGCAGGATTTCCAGGCGCGCCGCAAGCGCCGCGTCATTCGTGACGCACATGCCCGCGTCGCCGAACGCCCCCAGGTTCTTGGTCGGGAAGAACGACAGACAACCGATGTCGCCGGTCGAGCAGGCGCGCCGGCCCAGCACGTCAGCGGAGCCGATGGACTGCGCGGCGTCTTCGATAACCCGCAGATCGTGGTTGCGCGCGATCTCGAGGATGCGCGTCATGTCGGCGACCTGCCCGTACAGATGAACGGGCATCAAGGCGCGAATGCGACCGCCCGTGGCGCAGTTGACGAGCTTCCCGTCACGCACCTCGCAGCGGGTCGCGAGAAATTTGTCAATCGCAGCGGGAGAGATGTTGAAGGTTTCGGGATCGATGTCGACGAACGCCGGACGCGCGCCCACACGCGCGATCGTGCCGCCCGTCGCGAAGAAGGTGTACGGCGAGGTGATGACCTCGTCTCCGGCGCCGATGTCGAGCGCCATGAGCGCGATCAGCAATGCGTCGGTGCCGGAGGAGATGCCGATGCCGAATTTACAGCCGCTATAGGCGGCGACCGCCGATTCGAGCGCCTTCACCTCGGGTCCGAGGATGAAGTGCTGGGACTCGGCGACGCGCAGCAGCGCAGCGTCGAGCCCGGACTTGAGCGCCTGATACTGCGGTTTGAGATCGAGCAGAGGTACTTTCATAAGGTCGCGCAGCCTACCGTGCAGCGACCTGTACCGCCACCGCTCAGCCCAGGTTGGTCACCTTGGTGGGCGGCTGCGCATGCGTCTTGTAGTACTCGAGGTACCAGTCGACGAACCGACGAATGCCTGTCTCCACTGGCGTCGCCGGCTTGTAACCGACGTCGCGCACCAGGTCCTCGACGTCCGCAAACGTGTCCGGCACGTCGCCGGGCTGCAGCGGCAGCATGTTCTTCACGGCCTTCTTGCCGAGGCAGTTCTCGAGCACTTCGATGTAGTGGCTCAGATCGACCGGCGCGTTGTTGCCGATGTTGTAGATGCGGAACGGCGCGCTGCTCGTCGCCGGATCGGGCTCGTTGCCGTTCCAGTCGGCGTTCGGCGTCGCGACTCGATCGCAGGCGCGCACCACGCCCTCCGCGATGTCCTCGACGAACGTGAAGTCGCGCTTGTGGTGGCCGTTGTTGAACACGTCGATGGGCTTGCCCTCGAGGATGTTCTTCGTGAACAGGAACAGCGCCATGTCGGGTCGGCCCCACGGACCGTACACGGTGAAGAAGCGCAGACCCGTCACGGGTAGTTTGAACAGCGCGGCGTAGTTGTGCGCCATGAGCTCGTTCGCGCGCTTTGTCGTCGCGTACAGAGAGAGCGGATGGTCCACGCCACGGTGCGGCGTGAATGGCATGTTGGTGTTGAGACCGTAGACCGAACTCGTCGACGCGAACACGAGGTGCTCGGCGTTGTTGTACCGACACCCCTCTAGGACGTTTAAAGTGCCGGTGACGTTGCTGTCGATATACGCCTGCGGGTTCTCGAGCGAGTAGCGAACTCCCGCCTGCGCGGCGAGATGGATGACTCGCGGGAATTTCTCGCGCGCGAACAACGACTTCATCCCGCCCTTGTCGGCGAGATCCATCTTGACGAAGCGGAACTTCGGTTCGCGCTCGAGAATGGAGAGGCGCGCGCGCTTGAGGTTTGGATCGTAATAGTCGTTGAGGTTGTCGAGGCCCACGACCTCATCGCCGCGCGCCAACAGTTTCTTCGCGGTGTGAAACCCGATGAATCCGGCGGCGCCGGTGAGAAGGACCTTCACGGAAACCTCGCCTTACAGCCGTCCATCGGTATCGGCTGCGCTGAAAACGTACTTGATGTCATAGACGATGTGGTTCTTCTTGCAGGCCTTGCGCACCGCGCCGATTCCCTTCTCGCGGAACTCCTTGTGGCCGACCGCAACCACGACCGCATCGTAAACGCCATCGCGCACGCGCGCGATCGGGCGAATGCCGTATTCGTGTTCGGCCTCTTCGCGGTCGATCCAGGGGTCGTACACGTCGACTTTCGCGCCGTACTGCTTGAGCTCACGCACCACATCCGCGACCTTGGAGTTGCGCAGGTCGGGGCAGTTTTCCTTGAACGTGAGTCCCAGCACGAGGATGCGCGAGCCCTTCACGAGGATCTTGCGGCTCGACATGAGCTTCGTCACCTGGCCGGCGACGTAGTTGGACATGCTGTCGTTGAGACGGCGGCCCGCGAGGATCATCTCCGGATGGAAGCCGATCTCCTGCGCCTTGTGCGTCAGATAGTAAGGATCCACGCCGATGCAGTGTCCGCCGACGAGACCGGGGCGGAACGGCAGGAAGTTCCATTTGCTGCCGGCGGCCAACAGCACTTCCTCGGTGTCGATCCCCAGGCGGTTGAAGATGAGCGCCAGCTCGTTGATGAGTGCGATGTTCACGTCGCGCTGCGTGTTCTCGATGACCTTCGCGGCTTCGGCGACGCGGATGCTCGACGCTTTGTGAGTGCCGGCGCGCACGATCGAGGAGTAGAGCTTGTCGACGAAGTCGGCCACTTCGGGCGTCGAACCCGAGGTCACCTTCTTGATCGACGGCAGGCGATGCTCCTTGTCACCCGGGTTGATGCGCTCGGGGCTGTAGCCGGCGAAGAAGTCCTTGTTGAACTTGAGGCCGGACACGCGCTCGAGAATCGGGATACAGATTTCTTCCGTGCAACCCGGATACACCGTCGATTCGTACACGACGACATCGCCCTTCTTGAGCGCCTTGCCGACCGTCTCGCTCGATTTCTCGAGCGGCGTCAGATCGGGCCGGTTGTAGCGGTCGATCGGCGTCGGCACCGTGATGATGAACACGCCGCACTTGCGCAGATCCTTGATGTCCGTCGAGTACTTGAGCTTGCGCGCACTACGCAGCTCTTCGGTGGAACATTCGAGCGTGCTGTCGCGGCCCTTCTTGAGTTCCGCGATGCGGTCCGCCTTGATGTCGAAACCGGTGGTTTCGTACAACTTGCCGAACTCGACCGCCAACGGCAGTCCCACGTAACCCAGACCGACGACGCCGATGCGGCAACCGCGCATGCTCAATTCCATGATTTTCCGTTCTCGTTGAGGGCGTTAGGCCCGGGTTTGAGGCCCGCGATCTTGCCGTTCCGGGAGCGGCTAGGCGAGGCCCGGACCGCGAACTTCAGTGATTTTTGTGCGTTCCGTCCCCATCTGGCGCACCCGTCTGGCGCCACAGGGTCTTTCCGCCACTCGACTTGTGCAGCAGATCGAGCATCGCCTCATGACGGAGCAGCTCCTCCTCGGAGGCCAAAGGCACCGCCAGCACCACGCCGGGCACACGCAGGCTGCCCGCCGACGCACTGCCGGTCGAATCGCGGCGCCCGGAGGAGACATCCAGGGCGAGCGCGCTCTGCCCGCCCGTCATCGCCAGATACACGTCGACGAGGATGCCGGCGTCGAGCAGCGCGCCGTGCAGCTCACGCTTCGAGTTGTCGACGCTGTAGCGCTTGCACAGCGCATCGAGTCCGTTGCGCTGCCCCGGATGCAGCTTGCGCGCGAGCGCGAGTGTGTCGAGCACCTTGCACAGGCCCGCGACGCAGCGCGCGTCGCCCGGGAGGCGCGCGAACTCCGCGTCGAGGAAGGCGACGTCGAACGGCGCGTTGTGGATCACGAGCTCCGCGCCGCCGATGAACGCGAGAAGCTCGTCGACGATCTGGGCGAACTTCGGCGCCGTCGCGAGCTTCGCGTTGTCGAGGCCGTGCACGGCGATCGCGCCCGCGTCGATCTCGCGTTCCGGATTCAGGTAGCGGTGAAACTTCTGTCCCGTCGGACGTCGATTGACGAGCTCGATGCAACCGATCTCGATGATGCGGTGGCCGGCGGCAGCTTCGAGGCCGGTGGTTTCGGTGTCCAGGACGACTTGGCGCATGCGTCTGATTCTAGCGTGCGGCGAGCTCGTCGATGCCGCGGTTCGCGAGAGCATCGACGCGCTCGTTGCCGGGGTTGCCGGAATGTCCCTTCACCCAGAGCCATTCGAGGTCGTGGCCGTTCGCCAGTACGTCGAGCGTCTGCCACAGATCCTGGTTCTTCACCGGCTTGCGGTCCGCGGTTTTCCAGCCGCGCGCTTTCCAGTTCGGCATCCATTCGAGGATGCCCTGCCGGACGTACTGCGAATCCGTGTAGATGCGGCCCTGTACTGGACGCTTGAGCGCTTCCAGCGCGCGGATCACCGCCGTGAGTTCCATGCGGTTGTTAGTCGTCTGCGGCTCGCCGCCCCAGAGCTCGCGCTCGCGCCCGCCCGTCATGAGCAGCGCGCCCCAGCCTCCGGGTCCCGGATTGCCGCGACAGGCGCCATCCGCGTATATCTCGACGATGTCCGCCACTAGTGGCTTTGTCTCGTCGTCGGTTTGACGAGCGCGCCGATCGGCTGCGAGCGATCTCGCAGTTTCGGCCGGATGGGCGTCATCGTGTAAAGACGCTTGCGCGCCTTGATGAGGTACGCGCCCGCGGGCCACGGCTTGAGCCAGCCCCGGCGCAGTAGTGAGGAACGCTCGCCGGGCCGCGGCGCGGTGCCACCCCAGGGCGGAGTGAATAGATAGTTGCGCGTGAGCGTGACGTCGTAGCCCAGCAGTTCGAGCCAATCCTTCACGCGGCCGGCACCGAGCATGCGACGCAGGCCCGGTGGATAGCCGCGACTGATCGTGCGGCTGCGGAAACCCCAGAGACTGAAGGGACGAAACCCGAGCGCGATGAATTGCCCTTCACCGGCGAGCACGCGATCCGCTTCACGCACCACGGCGTACGGGTCCGTTTCGAATTCAAGCGTGTGCGGGAGAACGACCGCATCCACCGCGCCATTGGCGATCGGGAGTTGCGACAGGCGCGCGACGACATCCGCGTCGGCGAAACGCCCTGGACCATCGGAATGCGCCGCGCCGGCGTTGCTGATGATGGCGTGACGCCGCGTGCGACAACCGGCCAACAGACGATCGCGCGAACCCCAGAGGCCGAGCTGAAGCAACTCCCAACCGAAAACATCGTCCAACGCTTCGGACATCAGTTCCGATTCGGCCAGCAGCACCGCTTGGCCGAGAGCGGAACCGAGCCAGAAATCCAGGGTTGTCGATGCGGTGGGTTGCGTCACAAACGGCGTGAATTAGATCACAAAAAAGGTAGCAATCTTGTGAACTTACGGCTTAAATACCGTCTCTCGAAGAAGTACCGTCATGTTCAAAGAACGGTGCCTGCATCTTCCCGGTTGGGGGTGTGAATTGACTGTCGGATTCTCGAGCCGGGGCTCCCTTGCCCCCCTGATCCTTGTTGTCGCGGCCCTCGCAGGCTGCGCATCCGCGCCCATCACAGAACCCGCCTCACCGGTGCAGGTCCCCGTCACATCGGCCCCCGCCACGCCGGATGCGACCGCGACGCAGACCGGCCCCGTGAACCCGGTCAATCCGATCGCCGCAGGTCTCGCCGCTTCCAGTCGCCAGTCGCCGAATGCGGCCACGGATGTCGTCGTCACCGAAGTCTCCCCCGCCGACGCGACCGCGGACACCACGCACACGCTCGCGGGCCTGACGCCCGAACAATATCCCGACGTTTTCGACCGCATCCGCGCGGGTTTCAAACTCGAAGACATCGACTCCGCGCAGATCGACCAGCAGCTCGCCTGGTACGCGAACCATCCGGAATATCTCGAGCGCGTCTTCGGACGCGCCGGTCTGTATCTCCACCACATCGTTCAGGAAATCGAGCGCCGCGGCATGCCGCTGGAACTCGCGCTGCTGCCCGTCGTGGAAAGCGCCTTCGAACCGTACGCGCGTTCCTGGGCGACGGCGAACGGCCTCTGGCAGTTCATGCCGGGCACCGGCGAGCGCTTCGGACTCAAGCAGGACTGGTGGTACGACGGCCGCCGTGACGTGCTCGAATCCACGCGCGCCGCAATGGACTACCTGCAGTACATGCACGACGAGTTCTTCAACGACTGGTTGCTCGCCGTCGCCGCGTACAACTGCGGTGAATTCCGCGTGCAGCGCGAAGTGAACAACAACCGCGCGCAGGGCAAGCCCGTCGATTTCTTCAGCCTGCGTCTGCCGCCGGAGACTCGCGCCTACGTGCCGAAGCTCATGGCGATGCGCCGCCTCGTCGCGAACCCCGAGGACTACGGCCTCTCGTTCAGCCCGATCCCGAATGAGCCGTACTTCGCGCAGGTGGACACGGGCGGCCAGCTCGACCTCACGCTCGCGGCGGAGCTCGCCGGCATCACGATCGACGAAGTCTACGAACTCAACCCCGGTTTTCATCGCTGGGCCACGGACCCCGCGGGTCCGCACAAGCTGCTGCTGCCGCGCGATACCGCCGACGCGTTCAAGCGCAACCTCGAGCTGCTGAGCCTCGACGAGCGCGTGCGCGTCTCGTCGCACAAGGTGAAGAGTGGCGAGACCGTGGCGTCGATCGCCAAGAAGTACAAGACGCACCCGATCGTCGTGCGCGACATGAATTCCATCGGCAGCGCGCCTCTCGTCATCGGCCAGGAAATCCGCGTCCCGACGGCCGTGACCAACCTTCCCTCGAAGGTGATGCTCGCCGCGGCCCGCGTCGACGGACGCAATGACCGCACGGGTCGTCGCCCGGCCGTGCACGTCGTGCGCAGCGGCGATTCGCTGTGGCGCATCGCCAAGCGGCACCGCATGAACGTGAACACGCTCGCGCGCATGAACGGCATGGGCACCGGCGACACGCTGCGTGCCGGCCAGAAGCTGGTGCTGAATCCGCGCTCATCTTCGTCGACATCGAAGTCGGTGGCGTCGGGCAACTCGCGCCAGGTCAGCTACAAGGTGCGCCGCGGCGACACGCTCTCGCGAATCGCCCAGGTCTTTGGCGTATCGGTATCGGACCTCGTGAACTGGAATGGGATCAGCAAGCAATCGACGCTGCGCCCGGGCCAGAAGCTCACCGTCAACATCCGCCGCCGCTGATCCCGATCCCTTGCCGCCAACCCGCGAGCCTCGCGGGCTGGCAGAATTGCGCCCCTGATTCACCTCCAAGGGGTTTTGCCATGGGTTTCATGAACGGCAAGCGCGCGCTCATCGTCGGCGTAGCGTCGGAACGTTCCATCGCCTGGGGTATCGCGAAGGCGATGCACGCACAAGGCGCCGAGCTCGCGTTCACCTACGTGAACGACAAGTTCAAGGATCGCGTTGCGCCGCTCGCGGAATCGCTGGGCTCGAAACTCGTGATCCCGATGGACGTCACCAACGATGCCGAGATCGAGGCCGCGTTCGCCTCCCTCAAGCAGGCCTGGGGTCACCTCGACATCGTCGTTCACGCCGTCGCATATGCGCCGCGCGAAGCGCTCGCGGGCGGGTTCGTGGAGAGCACGTCGCGCGAAGCGTTCAGGGTCGCGCACGACGTCTCGAGCTACAGCCTCACCGCGCTCGCGAAAGCGGCACAGCCGCTGATGGCGGGCCGCGCTGGCGCGATCCTCACGCTGTCTTACCTCGGCGCCGTGAAGTCGATCCCGAGCTACAACGTGATGGGCCTCGCGAAAGCCAGCCTCGAAGCGAACGTGCGATTTCTCGCGGCCGACCTGGGGCCGCACAACATCCGCGTGAACGGCATCTCCGCCGGCCCGATCAAGACGCTCGCCGCCGCCGGCATCGCGGGCTTCCGCAAGATGCTGAGCCGCGTCGCGGACGTCGCGCCATTGCGCCGCAACGTGACGCTCGAAGATGTGGGCAATACCGCCGCGTTCCTGTGCTCGGATCTGGCGAATGGGATCACCGGCGAGATCACGTATGTCGACGCCGGATTCTCGACCGTCGGCATGAGCTTCCCGCAGGAAGCCGGCGAGTAAGACGAGCGCGCAGCCGCGCATGCAGTCCAGAACCAGGGGTCAGGCCCCATTTCATCCGCGGAGGAAATGGGGCCTGACCCCTGCTACGTGAGAACGTCCTTCTCACCCTCGAGCTTCGCGACGATCACCGTGCACGCGGCATCCGCCAGCACATTGATCGCC
>JAYTOK010000028.1:0-1957 GCA_043747835.1 Pseudomonadota bacterium | reverse complement strand
GTCGAAGGAAGACATCCTCGACGTGCTGCGCGTGCTCATCGACATCCGCAACGGCAACGGTGGCGTCGACGACATCGACCACCTGGGCAACCGCCGCGTGCGTTCGGTTGGAGAAATGGCCGAGAACGCGTTCCGCGTGGGTCTCGTGCGCGTCGAGCGCGCCGTGAAGGAGCGCTTGACGATCGCGGAATCAGAGCCGCTGATGCCGCAGGAAATGATCAACGCGAAGCCGGTCGCGGCCGCCGTGAAGGAATTCTTCGGCAGCTCGCAGCTCTCGCAGTTCATGGACCAGAACAATCCGCTCTCCGAAGTGACGCACAAGCGTCGCGTATCGGCGCTCGGCCCGGGTGGTTTGACGCGCGAACGCGCGGGCTTCGAAGTCCGCGACGTGCATCCGACGCACTACGGCCGCGTGTGCCCGATCGAGACGCCTGAAGGTCCGAACATCGGTCTGATCAACTCGCTGTCCGTCTACGCGCGCACCAACCAGTACGGCTTCCTCGAGACGCCGTACCGCAAGGTCGTGAACAGCCGCGTCACCGACGAGATCGAGTACCTCTCGGCCATCGAAGAAGGCAAGTACGCGATCGCGCAGGCGAACTCGGGACTCGACGCGAAGGGCAACCTGACCGACGATCTCGTGAGCTGCCGCTTCGAGAATGAGTTCACGCTCATGCCGAAGACGAACATCAACTTCATGGACGTGTCGCCGAAGCAGATCGTGTCGGTTGCCGCGTCGCTGATCCCGTTCCTCGAGCACGACGACGCCAACCGCGCGTTGATGGGCTCGAACATGCAGCGCCAGGCCGTGCCGACGCTGCGCGCCGACACGCCGCTCGTGGGCACCGGCATGGAACGTCCCGTCGCCATCGACTCGGGTGTGACGGTCGTCGCCAAGCGCGGCGGCCTCGTCGACTCGGTGGATGCGTCGCGCATCGTGATCCGAGTGAACGACAACGAGACGAACGCGAACGAAGCGGGCGTCGACATCTACGGCCTGACGAAGTACACGCGCTCGAACCAGAACACCTGCATCAACCAGCGCCCGCTGGTGCACGCCGGTGATCACATCGCGCGCGGCGACGTGCTCGCGGACGGACCGTCCACGGATCTGGGCGAGCTCGCGCTCGGCCAGAACCTGCTGGTCGCGTTCATGCCGTGGAACGGCTACAACTTCGAAGATTCGATCCTCATCAGCGAACGCGTGGTGCAGGAAGATCGTTTCACCACGATCCACATCGAAGAACTGACCTGCGTCGCCCGCGACACGAAGCTGGGACCGGAAGAAATCACGGCGGACATCCCGAACGTCGGCGACGCCGCGCTCGCGAAGCTCGACGAAGCCGGCATCGCGTTCATCGGCGCCGAAGTGCGCGCCGGCGACATCCTCGTGGGCAAGGTCACGCCGAAGGGCGAGACCCAGCTCACGCCGGAAGAGAAACTGCTGCGCGCCATCTTCGGCGAGAAGGCGAGTGATGTGAAAGACACGTCGCTGCGCGTTCCTCCGGGCATGGACGGCACGGTCATCGACGTGCGCGTGTTCACGCGCGACGGTGTCGACAAGGACTCGCGTGCGCTCAGCATCGAGAAGGCTGAAATCGAACGCGTGCGCAAGGATCTCGGCGACCAGCAGCGCATCCTCGAGGACGACTTGTTCTCGCGCGTGCGCGACATGCTCGTCGGCAAGATCGCCGCGGGCGGTCCGAACCGTCTCAAGGGCAAGATCGAAGTGGCGTACCTCGACGAGGTGGCGCGTGAGTCGTGGTTCGAAATCCGTCTCGAAGACGAAGACGCGAACAGCCAGCTCGAACAGGCCTCGGAGCGTCTGAAGCTGCAGCGCAAAGCGCTCGAGAAGCGCCTCGACGAGAAGAAAGCCAAGATCACGGCCGGCGACGATCTCGCCCCGGGCGTGCTCAAGATGGTGAAGGTGTACCTCGCGGTGAAGCGCCGCGTGCAG
>JAYTOK010000027.1:0-51046 GCA_043747835.1 Pseudomonadota bacterium | reverse complement strand
GGGGACAGATCTATTTTTCGAAGTTGCGCGGGCTGATCCGCTGACTATCCCGAAAAATAGATCTGTCCCCTTTTTTCCTTTTCCTGAAGCGCGATCGACATTGAGGGCCGAGGGAGGATTCAGCCGGAAGCCAGCGCCGCGATGTGAATGAGGGCCTGACCCCAATTTCCGAAACGGTGCCTGACCCCTAACCGCGGCCGATGTACGGCATCTTCGTCGCCAGTATCGTCATGAACTGCACGTTCGCCCCCGGCGGTAGTTTGGCCATCTGCAGCACCGCGTTCGCGACGTGCTCCACATCCATCGTCGGCTCGGTGTTCTGGTGGCGCACCGCGAGCTCCGTCAGCGCATTCCCGATGTCGATCTGGCCGCAGGCGATGTCGAACTGGCGCCCGTCGAGCGAAGTCGACTTCGTGAGCCCGGTGATCGCATGCTTGGATGCGGTGTACGGCGCCGAATTCGCGCGCGGCACGTGCGCCGAGATCGAGCCGTTGTTGATGATGCGACCGCCGCGCGGTGTCTGATCCTTCATCACGCGAAACGCTTGCTGCGTGCACAGAAACGCTCCGGTCAGGTTCGTGTCGAGCACCTCGCGCCAAGTCTCGTACGCGATGTCTTCGATCGGCACGAGCGGCGCATTCACGCCCGCGTTGTTGAACAACACGTCCAGCCGGCCGAATCGCGCCCGCACCGCATCGAACAGCGCGCGCACGTCCTCCGGCCGCGTGACATCCGCCGCGACGGGAAACGCGCGTTCGCGCGCTTCAGCGCCCGAGTCCTCCGCAACCTTGCGCAACTTCTGTTCGTTCCGTCCCGCGAGCGCGACGCGAAAACCATCGCGCAGAAACGCGAGCGCGGTGGCGCGTCCGATACCACTGCCCGCGCCCGTGATGAGCACAACCCCACTATCCATTCACGTTCCCCTCACGCATCGCCGCGCCGCGTCACGAGCTCGCTGAACTTCCCTTCGTCATCGACGCGCAACTCCATCTCGATGGGCTGACAGCAAACCTGACAGTCCTCGACATAACTGCACATTCCCGCACTCGCGTCCGCGCTAGTCTCGAAGGGTTCGCCGCAGTACGGACAGGTCACCACGACGAACTCGGTCGTGGAGGAAGAGTCCGACGCAGTGGGTTTTTCATCGAGCGCCGGCTCGAGCCCATACAGCGCGTCGATCTCGGATTCGGTCAACGATTTTTCCGGAGGTCCCATTGTTCTTCCCGCGTCGACAGATGATGGCACGTCTCGCGATGCTGTTCGGCATCTGCCTGTTCACCGCCGGCGCGCAATTCAGCTGCAGCTCCGACGGCACAGTCAACATAGGCGACGACGATCTCGATAGCGGCGACGGCCCGCGATTCGCCACGAGACTCGTCCTGCGCAATTCCACGGGCACCGAGACTTACAGCTTTAAGCGTGGCGACCTCATTGCATTCGAAGTCACGATTCGAAACCGTACCAGCCAGACGATCCGCCTGCAGGGCTGCTGCCCGCCCGAGTCGGACTTCTTCGTTTTCGAGGACCGTGAAGAAGACGTGCGCTGGCAGTGGTCCGAAGGACGGGCATTTCCGGCGGTGGTCGCCGACCTCGTCTTCACGCCGAACGAGACCAAGACGATGCAAGTCACGTGGAACCAGGTCACCCGCTCCGGGGAGATGCTCGCCGCCGGGCAGTACGACGTGCGCGGCGTCGTAACCCGGGCGCCGTTCCTGACGGACCCGCTGGCCTCCAGCGAGCTGGGCTCCAATCTGCGGACCCTTACCATCCGCTGAGGCCATCCGCTGAGGCCATCCGCGGACGTCGCGAACCGCAACCCGGCGGGAGGGCTGCCCGTATTGATGGGCAGGACCATCCATTCAGGAGCCCGCCGTGAAGAAATCGCCCATTCTGGCCCTCGTGGCCACCGCCCTCATCGCGTTGCCCGCCGCTGCTGCGCCGATCACGGGTGCCCTCGACCTGCCCGACTTCAGCCATCTCCAGAGCAAGGCGCGGGAGTCCGTGAACGTCAATCTCGATGGCTTTCTGATGCGCATCGCGAAGGCCGTGGCCGCGAAAGACGACAGCGGCGACGAAGGTCTGAAGCTGCTCCAGGACATCCAGTCCGTGCAGGTGAAGTCCTTCGAGTTCGATGCCGACAACGAGTACTCCAAGTCGGATATCGACTCGGTGCGCAAGCAGCTCGCGTCACCGGGCTGGAGCGCGATCGCGCAGGTTCGCAAGCGTGAAGACAAGGAGAACGTCGATGTGTTCATCTGCACGGAAGGCGAGAAGATCTTAGGTCTCGCAGTCATCGCGAGCGGACTGCGCTCGTTCACCATCGTGAACGTCATCGGCTCGATCGACATCGACAAGCTCGCGCGCCTCGAAGGACAATTCGGAATCCCCAAGGTGAACACGCACGAGTGACGCGGAACGGATCGTGAGCCTCTACGCAACACAACCCGAGATGCCCGCGATGTTCGCGCGGGCGCGAGGCGGCGACGCGACGGCGTTCGCGTCCCTGGTGCGCACGCACCAGGGCTCCGTCTTCAGCATCGGGCTGCGCATGTTGCAAAGGCGCGATCTCGCCGAAGATCTTGCGCAGGACGTGTTCCTGCAGCTCTACCGGAAACTCGACTCGATCGAATCGCTCGAACACATGGGATTCTGGCTGCGGCGCGTCGCATCGAACCTCGCGATCGACCGGCTGCGCCGCATGCCCTTCACTGCCGCGCAGCCGGACCCCGAGCGCGAAATCCCGTCGGAGGACAAGCCCGAGGACCCGCTGATGAGCCGCGAGCTCATGCGGTTGTTAGGCGAGCTGCCGCCGGCGCCGCGGGCGGTGATGGTGCTGCGATATCAGGAAGACCGCGATCTCACCGAGATCGCGACATTGCTCGACATGCCCGTGAACACGGTCAAGAGCCACATCAAGCGCTCATTGACGACGCTGCGCAGCCGGATGATCGGCGCGAAGCTGGTGGAGAGTGAGGACCTGTCATGACTGACGAATTCGAAAACGAACTGCGCCGCCTCATGCGTCCCGTCGACGCGCCGGAAGGCCTGACCGAACGCATCATGGCCGCGCTGCCGCCGAAGGCGATGCCGGCAACGGTGACGTCCATCGTGAGCGCGATCGAATCGGCGCGTTCTGCGAAGCCGCCGCGCAACTACTGGATGCCCGGTGCCCTCGCAGCGTCGCTGGTTGGCGCGGTGCTGTTGGGAACATTCGCCGCGAAGAAGAACGATTTGATACTCGTGCAGCGCGAGGAAGCCGCCGGCCTCGAAGCGCGCCGCGAGTTCATGGAAGCCCTGCGCGTGACGAGCCAGAAGCTCGATCTCGCCTATGAAGCCGTCAATGCGCCACCGCCGGCGCAGGACGAGGAGAACCGGACATGAAGACCTTGATCCTGAAATTCACCGCGGCGATGTTAATCGCCTCGCTGGCGCCCGCGGTGTTCGCGCAGTCTCCGCCGCCCGCGAAAGGGCTGCTGCGACTTCCCGAGTTCGCGGGACTCGCGGACAAGGCCAGCGAATCGGTGAACGTGACGCTCGACTCGAGGCTGCTGGGCATGGCTTGCCGATTCCTGAACGGGGCGGATCCCGAACAGGCTGAAGCGAAGAAGTTCTGCACGTCGCTGAGCGGCGTTTTCGTGCGCAGCTTCAAGTTCGACAAGGACTTTGGATATCCGAAGGCGGACGTCGACGGCGTACGACGCCAGCTCGCTGCCCCTGGCTGGAGCCGCATCGTCGAAGCGCGCAGCAATAAAGAGAACACTGACGTTGACGTGTTCATCCTCATCGAACAGGACAAGGCGATGGGACTCGCGATCATCGCGAGCGAGCCGCGCGAGTTCACCATCGTGAACATCGTCGGCAAGATCGATCTCGCGGATCTGCACAATCTCGAAGGGAATTTCGGTGTGCCGGAGCTCGGTATCGAAACGGGCAAGACGGCGACGACGCCTGCGCCGAAGAAGTAATCCCGCGCTGGCGGACTAGAACTTCCAGCGCACGATCAGCGCGGCGACGGCCGGCAGACCAAAGATCACGAGGAAGATGGGCAACTCTTCCATGAAGGAATAGCCGGCGTGCGCGACGCCGATGTAGAGGTTCACCGCCGCAGCGATGAACCAGAGACCGACGAACGCGAGCATCGCCGTCTTGAGTTTCGCGCCACCACCCGCGAAAGCGGCGACACCCGCGAAGACGCCTAACAAAGCGAAGCCGATACCGATGATGATTGCCGTGCGCATGCGGCGAGGATAAGCGAGTTCAGCTCTCGATGGGAATCTTGGACACCGGGATCGCCGACTCCATGACGATTCGCACGGCAATTTCCGGCGAGATGATTTCCTTCGTAACGGCAATCGCTTCCTGCACCGCCAGCGCAGTGGCGATGGGCCAGAGTCTCGGGTTTGCGGTGTGCCGGATTACGCTCGCCTGCGCTGTCGGCCACATCCGCTTCGCGAACTCGATCGGCATCCCGCTCACGGGTTGATCCGTCGGCAATCGCGGCATTCCGAACTTCTGTGTGCCAACGACTGACGCGTTGTACTCGAAGATTTCGTCGAGATTCGGCAAGGCTTGCGTGCCGTGGAGTTGCGCGGCGCCGGCCGCGAGATTCCACACCGACATCTTGTGCTCCGCGAGCGGCCCGTTCATGGCATCGCCCGACAGATAGGTTCGCCCATCCGCGCCTTTGATCACATGGAAAGGGGTATCGGCCCCTCTGCCCGCCGCGACGGACTGCGCACGCACACTCGCCTGGCACGCGTGACCCGCGACCGCCCCGAGCGCGCACAGCAATGACCGGGCATGCAGGCGGCTGTCGCCCATGTCGAGCGCACCACGAACGTGCATGTAGATTTCGCGCCCCGCGGCTTTCGCACCGAGGTACGGGTCCGGTTCGAGCCGCTGCAGACCCGCGGACTGCCGCCACTTCGCGAGTTTCGCCGCGAGAGCGGCGATCCATGATTTTCGTGCCTGGTTCTGGTCGACCGTCATCCCGCTCGCCTAAGAAAACCCCTCTCCAGAGCCTTCTGCCGGGAGCGGACATTTCCATGACATGTCCGGAACGGCAATCTTCGATCTCATGCCGGACAAGAGTCCTTGAACGAGAACGGCGCGCTGGCGGTCATGGCATCGGGCGCCGAGAAGGCTTCGGCAAAGGTGAATGCCTCGGTGGTCGGCCCATGCGCACGCAGGAGCTCGAGCTTCGCGACGGCTTCAGCGACGGTGGGCTCGTGGCCCGCCGGCACCCACCAGAGGACCATGTACGCCTTGATCATGCGCATGAAGAATTCGCGGCGGCGTTTCATGATCGCGACGTGCGCGGAGTCGTAGACGAACGCGCGCAGGCTCGCGACATCGCGCCAGACGGACATGTTGACGATGATTTTGTCGCTGTCGTACGGCCGTAGCGAAGTCGCGTCGTTGCCGTCGCCCTTGAGGCGCCAGACGAAACCTGGAGAGCCTTCGGCAAGCGCGTTGATTCCGTCGAGATTGTCGACGAAGTCCTTGAGCTCGGGGGAATCGAGCGGCGCGCGGATCTCACCGATGTTGAGCTGGGCCAGTTGGTAGTTGGACATGGGATCTCCCGTTCAGCGAGTGCGTTTCTTTTTTCGCAGCGCCGCGCGCTCGCGGTCCTGCTTAACCTTCAGGCGGACGATGCGCGAGACGAGCGCCAGCGGCAATGCCTCTTTGTAGGGAAAGCGGAGGTTGCCTTTCGGGCCGGCATACCGCCGCACCGCCTTCTCGAGCGCGGCATTCCCGCGCACGGGCGGGAACAAGCCGATGTGTCCCTTGAAGCCGGCGAAGTAGACAATCATTCCAAGTTGTTTGTACGCAGGCATGCTGTAGCTGATGACTTCGGTCGCCTGCGGCGCGGCCGCGCGGATGGTTCGGCGAACCTTCCGCAGCAGCGTCTGCACTGGTTTCGGAAAGCCCGCGATGTAGGCGTCGACGCTCGCGGGCTTCACGACGCGCAGCCAACCGCCGTGCCACGAGTGAACGTGTACTTGCCGCCACGGCGGGCCTGGAACGAGAACGTCTGCCCTTGCGTCGCGAGCGACTTCGGCTTCGCGCCTTTGTCGAAGGACACGTCGTACGCCTTCTCGAACAACGTCGAACGGACGGTGAGATTGCCGTCGTGGCCGGCGGCAATCACGACACGCACTGCGCCGCAGGTATCCCAGCCGATGTCGACGGTAACATCGCCGCGGCCGCGGATACCCCCGATGGATCCCTTGCCCCAGGCCTTAGGCAAAGCCGGCAGGATGCTCAGCTCGCCGTTCTGACTCTGCAGCAGCATCTCGACCATGCCCGCGGTCGCGCCGAAGTTGCCGTCGATCTGGAACGGTGGATGCGTATCCCAGAGATTCGGCAGCGTGCTGTCGCGGAGCAAGCCGGTGAGTAGTTTGTGCGCGCGATCGCCGTCGAGCAGCCGCGCCCAGAAGTTGATTTTCCACGCGCGGCTCCAGCCGGTGCTCGCGTCACCGCGCGCGTCGAGCGTTGCGCGCGCCGCGGCGGCGAGCTCAGGGTTTTTCACGGGATCGATCGCACGACCCGGATGCAGCGCGAACAATTGCGAGACGTGGCGGTGGTCGTCTTTCGCATCGTCGAGATCCGCCTTCCATTCCTGGAGCTGGCCCCACTTCCCGACCTTCAAGCCGCGATCGAGCCTGACCAGCGCGGCTTCCACGCGCTGCACGAACACCTTGTCGCCGACCAGCGGCCCGGCCTCGACGACGTTCGCGAACAGGTCGGCAACGATCTGCTGCGACATCGCCGCGCCCGCGGTGAACGGACCGTGCTCGGGCGAATAGCTGGGGCTCACGACCAGCTTGCCGTCGCGGTCCTCGGTCAGCGCCGCGAGCCAGAACTCCGCCGCGCCCTTCATGACGGGCCAGGCGCGGGCTTTCAGGAACTTCTCGTCGCGATTGAACCGGTAGTGCTCGTAGAAATGCAGTGCGAGCCAGGCATTGCCTTCCGGCTGCCAGAACGCCGTCGGCCAGTCGATCGGCCCGGCGTATCCCCAGATGTTCGTGTTGAGGAACAGCGTCCAGCCGGGCGCGCCGAAATAGCGTTCCGCGGAGATTTTTCCCGGGACCGTCAGGTGCTCGACGAAGTCCCACAGCGGCGGCGTGGTCTCGGCGAGGTTCGCGGACTCCGCGGGCCAGTAGTTCATCTGCAGGTTGATGTTGACGTGGTAGTCCGCGTTCCAGGGCGGCGTGGCCTTGTCATTCCAGACGCCCTGCAGGTTCGCGGGCAGCGAGCCGGCGCGCGAGGAGCCGATCAATAGATAGCGGCCGTAGTTGAAATAGAGCTGCTCGAGCGCGCGATCCGCGGCTGCATTGCCGCTGCCATACGCCGCGCGCCATTGATCCGTCGGAATACGCGGCGTCTTGCCCGAGAGCTCGAGCGCGACGCGCCGGTACAGCGGCTGGTAGTCGTCCAGATGCCGGGTGGTCGCCTTGCCGTAGTCCTTGATCGGTGTGGCGACATCCTTCGCTGCCTGTGCCGCGGGATCGACGTTGGCGCGGTAGTTCGGATACTTCATCTCGTAGTTGGTGCGCGCGGCGACGACGAAGGTCACGGCGCACTCGCTGTCGACGACGATGCTGTCGCCATCCGCGCGTACGCTGCCGCAGTCGGCCGCGACCCGGATCTCCACCGCGTATCGAAGACCGTTCGACTTGAGCGCGCCTTCGAGGGTGATGCGATTGTCCTCGGCGCGCACCGTCACGCTGCGGTTGTCGGGAACCGTGTATCGAATGCGCAGCTTCTGCGCGGCGGTGCTGTACCAGCGGCCGACGAGGACCTGGTCCGGGTACGACACGAAGTACTCGCGGCGAAAACCGTTCATGCCCTGGCGGAATTTCACGCGCGCGACGGCGGTGTCGAGATCGAGCTCGCGGCGGTAGTCAGCCCCGGGTTCCGTGCTCGACGAGCTCTCGATGATCAGGTCGCCGAAACTCTGATAGTCGCCGTAGTTGTGCATCTTGCGGCCGAGCTGCTTCGCGACCGCTTCCGGCTCGAGCGTCGCGCCGTCGGTGAGTTGTTTGCCGATGGAGCGCATGAGCGCGACCTGGGAATCCTTCGGCAGGCCGTAGTCGTATCCGCCGTCGGTGCCCGGCCCGCCCGTCCACAGCGATTTCTCCGCGATCTGGATGCGCTCGGACTCGACGCCGCCGAACACCATCGCGCCGATGCGGCCGTTGCCGATGGGCAGCGCTTCTTTTTCCCAGTCGGTGGCGGGCTTGTCGTACCAGAGGATGGCGGGGGATTGGGCGTACGCGGATACCATCGACGCGAGTGCGACGAAGGCAGTTAGAAGCCGTTGATGCATGAGTCCCCTCCGAGTACGCGGACCGGCCGATGATACGCCACGGCGGTAAGCGGCTCTGAAATGGGGACACTCCCCATTTGCTAGGAAATGGGGAGTGTCCCCATTTAGGCGTTCACGGCCTTGAGCACTCGCTGCGGCTGCGCGATGCCATATCCCTGCGCATAGTCCACGCCCAGCGACGTCAGCATCTGGATGATCTCGGCGTTCTCCGCGAACTCCGCGATCGTCTTCTTGCCGGTGAGGTGGCCGATTTCGTTGATCGACCGCACCATCTCGCGGTCGATCGGATCGTGCAGGATTTCGCGCACGAACGAGCCGTCGATCTTGAGGAAGTCGACGGGGAAATGCTTGAGGTAACCGAACGACGACAGGCCGGTGCCGAAGTCGTCGAGCGCGAAGCGGCAGCCGAGCTCGCGCAGCGCCTGGATGAAACGATTCGCCTGGCTGAAGCTCGCGACGGCGGCGGTCTCGGTGATCTCGAAACAGATCTTGGAGCCATCGATGCCGCTCTTCTGGAACTGCTCGATCACGAAGGGCAGGAACTTGTCGTCGCCCAGACTCTGACCGGACAGATTGATCGAGCACATCGCGAGCGTCTCGCGCTCGTCGGCTTCGGAGACCAGCCAGCGCAACGCGTTCTCGATGACCCAGCGATCGATCGCGGGCGTCAGCGTGTAGCGTTCGGCGGCGGCGATGAAATTGTCGGGCGAGACCATGCGGCCGGATTCGTCGCGCATGCGCAGCAACAGTTCGTAGTGCTGACCGGGTTCGGCTCGCTGCAGTGGCTGGATCTGCATGCGATACAGCTCGAAGCGGCCCTCTTCCAGCGCGGAGTTGATGCGCGCGGCCCATTGCATCTCGCGCCGGCGGCGCATGAGCTCGATGTCGTTCTCGGCGAAGCTGTGCACGCGGTTGCGGCCGGCTTCCTTCGCCGCGGCGCAGGCCGAGTCGGCGGCAGACAGTATCGAGGCGACGTCTTCGTTGTCCGCGGCAATCGGCACGACGCCGAGCGACGCGCCGAGACGGAACACGCGGTCTTCCCACGTGAAGCGGAAATTGCGGACGGCCTCGCGCATGACTTCCGCCGTGCGCAGCGCTTCGTCGAGCGAGCAGGCTTCGAGCAGGATGCCGAACTCGTCACCGCCCAGCCGCGCGAGCGTGTCGCGCCAGCGGACCTTGGATTTCAGCAAGGCACCGACCTGGCCCAGCAACACGTCACCCGCGGAGTGGCCGCAGGTGTCGTTGATGATCTTGAACTGATCGATGTCGAGGTAGCACAGCGCGTAGCTGCTCTCGCGCGCCTTCGCGCTCTTGAGCGCGCGCTCGATGCGGCTCTCGAACTCGCGGCGATTGACGAGACCGGTCAGCAGATCGTGCGAGGCGTGATACGACAATCGGCGATTGAGCTCGCGCGATTCGGTGACGTCGTGGAACACGAGCACGCCGCCCGACACGGCGCCCGCGCCGTCGCGAATCGGGGCCGCGGTGCTTTCGACGTACAGTTCGTTGCCATCGCGGCGGATCAGCAGCATGGGACGCACCGACTTGATCGGTCGCGTGCGGCGGATCGACACGCTCAGCGGATTCTCGAGCGGCTCGCAGGTTTCTTCGTGGAATGCGCGGTAGATCTCTTCGATCGGCCGGCCCATCGCATCCTCGAGCCGCCAGCCTGTCAGCTGTTCGGCGACGGGGTTGATGTAGTCGACGGTCGAGTTCGCGTCGGTCGTGATGACGCCGTCACCGATCGACTGCAAGGTGATCTGCGCGCTCTCCTTCTCGCGGAACAGCGCTTCTTCGTAGAGCTTGCGTTCGGTGATGTCGAGCTCGACGCCGACCAGACGCAGCAATCGGCCATGTTCGTCCACGCGCGCCTTCGCGCGGCTAACCACCCAGCGCCAGTCGCCGTTGCGGTGTTTCATGCGATGGACGCTTTCGAAAATCGGCGACTTGCCCGCGACGTGATCGCGGATCGCGCTCTGCACGCGCGACATGTCTTCCGGATGCACGAGGCTGCGCCAGTCCGGCGAATCGAGCTGCGCGTCCACCGGGTAGCCCAGCATCTGCTTCCAGCGCGGTGAGAAATGGACTTCGTTGCTCTCGATATCGAAGTCCCAGAGACCGTCGTTCGCCGCGCCCTGCGCGAGTTCGAGACGCTCTTCGAGTTTGCGCAGGCGCTGCTCGACGCGCAGTTTCTCGAGGCCAGTGGCCAGCGAGTTGCCGAGCAGCTTGAGCAGCAGTTGCAGGTTCACGTCCCAGGCGCCACGCGGCAGCGCGTTGGCAAGACCCAGCACGCCCGCGGGCTGCCCTTGAATCCGGAAAGAGATCATCAGCAAAGAGCCGATCTGCTGCTCGGCGAGGCGCTGGCATTCGACCGCTTGATCTTTTCGCGGCGCGGCGCTGTCGCGGATCTCCGAGAGGCGCAGGTGTTCGAGACGGCCCTTGAGCCACGGAAAGCTTTCGAGGGCGGAGCCACGCCAGGTCTCGAGGCGGCATTGCGCGAGGGCGCCGTGAGCGGCGTAGACCTCATCGATGACCGTCCCTTCAGGCGACAGCATCCAGACGAACGCCGTGTCGACGCCGGAGGAATCACGCAGTGAGTTCAGCGACTCGCGGATGACCGGTTCGACGGTCCCACGACGAATGTTCTGCAGGTCGATGGAGATTTTGGTGCAGGCGATGTCGACGCCAAGCGTCTGCTTGCCGCCGCGGGCAGACCACACGCCCGTCGCGAAGACGTCCGAAGCGGTCAGATCACTTGGATGATCAGGAGCTTGGGCCACTCTTTTCCTTGTCGACGGAGGCAACAAGCACGCTACGCCGTTGATCTGGCATCCGCGCGAACGCGGCGCTCACAACCGGCCGACGTGTCCTCCCATTTGCGAAGCATTCTGTCACAGCTTTTTAGAAACACAAGCTAAGTGCATGGCCAGTTAGAGTTTGTTCTCAATCACTGATCACGATTTGAGCAGTGATTGATCATGATTCAAACAATCCACTGAACAGAATGTTGGCGTATCTGTACGAATCTTGATCAATCCCTCGCCGGGTAAAGGATCGCGCGACTCGCGTCGCCCTGCTCCACGCAGCTCGAAGCCGGCTTCCCGCGCACGAGAAACCATTTCTCGTCCGAGCTTTCGCCTGCGAATACCGCGTTCGACCTGAAGCAAGGATCGAGGGTGTCCTCCGAGACGAGAAGCACGCGGTTCGGCGCGGCATCGAGCCAGACGGCGGCATCGAACGATTCCCTGGAACCTTCGAACGATCGTCGATGACCGAAATTCACCGTCGGCCGGTCGAGGTAGAGCAGGAACTGCTCCTTGTATGCGACGAGCGCCAGCTCCTCGCCCGGCTTCACCTGCTCGAGCATCGCGCGCGTGAAGTCGCTGCCCGACCGCTCGCCGTTCATGATCGGCGCCAGCGTGTACGAAAACCAGATCGCAAGCGCCGCGAGCGCCGCGGGAAACGCTGCGATCGGTGCGCGCCACAACGCGATTCCGATGAGGAGCGACGCGAGAACGACGAACACGGCGAGCGTCGGCACGGTCACGAACGGAATCGGCTTCATCGAGGCGACGAACACCGCCGCGAGACCCGCGATCCAGAAGAGTGCCGCGAGCACGATGCTCGCGATGCGCACGCCACGCTTCGCCAGGATCTCCGCGATGAGCGGTAGTGAGGCGAACGCGAGCGCGGGCAACGCGGGCAACACGTACACGCCGCGCTTGCCGGGACTCACCGAAAAGAACACGAGCACGAGCAGCAACCAGCACAGCGGCAGCCACACGCGCGCATCGCGGAGAACCCACGCACGGCGGAAGCGCGGAACGAGCCAGAACAGCAGCAGGCTCCACGGCAGCCAGAGCGCGGGGATCACTTCGACGATGAAGTAATACCAGCCTTTGACGTGGTGCCACGCGGCGGCGTAGCGGCCAACGGTCTGCTTGAACAGGATCTCGTCGCGATAGGCCAAGTACTCGGGCGCACCCGATGTCGCGACCGCGATGAGCATCGGCACGAACCAGACGCAGATGCCGGCGAGCATCGCGAGCGGCGCGAGCCACCAGCGCCATCCGCCCTTCCCCGCGTCGACGGGCGCAAGTCCATTCCAGCGGAATGCACGCAGCAGGAAAAAAGGGAGCAGCGCAAGCATCGGCAGAAATCCGACGCCCTTCGTGATCACGCCGATTCCCGCCGCGAAACCGCCCACGGCATACCAGCGCCAGCCCGCGCCCAGCAACAGGTGGCGAAACAGCGAATACAGCGAGAAGGTCGTCAGGAAACACAACGTGGGATCGATCTGCGCGCCGCGCATCGTCTGCACGAACTGCAACGTGCAAACGACGAGGATCGACGTGGCGAGTCCGGCTTCGCGGCTCACGAGCCGGCGGCCGAAGTCGTAGACGAGGAACGCAACGCCCGCCGCTGCAAGCAATGACGGGATCAGGAACGCGAACTTCAGCGACCCCGTCAGCGAATAACAGAGCGCGAGAAGCCAGAAGAAGAACGGCGGCTTGTCCTGATAGAGATCGCCGCCGACGCGCGGGAAGAGCCACTCGCCGCTGAGCGCCATGTCGCGCGCGACGACCGCGAATCTCGGCTCGTCCGCGGGCCAGGGGTCACGGATGCCGAGCCCGGTGGCGATAATGAGAACGAACGCGAGCGCCAGCCACAGAAGGTCGGCCGCGCAAATCGGTTCGGGTGAGCGCACGAAGGTAGCGAGCGGCGGTCCGGGATCACGCACCGGCGGTGCGAGTGGGGTCGGCGGGGATTCCGCCATCGCGGGCGCGGCGACCGCCGCGATTTCGCTAACTACCGCAGGCGTGGATTCCACCCTCTGCTCGACGACCGGTTCGCTGACGGGCTCGACGACGATGGGATCCGCCACGCTATCGCGCAGGATCGACAATTCCTGCGGCGCCGCGCGCGCGACGACGCGCGACTCCGCGACGTCGGACAGCGCGAGTTCGGGTTCCGTCGCTCGAATCGCCGGCGGCGTTGCCGCAGGCACGACCTTCGGCTTCGACAACCGGCGACGCGACGCGCCTTGTACGAGTCGGATGTCAGGCATCGGTGGGCGTGCTGGCGTTGCGGATGTCGAGGACCAGGTTGTAGAGCGCAACGCTGGCTGGCAGCACGTTGGTGAGGATTCCGACGGCGTCGTTCTTGCCCCAGATGAAGTAGCTCGTGACCATCGCGCTACCCATGAGGCTGATGATCCAGAAGCTGCGCGGGATCATCGGGCGCCCGGCGCGCTTCGTCGCCCAGGCCTGCACGACCCAGCGCGTCATGAACATGAGTCCGCCGACCAGCCCCACGAGTTTCCAGGGGGTGATGACGACTCCGAAATAAACACCGATGACGCCTCGCATCATGGGACGCTCCTTATGATTCTCTTATTCTTCGCGAACGAGCAGGCCGGGCTTGTATCGGCGCCGCAGCCACATGACACCCGCGATGTCGACGATGCCGACCCACAGGCGATTCAACATCCCGTACTTCGACGTGCCGCGCGTGCGTGCGCGGTGCCCCACCGGAACCGAGATGACGCGCGCGCCGTGCCGCTGGAACAGCGCCGGCAGGAAACGGTGCATGTGATCGAAGCGCGGCAACTCCAGGAACGCGTCTCGCGCGAACAGCTTGATACCACAACCCGTGTCCGGCGTGCCGTCACCGAGCAAACTACTGCGCACGCCGTTCGCGATGCTCGACTGCAGCTTGCGGAACGGCGTGTCGCGACGCGACGCCTTGCGGTTGCCCATGAACAGTTGCACTGAACGGTTTTCGGGAAGCTCCCGTGCGGCCAGCAGCCGCGGGATGTCGGCCGGGTCGTTCTGACCGTCGCCGTCGAGCGTCGCGATCCACGGCGCGCGTGCGGCGCGCACGCCGCTCGCCACTCCCGCGCTCTGCCCACTGCGGAAAGAGTGGCGCAACACGCGCAGCGCCGGCAGCGTCGCCTTCAGCGCGAGCAGGATTTTCGCCGTGTCATCCGTGCTGCCGTCATCGACAAAAATCATTTCATAGGGGACGTGCGCGAGCGCCGCATCGATTTCGCGCGCCAGCGGCTCGACGTTCTCCGCCTCATTGCAGACCGGGATGACAACGGACAACGAGACGCTCATGCGCCCGCCGGTGTGTGCAACGCATCACGCGCCACGTGAAACAGGGATTTGAGATCGGCCGCGAGTTCGGTCTGCAGAGCCTGAAGCGCCGCGGGCTGCAGCGTGCGCGGAACCTGGCGCGGCGCCCCAACGGCAATGACGATGCGAGAGAACGGCACCGGGATCACGAACTTGTCCCACGCGATCAGCCAGGCGCGGCTCGCGGCAAAACTCAGCGGCAGGATGGGCCGCTGCGACATCTGCGACAGAAGAATGGCGCCAGGTTTGAACACGAACCGGGGACCTTTCGGGCCATCGGGCGTGATCGACGGTGACACATTCTGCTTGGTCAGGGCGTCGTAGTAGTCGCGCAGCGCGCGCGCGCCGGTGTGCGACGCGGAGCCGCGAATCACGTGGCCGCCGAACTTGTTCACGATCATCACGCCGATGTCGCCGTCAACGGACGGCGAGATGAGGAAGCCGAGTTTCAGGCCACGCGCGGACTGGTCGACGAGATACCTGGCGCAGAACAGCTGATGCTGGTGCCAATAGACAGGGATCAGCGAGGGTTTGTCCGCGAGCGCCGCGGCCATGTGCTCGTCGCCGATCACGCGCACGACCCGGCAGGTGCGCCAGAAGAAGCGCATGAGCCCCACGCCCACGCCTGCGACGATGCGCCACGCGAAACGGCGCATCGGAGTCATCCGACGTTTCGAACGGGTCTCTTTCTTGTAGAGGGTGTTGCGCAGCTCGCCTGCGTCTTCGGGATCGGTTGGCATCCAGCGCGCGCCGGCAAAAAGAGGCGCGAATTGTCGGTGAATCGGTGCGGTGGCGCAATGAAGTTGGTGCGACGGGAAACGCGCTGACAGGTCGTCCAACTGCCGCGTCGGCTATCATTCGATCCAATGTCCGCGACCCCCGAATCCCCGGAAACCGAGCCAATGCTCGAACGATCCCCTGCGCGCCTTCCTCCTCTGGCGGAGGTGCAGTTCGACGTCGGCGCCGATGACGACGCGATCCACCACATGACGGCGCTTTTCGCCCGGCATGGCGATCTCTATCGTTTCCATTCGCCTGCACGCCGCGGCGACATGTGGGTGATCAACCATCCCGACGACGTGAAGCGGGTTCTCGTGTCGAACCACAAGAACTACACGAAAGGATCGGGTCTCGACCGCGTCAAGATCCTGCTCGGCCACGGCATCATGACTAGCGAGGGCGAGCTCTGGAAACGCCAGCGCTACATGATGCAGCCCTCCTTCCACCGCCGCGTGGTCACGGAGTTCAGCAAGCTCATCGACGCCTGCAACGAACGCTTCATCGCGAAGTGGGAAGCGCAGGCCGCGCGCGGCGAGCTCGTGAACGTCACCGACGACATGAGCGAGCTCACGCTGGAGATCGTGCTGCTGTCGATCTTCGGCACGGACCTCGAGCGCCTCGCGAAGGAGATGGCCGGCAATCCCTTCGACATCGTCACGAAGGAACCTGCGCGAGATCTGAAGTTCGCGTACAAATTCCGCCAGCTCTCGAAGCTCGTCGGCCAGCTCGCCGTTCGCCGCCGCGCGGAGAAGACCGAGCACTTCGATTTCCTGCAAATGCTGATGGAAGCGCGCGACAAGGAAACCGGCGCGCCGATGTCGGAGAAGGAACTGATCGACGAGGCGATGACGCTCATCGTTGCCGGCCACGAAACCACCGCCAGCGGCCTCAACTGGACGTGGTACCTGCTCTCGCAGAATCCGGAGGCCGAAGCGAAGCTGCACGCGGAAATCGACGCGGCGGCCCTGAAGGCCGGACCCACGGCGGCGGAGCCGTCGCTCACGGAAATGGAACAGCTCGAATACACGCGCAACGTGGTCGACGAAGCCCTGCGCCTCTATCCACCGGGCTGGCTGCTGTCGCGCCGCACGATCGCGCCGGACACGCTGTCCGGATACGACGTGCCCGCCGGCACCGACGTGCTGCTCTGCCTCTATCTACTGCACCGGCACCCGCGGTACTGGAAGGAACCCGATGCGTTCCGCCCGGAACGCTTCGACGCCGCGCACGAAGCCGAGCGCCCGCGGTTCGCGTACATGCCATTCGCGGCAGGTCCCCGGCATTGCATCGGCGAATCCCTCGCGCTGTACGAGATGTACATGCACCTGTTCAAGGTCGCGCGCCGCTACCGTCTGCGCTACGTACCCGAGCGCCCGCTCGAACTCGAAGCGCAGATCAACCTGCGCACCAAACACCCTCTGATGATGAAGCTGGAACGCCGCACATGACGATGACCAAAGCCGGGACGCTCGCCGAACTGCTGATCAACAGCCGCGACGTCAAGCGATCGATCAACTACCTGGAAAGCGAAACCGGCGAACGCTCCGTCTCGTACGGCGAGCTGCACGAACGCGCGCTCGGCATCCTGTTCCATCTGCAGAAGCTGGGCGCCAAACCCGGCGACAAGATCGTCATCTACCTCGCGAACAACGAGCAGTTCCTCGACGGCTTCTGGGCCGGAATCCTGGGCGGGATCATCCCGGTGCCCGTGGCGCTCGGCATCAGCGACGAACACAAGCACAAGCTGCTGCGCATCGCAAAGAAGCTGGGCACGCCGTTCATCTACACCGACAAGAAGACGCTCGAGCGCATCGGTGCGTTCGCGGGCCCCGCGGGCGAGCAAGCCACGTTCGATTCGTTGAAAGCGCGCGCGTTCTTCGCGGAAACCGTCGACGACATCTCGCGCCCGGGCAAGGTCCACGCGGTCAAGCCGGAGGACACGGCGTTCATCCAGTTTTCCTCCGGTTCGACCAGCGAACCGAAAGGCATCGTGCTCACGCACCACAACATCCTGCAGAACGCGCGCGGCGCGGGCGTTGCGTCGAACTGGGGCGAGACCGACACCAACCTGTCCTGGATGCCGCTGACTCACGACATGGGCCTGATCGGCATGCACATCATGATGTTCGCGCATCGCATGCAGCTCAACGTGATGCCGACGGAGCTGTTCATCCGTCGCCCGTTGCTGTGGATGACGCTCGCGTCGCGCAAGAAGGTCACGGTCACGAGTTCGCCCAACTTCGGCTACCGGCACTACCTGAAGGTGCTCGGCGACCGCGATCTCGGTGATCTCGATCTGTCATCTCTGCGGCTCCTCTACAACGGCGCCGAGCCGATCTCGGTGGAGCTTGCCGAAGAATTCATGAAACGCCTCGCGCCGGCGAAGCTGCGTCCCGAAGCGATGTACCCGGTGTACGGTCTCGCGGAAGCGACGCTGGTCGTGAGCTTTCCGCAGCCGACCGGTCAGCTCTACGAAGCGATCTCGGTGAATCGCCATGAATTGAACGTCGGAAAACAACCGGCGCCGCTGCCAGCGGACCATGCTGACGCGCTGTCGATCATGGCCGTGGGTCAACCGGTCCCCTTCAGCAAGGTGCGCATCGCCGACGACGCGGACCAGGTGCTGCCGGAAAATCACATTGGCCACATCCTCATCTCGGGCGACAACGTCACGAAGGGTTACTTCGAGAACCCGGAAGCGAACGCGAAGGGTTTCACCGCCCTCGATTCGAATGGAGAACAATGGCTGCGCACCGGCGATCTCGGGATGATGCGGGGCGGCAAACTATTCATCACGGGCCGCGCGAAGGAAATCATCTTCGTCAACGGCCAGAACTACTACCCGCACGACATCGAGAGCATCGCGCAACGCGCCGACGGTCTCGAGCTCGGCAAGGTGGTCGCTGCCGGCGTGCGCGCGAAGGGCGCGAGCACCGACGAACTGATCCTCTTCGTGCTGCATCGCATGGACCTGAAGGAATTCATGCCCGTCGCCGCGCAGGTCTCGCGGCTGGTGAACGAACACACCGGCCTCGAGGTCGCGCACGTGGTACCGGTGAAGCGCGTGCCGAAGACCACGAGCGGCAAGATCCAGCGTGGCCTGCTCGCGGAGGATTACGTGAATGGCGTGTTCGCCGCGGAGATGGCCGAGATCGGCGCGTTGCACGCGCAGTTGCAAGCGGCCGGCGGCTCGAAGGCGACGAGTTCCGAAATCGAAGCCAGGATCAAGCAGATCTGCGATGCCGCGCTGGAGCGCAATATCGACGTGAACGACAACTTGTTCGAGATTGGCGCGAGCTCGCTGAAGCTCATCGAGATCCACGAGAAGATGGATCAGCTCTACCCGGGGATGATCGACCTCACCGAGATGTTCGATTTTCCGACCATCGCGGAGCTGTCACGTCACCTCGAAGGCAAGTTGGCCGCGACGGTCTGATCTTTCGTTTGCGTCCGCTGCGACACGCTGTTGGCGTCGTGGTTCGACCACAGCACCACCGCCACGAGCATGGCGAGGGGCAGAAGGACGGCGGCGGCGGAACGGGGAACGGCGAACATGGGTGCAAACTCCGATTCGTGATTGACGATAGGCAGGCTTGAACCCTACCTGACGCAACCAGTCCGAAAAACCGGACAAACCCGAATTCATTGTTCCGTGGTGCTTTACAATCCCGGACCATGGATCAACTGCAGGGCATGCGCGTATTCGCGCGGGTGGCGGAATTCGGCTCCTTTGCGCGCGCCGCGCTGACGCTGGAGCTCTCCCGGGCAATGGCCTCGAGCTATGTCGCCCAGCTCGAAAAACATCTCGGCACCCGCCTCCTCCACCGCACCACGCGCAAGGTCAGCGTCTCGCCCGAGGGCGCGGTCTATCTCGATCATTGCAAGCGAATCCTCGCGGAGATCGACTCGGCTGACGATTTGCTGCGTCTCGCGCGAAACCGGCCCCAGGGCAAACTGCGCGTCGACGTGCCGATCGCCTTCGGCAAGCATCTGCTGCTGCCCGCCCTGCCCCAGTTCACCCAGCGCTATCCGGAACTCCAGCTCGAGGTCCGCTTCAACGACCGCTTCGTGGATCTCGCGGCCGAGCGCGTGGACGTGGCAGTGCGCGCAGGCCCCGTGCGCGATCCGGACCTCATCGCGAAGAAGGTCGCGACGTCGCGACTCGTCACGTGCGCCTCCCCCGCCTATCTATCCGGCGCCGGTTTTCCGCGCACGCCAGACGACCTGCGCAAGCATCGCCTCATCGGCTACCTGCGCAACGATTCCACGCGCGCGAACGAGTGGCGGTTCAAGATCGGCGACACGGTGCGCGACGTGAAGCTGCCGTTCTCGCTGTCATTCAATTCGATCGAACCCCTCGGCATCTCGGCATTCGATGGCCAGGGCATCGTGCAATTGAACGATCTCGTCGCGTCCCATCCGATCGCGCAGGGAAAACTCGTCGAAGTGCTGCGCGAGTATTCCTGCGAGGGTCCGTCGATCAGCATCGTGTATCAGCGCGCGACGCAGCACCTCGCGAAGGTGCGCGTGTTCGCGGAGTTCGCGGCCGATCTGTTGCGCGGTTACGAGGCGCGGCTGCGCCGGGCGGACGCCGACTTGCGCTGAAGTTACGCGCCTCTCGTCACGCGTGAAGCGGCAGACGCTGTCCGCCGCATGCCAGGAACTCGAACGAATCGATGTGCTCCGGGCTCTGCACGTGATAACCCTGCGCGTAATCGACGCCGAGCTGCTTCACCGCGCGCATCTTGCCGGTCGTATCGACCTGGCTCGCGACGGTGCGCATGCCGAGCGTGTCGGCCATGTGGACGAGACCATTGATCAGCGCGCGCGAGACGATGTCGTCCGAGGCGCCCATCACGAGCGTGCCGTCGATCTTGAGGATGTCGGCGTTGACCTCGCGCAGAAATTCGTACTTGCCCGAGCCCGCGCCCGCGTTGTCGACCGAGACCTCGCAGCCGCGATCGATGAGCGCTCGCGCGAGCATCGCGAACTCCTGCGGGGCAAGGCTTGCATCGAGCTCCGCGACTTCGAACCGCAGCGCGGTCAGCGGCAATCCTGATTTATCGAGGCACTGTACGAGATAGTCGCGGAAATCCGGACGCACGACCGACCGGCCCGAGAGATTGACCGAGAACACCACCTTCGACTCCTCCCAGCGATCGCGGTTGCGCTGCATCCATACGAGCAACGCGCGAATCACCCAGCGGTCGATCTTGGGCATCCGGCCATTGCGCTCCGCCGTATCGAGGAATTCGTGCGAGGCCAGGACGCCGAACTCCTGCGTGGGCAGGCGGATCAGCACCTCGACGATGAGCGGCGAAGAATCGTCCCGCAGCGAGACGATGGGTTGCAGGTGCAGCGCGAACTCGTCCTCACGCAGCGCCGAATCGATGAGCCCCAACAGGTTTTCCTCGCGAGCGAGCGCGAGGATTTCCTCGCCCTGCGGGCGCGGTTTGGGCGCCTCCGTCGGCACTCCGCCCGCGGAGATGCGCAGCGCCTTCGCGAGCACCGGCAACACAGGGGCCAATTCGACGATGCGCTCGGCGCGCTCTTCCTCGTGCGTCGTGAGACCCGAAAAGACCGCCAGCATCACGCCGCGGAAGGTCTCGCCTTCGAGGATCGGAAGTGCACAACGTGCGCGGGCTGTATCCGCGCTCTCCCACCACAGGCCGCAGGTTAGCCCGCGCACGTCATGCGGATCAGCGACCACCGCTTCGATCAGCGCGAGATCTTCCTCGAGCAGGAAATCGGCGCTCGACCAGAGCGCGGCGCCCCCCGCGTCATGAATAGACAGGGACAAAATCGCGGGGCTGCGGCGCAGGAGGCCGCGCGCCAGCGGCGCGAGCAGCGAAGCGGGAGATTCGGGCTGCGAGGGGTGCGTCATAGGTGACCCCACTGTAGTTCGGGCCCCGGGGAACCCCGTCGTCGCACGCCTGCGACGTAGGGTCCGAGAGACTGGGTCCGCGTTACGTTAAAGGAAAATGGGGACATTCCCCGTTTCCTAGCAAAAGGGGACGGGCCTGAGAGGGCGCTGTGCGACGGCTCCCGGCTGAATCGTTTTTTGGCCTGAATGGAGATCGGCGAGGAGCGCGCGTCCGCGAGCCGGGTTGATGCCCCGTCCGGTGCGACCTCGATGCCACAAAGAATGCGAGCAGCGCACGACGGGCGAACGCCAGGAAAGAAATGGGGAAATTCCCCGTTTCCCCCGAAGGGACAGAAGGGGATGGGCCTGCTGCAGGCCCGTCCCCTTTTGCTAGGAAACGGGGAATGTCCCCATTTTCTCAAGCCCCGTACAGCGGTTTCTTCAGCTTCCAGCGCTTGTGCGACCACGGCCAGTCGGGCGGCGACGAGCGGATCTGCTCCTCGACCATCCGCGCATACCGCGCCGTGAACTCTCCCGCGGGCAGTTGTTCGCCCGCGCCCGCGAGCGTTACGAACTCGGCTTCGTAGTGCCCGCGTGAGGTCCGCCGCAGCCGGATGAAGAACGCGGCGTATTTCGTCGTCCGCGCGATCTCTTCGGCCCCGAGGAAAAACGCCGTGTCGCGGTTCAGGAACCTGAGCCATTGCTTGCGCTCGCTGCCCACCGGTTCCTGGTCCGCCACCATGACGATCGCACGCGGCGCGCCGCGTTTCTTCAGGATGTCGCCTAACAACTCCTGCGCCGGGATCATGCGCGCCCCGAATCGCGCGCGCAGTTTGCGCATCTCGATCTCAGCCCAATTGTCCACCAGCGGCTTGTAAGCCGCGTCCACCGGCACACCGATCTGTGCCGACAACCCGAGCAGCATCCACTCCCAGTTCGCCTGATGCGCGGCGAGCAGAAGCGCGGGCTTGCCCGCACCCTCAAGGGGCGCAACCACGTCGCGCAAGATTTCGGGGTTCAAAATCCTCACTCGCCGCGTCAGTTCATCCGGCGTCAGCCGCGGCGAGCGCACCACTTCGACGAGCATGTCGGCGAAGCCGCGGTAGTAGTCCCGGATCGCGCGCTCGAGCATCGCGTCATCCCACTCGGGAAAGGACTTGCGGAGATTGCCTTCGACGACATGGCGCCGATACGGAATCACGCGCCAGGCGAGAAACGCGAGAAAGCTCGCGACGGGATACCAGACGAACAGCGGGATCCGTGAGAAGCATCGGATCCAGATCGAGCTTCCGGGACCGGGGCTGTTCGGAACGGGCGGATTCACCGGGTAGTGGCTTCCATCGTCTCAAAACGAAAGGCCGCCCCCGCGAGCGGCCTTTGCTTCCGAAAGCTGGTGCCCTCTATCTGATTCGAACAGATGACCCCTTCATTACGAATGAAGTGCTCTACCAGCTGAGCTAAGAGGGCGGAATTTTCGATACCCCTTCGCAGGGGCGCGCATTCTAATGGCGCGGGCTGGGCCTGTGAAGGTCCGGGGAAACGCGATTCTGTGATCGCCGTCGGGAAGCGTCAGGCGACTTTGCGGCGCAGCCGGATCACCAGCTCGATGCCGTCGACCTGCATGCCGGGCGGAGGCTCCGGCAGGCGCTGGAATTCGACGTCGCGCAGGGAAACGTCCAAAAGCGCGCCGGTATCGAGGTCGTGGAAATGGTAGTGCGCGTCCGTGTTCGAATCGAACCAGCAGCGATCGTTGCCGACCGAGAGCTGGCGGATCAGGCCCGAGGCGGCGAACAAGTTCAGTGTGTTGTAGATCGTGGCCTTCGACACCCGCATGCCTTGCGAACGCAGGCCCGCGAGGACCTGTTCGGCAGAGAGATGTTGGGGGCGCCCGAGGAGCAACGAGGCGATGCGCAGTCGTTGCGCTGTCGGCCGAACACCGTGGCCGAGTAGCCGCTGGTTCAGGTTTTCCACCTGTCCGGGCTCGAAATCCGTCGTACCCATAGGGCGCGAGTATACGCCGAGTCGCACCAGAATCATGACAATCGCCGCAAATGCACCAGTTTTCCGGCATGGCATCGCGACGTCCATGCCACAAAATCCGCGCCCATGCGATCCTCTCTCGACCGCGGCGTCACCCTCCTCGAACTCCTCGTCGGGCTCGCGATCGTCGCGATGCTCGCCGGGATGGCGGCCCCCGGCTTCCTCGCCTCGCTGCGGGCTACCGCCGTCCGGACCGCGGCCTATGACCTCATGGCCGGACTGCAGCAAGTCCGCGCCCATTCGATCCTTGAATCGCGTCCAGGCGTGCTTTGTCTGGCCAATGGAGCGGGATCGGCATGCCTCGCCGGCGGCGCTCCTGCACGCGACTGGCTGACATTCGTCGAAGTCGACGGCCGCCCCGTAGGGCTGCGCCGGCACTCCCTCCCCGCGGGTGTGGTCGTGCGCGCGTCGCGAGCGCCCTTGCGCTTCTGGCCCACCGCGCTCGCCGCGAGTCCCGCAACTCTAACTATCTGCGACGAGCGCGGCGTGGTGCCGGCCCGCGCGATCGTGATCAGCCAGACGGGACGCGCGCGCTTCGCGGAGTCGGCACGATGCGGCGCATGACGGGCCTCATGAAGCGGCGCGCGCGCGGATTCACGCTCATCGAAACGCTGGTCGCGTTGGTCGTGCTCTCGGTGGGATTGCTCGGCGCCGTGGCGTTGCTGCTGGGCAGCCTGCGGAGCCAGACGGAATCGCGGCGCGAGAGCGAATCGATCGGGCTGTTGCGTGACGTCGCGGACCGCATTCGCGCGAGTGTCGCGGCCTGCGCTTCGGCCGTGCCGGCGGTTCCTTGTGAGACGGCGACCCTCGTGACGCTCGAACGCAACCGTTTCGAAAACGCGGCGAACGCTTTGTATCCCAGCGGCGAGGCCGCCGTCGCCATCGATTTCGCGCCCGCCACCGGCGCCGCGCCCGACCGCTTTGTGATCACGCTGCGCCTGGCAAGATCTGCGGGAGTGGACGTCCTGAGCCTGCAGGTTCACGCGCGGGCGCTGGTGGCGGGCTGAGGCGTGCGGTGGCGGACGCACTCTGCAAGGACGCGTTCGCGAGCGGCCGGATTTCAGTTGCCCGAGCTCATGATCGCGCTGTCGATCGGGCTCATCCTCATCGCGGGATTCCTGACAGCGCTTCGGCAAAGTCGCGCCCTGTTCGCGACGAATGAAAGCGTCGCCTGGCTGCAGGATGCGGGCCGGAATGCCCTGTCCGTGATCGTTCCCGACATCGAACACGCGGGGTTCTACGGCTTCGCGGGGACTGGCATCCGCGTGGCGACGCTGCCCGCCGGCGCCGGCGATTGTGGCGCGGACTTCGCCGTCGCGCTCGATAGGCCGGCGCAGGCGTCGAACGATCGATGGCCCGATGTCGGCGCCGACTGCGCGCCAACGGCTTCCGCCGGCGGGGCGCGCGCCGGCGCGGATACGCTGACGTTGCGGCATGCATCGCTCGCGCCAGCGACGCCGCGGGCCGGAAGGCTGCAGATCTATTCCCGACGCCTCGACTCGCAGTCGCCTATCGACCTCTTCGGCGACGGAAGAGCGCCCGGCAGCGTCAGCGAAAACCAGTCGGTACGCGATCTCGAAGTGCGCACCTACTACATCGCGAATGATTCAGTGGGTCGTCCGGGCTGGCCCGCGCTGCGCGTAAAGGCGCTGACGGAATCAAGCGGTGCGGCGCAGTTTCGCGACGAGGAAGTGACGCCTGGCGTCGAGGATCTGCAGGTCGAGCTCGGGGTCGCGGGAAGCGATGGACGCGCGGTGTATGTCGCGCCGGACGATCCCGCGGCGCGCACCGCCCGGATCGTCGCCGTCCGGGTGTGGCTACGCGTGCGCGCGGACAACACCGAGAGCGGTTATATCGATTCACGCCCCCTTGCCTACGCGAGCCACGTCTTTCAGCCGACACCTCTCGAATCGCGGCAGCGGCGCATGCTCATCGAGCGCACCGTCGCGCTGCGGAATGCGCCATGAAGGATCACGCGCGTGGCGCGACGCTGATCGTCGGGCTGATTCTGTTGTCCCTCGTGACGCTGCTCGGACTCGCGGGTGCGAGCACCGCACAGATCGAAGCGCAGCTGGCACAGAACGAGCGCTTTCGCGAGAATGCCGCCTCCGCCGCGAGCGCTGGCATCGAATTCGCCATCCGCCGCATCGTGAACACACCGGACTTCACCGCAGTGCCGCAGACTTCGAACGCCTCACTACCCGCATCGGCGGATCGCTTCGAAACGACGACGCGCTTCGCCGGCTTCGAGCTCGCGCTGCCGCAAAACTCCGCGGCGCCGATCGCCGGCGCGCACTTCGAAATCGTGAGCACGGGTTTCTCCGCGCGCCGCAGCGTCGACCGACAGCGTGCGAGCGTCATGCTCGTCGTGGCTTCTCCGAATGCGCCCGCCCTGCCCTGCGATCCACCGCGCGTCCGCTGCTATCGCGCGGGCGATCTCGTGCGCACGGGCTGGCAGCGCGTGGCGGTCGAATGGCCATGACGCGTCCTCCCGCTGTTACCGGTTTCACCTTGCTCGAGGTGCTGACCGCGCTCGTCGTCGTGGGCGTTCTCGCGTCGATCGCGATCCCGAGCTGGCGCACCCATCTGCTGCGAGCGCGCCGCGGCGACGCCACCGCCGCGCTCATCGAAGTGCAGAAGGCGCAGGACGCGTTCTTCGGCCGCCAGGCGCGCTACGCCGACGCGGCGCAGCTCACGACCCCGGCGCCCGGCGGCCTCGGGCTCGCGGCAACATCCGCGCAAGGCTTTTACCGGATCGGGGTCGTGACGAGCGCGGATGGGCTGGCCTTCACGGCGACCGCGACTGTCGCCGCGGCGGCCGGCCAGGCGGAGGACACTCGCTGTGTTGCGCTGAGCATCGATTACTTCGGTCAGCGACGGGCAGTAGATAGCGACGGGAATGATCGCACGCCGGATTGCTGGAAATAGGGGTCAGGCACCGATTTCCTCGCAAACGGAGACAGGCCTCGAAGCGTGTGGGTCGGAGCGCCGGCTTCCGGCTGAATCCTTCCGCAGCCCTCAATGTCGATCGCGCTTCAGGAAAGAAATTGGGGTCAGGCTCGCACCTGACGGGGCATCAACCCGGCGCACGGCCGCTCTCTCCTCGCCGATCTCCATTCGGGCTGCGGAAGGATTCAGCCGGAAGCCGTCGCGGCGCCTCACACTCCGAGGCCTGTCTCCGTTTGCGAGACGTCGCGGCTGTCACCGCTTTCGCCACGAATACGCGCTCAGTCGTTTGACCGTCTTCGCGCAATGGTCAAAGACCGGTCCGAATCCGAGCGAACGAGACTAACTTCCGGCGGAGGCCGGCGTCCGAAGTGCGCGGGGCAGCGAGAACACGACGTGTTCTTCGACGCCCTTGAGCTCCTGCGCCGCAGTCCCGCCCCACTCCTTGAGTCGCGCAACAACCTGCTGCACGAGCTCTTCCGGCGCCGACGCCCCCGCGGTCACGCCGACCGCATTCTTTCCTTCGAACCACTCGCGCTTCAGGAACGACGCATCGTCGATCAGGTATCCCGGCCGGCCCGCGCGTTCGGCGAGCTCGCGCAACCGGTTGGAATTCGAGCTCGTGATGGAGCCCACGACGACGAGCACTTCGCAGCTCGCGATGAGTTCTTTCACGGCGTCCTGTCGATTCTGCGTCGCGTAGCAGATGTCTTCGCGCCGCGGGCTCGCGAGCGACGGGAAGCGCGCCCGCAATGCGTTGACGATCGCCGCGGTGTCGTCCACCGACAGCGTCGTCTGCGTCACGAACGCCAGGCGCTCGGCATCCCGCACCTCGAGCTGGCGTGCCTGCTCGACGCTTTCGACGAGATGCATGCGGCCGCCGTGCGCGGTGTCGAAGCGGCCCATCGTGCCCTCGACTTCCGGATGACCCGCATGACCGATGAGCACGACGTCGCGTCCTTCGCGCGCATACCGCGAGACTTCCATGTGCACTTTCGTGACGAGCGGGCACGTGGCATCGAACACGTTGAGCCCGCGCCTTCCGGCTTCGTTCTCGACCGCGGCGGGCACGCCATGCGCGCTGAAGATGACCGTGGCGTCGTCCGGCACCTGGTCGAGCTCGTCGACGAACACGGCGCCGAGCCCGCGCAAGCGTTCGACGACGTGCACGTTGTGAACGACTTCGTGGCGTACGTAGATCGGCGCACCGAACAAGGCGATGGCCCGCTCGACGATGTCGATCGCGCGGTCGACGCCGGCGCAGAAGCCTCTGGGATTGGCGAGAAGTATGCGCATCCGGGCTCGGCCTAACTTTCCGGGTTCTGTTCGGAGGCGGCGGCCTGCTTCGCGGCCAGCCGCTCGCGCCGTGATTCGAAGATCGCATCGAGGATCACGCAACCGGCACCGATGCTGATGGCGGCGTCGGCAACGTTGAAGGCCGGGAAGTACGACGCGCCCCAGTGCGCGGACAGGAAGTCCACGACGTAGCCGTGCTCGAAGCGGTCGATCACGTTGCCAAGGGCGCCGCCCAGGATCAACGTCAGTCCGCCCGCGAGTAACGCATGGGTGGCCAGCGCCAGTTTTCGCAACCAGCCCACGAGCAGCAAGGAGATCGCGAGCGCGACGATCGTGAACGCCCAGCGCTGCCAGCCTCCCGCGGTCGCGAGAAAGCTGAACGCGGCTCCGGGGTTGTGCGCACGCACGATGTCGAGCACCGGCAGAACCGCGAAGCCTTCCCCGAGTTCCATGGTCTTCTCGATCCAGAGCTTGCTGAGCTGATCCGCGGCGATCACGAGCAGGGAAATCCACAACCAGCGGATGCCGCTCGACTTGAGTTCCGGTTTTGTCATACAAACTTCCGAGATTCACCCGGTCCCGCCACGTTGTCCACACAGCGCACGCAAATCGTCGGGTGTTCCGCATTCGAGCCCACGTCCGGCCGATGATGCCAGCAGCGCTCGCATTTCGGCGCCGTTGATGCCTGCACGCGCACCCAGACGCCGCCCTCCTTCGCGATCTCGACCACCTTCACCGCACCCACCGGCGGTCCCGCGGCATTGCTCACGCGCTTCACCGCCGCCTCCGAGGTGATCAGCAGAAAGCGCAGTTCCGGACCCAGCGCCATGAGCTTCTCGCGGAACTCGTCCTTGGCGAACACTTCGACTTCCGCGTCGAGCGACGAACCGATCGTGCCCGCGACGCGCAGCTTCTCGAGCTCGGCGGCGACGGCAGCCTTCAGCGTGATGAAGAGATTCCAGTCGACCGCATCGGCCGCATTCGAGACCGGTAGTTTGTGCCACGTCTCGAGGAACACGGACTCGCTGCGCTTGCCCGGCATGAAGCTCCAGATCTCATCCGCGGTGAACGACAGGATCGGCGCGAGCCAACGCACCATCGCCTCCGCGATGTGGAACAGCGCGGTCTGCGCGGAGCGGCGCGGCTGGCTCTTCCGCGGCATCGTGTACATCCGGTCCTTGAGCAGGTCGAGATAGAACCCGCCGAGATCGACGATGCAAAAGTTGTGAATCTTCTGATAGATCACGTGGTACTCGTACTTGCGGTACGACTCCGCGATCTCCTCGTGCAGCGCCGCGGCGCGCGCGATGGCCCAGCGGTCGATCGCGACGAGCGACTCGACCGGCACGGCATCGGTCGCAGGCTCGAATCCCGCGAGGTTGCCCAACAGGAACCGCACCGTATTGCGCATGCGGCGATAGGACTCCGACATGCGCTTCAGGATCTCATCCGACAGCGCCATCTCGTTCGCGTAATCGGTGGCCGCGATCCACAGGCGCAGCACGTCCGCGCCGGACGCCGCCATGATCTTCTGCGGCACGATCACGTTGCCCAGCGACTTGGACATCTTCATGCCCTTCTCGTCGACGGTGAATCCGTGCGTCAGCACCTGTTTGTACGGTGCGCGCTCGTACAACGCCTCCGACATCAGCAGCGAAGAATGGAACCAGCCGCGATGCTGGTCGGAACCCTCGAGATAGATGTCCACCGGCGGCTTCACTTCATCGGGATGTGTGTAGTGCACGCACTCGTGGGACAACCCCGAGTCCGCCCACACATCCATGACGTCGGTGACTTTCTCGTAGGCGGCGGCATCCGCGCCTAACAACTCGGCCGCGTCGAGATCGAACCAGGCCTCGATGCCGTCCTTCTCCACGCGCCGGGCGACCTCATCGATGAGCTCCTGCGTGCGCGGATGCAGCACCTGCGTCTCCTTGTGCACGAACAACGTGATGGGCACTCCCCAGGTCCGCTGCCGCGACAGGCACCAGTCCGGCCGGTCCTTGATCATATTGAAGATGCGTTGCTCGCCCCATGCCGGAAACCACTGCACTTTCGCGATGTCGCGCAAGGCGTTCGCGCGCAGCCCCTTCTGGTCCATGCTGATGAACCATTGCGGCGTCGCGCGGAAAATCACCGGCGTCTTGTGGCGCCAGCAGCAGGGATAGCTGTGCTGGTACGGCACGTGTTTGAGCAACCGGCCGCGCTTCTCGAGCTCGTCGATCAACACCTTGTTGGCGTCGTCCACCTTCACGCCCGCGACGAACGGCGTGCCTTCGCGGAAGCGGCCGTCGCCCATGACGGGATTGTCGACGGGCAGGCTGTATTTCGTGCCGACGGCAAAGTCTTCCTGGCCGTGCGCGGGCGCGGTGTGCACGGCGCCGGTGCCAGCGTCGAGCGTCACGTGATCACCCACGATCACGGGCACGTGCTTCGGCAGGAAGGGATGCTCGAGCTGTAGATGCTCGAGCTGCGTGCCGGTGAACTGCGCGAGCACGCGTCCTTTCGTGGCGCCGTAGCGCGCGAGGCAGCTCTCGACGAGATCGTTCGCGAGCACCAGCCATTCGTTGCTGTCGTTGCGGGAGACGGCGACCAGAACGTATTCGATCTTCGGCCCGAGCGCGACGGCTTCGTTGGCCGGCAGCGTCCACGGCGTCGTCGTCCAGATCACGAGCGAGGCCGGCAAACTACCCAGCGCATCGAAGCTCACGCCGATGCGGCGCGCGAGATCGGCGGGATCCACGACGCGGAACGCGACATCGATCGCGGGCGAGGTCTTGTCCTGGTACTCCACTTCCGCTTCCGCGAGCGAGGAGCGGCAATCGAGGCACCAGTAGACAGGCTTCGCGCCTTTGTACAAATGACCGTTGCGGATGATCTTGCCGAGCGCGCGAACCTGCTGGGCCTCGAAGCGCGGATCCATCGTGAGGTACGGACGATCCCAGTCGCCGAGCACGCCGAAGCGCTTGAAATCGCCGCGTTGCAGATCGACCTGCTCGCCGGCGAACTTGCGACAGGCGGCGCGGAATTCCTTCGCGTTGAGCTTGTTGCCCACGCGGCCGAACTTCTTCTCGATCTGGTGCTCGATGGGAAGTCCATGACAATCCCAGCCCGGGATGTACGGCGAGTCGTAACCGTCGAGCTGGTGCGACTTCACCACGATGTCCTTGAGCACCTTGTTCAGGAAGTGACCCAGGTGCGCCGCGCCGTTCGCATACGGCGGGCCGTCGTGCAGCACGAAGCGCGGACGGCCGGCCGACATCGCGCGAATCTTCGCGTAGAGGCCGTTGGACTCCCACGCGGCGAGCGTTTTCGGTTCGCGTTGCGCGAGATCGGCCTTCATCGGAAAGCCGGTTTCGGGAAGGTTAATGGTGCTTTTGTAGTCGGCCACGTAAGTCTCGCTTCTAACTCAATAGGCGGCGCGCCTCGGCCGCGTCCAGGTGCATCTGCTGCACCAGCGCGTCGAGGCTCGCGAACTTCTCTTCGTCGCGAATCTTCGCGACGAACTCAACGTCCAGCTCGCGTCCGTAGAGCGAGCCATCGAAATCGAATACATGCGCCTCGAGCAGGGGCTCGGTCCCGCCGATGGTGGGGCGGAAGCCCAGGCTCGCAACCCCCGCGCGCGGCGTGTGCGGATGCTCCGCCTCCACTCCGCGGACGCGCACCGCGAAGATGCCCGAGAAGGGCAGCTTGCGGCGGCGCATCCGGAGGTTGGCGGTGGGATACCCCAATCGCCTTCCCAGTTGCTGACCGTACACCACGCGCCCGCGCATCTCGTACGCCCGGCCTAACAAGTCGCGCGCCTCCGCGAAATTCCCGGCCGCGAGCGCCGCGCGCACACCGCTCGAACTCACGCGCACGTCGTCGACGCACACCGACGGCACGAGCTCGAGCGCGAACCTGCCCGCGTCCGCGGCCGCGCGCAGCAACGCGACGCTGCCCGCCCCGCCGCGCCCGAATCGGAAGTCCTGCCCGACGACCACCGCGGACGCCGCGAATCGATCCGTCAGCAGGCTCACGAACTGCTCGCCGCTCAGCGAACGCAGCTTCTCGTCGAAGCGCAGCACGCAAAGATAGGCGAGATCCGATCGCTCCAGCACACGCCAGCGCTCGCGGAAATCCGTGAGGCGGGCCGGCGGATCCTGCGCGACCAGGTACTCCCGCGGCAGCGGCTCGAACGTCAGCATCATCGCGGGCTTGCCGGCCTGATTCGCCAGCGCACAGGCCCGCGCGATCAACGCGCCGTGTCCCAAGTGGATGCCGTCGAAGCTGCCCACCGTGATGGCGGCGCCGCGATGGCCGGCCTTCAAACCCTGTAACCCCCGCACGTATTCCATCATGCCCCGGCGGCGTTGCGTAAGTGGCGCAAGCGCGCGCCGGACAGCAGGAGCGCGGCGAAATACGTGGTGGCCGCCGCCAGGATGCACACGGTGAGCCGCCCGGCGCGTTGCCACGGGCTCTGCGCGATCCAGGACTGGAGATCACCGCCGAGCCACAGGAGCAGCGCCGCCATCGACGCATTCGCGAACAGCACGCGCGCGATGAGTGCGCCCCAGCCCGGCTGCGCCTTGTAGACGCCGATGCGCGCGAGGCCCGTCCAGAGCAATGTCGTGTTGACCGCGGCCGAGATGCACGTCGACGTGGCGATCAGGACGTGCGGATACGGAAATCCGAAAGCCTTCGCCGGCAGAACGATGCCCGCATTGATGGCCATGTTCGTGCCGAGCGCGATGAGACCGACGCGCACCGGCGTCCTTGTGTCCTGACGCGCGAAGTAGCCGGGCGCGAGGACCTTGACGAGACTGAAGCCGATGAGCCCCCACGAGTACGCCATCAACGCCAGGCTCGCCATCTTCACGTCGTAGGGAGTGAATGCGCCGTAGCCGAGAGTCGTCGCGGTCAGCGGCCCCGCGAACACGAGCATCGCGACGGCGGCGGGCGAGACGAGCACGATCACGAGTCGCAACGCCCAGTCGAGCGTGTTCGTGAAGCGCTCCATCGAGGCGGCGGCATGGTGACGGGACAGGCTCGGCAGGATCACCGTCGCGAGCGCGATGCTGAACACGCCGAGCGGGAATTCCATGAGGCGGTCCGCGTAGTACAGCCACGACACGCTGCCCGTGACGAGGAAGCTCACGATGATCGTGTCGAGCAGCAGGCTCACCTGCGCGACGGACGAGCCGAAAACGCCCGGCAGCATGAGACGACCGATCTGCCGCACGCCGAGCGACAGCGGCCGCCAGCGCGGCCAGCGGAACAGACCCAACTTCACGACGGCGGGGATCTGGAATCCGACCTGCAGCAGACCGCTCACGAACACGCCCATCGCGAGCGTGACGCCGGGGCTCTCCGTGTGCGGCGCGATCCAGATCGCGGTCACGACCATCACGATGTTCATGATCACCTGCGTGTACGCAGGCAACGCGAACTTGTTGTAGCTGTTGAGCACGCCGGAGAACAGAGCGCTCAACGAGATGAAGAATAGATAGGGGAAGGTCCAGCGCAGCATCGAGGTGGCGAGGTGCCACTTGTCGGGCTCGCCGCGCCAGCCCGGCGCGAACGCGAGGATGATGAGCGGCGCCGCGATGACGCCGATCGCGGTGACGATCAGCAGCAAGACGCCGAACGTGCCGGCGACTTCGTCGACGAGCTCACGCACATCCTCGTGCGGGCGCTTGACCTTGTATTCGCTGATGACGGGCACGAAGGCCTGACTGAACGAGCCTTCGGCGAACAAGCGGCGCAGGAAATTCGGGATCTTGAACGCGACGAGCCAGGCGTCCATGAAGGCGCTGGCGCCAAAGGCGACGGCGTAGACGATCTCGCGGGCGAGGCCGGTCACACGCGAAACCAGCGTCGCGATTCCGGTCACCGCCGTGCTCTTGAAGATCCTGCCGCTCAAAGCGCAACCACTCGGAAAATAAGGGAAAACCGCGACACGGGGCGCACTATACCGGACTCGTGCCGCTTATCGGGGACCAGCGTTGACAAGGTGGGGGTGCGTCAGCACACTACGCGCCCTCAAAACGACCTCAGGTTTCGGAGATTCTTCGTGGCGAATACAAAGTCGGCTGAAAAAGCCGCCCGTCGAGCTGAAACCAATCGCACGCGCAACGTCGCGCTGCGCTCGCGCATGCGCTCCGCGTTGCGCAAGGTCAACGATGCCCTCGCCTCCGGCAAGAAGGCCGATGCAACCACGGCGCTGAAAGAGGCGCAGCCGATCATCGACTCGCTGGTGAACAAAAACGTGATCCATCGCAACAAGGCCGCTCGTCACAAGAGCGCGCTGTCGGCTCGGATCAAAGAGCTGAAGTAACTTTTAAATAGGGTCTGACCCTATTTTCAGAAAACCCGGCTTCGTGCCGGGTTTTTTGTTTGGTGGACGTTACTTCTTACGTGCTGCCGGCTTCTTCTTTTTGCCGCTGGCTGGACGCTTCGCGGCCGCACGCTTTGGCATCGAGCGTTTGATGGCGCGCTTCGGTGCCGGCGTCTTCTTTGCCGTCTTCCTCGCCGGCTTCTTCACCGGCTTCTTCACCGGCTTCGCCGCTTTCTTGTTGCGGCTCTTCAGCGATGGCTTGCGCTTCGCCGAAATGGGGCCTGACCCCGATTTCTTCGCGGGCATGGCGGGCAGCGGCAAGTTGCCCTGCGCGGGCGCCTCGCCCGTCTCCAGGAAGCGCATGACCGCCTCGCAGAGTTCGGTCGTGCCGGCGTGAGTCGCGCCGGAGATCAGGAACGCCGGGCCCTGGTACTTCAGCGAGCGCGCAATGCCGATGGCCTTCGCGACCGCTTCTTCCGGCGGCAGCAGGTCGCTCTTGTTGAGTACGAGCCAGCGCGACTTCGAGAGCAGGTCTTCGCTGAACTTGCCGAGTTCGCCCACGATCGACTCCGCATCGCGCACCGGATCGGCGGCGGGATCGATCGGCAGGATGTCCACGAGATGCAGCAACACACGCGTGCGCTGCAGGTGTTTCAGGAAACGGATGCCAAGGCCCGCGCCGTCCGCCGCGCCTTCGATGAGGCCGGGGATGTCGGCCATCACGAAGCTGCGCTGGTTGCCGCAGGCGACGACGCCGAGGTTGGGATAGAGCGTCGTGAACGGGTAGTCCGCGACCTTGGGACGCGCCGCCGAAACCGCGGAGATGAGCGTCGACTTGCCGGCGTTCGGCAGGCCTAACAATCCGACGTCCGCGATGACCTTGAGTTCGAGTTCGAGCTCGCGCGCTTCGCCCGGGAGGCCCGGTCCGAATTGCCGCGGTGAGCGGTTCTTGCTCGATTTGAAGCGCTGGTTGCCCCAGCCACCCTTGCCGCCGCGCGCGACCAACAGGTCCACACCGGCCTGCGCGAGATCGCCGAGGACTTCGCCGGTTTCGCTGTCGCGGATGACCGTGCCCACTGGCACGTCGACGATGCTGTCGGCGCCGCCGCGACCGAAGCAGTCGCGTCCACCACCGGGCTGGCCGTTCTCCGCGCGAAATGTGCGCACGATGCGGAAGTCCGCGAGCGTGTTGATGCCTTCCTTCGAGCGCAGCGTGATGCTGCCGCCGTGACCACCGTCACCGCCATCCGGGCCGCCGAACGGCACGAACTTCTCGCGGCGGAAACTCACGCAGCCGCGCCCGCCGTTTCCGGCCTGAACCTTGATGCGAGCTTCGTCGACGAATTTCATGAGATGAATTTACCGCCTAAAACAAAAGCCCGGCACTGGCCGGGCTTCCGTGATCCAACTGTTGGGTCGGACGGGGTCAGGCACCATTTTCCGAAGACGGAAAATGGAGCCAGACCCCTATGTCCTATACGGCTGCGTCGACATTCACGAAGGTGTGGCCTTCCGCACCCTTCTTCGTGAACTTGACCGTGCCGCTCTTGAGCGCGAACAGCGTGTGATCAGTGCCGAGACCGACGTTCGCGCCCGCGCGCATCGGCGTGCCGCGCTGGCGGACGATGATGTTTCCGGCGAGAACGGCTTCACCGCCGAACTTCTTCACGCCGAGACGCTTGCTGTGCGACTCACGACCGTTGCGGGTACTGCCGCCTGCCTTTTTATGTGCCATGGCTCTATAGCTCCGAAATAGTTAGGCAGTGATGCCCGTGATCTTGACCTGCGTGTAGTGCTGGCGATGCGTGCCCTGGCGCAGGTAGTGCTTGCGGCGGCGAAACTTCACGATGACTTTCTTCTCGCCCTTGCCGTGCTTGACGACCGTGGCCGTGACTTTGCCGCCCTTGATGAGCGGCGAGCCGACCTTGATGCTGTCGCCGTCGCCGAAGAGGAGCACTTCGCCGAACTCAACCGTTGCGCCTGCTTCCGCGTCGAGCTTCTCCACCATCAGAATGGTGTCCTTCTCAACCCGATACTGTTTTCCGCCCGTGGCGATGACCGCGTACATCGTGACAACTCCGCAAAAACCGTTCGGAACCAAAGCCTTAAAGCCCTGTGCCATTCCGAAGGGAGGCGCATTCTACGGAGGCACCCCCGGCCGGTCAAACGCGCGTCAGCCGCGCGAATAATCCCCTAGAATCAACGCCCTGAATGAACTCCAAAGTGACGCCGCTGCCGACCTCCCGCCCGTCCCCGCGTCCGGCCGACGCGAACGCCTTAGCGCTCGATGAAATCCGGGCCTTGGTTAAAGCCGATCTGGCCGCCGTGGATACGATGATCCGGGCCCGGCTCAAGAGCACGGTACCCCTCGTCGATCAGGTCGCCGAACACATCATTGGTGGCGGCGGCAAACGTCTGCGCCCCCTGCTCTGCGTCCTCGCGGGCCGCGCCTGCGGAATCGACAGCGACAAACACGTCGAAGCTGCCGCGTTCATCGAGTTCGTGCACACGGCGACGCTGCTGCACGATGACGTCGTCGACGGCTCGCAGAAGCGCCGCGGCCGCGCGACGGCCAACAACATCTTCGGCAACCAGGCGAGCGTGCTCGTCGGGGACTTCGTGTACTCGCGCGCGTTTCAGATGATGGCGACCGTCGGCTCGCAACGCGTGATGGAGATCATGTCCGAGGCGACGAACGTGATCGCCGAGGGTGAAGTGCTGCAGCTCATGAATGCGCACGATCCCGAGACCACGGAGCAGCGTTACCTCGAAGTGATCTATCGCAAGACGGGCCGGCTGTTCGAAGCGGGCGCGGAAGTCGCGGCGGTGCTTGCCAATGCGCCGGTCGCGCACCAGGTCGCGCTGTCGCGCTATGGCAAGCATCTCGGCACGGCCTATCAACTCGTGGACGACGTGCTGGACTACCGCTCCGATCCGGCGACGCGCGGCAAGAATCTTGGCGACGATCTCGCGGAAGGCAAGCCGACATTGCCGCTGCTGCATGCGCTGCGCCATGGAAACGAAGAACAGCGCGCGCTGATCCGGCTTGCGATCGAGCAAGGCGGGCTCGCGCAGCTTGACGCGATCGTCGAAGCCATCGAGACGACCGGGGGGCTCGACTACGCGATCTCCTTCGCGCAACGCGAGACAACGCAAGCGCTCGAGGCGCTGGAAGAATTGCCCGAGACGCCATACTCGCGCGCGCTCGCCGCGCTCGCGCGCTTCGCGCAGGAACGCACGTCCTGAGATTGGGGAGTGGCCTCAAATCACCAGGCGATCAAGTTGCCCGTCCAGGTTTTCTTTGCCTGGTAGTCCGCGAGGCGGGCTTCGAGCGGGGCCACATCCCATCCCAGTTTTCTGGCGCGCGAGAGCGCGATCTTCTGAGTCCTCACGGCGTCATCGAAATCCCCGCTCCACGCCTTCGCGGCCGCGCGCACTTCGTGCGGAACCGGGTCGTAGTCGACGAGCGGCATGACGCCGGCAATCAACTGCAGCGCGCGCTGTGGATCGCGCATCGACGCTTCTGGCGACGTCGCAAGTAAGGCGGCGAGCGGATACTTCGCGGAGAGGTATTTCTGTTTCACCGCCGCCTCGAGCAGTTGCAAGGCATTGGCGCGCGACACGGCATCGGAGCGCGATGTCACGAAGTAGTTGGCGAGCACGCGTTGCGCCTGCGGATTCCCGGCCGCGGCGGACTTCTCGAGCCAGATGACCGCCTTGTCCGGATCGCGCTCGACTGTCATACCCGCGAGTGTGTAGACCCCGACGATGTACTGCGCGCCCGCAATTCCCGCCTGCGCCGCCTTGAGCAGCCAAGGGAACGCGGACTCGCCCGCGGGATTGAGCTCCTGGATGTTCAGCAGCACCAGGGCGTAAACGTATTGCGCCTCCGGATCTCCCGCCTCGGCCCGCGCCTTCGTCGCAGGTAGTTTGTCCTCGAGCTTGTCGGCCTGCGTCGTTCCGCCTTTCCACGACTTGAACAACACCCTGATGCGCATGTTGCAGGGCACGCCCGCGCCATCCTTCATCTTCGGCTTGAAGCTGCTGTGCATGACCACGCCGCGCGCCGCTTCGTCGAACAGGTAGAGAGTCGATGCATTCACGACGCGCGCACTGTGCGCACGCCCATCCGGCTGCACCGTGAAATCGAGGATAACTTCGCCGCCGATCCCGTCCTCGATGCCGCCGCGTGGATAGAAGTCGTCGGGGTTTGCCGGGCGGGAGACGTGGCAGGTGTTGATGTCGGGCGGCGACTTTGGCGCCACCGGCAGGACCCGCGCCATGAGCGCCGCCTGTCCGAAACGCGACAGCAGTTCATCCACACGTCGCCGGGCGGCGTCTTTCATGTGCGGTTCCAGCTGCGTGAGGATTCCATTCACTCCCTCGCTGTCGCCCTGCTCCTTCGCAATTCGCGCCCACGCGTACCCCAGTACGTTGTCGCGTTTGACTCCTTCACCGTTCACGTACATGACGGCGAGATTTTCCTGCGAGTAACGGTGGCCGAGCTCGGCGAGCTCACGATACGACGAGAAAGCACTCTCGAAATCCTGCTTCGCATAGGCGGCTTCCGCGGAATGCAGATCCGCGCGCGCGGATGTGGCCGTGAACGCGAGAATCGCGGCGAGCAACACCGTGCACGACTGATGTGACTTCATCGACGGTCTCCTGACTACTTCAGACGTTTCGTGTCGTACGCATCGATCACGGGTTCCTTCTCGCCCTTCGGCCAGCGCACTGTCGCGAGCGGCGCGGCACTGCCGTCCAGAATTCCGGTGACCAGCGGCTTCAACGCGGCGTACGCCGGCGGGTCCCGGAACATGCCGTAGTACGAAATGTTTCCATCGCGATTCTCGACCACCTTGAAGAGCGTGCCTTTTTTCGACAGCACTGCGGCGACGCCGTCGTAGATTACGAGCACTTCGCGCGAGCCGGCCGCATCTTGCGAAACGAACCGGTAGTGCACTGTGTTTTCGCCCTTCTCGAACGGAGTGAATAGCGCCGCGACCTTCGCCCCCGCGACGTCGAAACGCTCGCGCACGCATTCGCCCGCCGGCTTTGAGTACTTCGGCGTGAACTCCGCTTCGCCCTGAGCCTGAAGCGCGAGCAGGCTCGTCATGAGCAAATGACTATCGAATGATTGCCGCGATTTGCTCTTGAGCGCCGGAACGGCGCCGCAGTCGGCGGGCACTTGTGAATCGGCCAGCGCAGGGCCGGCCAGGCAGCAGAGGGTCGCCAGAAAAAAGGATCTGAACATTGAAGCTCCCCCATGAATGACGCGATATTGGGGTATCTGCCACATCCGGCGCGATCCTGACCCCGCCCACGCACCATATTGAATGAGAGAGCATTTGAACGCGGTCGGCCGGTTCAGTAGACTGCGCGCCCCGCTCATTCAGCGGGTTGCCGGTTCAAGGCATTCGGGGTGTAGCTCAGCCTGGTAGAGCACTACGTTCGGGACGTAGGAGTCGAAGGTTCAAATCCTTTCACCCCGACCATTCATTCTTCTAGCTTTTTCGTCACTCCCCTCTAAGGAATCATCGCATTGGTTCCAGAAAAAAGAGGCCGTTGGTTCCAGAATTGGTTCCCGTTTTTCGCGGTGCGATTCACGCCTCTGACTGACCTCTCGACGATGCTTCCCTTCACCGATCCGACGAGCACACGGGCGAGGTGATGAGGAAATCCTTCCCTGTAATCCCCCAAAGTTCCCAGATATGCCACAACTCTAAATGCAGCATGTTCGGACGCCGTCCTCAAAGCGCAAAGACGCGAAGGCAGACTGTTGATCTACTGCCTTTTGGTGTTCTGCACGACCGCGACCCCAAATGTTTCGAAGAGCACTTGCGCAGACATCCGAGCGGGAACTTTGGCAATTTTCGCCCAAAGTCGTCGTGGCGCGCTGCGCCTGGCGGCCGGCTGGTTTCTGTCATCGAGTACCTTCAGCCTACTGACTGCGTCTATTTCTTGCGGCGACGTTGATTTCACTTGGCGAGCAGTTCCTACACATAGGCTTTCGTGATCTCTGGGTCTTCTGGCCGTCTTACTTCAAACATTCTTCATGTGATGGCGTCCATTGACGGCGCCAAGGATGATAGTTTGATCGGCCTTACCGAACGGCTTCCGTTATAGAAAACCCGCAGCCTTTCCTTCCTGACAAAGGCAATCAATCGGAAACGCTTGAGCTGGGGCGCGAGCAAGGCTAACGACTTCCTGACGGTGTGTTTTTTGAAGAAGGCGTCCTGCACATACAGGATTTTGCCCTCGCCATATTCGTAGGGTCGCAATTTGTGCCCTGGACTATCCGCGAGCAACTTGAGCGTGAACTTCGAAATCCTCGCAAACGCAAGGGTGGCCAGTGGTTCACCGTTTTCGGTCTTCGCGATGAGGATCTGCCGGTGTTTACTCGCCTCGAACAAGCCGCGCAGGAGATCGGAGTCGACTCCAGACTCATTCATCACTCGCAGCGCGATCACCTCATTCAAGAGATCCGCGCCTTGCTTCTCAACGAAATACATTCTTTACCCCGTTGAAGCTGTTTTCAGCATCACCGTCCATGAGCGCGAGGATGCGCTTCAGGTACGGTTTGAAATCGTAGTCGTGGACGATGTAGCCACTGCTGCTTCGATCGACGATGGCCCTCAAGGCACGAGCGTCAGCGACGCGACGCTCTGTCCCGTCGACATCGCGATAGATGAAGTCATCGGTCAGGCTGCTGTATTGAATCGACACGCCGTTGCCTGAGTAGATAGTGCTGCGCTCGGATACGAGATTCTCGAAGATCCAGGCTGCCATGCGGGCGTTCGCATCGATCAGCTCCGCGGAATCCCCGATTCCACCTGCCGCATAGTGATCGTCGACCGTCCGGCCAATGTAGGTGATGAAGAAGTAGCTGCTGAGAACGGCTCTCTTTACCGTCTGAATGGCGAATGACCTGTAGAAGCTCTGCTCGCCTTGCCCATGCCAGGTGAAGGAAGGCGCCATCATCGTGATGAGCGCCTTGAGCTCGACGGTGAACTCAGCCAGAAACCTGCTCACCCTGGGGATCTCGCGACCACTCAATATCGAGTAAAGGCTGGCGGTGAGCACATCGTTGACGAAATCAGCTGCATCGACGGTGGGTAGCTTACTGGTCTTCGTTAGTGAACCCTGCGATAGCAAGTACAGCAGGCGTGAAGCCACCTTGCGCCACTCCACCGTCGGTGACAGCGTGGTGGACATTTCCCGGTCGACGCCGAACATGAAACCGATATTCACGAAGGCGTACTGGCGGAGCTTCTCGTCGTACAGCGTGAAGAAATGGTCCTCGACCGGCTTGTCCGTCAGGAACTTGCCAATCAGATAGAACCATTCCCTCATCACCAGCACCGGCGTCGCCGCTTCATCGAAGTAGCTCGTGACCTGCCCGTAGTTGGTTCCCGATACGATGAAGCTGCAGAGCCCCGTGTCGAGTACACGGCCATCGAGGCACAGGTTCGAAGGCGTCAATGCGCCGTGAACCAGCCGCGCCACCCTGAAAAACGACAACTGATCGGCGCACTTATCAAGGAAGTGCTGTACCAGCGTATAGAAATCGGAGAGCAGGGCGTGACGTCCGATGCTCTTGTAGATGCCGAGCACCCGCGAATAGTCGGATTGCATCGAGGAGCGGTGCTCCGGCTTTGGCCTGAAGTCCACGCAGGGCATGAAATGCCCTGGTCTCGCTACCCGCTCCCTCACCAGCAGCACGCTTGGCGCTTTGTCGCCGTTGTGCCGCGCCGAGGTTGCGTCCAGCAGTATCAAGCCCTCGATGGCCTGCACACCGACGGGCGAGATCCTGTTCAGCAGCCGCGAATAGATGATCTCCTTGACCGCGCCCTGTATGTCGAGGCCACCGTATGAATGCGAACTGGGCGCTCCCAGCCCGGCCAAGGCATTGGCGCCAACACCCTTTATCTGCACATCAGCGAGATTGACGACTCTGGCTCCGCCCCCGTTCGTCGCCAATCCCACCCCACCGTAACGCTCCGCGAACATCGTGGCGGAGACGTCTGCGCGGACCCTCGTCTTGTCATCCAGAAAATTGCTCTTCGTAAGCCAGGAATAGTTGTCGACGAACTGACCGTCCGACAATTCATCGTGGCGACTCGCAGACGGATCACGCCACAGCAACTGCGCGCCGACGAATTTGTTCATCTCGACCGGAAGCCTGTTGAACGGCTCCGCCAGCTCGGTGAGCATGTGGTGATTCCTGTTAGTGCAACGACAGGAGGAAGCCTGCCGAGGAGTCCGTCTTGTCCACGGTCAGAAGCTGATACTCCTTTATCTTCTTCGTGGCTTCCTGTGATGACATCACGTCGCTGATCGTGCTCGCTATGACATCTGCCGAATCGTTCAGGAAATCCACCGAATTGCTGATGCCAAGCTGCCACATCAGGAATGCATTGTCGGGTTGATCGAAGGTGTAGGGCGAAATGATCTGGGGCACACCGCAGGCCAACGCTTGCGCACACGTGCCTATCCCGCCGTGATGCATGACCAGCGCTGAACGGGGAAACAGATAGCTGAAGGGAATCGCGGTCCGCGTCAGGACGGGAAAGCGACCGTTCTCCACGAGCCCGGGAGTCCTGGAGTGCGCAACAAAAACGCCAGCTTTTTCCACCAGGCGACAGACCTGCCGGATCCGGTCGACCAGATGGCTGGTAATCGGTATTCCCGTACCGAAAGTGAACACCAACGGAGAGCCATATTCGCCAATGAACTCGTCCAGCTGGCTGTCGCTACGATCATCGGCTGTGTCGCCCAGGATGAAGCCGGTATTCGTCAACTGTGTCGGCCAGTCGCCGGGATTTGGCTTGAACCACTCCGGAAACAACGCCAGCACCACCGGGCTGCTTTCCATGCAAGGCAGATTCTGGATAGTCCACTCTGAAAGGCCCAATTCCTTTCGGGCGGGATTGATCAGCGGTCTAACCAGTCGGTTGAAGGTATCTCTCTTGGCCTTGTCGGTCAGCTGTGGCAAGACCTCACTCCACAGGCGCTCCTCGACCTGCCTGCGGATGGGGTATGGCGGGCTTCGAAGGGAGCCGATGGCCTGCGGCGCGAGCACGACGTGACACGACTTCAGACCAAATTCATCTGCCGCCATCCTCGCGCCCGACAATACGTCCTGATAGACGATCGTCGGACGATGCCCCTGCTGAATCGCGCTTTCCACGATCTTGAAAGTCGGCTTGATGGCCGGGAAATGGAATTCGTTGTAGTGGTTCTGTGCGTGGGAGCGGGACCACGTCAGAGGATTGTTGTAGGTATTCTCGTAGGCCGCTTTGGAAGAGACCGGAAGAAGCTCCACGCCCATGGAAGCCGCCAACGTCTCGAACTTCTCACTCCCTGCAAACACGGCCTTGGCTCCCCTGGCCTGAAGCGCTGCCGTCAGGCGAATGAATGGCAGTGCATCACCGGTCGTTCCCAAGCTGTAAAGCAGGTAGTCCATAGGCTCTTTAACGCTGCGCCGCCATGCACTTCCTGATCTCGTCGATCAAGGGCATGGTCCGGGCGAGAGCCACTCCTTCCGCGAGGGCGATCAAGATCAGCAGAAGACCACCGAAGTACAGGCCCATGCTTGCGCCGAAGTAGTACTGGTTGATCACGACCAGCCCAACGATGAGCAACCCCGCCACCAGCAGCAGAAGAAAAGGCAACAGCAGGCTCTTTGCGCTGCGTTTTCTGTCCGCATAGAAGTTGAAGCGAGCTTGCTCGATGAGCTCCTTCTTTCGGGTCGGGCTGAGCCCCGACCAACCATCGATTCTGTTGTTCAAGGCGTACTTTTCGATCATTGCTCCACCACCTATAGACGGGCAGGCCCTACACAGGCAGGGCCTGCCGTCATTTACTCAAGCACCAGCAGGATAGGACGAACCAGTACCACCAGACGTCGCCAGTACGTATCCAACGCCGATGAGGCTGCCGAGCACAAAGCCGGCAGCAGCACCGACCAGTCCGCCGACAGCGGCGCCCGCGACTGCGCCCGCCCAACCGCCGGCGAGTACCATCGCGATCCCTCCCGCGGAGCCGCTGCCACCGGAAATGACCTCGAGCTCCTCTGCACTCACTTCCGAGAAGTTGACCGGTTCGAATTTCTTGTCCAGGCCGAAAGTCTTCATTACTGAATCTCCATTTTATTGTGACAGGTCAATTCGCCTCCCTGCGGATTCGACCGTTTCGGGTCGGTGCGCCACTATCACCCGGGTGATGGCCAGTCGCTGGATATGGCTGTTCACCATTCCCTCGTTTGCCACGTCCAGGTGACTCGTGGCTTCGTCCATGAACAGGATGCGCGGCGCTCGATATAGCGCGCGCGCCAATATGACTCGTTGCTTCTGGCCGCCGCTGAGGCTGCTGCCCATGTCACCCACCAGGGTGTTGTATTGCATGGCCGTCTTCAGGATCTCGTCGTGGATGCACGCCATTCGCGCGCATTGCACGATGCGGTCGAAGTCCAGCTCCGGGTCGCCGCAGGCGATGTTGTCGGCGATGGATCCCGCGAGAAGCTGGTCTTCCTGCATCACACCGGCGATTTGTCGGCGGTAATCCGACACTTTCTTGAGGGGGCGATCGTCGATGAAGATTTCGCCTTCCGTCGGCTCCAGCAAGCCCATGAGACACTTGAGCAACGTGCTTTTCCCGCAGCCGCTGGGGCCCGTGATCGCAACCGTTTCTCCGGGCTCGATGACGAAGTTGAGGTTCTGGAACGCCGGCCTGTCTATCTCGCCATATCGAAAGCCGAGATTCCGCACTTCGATCTTTCCAGACAGCGACGGCTCAACTGCCTGGCCCGGCCCGAGGTCGTCCTCTTTCTCGCTTTCGGTGAAGACCATGTCGGCCAGACGGTCGAGATGCAGGCCGAGCATCTTCAGCTCGATTCCCTTGCCGATCAGCGTGTCCATCGCACTCACAAAGCGGGTCTTGTAGCTGATGAACGCGTAAAGCATGCCGACGGAAAAAACGTTTCCCATCACGGCGGTGGCCGCGAAATAGATGATCAGGATGTTTTCCACGCCAAACAGCAGCCGATTCATCGTTTCGTAGCTGATATTCCAGCGCGTGATGCGTATGCCCTGGTTGATGCTATCTACCAGGCGGTTCTGCCACTGCGCCTGGCGTTCGTTCTCGCGCTGAAACAGTTTTATCGTCTGAATGGCACGCACGGACTCCATGAAGTGGGAGTCGTGCCTCGCCTGGGCGACGATCTGCTCTTCCGTCAGCATGCGTAAGGGACGAAAGAAAGCGATACGCAAAGCGGCGTAGAACAGGACGACGATAAGCACCAGGCAGGTGAGCTTGACGCTGTAGAAGAACATGACGGTCAGCGTTACGACCGCCATGATGCCATCGACGATTGCCGCAACCAGACTGGTGCCTAGCAGCTCGCGGACATTCTGCAGAGACCCGAATCGCGACACAACGTCGCCCATGTGTCGGGTCGAGAAGTAACTCATGGGCAGCCGAATCAGATGGCGAAAGAGATTTGCCGCCATCTGTACGTTCAGCCTGCTCGATAGATAGAGCATTGCCGACTGACGCAAAGCCTGGGTACCCGTCTCTATCAGAAGCAACAAGCCGAACCCAATTGCCAGCACGACGAGCAGGTTGTCGTCGTTCCTGGGTATGACATCGTCGATCACCGTCTGCAGATAGAACGGGGCGATGACGGCAAACACCTGCAGCGCAAGTGACAGCGCGAGTATTTGTATCAGGCTGCGCTTCAATCCCCTGGCGCGGGACCAGAACTGCGTCACGCCGAGCCGTTTCCGCGTATCCGCGATCTCGAATCTGCTCGTGGGCGTCAATTCCAGGGCAATGCCCGTGAAGTGCTTGTCGAACTCTTCCCTGGTCAGGACACGCTCGCCGCTCGCCGGATCGTGGATGGTCGCCTTGCGGTTCGCCAATGATTTCAAGACCACGAAGTGGCAGAGATCCCAATGCAAGATGCACGGCAGCTGGAGCCCGCGCACCGAATCTGTGTCCAGCTTCAGCGCGCGGCAAGCCAGCTGCAGCCGTCCCGCCATGTCGATCAGGCTCTTGAGAGTGGTGCCGTGACTCGACACTCGAAAACGCTGCCGCAGATGCACCAAGTCGGTTTCGAAGCCATGGAAGCTCGCGACCATGGCCAGGCAGGCCAACCCGCACTCAGCCGCTTCCGCCTGATGGACCAACGGCAGCCGGCGTGCTCCGCTGAAGTTGAGCCGCTGATCCAGCCGCGTGTTCAAGTCCTTCGAGATTCCGTCGGCCGGCGAACTCATCACAAACGCCCTTTCAGGCTGTAGACGGGCTCGAGCAGCCATTGCCACAAGCGGCGCTCACCCACCTCTACGTCGGCGGACAACGTCATTCCAGCTTTGAGGGGAATAGTTTGGCCGTAGGCACGAACCCCTTGATCGGTCAGGATGGCGTCGACGCGATACACGGGTTCTTGAAAGTTCACCGGCGAGTTCAGCAGCTCGCCGGGCAGCAACAGGGTTTTTGAAACGCTCTGAATTTTGCCCTGATACAAACCAAACTTCTGGTAAGGAAAAGCATCGTAGCGAACGTCCAGACGTTGCCCTGGTTCGACGAACCCGATTGCCCGGACGGGTACCAGCAGGTGAGCCGTGAGGAGACCGGCGTCATCGGCCAGAGTCATCAACGGCACCGGGTTCGTGGCGGAAACAAACTGCCCCTCGCGCACCTGGAGGTTGCTGACAAGGCCATCACGGGTAGCCGTGATGACGTGCGCACGCTGACTCTGCAGTCGCGCGGTCTGCTGCGCCAATTCACTCAAGCGTGTCTGCAGTTGATCCAGACTATTGGCGGCTTCCTGGGGGAGCAATTGCAAATCAGTGCGCCGCAATGACAGCAACTCGCGCTGGTTGCCGATCTCCAGCAGCAAATCCTGCCGGTCGCTTCGAAGCGCCAATTCCTGGGCGAGCCGGTTGTCAAAGTCGATGCGGGATACGTGCCCCTGTTCGACCAGGGGGCGAATGCGTTCGATCTGGCTTTCGAGCAATGCATGGCGAGAGTCCAGCGTGGACAGCTGCCTGGCCAGCAGCTGCAACTTGTGCTCGATGGACTTGATCTGGCGTTTCAGGCTGTCTTCGCGCTCCTGCCGAGTCTCGTCCGCGCGAGTGATCTGCTCGGCAAGCAGATGGCGCTGGCTTTCGAATTCGTCCAGCAAGCGACTCTCGACGTTGCCTCCCTCGACGAGCGCTCGATCTCCATTGATGATCATGAGGGGTTGGCCTGCCCTGACTCTGTCGCCCTCCTTGACCAGGATCGTCCTGACCTGGCCGGATGCTTCCGGATACAGCCGAACTACTCCCGTTGGCGATTCCAGCCAGCCCATCACGGTTTGTTTGCGAGCATAGGTGCCGGTGGCAAGCCACACGCCTACAGCGAACAACCAGACCAACAAGAGCACGATCAACACGAGATCACGCTTGCGCGGAACCAGCATCACGTCGCCGTGCAAGCCAGCCGACTTCTGCTCGACAACCTGCGCCCGGAACAACGGGGCTTTGGCAGGAGGACACGCTCTGTTTACTTCGTCCAACGCGACCCAACCCTGGTGATGTGAAACCCGCGGCGGTAAACGCCTTTCTTCTTGAATCAACCCGAGACAGGTTGAAGTAGTTTTGTGCGCCTCACGGCAAGCAGTACATCAGCAGCATACGAGCATGTCAAGCAGCCGGAGGATATGTTGTCGAGGTGCGCCTATCTACTCGCCGTGATGCTGCATGTCACGAGTCGACATTTCATGACAGTCATTTTTGTGACAGGCAATCAGCAGAGTCATTTTTTTGTATTTGACAAAACACGCCGGTTGTCGGGCTTGTGGAAACCTCCCGATCGTGCCGCGCCGAGACAATGGACGGGCGAAGACGACCGCACCGCTTCGCGGCACAAGCGGCCAGTGGTGCATGCGTTGATTCGAAGTGAGAAAAGCTGGCGCGGATCGGTGGGATGTCTGTGTTTGCGCAAACCCCGATTGCGTGGCGCGATGATCACCAGCATCAGAGCAACTCGTCAGTGCAACTTCTCAATGCAACGGCACATATCTGCCACGAACGGCACTTTGCTGACAGTCACCACATGTGGTGTCCTCGATGAGCGCGAGTTCAACGCTGGCAGTTCGCGGGAATTCCTGCATCCCGACAACATGGTCTGCATTCAACCTGAACTCTGGCTGCGCTTCCGCCCCGACCTGTAGCTGCAGGATGCCGGCGACGGTTTGAGACTGTTTCACCAGCGCGAAGATAGTGCAGCCCGCGGCGCATCCCTGAATGCCGCGCAGTTCGACATAACGTGATGCTCCGACCTCGACGAGTGAAAGGCGCGGCGGCTCGGTAACGGTTCCTGGCAGCAGCGGTCCGTGCTCGTCCAGGCGACGAGTCAGGAACCGGGTGAGCTGCCACCAGTAGAAATTCTTGTCCTGCATGGCGAGTGCCTGCAATTCACTGCGCACTGCCTCATCGTCCTGCCCGGTCCGGAACAGCAATGCCGCCTGTGTATCGAAAAACTCCACATCTCGCTCTTCGGCGATCGCGTTGCGAACCGCCTGCAACGCCAGATCGAGCTCGGCTTCGGTGGCTTCCTTGTCGAGAAATACGTCCCAGGCATACGAATTGAGCGTTGCGGGTTTCGTGGCTTTGCTGTTCACAAAATCGCGCGCCACCGTCAGCGATTCCTGCTCTGCATTTCCGTTGCGTGAGTGAATGGCAGCGACGGCCAGGGCGACACCGAAGACAGCGACGACCATGGTTGCGACAGCACTCAGCGCCAGCCCCGGACGCGATTCCACCCGGATGACATCGACGCCGCGGTACAGCCCCAGCGTCGTCAATGCGCCCGCCAGCGCGCCACCGGCGTGCGCACCGATGTCGATGGCGGGCAGCAACGCAGTCAGCGCGACATTCAGCGCTACGATGACTATCCACCAGGTAGTGGGTTGGCGAAAACCGGAAGGCAACTGCGCACGGTATTTCCAGTTCAGCACCGCCAGCGAGCCGAGCAGGCCATATATTGCTGTTGACGCTCCCACCGAGAACGCTGCCTGGGCAACGAGCGCGGATGTCAGCGCGCCACCCAGCGCCGAGAACAAGTAGATGCAGATGAATCGCTGGTATCCGGTGAGCTTTTCCAAGATCAAGCCCAAACTGAATAGCGCGATGGCGTTCATGTATACGTGCATCACATTGAGATGCAGGAAATTTGCGCTGAACAGGCGGAACCATTGTCCGTCCCGCACCAGCGCCGGTGCATTTGCACCGTACTTCAAGATCGCGAATGTGCGATCCAGCGCACCGAGCCGCAGTTCGCCCAGAAACACTACACCGATGATGACGAGCAGCCCGATTGTCACGGCCGGCTTGCGCAACCAGGCCTGCTTGCCCAGGCGCTCCCGCTCGTCCATTTCGCGCATCAGCGCGTCGGCACTCTGGGCCGCCAATGCATTTCGAACACCTGTTCGCAGCCTCGTCACCGCTTCGGCGTCAACGAAACGACCGAGTGGATAGACGAACAGCTTCCGTCGGGTATTCACCAGTACCCGCGCCAGTTTGCCATTGCCAAACACATCCACCGAGAGGACATCTGCATACGGCACGTCGCGCGTTCTCGATGAATGAGCGGTTACCGGCAGCCGCAGGAAGTCGCGTTCGAGAACTAGGACAGGCGCCGAAGGCGACCGCGTTCGCCACCGAACGATTGCAACAACCGACACTGCGACGGCTATCCCTGCGGCGAGGATCACCAGTTCCATTGGCGATGGTCGAAGCCCCCCGCTCATTCGGACAAGGATGAAACCGCATGCTGCCCCGACGACAACAAGAATGATCAGAAGGGTTGATGGAGCCCAGAACGACGCCTGACGCAGCACAATCGTTGCGCCGACGCGGCAAGAATTGTCTTGCATCCCGAGCAAAGCCTCGCTTGAAAAACAGCGCGTCGTAGTTCTCCGCGCGGGAAGCGCTGCTCACCCTCCCTCGCGATCGACAATGAATGGCACATCCATCCGCTGTCGTCTCCTTGGTGGCCGAAACCTTCGATGGTCCGCCGTTCCCCGGATTTTACATCTATATCGGGTTAACGCGGACAGGCACGCGATCTCATCTGACTTGCGCTTTCGCTGATGAGTTTTCAGACAATCTTTTCATGAAAGACCTAGGGAGCGATGCGCGCGTTGCCGGCACGTGCAACGAAATCTTCGATGAGTTCTTGGCGCACTGCGAGTCTCGCTGTCGAAGAACGATTTTGCATTGGCAACGCTCGAAAGCTACCGGAAGATTCTCGACAATGTGTGGCTACCAGAAATTGGTGAGGAATTGTTTGCCAGTGTGAAGTTTTCTACTCTTCAGAAGATTGCCGATGCGAAGAAGCTCGGCAAGAAGACTTACAACAACATACTGAGCCCTCTGATGGCGCGCGACAAGGATCGAACGAAGAAGAGCGCGGATCGGCTCGTAGAGCTATGCCCTCTTGCGCCCGCAGTTTTGAAGCGACATCGACTCTACGCGCGCGGCTCAAGCGCTCAGGCAAGATCGTTCATGACGATCTTTTCTTCAAGGAAACCGGCGACCCGATCCGCAATCTTCAACACGCGTGGGTCGGTTGGCGGCGGAGCTTGCAGGTAACGCTGAAGGCGCGCCTCCGGGAGCCGTATATGGCTAGGGCCAAGTCCCTGACTAAGCGAAAAACAAGCTGGCGATGAGAGATGGTTTTCGAACTCGGGCCAGTGACGTTACGAGTCCAGCAAGTTGCTGATAGACAAAGTAGTCCGCGTCCCCAGCGATTCCCGAAAGCCCCCAAATTTGCCGCCAGCATCCTCACCGAGCTGATAGCGCATGGATGGCAGACACCCTAACCACTCGGCATAAGAAGCGCCTCGACGACAAGGGGCTTGCGCGACGCTTATCTCGGTAGTAGTATCACCTATCACTGTAGTAGGTCGAGCACATCCGATGGCAAACCCCAAATTCACTCCCCTTGAGCTGCAAATCATGGAGGCGCTGTGGACAGCGTGCCAATGCTCGGTCCGCGAAATCCAAGAGACGTTTCCGGAAGCCGGCCGCCCTGCCTACACCACCATTCAGACGACCGTCTATCGCCTCGAGCGTAAGAAGGCCCTTCGACGGGCCAAGCGAATCAGCAATGCGGACATCTTCGAGGCCGCCGTATCGCGAGGTGCCGCGCAAGAAGGTTCAGTGGACGAACTGCTCCGTGTCTTCGGGTTTCGAATGCAGCCCCTCATGGCGCACCTCATCGAATCCGGAAAGCTGAAGATGAAGGACGTCAAAGAGGCCGAAGAAGCTCTGCGCAAGCTTGCGAAA
>JAYTOK010000026.1:0-1101 GCA_043747835.1 Pseudomonadota bacterium | reverse complement strand
CCGCTCCGCACTCGCGACCAAAGCCGCCGCCGTCAAGAATGCTGCTGTCGTTCTAATCTGTCGTGCTGAAACGCTTTTAGTCCGCATAGCGATCAGTATGCGGTCGGCGAATTGCTTGCGCAAGCCGTAAGTAAATCTAGTTCGAGCCAGTTCAACAGCAGCTCAACCCATTGAATACCCTGTGAAAGTATTCCGAGTTTCCCGCGCCGAGAGTGACCTGCCCCCCGCTTTTCGAGCCGTGAGTTATTTGAGAATCTGCCTCCGAATCGGAGAGCAGCATGCGCAAGTCGAATTTCACGGAAGAGCAGATGGTTTCGATCGTGCGGGAGTGCGATCGTGACGACGTGGTTGTCGTCGCGAAGCGGCACAAGATCTCGGCGCAGACGATCTACATTTGGAAGAAGAAGTTCGGCGCGTTCGACGCGAACGAGGTGCGCCGACTGAAGCAGCTTGAGATCGAGAACGGGCGGCTTAAGAAGATCCTGGCGGAGCGCGACCTTGAGATCGAGGTCATGAAGGAGATCGCTGCAAAAAAATGGTGAGCGTCGACGCTCGCCGTGTCGGCGTATCGTTTGCGACAGGCCGCGGCCTGTCGCAACGGCGGGCTTCGGCGCTGCTCCGTGTAGCGCGCAGTTCCTTAAATTACGAGAGCAAGAAGGCGGTAGCGGATGCGCCTGTGATCGAGCGTATGAAGGCGCACGCGGCGAAGTTCCCGCGCTTTGGCTACCGGCGGATCAAGGTCTATCTTGAGCGCGACGGCTTCAAGCTGAACGGCAAGCGCATGCATCGCCTGTGGCGTCAGGCGAAATTGCAATTACCGAAGAAACGGCCTCGCAAACGCGTTCGTGGCACAGCGCGCGACGTGCAGGAAAGGCCCGTCGTTGCGAACGAAGTATGGTCCTACGACTTCGTGTTCGACAACGCGGCGAACGGGCAACAATTGAAGTGCCTGACGGTCATCGACGAAGGTGCGCACGAGGCGTTGGCGATCGACGTGGCGGGTTCGATCCGTTCACGCCGTGTCATCGACGTGCTGGCGCGTCTTGTTTCCGAGCGCGGTGCGCCGAAGGTGCTGCGGTCCGACAACGGGCCGGAGTTCGT
>JAYTOK010000025.1:0-135337 GCA_043747835.1 Pseudomonadota bacterium | reverse complement strand
GAAGGACGAGTTGCTCGCACTCAAGCGCAGTATTGCGGAGCTGGCATGCATTGGCCGCAACATCAATCAGATTGCCAAGGTCGCGAATGAGGGAGGCGGGTTTCCTGGCTCAGTGCGCGAGGAGTTCCGTGCGATGCTCAGAATCTGCGAAGCGCTGCGCGACAACACCAAGGCGCTGCTCAAGGCGAACCTGCGAAGTTGGAGCGTCGGGCATTCGGAATCGGATGCTTAGCGTCGCGGGTTTCGTATTACTAAGGGTAGTAGTGAGGCGCTAACAGCTCATTTAGATTGGCGGTCGCTAAAGTGCCAACTTGTACATTGAATCTACAACGGAGAGGCGCTAGAAGTGGCGGCGGCAGAGACGCCTGGCCGCCAGGTCCCGGACCTTTTGTCCGGAGCTAGGGAGATGAAGTGACATTCATAACAAGAATTCGGACCCTTAAAGGGGCGGGTGTCCTTGCTGACCGTGCAGCCAAAGACACTTTTCCGGTGTTCCCGCGCTATTCCCTTGTCTATGGTTTCAACGGCTCCGGCAAAAGCACTCTCTCCCGCCTGTTCTCGTCACTCCAAGCAGGTAAGTGCCAAGAGGGTCTTCCGGAGGGCTGCGCATTTGAACTCGAGCTCGAAGGCGGTGCGGTCCTCAAATCTCCAGACGAACTGACGGGGCTGCAAGAGAGGGTTTGTGTTTTCAATACCGACTTCATCGAGCGCAACTTGCAATGGAACACTGGAACCGCGAATTCGATCTTTTACATCAGCGAGGAGCAGGCCGAGGCCGCCGCTGCACTCAAGGCGGCAGAGGTAGGGCTGCCGGCTCTAACTGCTGCCTTGGCTGGCGCAGAACAATCCTTGGAGGACAAGAATCGGATATTGACCACGTTTAAGCGTGGGCTGGCGAAGAACATCGCAGCAAAGATCCATCTCTCAAACCGAAAGTATGAAGCCCCTGCACTTCAGGCCGACTATGAGAATCTTAAGTACGACGCGACGGCTATTCTGGATAGTAAGAAGCTGGACGAACTGGAAGGGGTTGCAATCAGGCTATCGCCACCGCCAACGGCGACCGCAATCTCTGCGAACTCAGCCCCCACCAGTCAAGCAGTCGTTGATGCCAGGCTTGCAGCGTCTACTAGTGCCGGTGAATCGATGGCAGCAAATCTCGTGGACCATCCGGAAATGGTCCCTTGGGCAAAACAAGGCTACGAATACCACCGTCAACACAAGCTTGGAACATGCCTTCTCTGTGCTGGACCGTTGACTGAAGAACGAACGAAGGTTCTCGCAGCTGCTTTTGACGACGCCCTGACTAAGTTTGTCGCCGGGCTATCTACAGCTCAAGGACAAGCAAACGCATCGCTAAACCGGCTGGAACTCGCTGTTCTCACATGTTCGGAACTTAAGCTCATGCCTGAGCTTGATGCGGAACTTAAGGCCAAGGCGGAAGAATTACAGCAGGCGATGGTGGCGATTCGATCCGCACACGCTGAAATAAAAAGAATCTACGTCGCAAGGATTGCCGCTCCGACTCTGACCCTCACACACAAGCTTCCAAGCGATGAAGCCGTCGAGACGATGTCAACTCGGTTTACAGATGCGCTGTCGGCGGTCAATGCCGTGATAGATCAGCACAACAAAGCTGTCGCGGAGTTCGGAAAACATCAAGATGAGGCGAGGATTTCCATCAAGCGTCACTTTCTTGCGGAAGCCCACACGGAATTCAAAGAAAACATCGATGCCGTAGACAAAGCACAGAAAGATCGCGACAAAGCTCAAGCAGATGAGAAAACGACCAAAGATCAGATTAAGGACCTAAGGAATAAGGTTAGGACTCACGGCCCTGCAGCGGCCGTCATCACCAAGCTCGTTCACCTGTATTTAGGACACCAGGAGTTGAGCGTTGTTACAGCGAAGGACGGGTATGAACTCCATCGTCACGGAAAACTTGTAAAGGGTCCGCCTAGTGAGGGCGAGAAGACCGCACTTGCGCTCTGCTATTTCCTCTCAACGCTGGAGTCAGACGGACGCAAGCTGGCGGACTTGATTGTGGTTGTCGACGATCCGGTGTCGAGCCTGGATACGAAGGCCATGAACTATGCCTGTGCGATGGTCTATTCCCGTCTCAAGGGGGCAAAGCAGCTCTTCGTCCTGACGCACAATCAGCACTGCATGAACGAATTCAAGAAATTCTGGAAGTCGGAGCATAAGGCCACGCCCCAAACTGCGGCGTTGCTTTTCCTGGATGTCAAAGTTTCCAATGTCGGCGGACCGCGTTCGGCTTCACTGGTGGAATTGCCGTCGCAGCTCAGAGTGTACGATTCTGAATATCACTTCCTGTGTATGAAGGTGCTCGAGTTTGAAAAGGCCGGGACAGGTCATTCTGAATACGGCTATCTGATGCCAAACATCATTCGAAGGGTGTTGGAGTTATTCCTAGCTTTTAAGGTGCCCGGCACCCATCCGATTAAAGATAAGCTTGAGGCGATGACCAAACTTCATCCCGGTCTCGATAAGACCCGAATGGTCGCGCTGGAACGCTTGTCACAGGTTGAGTCTCACTCAGATACGCTGGAAGATTTTATTTCGCACTCGTCGATGACGATTGAGGAAACACGGGACGCTAGTGCCGCGCTTTTAGAGTTGATGCAGGCTGCTGACGAAAATCATACAGCGGCGATTAGGAAGCAATGCAAAGCCGCGTAGCACCTACTTCCGCTACAGTCGGCGCAGGCGCAAAGGAGTTAGGAATGTTTGCCCTCCGTACAGTTGTCGCAATCATCGCATTTGCGTCGGTGGCATATGCGCAGACGACGTATCGGGACCAGGTGCCGGCACCGAAGGCTGAGGCGCCTCAACCGGTTCACGTGGTCATTGAGAAGACGCCCGCACAGTCGGCGGCCGAAAGTGCGGCGGCGACAAAAGAGGCTTCCGACTCTCTGTCTGATTTGGCCGCGACTGTACGTGAGCGCCAATTGCAACGGGAGAACCCATTGCAGTCCGCCGATTTCGACACCGGCCGACGTGTTGCGTATCCGACCTACAGCGAGCGCCCCAACTCAAGCTTTCTAAAATGTACGATTCCGGGCACAGCCGCGTGCCGCGCCTACAACGCTCGGACAGAAGCGACTTACTTGGCGCGGCGCCGCGGGCAGATCGCAATGGCGCTACACAGCATCGCAGCCAGCACGAATGACGAGCAATGGCTTGCGGACCGAATCGGCCTATTTGAGTCGGGCATGATTGCCGGCGCGCCCGCTGACTATCACGCGGCTTTGCGGGCCGAAGTCGCGGCCGAACTTGAGAGGATGCGAACTAAGTAGGTTTGAACGGGCGTCTTTCTGGACTCGGGCCGACGTTGCATCGCATTGAGTCGCGGGTGGGAATCCATAGCAAGGCTGGTCAAAAGGCGGCACCCGTTTATAACCAGCGCCTGCGTCGCGGCAAGCCGTGCATCGTCAATTCACCTTTCGCGCAAGGGCAGTATCGGTCGCCTTCACGAGTTGCTTGAGAAACCGGATCGCGCGATCCAGGTCTTCGCGCTTAACTGCGTGACGTTGCGGAGGACCTTCCCGAACCACTCGAGCACGGTGCGAAACATCACCGCGAAGCTTCAAGTAATCGTTTAGCCGCGTACACGCCGATTCGGCGTCGACCCCATTCCATTTCCAATGCTCGCCGACGTCGACTCCGGCGTAGTTCCGAAACAACTCAGTTGCCTTCTCTGCCGTCGGATTGTGAAGACGCGAGATCTCTTGGCGAAGCTTTGATCTGACGAGGTCTGCTATTGCCGGGTCAGAGCAGTTCTTGAGGCGCAGCTCCAAAACCTCCTCGAGGCTGTCCTCGACGAATGTCTCCCACGCGGTCATCGCCAAAATCAATCCCGCGCGTTTCAGAACTTCGCTCTCAGGCGGTGGCGGCTTTGAATTCAACTTGTCGAAATGCGCGAGCAGATGTTCGGCGTCGTGAATCGCCTGCTCGAAGGTCGCGAGTGCCTTGGGAATTGTGGACGACATCCTTCTAGTCACCTTCAAACAAATCGAGCGTGCGATTTGGGCCGCGGGCCACATCAGCCCAAATCCGCTTCGGCAGGTCGTGTCGAGCGAAGAAAACCATCCGGTAGATCGGCTTTCCCTGGTCATTGCGAACCAGCGGCATCTCGCGGCTGTACTCGAACCCTAGGCCTTCGACCAGCCCGCACCAGTACTTGAAGAATTCGCCCGGCATATTCGCCTTGCTCGCCCGGGTGATCGCATCGACCGCCTGCCATCCTGGCGCGGTGCCATCGAACCGGCGGCGATCGGAGTCAAATTCGAGTTCGACATTCCTGGTTAGATCCATCGTGCTGAAGTTGATGGCGAGGTCCACCTTCAGTGTGGCCAGAGCTTTGAGAATGTCGAATGACAAGAACTCGAGGTTGTACGGGTCAACGTAGGCGCAGCACAGCGCGCCTGCAGGCACTTCAGTCACCATCCTTGGCACTGTGTCGCTCGCTGGCCCCCGAAATGCCTTGGCCGGCGCTCCGAGAGCTGCGAGTCGTGCTTCACAAGCCGCAGCTCGGGTGGGGTCCTTGTCGCCCACAAGCATTGCGGTAAACGGCGCAACCTCGGCAAGCGCGCGCCACGCGATCATTGCGCCGCCATCGCGACTGACGTCTTCCTCTCGAACTCGAATTCTTCCCGGCCCACAGAATGGATCGATGAAAACGCGATTCGGCCACTTCCGCCACGCGTACCGGGAAGCCGTCAGATACTCGTGCAACAAACGGTGCTTTTGTTCCGGTACCCAAATGCCCACACCATCTTCATTCGGGCCGCTTTCGACGGGCAGCGCCGGGCATGGGTCCGGGAGAATTTGCGGCATCAAGGCTTCCGTGAATTGTTTTTTTTGGCTAGGCCGGAAACTGGTCCCAAGTGCGGCCATCGAGGAGGCGACCCGCGACGGATTTTCCCAATCCGTACAGGATGCGTGACTTGCCGGGCCCCTCTAACTGCAGCTTCTGCCGCGGCGTAATGCCGTGCGGTAGTTCCGGCGCCCAATGTCCCCACTGCTTGAAGTGGAATGCGATCTTCCGCTCATCGCATTCATCTCTCAGCGTTCGAATCCAATCCGGATCCGTCGGGCGGGCGTGATGACCGCTTTCACCGCCAGCGATCACCCAGTCAATACCCTTCCATTTCTTGATGGACAGCGAGCCGAGCAACGGCTCCGCGGAGATGAAGTGCACGCGTGCGGGCGAGTCGAGCAGCTGTGGAATACGCAGGTCCGCGTATTTCTGATTCTCGGCGGTTGTACCCAGCCACACATTCGGCGGCCAGTTCGCGCCCCACGGCGCCATGCGCTGGATGTTCTGCGGTCGCTTCGTGAGCAGCAGCCAATCCAGCGAGGGCGTTTGCTCAATGACCGGCCACAGTTTTTCGCGCCACGAGTTGAGCTCGGCGCGGACTTCGAACACGTCCGACATGGATGCGCAGAACACGCGGCGTCGCTCGCCGGCGCGCTCGGCCTCTTTGTTCCATTTGAAGGGGTGCTTCCAGTGCTCCTCATTGAAGAAACGTCGGGGTGCGTCGCGACCCCAGAGCTTGGCGCCGAGGCGATGCGCCCAGGTCTCCGCGTAGCAGTGGGCGCAGGCCGGCGACACTCGCACGCAACCCCACCAGGGGTTGAAGGTGTGATGCGTCCACTCGATTCGGGAGTCTTTGGCCATGGGTCCCCGCCGTACAGTGTCGGAGCGTCGCGCTACCTGTATGAAGAGTGAGGTAGTTCGGCGCAGCTGCTCGATTGTGCGCTTGCGTCGCGTATCGTCAAGTTGCGAATTAGGCAAGGACGCCTTGGAAAGAGGGTGAGCTTGTCGATTCGAAATTGGTCACTCGAAGAAGTCGAGAGACTGTTGCCGACTGCGTCGACATGCGGACCTTGAGTTGGCAAGACGTGTCGAGACTCGCTCTGCCGGATAACCCAACAGATGGTGGTGGATTATCCAACACCATAGGTCGCCTACTGGAGGGGCGCTTTTTCGCGAATCTGCGCGAAAACCTAGAAATGGCTCGACGCAATAACCTAGAGACGGCACGACACCAAAACCTAGAAACCGTAGGAGGCCAACCCGAGATTCGGCGACAGTGGTGGCGATGCCGACAGGCCACTGTCCGCCTCTCAAGGGTCGATCCCCGACTACCTGGTAAATGACCAGGTGCTTCCGGGCGAAAAACAGCCAGGTCGTTGCGGGAGATTTGCGGGACTTGGTCATGCTTCGTCGTGCTCAGTGGTGACAAATGCAACGGATGCCATGTGAGCTCGCGATTTTTGACTCAACAAAATCAACTATCTACGTTTCTCGTCCTGCCCGAGTTTTTCACCCCCTCCAACTACGAACCAGGTGGTCGGCGGTTCGAATCCGTCCGGGCGCGCCATTTTCTTTTGCGCTGACACGTGGTTAGCGCGTTCCCGCTGACACATCCGCGCCGACACCAAGTGGTTGCGGGAATTTTGCGGGTACCTGGTGTTCTACCAGCTAGTCGCGTGTGTCCCAAAACAGCCGCAGAGATGGGGTGACACGGATTGACCCTGGATCAGCATTCTCCGCTGTGCGGAGTTGCGTCTCTAGGCATGAGCCCGCCACTGCTGGCGCCTCACAAAGACAGGTACGCCGCCGCCACTGCGGATGAATCTGCTGGCAACTATTGATTTCGCGGTCGCTGAAAAATGCGCGCAGCCCGAAAAGCACAAGTAGGCGGGCGGCTGCCGGATAACTCAACACTTGATGTTGGATAATCCAACACCTGTAGTTGGGTTGTCCGATGCGCACGGGCGCCACACCGCTTCCCGCCCGCGCTGAATCAACACGTCCGCACGCCACATTCATTGGCGCCTGGCGCTGCGCCGCGGCCCCGGAAAAGCGCCAAGCTGCTCCACTATCCAGGAGTAGACGTGGCTTGGTATGTCGCCGCGACCGTGGATCAACTTGCAGTCGACCTTTGATCTCGCGGCTGCGGAAAAAAGCGCGCAGCTCGAAGTGTACAATGAAGTTCAGGTCGGCCGCCGCGTAAGGACTCGCCACAGGGTTCAGCCGGGTGGTTCAAGCCAATGCAACTGAAATCGCTGTTCATCGTGTTCGTCGCAGGACTAGCTACCGCCGGCACTTCATCGTTGTTGGCGGCGCCCGTGCCGAACAAGGCGCTCGCCACTAAAAATTCAGAATCCGTGTCGCGGGTCGCACCGCTGTCCAGGGCAATCACACCGGTTCGCCTGGGATTGGCAACGGCGTTGAACGCGCCTGCCGCAAGAGGCGCTCGCGCGACCTTCCTCGACTCGCTCGCATTGGCAAAGAAGCGGCTCTTTGTACCCATGAAGGCGCCTGCGTTTGACGTGCGCCTGGCCGCTTTCCGGGATGCGGTCCAGATCTTCTTCAGCGCCTATGAGCAGATGCGTCGCGACCCGGCACTTGCTTCGGAGCGAGAGAACGTCGATAGGGCAATACAAGATGCGCTCAGTGTGCTGCCGGCAAACGATCCAACGCGACCGCTCCTGGAGGGACTCTGGTCGATCGGAGCGTTCGAGCGGGCCGCGGATCGGCAAGAGTCTCCCAGGTCGCGCGAGAGCGCCTACCAGGCTGTACTACAAGGGACCGTGATTTCGGTCGTCGCGGTAGTGGCTTCGCATTACTCCAACGGCAAAGCTCTTTCGGTCGCCAACTTGGCGAGTCCGCTGCTGGCGAAGTCGAATCCTGGCCAGCCCGAAATTCTTGCCTGGAAAAGTGAACGCGATGCTTCTCTCGCCAAGGTGATCGAGAATGCGCGGAAACCAGCGGAGGCAGAGCGCGCGGATGCCCGCCTGAATTCGGCAATTGCAACGCTGCGCGCACTGATCGTCGACCTCGAGACGTCACTGTTGCGCGGGTGAATTGGGCGGCGACAGGTGGCGGACTCAGTTCACCGAGTGCAGAGGCAATCCGCCCGTCAGCTCTCATTCACCCGCAGCTTCCCCCTGCGATTCCCGACGAATCACTTCCACGAACTTCTCGCCATAGCGGACAAGCTTCGACTGCCCCACGCCCGCGATCGTGGAAAATTCCTCCAACGTCCCCGGTTGCCTCTCCGCCATCTCCCTCAAGCTCGCATCATTGAAGACGATGTACGGCGGCATCCCCGCTTCATCGGCAAGCTGCTTTCGCAGTTTGCGCAGAGCCTCGAAAAGATCGTTCCCCGCGCCCGTCGCCACCGCCTTCACGGACTTGCGCCCCGGCGCGGTCTTCACCGACTCGCTGACCTGAACGGCCCGCTCGCCTCGCAGCACCTGCCAGCTCGCCTCGTTCAGCGACAGCACCGCGTATCCATCCTGGGACTGCGTGACCAGCCCTTGATGCAGCAGTGCTCTTGCGAGATCGCGCCATTCCTGCAAGCCGATGTTCTTGCCGATGCCATAGACGCTCAAGCTCGCATGGCCCCGGTCGGTGACTCGCTGCGTCTCGGCGCCACGCAGGATTTCGATTGCGTATGCGACGCCATACCGTTCATGCCTTTGCGCGAGCCGGGCGATACACGACAGGAGCTGCTGCGCTTCGGTCGTGCGATCGATCGTCGCCCGTGGCTCCACACAGTTGTCGCAGGCACCGCACTTGCCTGCGAATACTTCGCCGAAGTACTGCAGCTGCACGACTCGACGACACTCTCCCGATTGCGCGTAGTTCAATACCTGTCGCAATTGCTGGCGGGCGATTCGTTGTTCGTCGGCCATCGGCTCGAAGGTCACCGGGTCGACCTTCTGCGCGATGATGTGCTCGGCAGTTCGAATATCGCCGGCGCCGAAATAGAGAATGCAACGCGCTCGCTCGCCGTCGCGGCCGGCGCGACCTGATTCCTGGTAGTAGCCCTCGAGCGTTTTCGGCAAGTCATGGTGCACGACCCAGCGGACGTCGGGCTTGTTGATGCCCATCCCGAAAGCGATCGTGGCGACGATCACCTGGGCGCGGTCGAAGATGAACGCATCCTGGTTGTCCCGGCGCGTGTTCGCATCGAGCCCGGCGTGATAGGGCAATGCGCGAACACCATCGCTTTGCAGGCGCTCGGCGATCTCGTCGACCCGCTTGCGTGACAGGCAATAGACGATGCCCGCGCCGGTTTCACGGCGCGCAAGCGCGAGCAGTTCCGGGTACGTCGCCTTGGTCTTGGGGCGCACTGCGTAGTACAAGTTGGGCCGATTGAAACTGGCGACGTGAATGCTCGGCTCGCGCAGCCCGAGCTGCTGCACGATGTCCTGCCTGACCCGTTCGGTGGCGGTGGCCGTGAATGCCGCGATCGGCACTTCCGGGAATCGCGTGCGCAGTTGATGGATCTGGCGGTATTCGCGGCGGAAGTCGTGACCCCAATCCGAAACGCAGTGAGCTTCATCGACGACCAGAGAAGATAGGCCGTGCGCGGCATGAATCCGTGGCAGCACTTCACCTTGAAACTCGGCCTGCAGCAAACGCTCGGGAGCCACATACAAAAGCTTGAGGTCGCCGCGCTCGAGATCGGCCATGCGCCGCAAGACTTCCTTGCGCTCGAGCGACGAATTGATGAACGTCGCTTCGATGCCGTTGTCCTGAAGCAGGCGCACCTGATCCTGCATCAACGCGATCAACGGCGAGACCACGATGCACACGCCGGGACGCAGCAGTGCCGGTAGTTGGAAGCACAGCGACTTGCCACCGCCGGTTGGCATGATCGCAAGCACGTCCCGGCCACGCAGGATGTCGCCCACGATTTCCTGCTGCCCGGGACGGAAGGACTCGAACCCGAATCGCTTTTTGAGCTCGGCGGTCAGGGCGGTTGGCGACAGGTCGGTGGGCGGGGCGTCATTCATCTGGCCAAGCATAGCGCCGTCCGGCTGCGCCGATTGGCGTGCGAATCTGTCGAAACACCGCACTTGACGCGCTTCGATAATTGTATCAGTGTACCCATACACTTGAACTGACAGGCCCGACTCGAACCAACCGTGGACATATCGATCAACCTGACCGACGGCGTGCCGATCTACCGCCAGATCGTCAACCAGGTGAAGTACCTGGTGGCATCCGGGCTGCTTCTCCCTGGCGAGGAGCTCCCGCCGATCCGCACGCTGGCGCTGCAGTTGAAGGTCACTCCGAACACGATCGTGAAGGCCTACGGCGACCTCGAAATTTCCGGAACCATTCACAAGCGCCGCGGCTCGGGCACGTTCGTCTCGGAGGGCCGCCCGCAGCAAGTAGCGCTGCGGGAGCGCCGCCGCGTGATCGAGCAGCGCATCGACGGCCTGCTGGCCGAGGCGCACCAGTTGAATTTCACCGCGGACGACATCCTGCGGATGGTCCGTGAGCGCAAAACCGCGATGGACGAGACCGCCGCCGAGCCGGCGGAGATAAAAAAAGCCAATAGATAGGAAATGGGCAAGGGAGGAATGGCCATGAGTCATGCAGTCGTCGACGTCACCGAACTCTCGCGATCGTTCGAGCACAAGAAAGCGCTCGACGGAGTTTCGTTTCAAGCTACCGCGGGCCAGGTCTACGGCCTGGTGGGCTCGAACGGCGCGGGCAAGACCACGCTGCTCAAGCACCTGCTCGGTCTGCTGCGCGCCACGGACGGCTCGGTGCGGGTCTTCGGCCTCGACCCGGTTCGCGATCCGGTTGGTGTGCTGAGCCGGGTGGGCTATCTATCCGAGGAGCGCGAGCTGCCGGAGTGGATGCGCATCGACGAGCTGATGAGCTACACGCAGGCCTACCACCCGACCTGGGACGCGTCATATGCGCGCGAGCTGCTCGAGACTTTCGCGCTCGATCCGGCCAAGAAGATCAAGGATCTGTCGAAGGGAATGCGCGCGCAGGCCGGCCTGATCGCGGCCGTGGCGTATCGCCCCGAGCTGTTGATCCTCGACGAACCGTCTTCGGGCCTCGATGCCGTGGTCCGTCGCGACATCCTCGACGCCGTCGTTCGCGCCGTGGCCGACGACGGGCGCACGGTGATCTTCTCGTCGCACCTGCTCGACGAGGTCGAGCGGATGTCGGACCACGTGACGCTGATGCACCAGGGCCGAGTGGCGCTGAGCGGCGTTCTCGACGACGTGCGCGCCGCGTACCAGCGCAGTCGCGTGCACTTTGTCGACCATTTCGCGCAGCCACCCGTTCTCGACACCGCGTTGGTGATGGAGGGCGGTGGCCGCGCGTGGAGCGTGATCCACACCGGGTCGCCCGAACAGTTCCGTCATTCGGTAGGCGCTCATGGCGGCGAGGTCATCGAATCGCGCGACGCCACGCTCGAGGAAATCTTTCTGGCGCGCGCCGGTCGCGTGCGCCCGCAGGCGGAGGCCGCATGAACCTGCGATCGCCCATCGTGGCCATGCTGTGGGAGAACTGGCAGCTGACGCGCGTCGAGGCCGGCCAACGTCTCGCGCTCGGACTCGTGGCGGGCGGCGGTGCGCTGGCGCTGTCCGACAAAGGCGTGACCATCGCGTTCTGGATCCTGGTCGCGGTGCACGCCTTCTTCTGGTTCTCCATCTCGAAGCTCAATGGCGGACGATTCTCGGACGGGTACAAGCCGGGCTTCCCGCTCTATCTACTCTTCACGCGGCCGGTTCCGACGGCCAGGTTCGTCGCCGTCGCGATGTTGTACGACGCGATTTCCTGCACTGCGCTGTACGTCGTGTCCGCCGCGCTCCTGGGTTTCATCTTCGGCAAGCCGCTTCCGGTGTTTTCGATGGCGCTGTGTCTCGTCGCCTATCACCTGGCTTGCACCTGCATCCAGTGGGCGACCCGGAGCCGGGTTGCCCAGTGGACGGGATCGATCGTGGTCGGCTGGCCGTTCTTCTTTCTGCTCCAGCAACATGTCGGATCGCCGCCGAAGGTCGAGTTCTCGCTAATCGCGAACGCGGTATTGATCCTGATCTGCGTCGCGTCGATGGTTCTCGCGGTGGTCGGCATCGCGCGGCAGCGCCGCGGAGATGCCGTCGCGATCGTGCCCCAGCAGAAGGAGGGAGCCGGCGGGTATCCCGCGTGGTTCATCAGCATCTTCCGGTTCAGGTGTCCCACCTCGTCTCCGATCCGTGCGCAGATCTGGTTCGAGCTGAAGTCCAGCGGATTGCCCGTGCTGACGATCGGTCTGACCATCGCGATCGTGATCTCGCTGCTGTTCGTGATCGGTGTCGCCTTCGAGCCTGCCCGTCAACTTGCCCTTGGCGTCTCGATGTTTTCCGTGCCGGTGGTGCTCTTCCTGCTCGGCGGCAACGTCTTCGGAATTCGCCGGAAACAGGGAAAAAGGTACGTCAGCGCTTTCGAGGCGACGCAGCCTTGCAGCACCGCGCAGCTTGCCGGCCTCAAATTGCTCGTGAGATCCGCCTGCGTGCTGGTGGGAGTGGCCGCGATCGGTATCAGTGTGTGGGTGTCGAGCTCATTCATCGGCGGCTGGGGGCCATGGATGATGAATGGAAAAAATACCGTCGAGGGATTGCTCAAGTTGCGAAGCACGATCTCAAACAACCTGGGTGAGCTGCCGGCGTATGCACACGCCGCGCAAGCCGTCCTCGCGTCCATTGTCAGCGCTGCCTTCATCGCCTGGCAGGCGTCGCGCGAGGCGCTCCAGACCCGTTACCCCCGGGCGGTTCTGGTCGTGAGCTGGTTGCCGATCGTGTGGGGTGTCGCCATCGTCCTGCTTGCCGTCGCGAACCAGAGTGGCATCGCACCGTGGATCCCCGTCAACACGATTCTCCAGGCGTCTTTCTGGACCGCCGCGCTCACGGTGGCGATCGCCGCTATCTACCTGCTCTGGAACGGCATCGCGACGCGCGTGCTGACGGCTGGCTACCTGAGCGGCGCGGCCCTGGTCACGACGGCTTTCGGCGCTGCATTGCTGACCATGCTACATGCACTCGGCGCTCCCCTCTCCGGGATACAGGCGACAGCCGTCGTCGCGATACTGTTCCCGGTGATGGTGATCCTCATGAACAGCGCTCTCGTGCCCTGGTCGCTCGACCGCATTCGACACGCCTGACTAACTTCTGTGGTAATAGGTGCTCCATGAACAATCTCGCCATTTCCGTCGCCCTGGCCACCGCGCCTTCCAGCGCCTTCGAGGAATTGCGCGCACGCCCGCGATTCTGGTTCCCGCTCCTGCTGCTCCTCGCATCCACCCTTGCCATCATGTTCTGGTACTACAGCATCGTGGACATCGAGTGGTTCAAGGACGCGATGTTCGGCAACAACCCCGACGTCCAGAAGCTTCCCGAAGACCAGCGCGCGGCGATGCTGGGCATGTACACCCGCAACACTTTGTTGTGGGGGTCGATGATCGGAGTTTTCTTCTTCATGTCGGTCATGTTCCTCGTGACGGCGCTGTACCTGCTGCTGGCCGCCAAAGTCACGAAGCTGCCGCGGGACCTGCGATTCAAGCACTGGTTCGCGTTCGCCTGCTGGACGATGCTGCCCACGCTGCTCAGCAACGTGATCGCGGCCATCATGCTGGGCCTTAGCGATACCCCGCAGATGAGTCCGTCCGCGCTCGCACCGTTGTCGCTGAACGCATTGGTGTTCCAGGTGCCCATGAGCGGCGCCGGGTATTCGCTGCTCGAATCGCTGACTATCCCTAATTTACTGGGCTGGGCGCTCATGATCATCGGCGTGCAGGTCTGGACCCAGCGGTCGTGGGCGTTCAGCGCGGCGTTCATTCTGGTGCCCATCGTCGTGATCTATGGCGTCTGGGCATTCTTCGCTTTCCGGTAGGTTGGAGCGATGACAAAGAAGCAATGGATCGCGTTGAGCGTCATCGCGGCGCTGATCGTGTTGCCCGTCGGACTCAAGCTCACGCGTGACGACACCAGCAAGATGGTCGAAGTCGAGAACGGCACCTTGCGCGCGCTGTCTCCGACCGTGCTCGCATCGGGATCGCTGACTTACGAAAGCCAGGTCACGCTGGCGCCAGAGGTGACGGGCCGGGTGACGGAGATCCTCGTGAAAGAGGGCGACCAGGTGACGCGCGAGCAACTCCTCATGCGTCTCGATCCGCGAGCGCCGCAGGCGGCGATCGAGCAGAGTGAGGCACAGGTTCGTCAGTCGCGGCTCAGCATCGATCGCCGGCAGGTCGACTTCGACACGCAAAGTGCGAAGGTGAAGCGCTTCGAAGCGCTGCGTGCGCAAGGCATGGTGGATGTCAACACCCTCGCGGAGATGGTGTCGGCGCGCAATCTGGCCGAAGTGGACCTGCGCACGAGTCGTGAGCAGCTTTCACAGTCGGTCGCGCAACTGCGGCAGGCGGAGGAGCTGCTCGCCAAGACCCAGATCCGCTCACCGCTCGACGGCAAGGTCACGGCTATCTACGTGAAAGTGGGCCAGACCGCCGTGCCCAGCTTCTCCGGCATCGCCGGCTCGACGCTGCTCGACGTGGCCGATACGACGAGCATCGATGCGGAGATCAACGTCGATGAGACTGACATCGCGTTCATCCGCGTGGGCGCCGAAGCGCGCGTGGTCCCCGCGGCGTTTCCCGACAAGATTCTGAAGGGCACCGTCGACCAGGTTGCCATTGCGCCGCGACAGCCGCCGGGACAGAACAAGAGTTACCCGGTGCGAATCCGTCTCACGAATACCGCGGGAGTGGTCTTTCATCCCGGCATGAGTTGTCGCGCCGAGGTGCTCACGGGATCGCACAGCGATGCCAGGGTGCTCGCGGTGCCGGTGCAGTCGCTGCGCTACGAGGACAATCCGGACAAATCGGCGAAGTCGGAAAAATCGGTAGCCAGCGTGTTCATTTATAAGGACGGCCGTGCCGTCAAGCGCGCCGTTTCCACGGGCACCGCAGACGACAGCCACATCGCCATCACGTCCGGTCTGAAAGAGGGCGAGCAGATCATCGTCGGCCCCGCGAAGACGCTGCTCTTCCTGCTGGACGGCGAGAAGGTCGGCATCAAAGAAAAAGCCGAACCGGCCGCGAAGAAGTAAGGCCACGTGATCGAGCTGCGCGACATCGGCAAGACGTACCAGATGGGCGACACTCAGCTCGTCGCGCTCGCCGACATAAACTTGAGCATCGCGCGCAACGAGTATGTGGCGCTGATCGGGCCCTCCGGTTCCGGCAAGTCGACGATGATGAACGTGCTTGGCTGCCTGGATCTTCCGACCACCGGCACATACACGCTCGATAGTGAGGCCGTCGCGACCCTGAGCGAGGATGAGCTCGCCCGCGTCCGCAATCGCAAGATCGGTTTCATCTTCCAGAGCTACCACCTGATGCCGCGTACCACCATTGCCGACAACGTCGCGCAGCCCTTGATCTATCGCGGCCTCGCGCCCGCCGTCCGGCGCGAGCGCGCGAACGCGGCGCTGGCGCGCGTGGGCCTCGAAGCGCGGACCTTGCACAAACCGAATGAGCTTTCGGGCGGACAGCGGCAACGCGTCGCGATCGCCAGAGCACTCGTCGGCCGGCCGGACGTGCTGCTGGCCGACGAGCCGACGGGCAACCTCGACAGCAAGACGGCGCGCGAGATCATGGGCATTTTCGGCGACCTCAATCGCGACGGCATGACGATTATTATTGTTACGCACGACTCCGCGGTCGCCGCGTACTGCCGGCGCGTGGTGCGATTGCACGACGGCCGCATCGTGGAAGATCGCGAGCAGCCGGTGAACGAGGAGAAGCGGGCATGAGCGACGCCGCTCCCCTCGACGACGTGAGCCGGCTGCAGGGGTTCTTCTATGCCTTGCAGGAGTGCGTGCGCTCCGCGCTCGGCAGCATCCGCTCGCACCGCATGCGCAGCTTCCTCACCATGCTCGGCGTCATCATCGGCGTGGCCTCGGTCATCTGCATCGTCTCACTACTGCAGGGTCTCACGCGGTCGGTCATGAGCGAGTTCGAGGGATTCGGCGGCAACGCGTTGCAGATCCACTCGAACACTTCGCGGGAAGACTGGCTGATCGGCAAATGGAACAAACTGAAGCCCGCCGACCTCGAGCTCGTGAAGCACCAGATCGCGGGCATCAGCAACGTGACGCCGACGTCCGGCCTCAATCTTCCGGGCGGTGTGCGCTGGGGCGTCAACACGTCGGGCGCGCAAGTCATCGCGACCACGAACTGGTTCCAGTTCGCCAACCAGTCGTATCCGCGGCTCGGTCGTTTCGTGACGGACAGCGACAACGCTTCGCGGCGCCGCGTCGTCGTGCTCGGCGAGAAGGCGCGCACCGATCTCAAACTACCGGAGGACTGTCTTGGCACGTTCATCCAGTTGGGAGGCCAGTGGTTCAAGATCGTCGGCCTCATGGAGGCGCGCGGCGAGATGTTCGGACAGAGCATGGACAACTACGCCGTCATCCCGTTCGAGACGGGCAGGGCACTGTCGGGCCCGTACAACGAGCCCGACATGAACATCATGCTCACCGTCGACGATCTCGACGCGGTCGATGACGTCACCAGCCGCATCACCGCGCTGCTGCGCCGTGCGCACAAGATTGGTCCCGGGGATTCCGACGACTTCGAGGTCATGACCTCGCAGTCGCTCACCGAAACCATTCAGCGCGTGTCGGGCACCATCACGCTCGTCATCTCCGCCGTGGTCGGGATCTCGCTGCTGGTGGGCGGCGTGGGAATCATGAACATCATGCTGGTGTCGGTCACGGAGCGAACCCGCGAGATCGGCATCGCCAAGGCGTTGGGCGCGCCGCGCAGTTTCATCCTCATGCAGTTCCTCATCGAAGCCATGGTGCTCGCGGTGATCGGCGGCATCATCGGGGTTGCGTTCGGGTGGTTGCTAGGCGTGGTGGCCGCCAAGTTGATCCCGCACTTTCCGCCGCCGGCGGTGCCATGGTGGGCGGTGGTCGGCGCCACGGGTTTCTCCGCGCTCGTCGGCATGCTGTTCGGCATCCTGCCGGCACGGCGTGCGGCGAATCTCGCGCCGATCGACGCGTTGCGCCACGAATAGCGTGGGACCGGGGCAAAAAAAACTCCGGGAATGTCGATCGGGGCCTGTCTCGAACGTCTAGTCACAGACGTCCAGCAACGGAGAGATCCCCATGATCCTTTCGAGCACGCCAACCATCACCGCCTTTGAACGTTCACCCGATCGTGGCAGGGGACTGGCGCGTGACATGCGCGTTCGCTGGGCGCTCGAAGAAGTGGGCCAGCGATACGCCGTTCGGCTCGTGTCGTTCGCCGCGATGAAGGAGCCGGCGCATCGGGCGCTGCATCCTTTCGGGCAGATTCCGACCTACGAAGAGGACGATCTCGCTCTGTTCGAATCGGGCGCGATCGTGTTCCACGTCGCGCAGCGTCATGCGGGTCTGCTGCCTGACGACGCGAACGCCCGCGCGCGCGCGATCACCTGGATGTTCGCCGCGTTGAGCACGGTCGAGCCGCCGATCCTCGATCTACAGACGGCCAAGCTACTCGAGCGGGACGAGTCCTGGTACGAGAAGCGCCTGGTGTTGGTCGAGCAACGCGTGCGTGACCGGCTGGGAACGCTGTCCGATCGGCTCGGGCGTGCCGACTGGCTCGACGGCGCATTCAGCGCGGGCGACCTGGTGATGGTGACGGTGCTGTTGCGGCTCCGGGCATCGGGTTTGCTGGACGAGTATCCAAACCTCGCCGCTTATGTCGCCCGCGGTGAAGCGCGGCCCGCCTACCAGCGCGCTTTCGCCGCGCAGTTGGCGGTCTTCACGGACATCGAGGCGGTGGAGGAAACATACGCGGCCCTCAACCGGAATGATGTTCAGGGCTTCGTCAAAGCCTTCGACCCGCAAATGGAGTGGATCGAACCGCCTGACTATCCGGGAGCCGGGACACACCGCGGGCACGCGGCAGTGATCGCGAACATGTCGAAGGGACGCAACACCTGGGCCGAAGGCGGTTGCGAGCTGGAGCAATTCTTCGTCGCAGGCGAGAAGATCGTCGCCTTCGTTCACGTGCGAGTGAGACTGAAGGATCAGACGGAATGGATCGATGGGCGGCTTGCCGACGTCTACACATTCCGCGAGGGAAAGGCGATCCAGATGCGCTCGTTCGGCCAGAGGCACGAGGCTCTCGAATGGGTTGGGATCCAGGCCTCGGTTACGATCTGATCCACTCCCGGAACCCACTCCGGCATTCCCATGCTCCCGTCATGCGCGTATTCGACTTCAACTCCGCGATCGTCCGCACACCAGGCCGCAGCGTCGTCAATGGATTGACCGCGACTCCGGGGCCCGCGCCCGTCTTCGAAACCATTCTCGCCGAGCATCGTTCTTACATCGCAGCCCTGCAGTCCGCCGGTGTCCGCGTGACCGTGCTCGATCCCCTCGAACCGTTCCCCGATTCCATCTTCGTCGAAGACCCCGCCTTGGTCTTCCCGCAGGCCGCATTGCTGCTGCGCCCCGGTGCGCCGACTCGCATCGCCGAATCCGCTCAGCTCACGCCCACGCTCACGGCGCGCTTCCCCAAAGTGCTTGAGCTCACCGACGGCTACGCCGACGGCGGCGACATTCTCGTCACTCCGCGCATCGTCCTCATCGGTCTCTCCGCGCGAACAGACGACGTCGGCGCCGCGGCGCTGCGCGATCTCCTGCGTTCGATCGGCCTCGCCAGCGAGATCGTGCGTGTCCCTGCCGGAACCTTGCACCTCAAGACGGATTGCTCGCTGGTCGACGAAGAGACGATCCTCGCGACACGGGCGCTCGCGAGTTCCGGGCTTCTCGCGGGCTTCCGCGTGCTCGTCCTGCCAGAAGAGGAACGCGCGGCGGCGAATGCGCTGCGGGTGAACGATGTGCTGTTCATCCGCTCGGGGTGCCCCCGCACCCTGGAAATGCTGGAGCGACATGGATCGAAAGTGTTGCCGCTGTCCGTGTCCGAGATCGGGAAGATAGACGCGGGTCTTTCCTGCATGTCGCTGCGCTGGTTCGACCCGCTGGCCGGCTGAATGAGCGCGCTACCCGGCGGGTTTGCGACCTGACCGACGGCCTGCGATCATCGGCTCCAGCCAGCCACGCCCGTTCCACGGGTCGCCAGCCTACAAGCGAAACCACGTCTTGCGGGTACTCCCATGAAACATCTGACGATCGCCTTGCTGCTGGCGTGCGCGCCGGCATGGACTTACGCCGGCCAAGCCGAAGGCACGGCCGCGCCGCCGCGCTACACCTTCTCCTGGCCGATCGATGGCAACACGCTCAAGCCGCGCGGCGGCACGACGAAGGGCGCGCCCATCACGCTCGACACCGCGGAATCCGCAGTGTGGAAGGCGTTGCAGGAAAAGGACCTGACGCCGCTCGAACGCGATCGGCGCGCCATCCTCGCGATGGCCGGCACGTATCGCGTGACTTTCGATTTCCTCGAAGTCGCGCCATTCACCGCCGGAGCGAAGCCCGTCGCGCCCTATCAATCCTGGGGCACCGAAAAAGTCTACGTCGACCGCAACGACGCGAAGGTCGTGAGCCTCGTGCACATCCTCGAGATGCGTGTCGTTCAGGCCGATGGAAAGATCAGCGAACCGATGATCACGAAGCACTGGCGACAGGACTGGGCGTACGAGCCAAAGGAGATCGTCGAGCACCTGGGACTGGACCGCTGGCAGCGCCGCAAGCTAACTACCACCGAATCGCGTGGAGCGTGGACGCAGACCGTCTACCAGGTGGATGAGTCGCCGCGGTACGCGAGCGTCGGGCGCTGGGAACACGGCGGAAGTTTCTCCGCCTGGTTGAGCGGCGACACGTGGCGTCCTCTGCCACGACGCGAATGGAGCGTGCGCGGCGACTACCAGGTGTTGATCGGCACGAACCGGCACACCGTCGTGCCCACGGGCTGGTCCCAGGAAGAGAACAATCTCAAGGCGGTGCTGTCGGCGGATCGCTCGCTGGCCGCCATACAGCCCTACGTCGCCCGGGAATATGGGTTCGCGCGGTATGAACGCATACGCGACGCGGATTTCGCGGGCGCGGACCGGTATTTCGAGCGGACGAAGGTTTTCTGGGATCGCGTGCGCGACCGATGGAGCGCGGCGTTCGCCAAACACGGTGTCATCACGCTGAAGGGCCCCGTCGACAAGCTCGGGCTCTTTCACCCGCTGTTCGAGCGCGCGGACGCGATCGAGACCGAGGGCCGCGAGCTGAATGACGACGACGATCGGGTGATCCGCGAGGCTCTCGCGGCGATGGGCGTGGCGGACTGAGGGCGCTGATCGATCGTCGCGTTGTCGAGTTTCGCCGCGATCGCACGGCTGACTTCCGCGTGCCCCGCAGGGTTTCACGCGGAGTGCGTGCGATTGTCGCCATGCGACGTCACCCGTAGGCGTTCGCAAATCGGGGATTCGCGATTGTCCACTCACCTGGCGCGAACCCTTGTTTGAAAGAAAGTCAGCCATGAGGCGAATGAACGCGAGTTGACCTTGCGTCATCGCCTGATTCTCGCGCGACTTGTCTGGATACCGAGACGTCGTTCTCCATTTGCGACCCGACGTGTCGCGTTGCCGCGCCAAAGCGCGCGAGCGCACTTATGCGAGAAAGCTCCGATCCCCGTTTGCCGCAAAAAAGTTAGACGCCATTCTGCGCGTCGCTTGTTTGTTTTCATTTCAAAGGAGTCACTCATGGACTCGAGGAAACTCGTCTTCATCGTTCTCGCTCTATCCGCAGCCGGCGCGCACGCGCAAACCGCGGGCGTCGTCTCGCTACGCGCCAACCAGACCTCGGCGACCGGCAGCCTCACGCCGGTGCTCACCTGGTCGACGAGTCCGGTCGCGCAAAGCTGTCGCGCGAGCGGGGGCTGGTCCGGCGACAAGGCCGTGTCGGGCACGCAAACGTTGCCGAGCATCAATGCCAGCACCAACTTCACGCTGACCTGCAGCTGGAGCGGTGGCACGGCACTCGTGCGCTGGACCGCGCCGACGCAAAACACGGACGGCTCGGCGCTCACGAACCTGGGATCATTCCGGATCGTGTATGGCACGGCCGCGAACGCGCTCAACCAGACGTACACCATGAGCGACGTCACCGCGCGCCAGGCGACGATCCAGGCCCTCACGCCCGGCACATGGTATTTCGCCGTACGCGCGCGCACGACGGGGAACCTCGAGTCGAGCGACAGCAACGTCGCGACGAAGAACGTAACCGGCGCGAGCTCGGCGAGCACGGTGGGGATCACGATCACGCCGACGACTCCCCCGCCCCCGCCGCCACCACCACCACCACCACCACCACCGACTGGCGGTCGACAGCTACGCGTCGCGGCTCCCGACGTCGGTGACATCGTCGGCTCCGGCAGCAGCGCGACGCTGGGTCAGAAGGTTGGAACGATCGCCATAGGCACCGCGTGCGACTCGACGCTGCGCGTCTCCGGCTGGTATCGCGTGCCGCGCGCCCAGGTGACGCTCATCCGCACGCCGCGCTCGACCGATGTCGTGGCGCAGTGCTCCTGGTCGCAGTAGATCGGGCGAAGCTACCCGGCCGGGGAGACGGATCTCCCGGCCGGTTTGCGCGCCACGAGCAGTAGCTCGGTCGGCGGCGGGACTCTCTTCTGAAGTCCGTACTTTCTCGCGATGCCCAGATCCGGCAACGACCACCATGGCGTCGATGTGCGCACGTCGCGCTCCTCGACGACGAAACCCGTGTCGCGCACGAGTTGCACGTAGCCTTCGGCCGCGTGTTGCACGCCGGGCGGATGCCGGAAGAACCAGCGCACGGACCAGATGTGGATGAACGATTCGCACGATTCTCCGAGCAGTAGATAGCCGCCGGGCACGAGCACGCGATGCAGCTCGCCCAGCACGCGCCGTTGATCGGCCACGTGATGGATCAACTGGTGACAGAACACGCTATCCACCGACCCGTCCGGCACGTCGAGGTGTGAGGCCGAACTTTGTATGACCGTGACGGGGACCGGACAATCCTTCGCCGCGCGTCGCGCGGTCTCGACCATGACCGGGTCGATGTCGACGCCCACGATCTCGCGCGGTTTGAAATGCTTCGCGAGCAAACCGAACGAGCGTCCCTGGCCGCAGCCGACGTCCAGCAGCCGGCCGATCGGATGCATGCGCTGACCGCCGATCGCGCGCAGCTCTTCGATGGCGACCGACAATACGTAGCGGTACCAGGTCCGGGTGCTCAGAAACCATTTGCCGAAGCGGGTTTCCGAAACCCAATCGGGGGCGGTCGATTCCATTGCACAATATTAATCCATGAAAGCCTTTGCATTGCGTGTCGTCGAAGCCATGCCGCTCGCCGTGTTCCTCATCTATATGACGGTGATGGACCCGCGCGCGCAGGTCGAGTGGCGCACTCCTTACTACGCGGCGACCGCGCTCGCGCTCGTCAGCACCGTCGCGCTCTGGCGCGCTCGGGCAACGCTCAACCGGATCTACCTGGGAATCGCGCTTTATTTCGTGAGTGGCACGATCGCGTTGATCACACGCTGGCCGTGGCTCAACGAGGAATACGGCCGGCTCGAAGGCACGGCCATGCTGTTCTGGGTGCTTGGCGTCGGGGTGGTCGCGACCCTCGCGAGTCCGCGCGGATATGTCGGGGTCGAGGCGCCGCCGCGCGAGGTGCGCAACGCGTCTTGGCTCCTGTTGGGCATCACGGTGGTCGCGACCGCGGCGTCGCTGGCGTTCCTCGGCAATCGCGTGCTGTCGTCCTTCGCTCCGTTCATCGCCGTGTTCACCGCGCAGGCCCTCATCAAGGCCGGTGTAACGCGTAAGATGCGCGCATCACATTCCCGGGGTCTTCGATGAACATCCAACAATTCGGCCTGCTTGCGGGCGCGATGCTCCTCACCGCTGCCGCCAGCCACGCCGCCGGCAAACCGTTGACGGTGCACGAAGGCAAGGCGCGCGAGATCTACGCGAAATCGATTGCGATCCCGACGTCGCTCGGCAACGCGAAAATGAAGGAGTTCGCCGAATACCTGGCCGGCGAATTCCGCGCCGCGGGATTCCCGGGCGAAGACATCCACATCCTGCCGTTCAAGGGCGAGGGCGACGAGACGGTGTCGTTGGTCGTGCGCTATCGAGGCGACGGTTCCGGCGGAAAACCCATCCTGCTGATGGCGCACATGGACGTCGTGACCGCGAACCGCTCGGAATGGGAGCGCGATCCTTTTACGCTGATCGAAGAGAACGGCTTCTTCTACGGCCGCGGCACGTACGACGTGAAGCAGGGCACAACCGCACTGACCGCGACCTTCCTGCGCCTCAAGGCCGAGAAGTTCGTGCCCACGCGCGATCTGATCATCTACTTCAGTGGAGATGAAGAGACCGAGATGGGGTCGGTGCGCGACGTCGTGCAAAACCACCGCGCACTCGTCGACGCCGAATATGCGCTGAACTCCGACGGCGGTGGCGGCACGCTCGACGATGACACCGGCAAGGCGCTGTTTTACGGCCTGCAGACGGCCGAGAAAACCTACGCGGACTACTACGTGACCGCGCGCAACGCCGGGGGCCACAGTTCGCTGCCGCGTGACGACAACGCCATCTACGAACTCGCCGGTGCGTTGACGAAAATCCGCGCGCACAAATTTCCCGTGCAATGGAACGACACGACGATTGCGTCATTCGCGCAGGCGGGCACCACGCAACCGGGCGCGCTCGGCAAGGCGCTCTCGGCTTTCGCCGCGAAGCCCGGCGACGCGGCCGCCGCCGCGATCATCGAGAAGGATGTGGGCTTCAATGGCCAGCTCCGCACGACCTGCGTCGCGACCATGCTCACGGGCGGCCACGCCGAGAACGCGTTGCCGCAGACCGCGCGGGCCAACGTGAACTGCCGCATCTTCCCGGGCGTCAAAATCGAGGACGTGCAGGGCAAGCTGCAGGAGATCGTCGGCAAGAGCGTCGAGGTCTCGCTCGTGCGGCCGTCGCTGTCGAGCGATGCGTCGCCGCTGCGCAAGGACGTCGTGCAGGCCGTGACGCGCGCGATCCACAAGATCCAGCCGGGCGTGCCGATCGTGCCGAATCAGGCTTCGGGCGCCACCGATGGTCTCGTGTTCCGCGCCGCCGGCATCCCGACGTACGGAGTCGACGGCAACTTCATCAAGCCCAAGGATGAGTTCGCGCACGGCCTCAACGAACGGCTGCCCGTGAAGTCGTTCTACGACAGCCTCACGTACTGGCACGCGTTGCTCAAGGATCTGGCGGGCAAGCGCGGCCGCTGACACGAGACTCGCCACGCGTGAATACGCCCGCCGAACCGCTCGGCACCGTCGAGCTCGCGCTCGTCCATGCGGCGCGCCTGCTCGAGCGCGATCCCGCGCTGGCGGCCGAGCAGGCGAGCGAGATCCTCAAGCTCGTCCCCGATCAGGCGCAGGCGCTCGCGTTGTCGGGTCTCGCGCTCGGCCGGCTCGGCAAAGGCGAGGAGGCGATCGACGCCTTGCGCCGGGCCGTGCACCTCAAGCCGGATCAACCCGATGCGTGGCGGGCGCTCGCGGATCACTACAGCGCGCTCGAGATGCGCGACGCGGCCGACGCGGCTTACGCGGAAGCCATCCGCCATTCGACTCGCGATCCGCGTCTGATGACCGCCGCGCTCGCGCTGACGGAAAATCGCATTCCGGAGGCGGAAGCGCTGCTGCGCGAACACCTGCGGCATTTCCCGACGGACGTCGCGGCCATCCGCATGCTCGCGGAAGTTGCCGCACGCATCGGCCGGCTGGCGGATGCCGAGACGCTGCTGGCGCGTTGCCTCGAGCTCTCGCCGGGATTCACGGCCGCGCGCCAGAACTACGCGATGGTGCTGCATCGGCAGAACAAGCCCGCGGAATCACTGGCCGAAGTGAACCGGCTGCTCGAAGGCGAACCGTCGAACCCGGGACTGCGCAACCTCAAGGCGGCGATCCTCGGGCGTACCGGCGACTACGACGAGTCCGTTGCGCTGTACCGCGCCGTGCTCGCGGATTATCCGAAGCAACCTCGCGTGTGGATGAGCCTCGGGCATGCGCTGAAAACCGCGGGCCAGAATGCCGCCTGCATCGAGGCGTACCGCCGGTGCCTCGAATTGATGCCACGCTTCGGTGAAGTGTGGTGGAGCCTCGCGAACCTCAAGACGTTTCGCTTCACCGCCGACGAGATTGCGACGATGCGCGCGCAACTCTCGCTCCCCGATCTCACGAACGAGGACCGCTTCCATTTCCACTTCTCGCTCGGCAAGGCACTCGAGGACGAAGAGAAATACGCCGAGTCGTTCGAGCACTATGCGCAGGGAAATCTACTGCGCCGCCGGTTCGTTCGTTACGACGCGGACGACAATGCGGCGCACGTGGAGCGCTCGAAGCGACTCTACACGCGCGAGTTTTTCGCGGCCCGCAAGGCGTCAGGCTTCCACGCGCCGGATCCGATCTTCATCGTGGGATTGCCGCGGTCCGGATCCACCCTCATCGAGCAGATCCTGGCCTCGCATTCGCAGGTCGAAGGCACGCAGGAGCTCGCGGACATCACGATGATCGCGCGCATGGTGGGGCGCCGAACGACGCGCGCCGATGCGTCCGCGTATCCGCGAGCGCTGGAGAAGTTCTCGGCCGACGAACTGCGCTCGCTGGGAGAGCGCTACCTCTCGAGCACGCGCATCCATCGCAAGACGGACCGGCCGTACTTCATCGACAAGATGCCCAACAACTTCGCGCACGTCGGGCTGATTCACCTGATCCTGCCGAACGCGAAGATCGTCGATGCGCGCCGCCACCCGCTCGGCTGCTGCTTCTCCGGGTTCAAGCAGCACTTCGCGCGCGGCCAGGCATTCACGTACGAGCTTGGCGAGATCGGCCGCTACTACCGCGACTACGTCGAGCTGATGGCCCACGTCGACGCGGCGCTGCCGGGCCGCGTCCATCGCGTGTTCTACGAACGCATGATCGACGACACCGAACGCGAGGTACGCCGTCTGCTCGACTATTGCGGGCTGCCGTTCGAAGAGTCCGCGCTGCGCTTTCATGAAAACCCGCGCGCCGTGCGGACGGCCAGCTCCGAGCAGGTGCGGCGTCCCATCTTCCGCGAAGGGCTCGATCAATGGCGGAACTACGAGCCGTGGCTCGGGCCCCTCGTCGAAGCGCTGGGCCCCGTCCTTCCGGCGTATCCCGAGGTGCCGGAGTTCCGCTCCTAGTGTTGAAATCGTGGCCTCTGGCATACACTCGGCGCACATAAAAATCCGGGGGGCACGATGAAATCCAACGATCTCCGCTATATCCCGCACGATCGACTGACTCTGGCCGTCGCCATGCTCGCCGGTGTCGGCGTCGCTCAGGCACAACAGGCCGAAGACGTCGGGATCGAAGAAGTCGTCGTCTCCGCGCAGAAGCGTACGGAGAGCCTGCAGGACGTGCCGCTCAGCATCCAGGCCATCGGCCAGGCGCAGCTCGCGGAACTCAAGGTCGACGATTTCGGCGACTACGTGAAATTCCTGCCGAACGTGTCGTACCAGACCGCAGGCCCCGGCCTCTCGCGTCCCTACATGCGCGGTGTGGCGAGCGGCGAGAACGCGAACCACTCGGGCCCGTTGCCGTCGGTCGGCATCTATCTCGACGAGCAGCCGATCACCACGATCCAGGGCCCGCTCGACATCCAGATCTACGACGTCGCGCGCGTCGAAGTGCTCGCGGGTCCGCAGGGCACGCTGTACGGCGCGAGCTCCCAGGCCGGCACGATCCGCATCATCACCAACGAGCCCGACGCGGATGCGTTCGACGCGGGCTACGAGCTGACCGGCTCGGTGATGGAAGGAGACTTCGGCTACGTCGCTCAAGGCTTCGTGAACCTGCCACTGGGCGAGCGAACCGCGGTGCGCCTCGTCGGCTGGAAGACGAGCACGCCCGGATACATCGACAACGTGCGCAGCGATCGCGTGTTTCCGACGTCAGGTCTAGCGGTGAACAACTCGAGTCGCGTCGAGGACAACTACAACGGAGTCGAGAAGACCGGCGGACGCATGGCGCTCGGCATCGACATCAACGACAGCTGGACGATCACGCCCACCGTCATGATGCAGAAGACCACCGCGAAGGGCACGTTCGGGTTCGATGCGAACATCGGCGACCTGCAGGTCGCGCATGCGCTGCCCGAGGGCGGCGAGGACCGGTGGACGCAAGCCGCGCTCACCGTGCAGGGCAAGATCGGCAATTGGGATCTCACCTACGCGGGCGCGCAGTTGAATCGCTCCGTCAACACCGAGTCGGATTACGCGGACTACGCGTTTTTCTACGACACCTGCTGCGGCTACGGCTCGTACATGTACGACAACGACGGCACGCTGCTCGACCCCTCGCAGTTCATCGTCGGCCGCGACAAGTACCGCAAGCAGAGCCATGAACTGCGCGTGAGCTCGCCGGCGGAAAACCGCTGGCGCCTGACGGCGGGTGTCTTCACCCAGAAGCAGTCGCACAGCATCTACCAGTCCTATCGCGTCGCGGGCCTGACCGATGCCTTCATCGTGCCGGGCAATCCGGACACGTTGTGGCTGACGGATCAGGAACGCACCGATCGCGACGACGCGCTGTTTGGCGAATTCACGTTCGACATCACCGAGAAACTCTCCGCGACCGCGGGCGTGCGCTTTTTCGAAGCCGACAATTCGCTGAAGGGATTTTTCGGATTCGGCGCGGGCTTCAGCGGTGGCACGGGCGAGGCGGCGTGCTTCGAACCCGAGGCATTCCGTCACGCGCCCTGTCTCAACCTCGACAAGAACATCAAGGAAGACGGCAACACGAAGCGTCTCAACGTCTCGTGGAAGGTCACGGACGACGCGATGGTCTACGCGACGTTCTCCGAGGGTTTCCGCCCCGGCGGCATCAATCGCAAGGGCACGCTGCCGCCTTACGTGGCGGACTTCCTGACCAACTACGAGATCGGCTTCAAGACCACGTGGGCCAACAACCGCGTGCGCTTCAACGGCGCGCTCTTCCAGGACGACTGGGACGACTTCCAGTATTCGTTTTTGGGACAGAACGGTCTCACCGAGATCAAGAACGCGGGACAGGCGCGCATCAAGGGCATCGAAGCGGATCTCGTCATCGCGGTGACGGAGGGCTTCACGATCACGACCGCGGCGTCGTGGATCGATGCGCAGACGACGATCGACTATTGCGGCACGACGTACCAGACCGGTCCGCGCGCCGGCGAGCCCGTGACGGATTGCGACGATCCCGCCGCGCCCGCGGGCACTTTCCTGCAGGCGCCGAGCGGGCAGGAGCTGCCGGTGCAACCGCAGTTCAAGGCGAACCTCGTGGCCCGCCACGAATTCCCGATCAACGATTTCAAGGCGCACCTGCAGGGCGCGGTCGTCTACCAGGGCAGCGCGTGGTCCGATCTGCGCACCGCGGAGCGCGAGCTCCTCGGCAAACAACCCTCGTACACGATCGTCGACTTGTCGGCGGGTTTCGAAATCGATGACTGGGGCTTCGAGCTGTTCGTGAAGAACGCATTCGACGAACGCGCGGAGATCGCGCGCTTCGCGCAATGCTCCACCTACCAGCCGGGATCGGACAACACGGTGGCGCTGTGCGGATTGAATCCGTACACCGTGACGAATCCGCCGCGCACCGTTGGCGTGACGTTCTCGAAGCAGTTCTAGCGCAAATCGGCGAGCAGGCGATGGAAGTTGTCTTCCATCGCCTGCGGTTCGAGTGGATAGCCGTGGTCCAGCCACCAGGTCAGCAGGTTGATCGCGGTGCTGGCGATGTGCCAGGCGAGCAGGTCGGCCGGCATCGACTGCGTGGCGGCGCCGCGCGTTTCGCGAATTCTTTTCTCGAATCCTTCCGCGAACTTGTTGCGCCAGACACCGACGACCAGGTCGACTTTGCGCGAACGCGCGAGTGAGTCGTAGACCGGGCGCATGTCCCGCACGTGCGTGAGCACGAAGCGCAGGTCGAAGCGGAAGGAGTCGGCCACGGGGTCCCAATTCAGCCGCTGCCCCATCATCTCGCCGAACAGCACGATGTGCCGCACGAACATCTCGTCCTTGTCGGTGAAGTGCGCATAGAACGTCGAGCGGCCGACGCCCGCGCGCTCGCAGATGTCGAGCACGCTGATGTCGTCGTAGCTCTTCTCGTGCATGAGTCCGATGAGCGCCCACGCGAGTTCGTCGCGCGAGCGCAGCGCGCGCGCATCGTCCGATTTGCCGGGAATGACGAGACGGTCCTGCACAAAAGGGCCTTCGATGTCCGGGAAGTGGGGTGAGTGGCTGCCGTTGGCAGTGCAGGCGCAGTATCGTCCGCGGCTTCGCAAAACGGGAGTGGAACATGCGAGACGACAGAATCTATGGCGCGGCGTTGATCGCGGGAGCCTTGCTCTTCCTCGCCACGGCGGGCCTGCATCCGACGGGCTCGCAGCTCCTGGATTCGCCGGAAGGCTTCGCGAGTCATGCGCCCCGCAACGTGCTCGCGCATTCGCTGGGCTTGTTTGGCGTGTGGCTCACGCTGTTCGGCGTCGTGGGACTCGTGCGCCACCTCGGACCGCGAAAGCCCGGCGTGACGGCCGCTTTCGTCGCGTTCGCGCTCGCGTCCGCGATGGTGAGCGTCGCCGCGATTGTCGATGGCCTCGTATCCACACGCTTCGCCGCCGACTATGTCGCGAGCGACGATGAGGCGCGGCGGTCGGCGATCAAGGGCTTCATTCGGTTCTGCTACTACCTGGCGAGCGCGTTGTCGCGCTATTACGTGACCGCGGCGGCCATCGCGATCCTGTTGTGGTCGTGGGCGGCGTGGCGCGTGAAGTTCGATCGCGTGCTTCCGTGGTTGGGTGCTGCGATCGGCGTGATCGCGCTCGCGGCACAGTTGCGCGGGTACCTGCAGATGAACGTCCACGACGTCATGCTGCTGGCCGTGGGGCAGGGCCTCTGGATGGGCTGGGCCGGCGTCGCGCTGTGGCGTCGCCGCGCGGACGCTCCCCTACAATCCGCCGCATGATCGACGACGACTTCCGGAAGCTCATCGAAGCGGGCGATGTCGATGGATTGCGCGCCGCGCTCGGTCGTGAGCCGGCGCGCGCGAACCAGACGATCCGCTGGTACCTCAACCGGGGGAACGAATCCGACCCACTGCACTTCGTCTGCGATTGCGTGGGCAATGGCTGGCTCGCGAACGGGCGCGAGGGAGAGATCGCCGCGATGCTGATCGAGCATGGCGCCGCCATCGACGGCAGCGCCGGGCGCGGATCGCCGCTGATCGCGGCCGCGTCGCTGGGGGCGGAGAGAGTGGCGGCCGTGCTGATCGAGGCCGGCGCGGATGCCGAACGCACAGGGTTGTTTGGTGCGCGCGCTTTGCATTGGGCGGCGTGGGCCGGCGAGGCGGGGATCGTTGCGCAGCTACTGGCCCGGAAAGTCGACATCGAGCCGCGGTGCTCGGAGTTCGGCGCGACGCCGTTGTTCTGGGCCGTGCATGGATACGGCCCGCACGGGCCGGCGACGAAGAAAGCCCAGGTCGAGGCGGCGCGGCTGTTGATAGAAACCGGCGCGGCCGTCGAGACCGCTAACAAACTTGGCCAGACCGCCCGATTGCTCGCGCGCACGGGCGCGCGACCGGAGATGCTCCTGTTGCTGGAGAGTTCGGCGTCTATCGCCTAACATCCCGGCATGGGCAGGTTCACTTTCGTCGGAATGATGTATCTCATGGCGGCGGCCTTCCTGCTGATCGGAATCGGCGACGGCTGGATCAGCGCGCGACTCTGGATGAGCGGCCAGGATGGCCGCATGACGAGCACGGATCCGCGCGTGGCGCGCGCCGCGAAATACGCGGCGGATTCGGGCGTGTTCGCCGACGTCGAGTATTCGACGCCCAGTGGCGTGGTCAAGGTGCCGGGACTCTTCGTTCGCGCGAACCAGATCCCGCGGCTAGCGAACGGCGAGTCGATTCCGGTGCGCTTCGTGACCGGCGATCCGAGGTCGGCCTACTTCGATGGCGAAAGGCCGCCGAACAGCCTCTGGTTCTTGGCTCTCGGGATCGGCGTATTGCCCGTCGCGATCTACGCGCACCGGCAACTCCGCCGCGAGATGGCCTCCTCAGAGGACGGCTGACACCGCATCGGCGACGACGTCGTTCGTCACGAGTCTGCCACGCTGCTTCACGATGTCGAACGCCGCGGTGCGATACGCCTCGGCCATCGTCGGAAAATTGAAGACATTGTCGACGTAAGCGTCGACATCGAGCTCGGCGGCGAGCCCTAACTGCCCGATGTGCACGAGTTCCGTCGCGCCATCGCCCGCGATCTGCACACCGACGACGCGTCTTCCGCCCGGATCGGCGACGAGTTTGAGCAACCCGCGCTGGCTGCCATTGATCTGACCGCGCGCGATCTCTTCGAACCGGGCGCGCCCAACGATCGCTCCGCCGAAGTGCTGACGCGCGCCTTGCTCGTCGAGGCCGACGGTCGCGATCTCGGGAATCGTGTACACGCCGGAGGGCAGTCGCGACACGGGATCGGAAGGCACCATCAACCCGAGCGCGTGGCACGCAGCCCGGCGTCCCTGTTCCATCGAAACGGACGCGAGCGCCGGCGGGCCAATCACGTCGCCCGCGGCGTAGACGCCTTTCGCGGTGGTCTGCAGATGTTCGTCGACCTGCACGTGGCCGCGGCTCGTCAGCGCAATGCCGGCCGCGCCGAGAACCAGCCCGTCGACATTCGCGAGCCGGCCCAGGCCGACCAGCACCTTGTCCGCCAGGATCACGCGGCCGTCCTTGAACTCGGCGCGCACCTGCGACACGCCATCCCAGCGCGTCGACACGGCCTCGGCGCGCGGAATGTATTCGCCGCCGTTGCGCTTCAGCTCGTCGAGATAGAACTGCGTGAGCTCGGGGTCGAGGAACGTCAGCGGTCGATCTTGCTGGTCCGCCTGCGTGACCTTGCAGCCGAGCGCTGCGAACGTCGCGGCATACTCGCTTGCGATGACGCCGCCGCCGAGCACGAGCAGGCTGCGCGGCAGATAGGCGAGCGAGAGGATCGAATCGCTGTCGAGCACGTGCTCGTGATCGACGCCGAGATGCGCGGGTGAGCGCGGGCGCGAGCCGGTCGCGATGATGACGATCGGCGCGCGGACCTGCGCAACGCTGCCATCCATGCGGCGCATCGCGAGCTCGTGAGGACTGACAAAACTCGCTCGACCGCGCAGCAGCGCGACGCCGTTGCGCTCGAGTTGCGCCGACATGTAGACGTCGTGCGCGGCGATGGTTTTACCGACGCCATCGAGCAGCGACTGGATCGGTTCGTCCATGAGATTCACGCGGCGCACGAGCTGACGCAGCGCGTGTTCGCGCAATGACTTGCTCGGAATCGTGCCCGTGTGCACGCAGGATCCGCCGACCTGGCGGTCGCGCTCGATGACCGCGACGCGCTTGCCGGCCTTCGCGGCCTGGATCGCAGCCTTCTGACCCGCGGGGCCCGAGCCGATCACGACGACGTCGAATGTCCCGCCGGCGCCGCCGTCCGTCACGTGAAACTTTCCGCGGTCGCGTAGATGGCGGCGCGCTGCGCCATGATGCTGAACAGCTCGTCCGGGTAGATGGACAGCTCATCCATCCATTTCGACACGGGGCCCAGCATCGAGTCGGGCAGCTCGCCGCCGACGCCCGGCGTGCGCAGCTCGTCGGAGATCTGCCGCGCGAGCGCGACCTCCATGACCTCGGTGCGGAATTCTTTCGCGTCGAGCGGATTGCCCCAGTGAGCGACGGTCGCGACCACGGCCGGCGGCAGTGACCACGCTTGCGCGAGCTGCGCGCCGACGCGCGATTCGTGGCTCGCGGCGAACTGCAAGACCCGCTGCGGGTCCGGAGACAGGCGGTTCACGAGAGCGGCCGAGCCGACTCGCGCGAGGACAATCGCCATGCCGACGCGATGCAGGAGACCGCACAGATACGCGGACTCCACGTTGCGGCGTTTCAAACGCGCGACTTCCTGAGCGAACAGCGCGGTGATGATCGACTCGCGCCAGAGCTCGGTCATCTCCCTGCGGAAGTAGGTGGATGCGAACACCTGGCCCTGCACGGCGACGGCGTACGCGATCGTGCGCACTTCGCGCATGCCGAGCCACGCGATGGCTTGCGGCAGAGTGACCACCGGGGTTCGACGCGCATAGAGCGCCGAGTTCGCGACGCGCATGACCTGGCCCGCGAGCGCGACGTCGCGCTGGATCAGCTTCGCGAGCTCCGCCGCATTCGCGGAAGACTGGCCCTCGTCGGTTTCGTCGGCGCGCGTGAGGCGCGTGACCTCGACCGCGACCTGCGGGGGCGGGGGGAGTTCGAGGGAGTCGTCGGCCATGGCCGCGAGGAGGACGCGGTCGAGGTCGTCGTTCGATTCGTTCGATTCGTTCGATTCGTTCGTTTTTGATTGCGCAGAGCTGGTCATGACACGCCGGTAACGGGTTGGCCCGTTCCGTTAACGGCAGTGTCGCCGGGGCCTTGATCGTGGCGTGACGCAGGCGGCAAGGATCGGCCGCGGCGCCAATCCGCTTCACAGAATCAGGGTGTTACCGGACGCGGGCGGGCGGGCGCCTTCAGGCCGCGAGTTCGCGCGTCGGGCGGACTTCGATGCTGCCGTACTTCGCGGGCGGGATCTTTGACGCGATCTGGATGGCTTCGTTGAGATCGCGCGCGTCGATGAGATAGAAGCCGGACAGCGCTTCCTTGGTTTCGGCGAATGGACCGTCCGTCACGGACACCTGGCCATTGCGCAAACGCACCGTGGTCGCCGTCGACGTCGGATGCAGCGGCGTACCACCCAGGAACTTGCCGTCGTCCTGCAGCGTTTTCACATACTCGGCGCAGATGGAGTCGGGACAGGAGTTCCAGTTCTCGGGCGAGAGATACACGAGGCAGAGGTACTTCACGGGAGTCTCCTTGGGGCTCGAGATCGGGTTCGTCAATTAGCCGAACGGCGGCTGCCGAAATCGACATGCGCGGATTCGAAACGATCAGGACGGCAGCTCGGCCACCCGCTTCTCGAGGAAGTGGCGCGCGGGGCCCTGGGACGTGAGCTCGATCGCTCTTCGGTACGAGATGCGCGCCTCACCGCCGCGCCCGAGCCGGCGCAGGAAGTCCGCGCGCGCGGCATGCGCGAGGGAGTATTCCTCGAGCTGGCCGCCATCGAGCAGACGATCCACCTCGGCAAGACCGGCTTCGATCCCGTCGCGCATCGCGAGCGCGACGCTGCGATTGAGCTCGACGACGGGCGAGGGCGTGATCCGCTGCAACAGATCGTAGAGGCCGACGATCTCGTTCCAGTCGGTCTCGTCCGTGGAAGGGGAGTCTGCGTGGACCGCGACGATGGCCGCTTGCACGGTGTACGCACCGAAGCGCTGCGAACTCAGCGAGGCGCGGACGAGGGCCGCGCCTTCGTCGATCAGCGCGCGATTCCAGCGCGTGCGGTCCTGATCGTCGAGAAGGATCACGTCACCATCCGCGGTATGCCGCGACGCGCGGCGTGACTCGTGCAGCAGCATGAGCGCGAGGAGACCTTGCGCCTCAGGCTCCGGCAACAATTCGAGGATGAGGCGGCCGAGACGGATCGCTTCCCCGGATAGATCCGCGCGCGTGGCCGACTCGCCGCTGCTCGCGGAGTAACCCTCGTTGAACACGAGATAGACGACGCGCAGCACGCTGTCGAGCCGGTCCGCGAGCGCGTCGCGCGCGGGCACTTCGTAAGGAATGTTCGCGTCGCGGATCTTGGACTTCGCGCGCACGATGCGTTGCGCGAGTGTCGGTGCGGGCGTGAGGAACGCGGCTGCGATCTCCTCGGTAGTGAGGCCGCAGACTTCCCGCAGCGTGAGCGCGACCTGCGCGTCGGGCGCGAGCGCCGGATGACAGCACGTGAAGACGAGCCGCAGCCGGTCGTCCTCGAGCAGTTCTTCGCGATCGTCGAGGGCGGGCGCTCGATCGGCGAGCGCTTCGCTGACGTCGGGCCGGTCTTCGAGGTGATCGAAGAGCTTGTCGCGTCGTTGTTTGTCGATGGACTTGAAGCGGCCCGCGGAGACGAGCCACGACACGGGATTCTGCGGAATCCCTTCTGCGGGCCACTTCTCGATTGCCGCGCGAAACGCGTCGGCGAGCGCTTCCTCGGCGCGATCGAAGTCGCCGAGCAGGCGGACCAGCGTCGCAAAGATGCGCCGGGCTTCCTTACGGTAGAGGTTGTCGATCTCGGCGCGGATGTCGGAATTCAAAGGGGACAGATCTATTTGATCAAAGGGGTCAGAGCAATTTAGCGATGAGTCGTGACTGCGACGCAAGCGTCGTCCCTCAATAGATCTGAGCCCGTTATCTGCCCACCAGCAGCGCCTCGCCCGCCGGCAACGCGATCGCGTACGCGAGCACGCCGGGCGCGAACAATCCCAGGACGATGAAGCCGCGTTGGCGCTCCATCCCGACGGCGGAGAAATACCAGAAGAAGAAGAAACAGAGCAACGCGAGCAGCGCGATCAGGAACAACACCGCGACCGGAACCGCAACCCACGCGCGGCGCCGTAACGGCTCGCCGGGAACGAGTTCGTGACGTCGTGCCAGCCGGCGCCACGCGCGGATCGTCGGCACGAGGAGGATGAGCGCGACCGCCGCGAACACGGCGAGCCCCGTCGGGTTGTACTCCCCGTCCAGCACGAGTTGCAGCAGGTACCACGCGACCGTGACCGGCGCCACGACGATCGCCGATAGATAGAGCGCGCGGATGGTGGCGGCGTAGGTCGCGAACATGCCGCGAATCTGCGCCGCCGACGTCGCGGCTGTCAAGGTTGATAGGTGATGCAGGACTTCCGGTCGGGCGCGGACTTGTATGTCAGCAGCGCATTGCGGCCGCCATCGAACTCGAGCCGAAGAGTTTACCGCGCGACTCAGAACAGCCCGACTATCTTCCCATTCTCGTCGACGTCTATCTGCTTGGCCGCCGGTTCCTTCGGCAGTCCCGGCATGGTCATGATGTCGCCGCAGACCATCACGACGAACTCCGCGCCCGCGGCGAGCCGGACTTCGCGGATGTTCACGACGTGCCCGCTCGGCGCGCCGCGCAGCTTCGGGTCCGTCGAGAAGGAGTACTGCGTCTTGGCGACGCAGACGGGGTAGTGGCCGTACCCCGCGTCCTGCAGCTTGCGGATCTGCCCGCGGATCTTACTGTCCGCGACGATGTCGAGCGCGCCGTAGATCTGCTGGGCCACCGTCTTCATCTTCTCCCAAAGCGATTGATCGTCCGCATAGACGAAGCGGAAGTTCGACGGCGTATCCGCGAGCCGGACGACCTCGCGCGCGAGATCGGCCGCGCCGGCGCCGCCCTCCGCGAAATGCCGCGCGACGAGGATTTTCACGTCGAGATGCGCGAGGCGGTCCTGCAGCAGCTTCACTTCCCTGTCGCTGTCGCCCGCGCGATGGTTGATCGCCACGACGCTGTTCAGGCCGTAGGCATTGCGCACGTTGTGGATGTGGCGCTCGAGGTTCGCGATTCCCTTGTCCAGCGCGGCGAGGTCTTCCTTGCCCGAATCTGCGACCTCGACGCCGCCGTGATATTTCAGCGCGCGCAGCGTTGCGACGATGACGGCGCACGACGGCGTGAGCCCGGCTTTGCGGCACTTGATGTTGACGAACTTCTCCGCGCCGAGGTCCGCGCCGAAGCCGGCCTCCGTCACCACGTAGTCCGCGAGCTTGAGCGCGGCGCGCGTTGCCATCACGGAGTTGCAGCCGTGCGCGATGTTCGCGAACGGGCCGCCGTGGATGAACGCCGGATTGTTCTCGAGCGTCTGCACCAGGTTCGGCGCCAGCGCGTCGCGCAGCAGCGCGGTCATGGCGCCGTGCGCGCTGATGTCGCGCGCGAGGATGGGTTTCTCGTCACGGGTGTAGCCGATGACGATCCGGCCGAGCCGCGCCTTCAGGTCCTGCAACGACGTCGCGAGGCAGAAGATGGCCATCACCTCGGAGGCCACGACGATGTCAAAGCCGTCCTGGCGCGGAAATCCGTTCGCGGGACCGCCGAGTCCGATCGTGATCTCGCGCAAGCTCCGGTCGTTGACGTCGACAACGCGGCGCCACGTGATGCGGCGCACGTCGAAGCCGGCCTCATTGCCCTGGTGGATGTGGTTGTCGATGAGCGCCGCGAGCAGGTTGTTGGCAAGAGCAATGGCGGCGAAGTCGCCGGTGAAATGCAGGTTGATGTCTTCCATCGGCACGACCTGCGCGTAGCCGCCGCCGGCCGCGCCGCCCTTCATGCCGAACACCGGACCCAGCGCAGGTTCGCGCAGGCAGATCAGCGCTTTCTTGCCGATGCGGTTCAGCGCGTCGCCGAGGCCGACCGTCGTCGTGGTCTTGCCTTCGCCGGCGGGCGTCGGCGAGATGGCGGTGACGAGAATGAGCTTTCCGTCAGGCCGGTTCTCGAGGCTGGCCAGGAATTTGAGAGAGATCTTCGCCTTGAAGCGGCCATAAGCCTCGAGCGATTCCTCGGGGATGCCGAGCCGCTCGCGCGCGACGTCGGTGATTCGGCGCATCTTCGCGGCCTGGGCGATGTCGATGTTCGATGGCGTCCCTGTCATGCCGGAATCTTACAGGGCAGATGCTAGCTAGGCACGGACGGTACGCTTCACAATTCGCCACGATTGCGCTGGCGGGCTGCCTGTTTCGGCGCCGATAGTCCGGTCACGGGTGAGGGAGATGCGATGCGTATCCTGCTGGCAATCTTGAGTTTGACCTGCGCGGTGGCCTCTGGCGCGCCGGGTGCGTCGGCGGGACAGCGATGGTCGCCGCGGCAGCCTGCCAGCCCTGCGCTGACGGAGAGCCGGGAAACCGAGCTCTGCGATGCGGTCCTGGCAGCGACGCGGAGATGGTTTGACTCCGACCTCGCGAGCGAGATCGCGCTGACCCCTGCGGACCTAGGAGTCGAATCGATCGACTGGGAAACGAGCCAGCCCGGCTTCGGCAACCTCTATCGCAAGAGTCTGGACTTGGACGGAGACGGGGAGCCTGAGCGCGTCGTGGTCACGGGCCGCTTTTTCCGCGATGAAGAAGGTTTCGATGGGCTCGTCGTTCCTTCCGAGAAGGCCGTCACCGAACTGATCGAGCAGAGTCTCGTCGACCGCTACCGGCAGGCCCCGGTGCCCGCGGGCGGATTTCGATTCTTCCCGCGGTACGATCTCAAACTCGCGTACCACCGTTTCCATCCCTTGCGCGTCATTCGCTGGCGCGACCGGTTCTACTATGTCGCAACCCGAGGCGAAAGCGCGGCGACCGCGGATCTCGTCGTCGCGCGCTTCGACGGAAGCAATGAGTTTCCGATCGTGTGCCGGATCTCGAGTGAGGATCCGAAACCCATCAAGAGCGAGATGTTCGCCGTACCCGAAATCGGCGCGTTGATGACGTCCCTGGATTTCATCGGCACCTCGAGCACCGACACCTGCGGCACGAGCCGTGCGGGCGGTGCGCACGACCACCGCGCAAGCGAGTGGCTGTCGCTGGCGGCTGTGCGGCCGTGGGCGTTCGTCTTCATGGACGATCGTGCGTTGATTCCTCGCGGCGGCGGTGATACGCCCGAGTTCTGGGAATTTCTGGAAGCGTGGGGCTCGGGCGATTCCTGGAGTTGGCGCGAACAGCTCACGTTGCGCGAGGCAGTCGCGCCAGCGCGGCGCGCCTATGCAAACTACCTCGTCGAAAAGTTCGGCTTGTCGGCGAGGGAGGCGCAATCGGAGAGCGACATGATCGTCGAGAACCTCCTCAGCTCGTGGATCCGGGTGCGGGCGAGCGATGCGACCGACTTCGAAACGGCTCCCGACCCGTTGGATTTCCGCTACGTCAACAGGTTTGGAAAGACCAGCCTCATGATGGCGGCGCACATGAATCGTCTCGATCACGTTCGTGAGTTGCTGTCGCGAGGGGCGGATCCGAACGCGATAACCGATTCGTTGCGTGATTGCGGCTACGAGATCGAACGCGGCCAGCGGACCGCATTGTTGTACGCCGCCGAGAACGCGAGTCCATTGGTCATGAAAGCGCTGCTCGATGCGGGGGCGAAACTCAAGGACATCGACAGTACGCCCGAACGAGGCGCGCGATATCTCGTCAACAATCCGCGCCTGACGCCCGAGCAACAACGCACGCCGCTCGACGAGCTGGCGGCAGGGGCGGGGGGTTTCGCCGACGCACCAGGATTCGATTGCAAGTGCGCAAGGAGTGGCGTCGAGAAGGCGATCTGCGCGAACGAAACGCTGCGCATGCTCGATGCGGAAATGGCGCGTGCATTTGAGCGCGCGTTGCCGGTCGTCGGCGCGAATCTGCGGCAAGAGCAGAAGTTCTGGAACTCGAGGCGAGCGGGGCGGTGCGGCACCAAGAGTGGGTTGGCGCAAGTGGATTGCATCGCCGAATTCACTTCCGCGCGCGAGCGCTACCTGCATCGATTGGGGCCTCGCTGATGCACACAGAGTCGGAAAGCCGCGCGATGCGCGTGATCGTCTTCGTGGTCCTGCTGTTGTTGGCTGGCGCGGCGTTCGCCGATGATGACCCCCGTCTGGCCGTGAACGCTGTCTGCGCTATCTAGTCGCGGCGTGAGTCAGTCGGTACGCGTCTGCTGGAACAGCACGACTTTCCAGGCGTCATCCCGCTTCACGTAGACGCGAGTGTAACGAATGCGCGGATACGGTTCGCCGCGGATCGTGCCGACCGCCGTCGCGCGACCGGTGACAACGGCCGTCTCTCCGTAAACCCTCACGACGACATCATCCAAAGTGTTCGAATCCATCTTCACTTCCGACGACGCGATGCGTTTCATCTGCGTCGCCTTGTCGCGCACGTTGCCGGCCATGTCAATCTGCAGATAGTCATCGGCTGTCGTGGCTTCGAGCGCGGCAACATCCTTGCGCAGGCCGGCGTCGATGCGCTGTTGCTCGAGCTTGCGGATCAGCGCGACTACCGTCGCATTGCCGGAGTCTGCCCAAGCGCCGCCGGGCACAGCGCCGCACACGAGCGATGCGAGCAGCGTTGTTAGAGCTTTGCGCATGTTTCGTCTTCCTCGATGATCCCGTACTATAACCAAAGCAAGTTTCATAATTCGCGCCCGCTCATCTTTATAGAGGCGCGACGCAATCAGGGGGAAACCATGGCCGCTTCGAGCCGGAATCTTGGCGTCATCGTCACCGCGAGTCTCGCGGGTCTGCTGTTCGGATTCGACACTGTCGTGATCTCGGGCGTCACGGATTCCGTCCGCCACGTCTTCCACCTCGACCCCGGAAGTTTCTGGGCGGGCTTTTCGGTCGCGAGCGGTCTCGTCGGCACCTTCATCGGCGCGCTCGTCGCGGGCAAACCGGGCGATGTCTACGGATCGCGCGATGCGCTGAAGGCCGTGGGCTACCTGTACCTCGTCTCCGCGCTCGGCTCCGCGTTCTGCTGGAACCTCGAGTCGTTCTACGTGTTCCGCTTCATCGGCGGTCTCGCGATCGGCGCGTCGTCGGTCCTCGCGCCTGTCTACATCTCCGAGATCGCGCCCGCCGAACACCGCGGTCGGCTCACCGGCCTGTTCCAGTTCAACATCGTGCTCGGCATCCTGCTCGCCTTCCTGAGCAACGCGCTCGTTCAATTCGTCGCGGACGGCAGCGATCCGTGGCGCATCAAGTTGGGCATCGCGGCGGCCCCGGCGCTGCTGTTCATCTTCATGATGTACACGATCCCGCAAAGCCCGCGGTGGCTGGCGCAGCGCGGGCGCCTCGCCGAGGCGAAGGAAAGTCTCGAGCGGGTCGGTGTGCAGGACACGAGCGCGATGCTCGCGGAGTTCGAGCACGCGGCTGCCGACGCGCGCGCGCACTCCGCGCAGAAGCTGTTCGTCGCCGCGCACCGCAAGCCGATCATCCTCGCGATCCTCATCGCGACGTTCAACCAGCTCTCCGGCATCAACGCGATCCTCTACTACCTCAAGGACATCTTCGCCGCCGCGGGATTCAGCGGGCTGTCGAACGACCTGCAGAGCGTCGCGATCGGAGCCGCGAACCTCATCGCAACGGTCATCGCGCTGCGCGTGATCGACCGGGTCGGTCGCCGCAAACTACTGTTGATCGGCTCCGTCGGCACCGCGATCGCGCTGGCCGGCGTGGCGCTGATCTTCGCGACGGGACAGGGCAAGGGCTGGCTTCTCGCGTGCCTGATCGTCTTCATCGCGTTCTTCGCGTTCTCGCAAGGCGCCGTGATCTGGGTCTATCTCGCGGAGATCTTCCCGACGGCCGTGCGTTCGCGCGGGCAGGCGCTCGGCAGCGCGACGCACTGGGGCATGAACACGATCATCGGCCAGGCCTTTCTCATGGTCGCCGTGCATACGCAGGCGCTGCCGTTCGTGTTCTTCTCGCTGTGCATGGTGGTGCAGTTCTTCGTGGTGCTCGCGATGTTCCCGGAGACGCGCGGCGTGAAGCTCGAGTCGATGCAGGAGACGCTCGAACGCTGAATCCGGCGACGGCCTTGCGGTTTGTCGCGAGGCTCGCGATATTCGAGCTTTCTTCACAGAAGGGGGCGTCGTGAATCAATTCAGCCGTCGTTCGTTGATCGCCGTTGGCGCGGGTCTCGCGCTGCCGGCTCTCTCGCAGGTGCCCGAGGGTTGCGGAAACCAGCCCAAGACCGCGCCCGCGCTGCAGCCCCCGTTGCTGCTCACCGACTGGGCCTGGCTCGCCTGTTACCGCGAGGAGAACGCCAAACTACTCGCGAGCGGCGCCAAAGTCGAAGTCGTGTTCATGGGAGATTCGATCACCGAGGGGTGGGCGCGTGCGGACACGGCGTTCTTCTCGAGCGGCATCGTCGGGCGCGGCATCAGCGCGCAAACGACGCCGCAGATGCTCGTGCGCATGCACTCGGACGTCATCGCGCTGAAGCCGCGCGTCGTGCACATCATGGCGGGCACGAACGACATCGCGGGCAACACCGGGCCGATGAGTCTTCAGGATACGAAGAACAACTTCATGGCGATGTGCGAGATCGCGAAGGCACATGGGATTCGCGTCGCGCTCGGCGCGAGTCCGCCGGCCTCGAAGTACTGGTGGAAGCCGGAGTTGAAGCCGCGCGAGTCGGTGGTCGCGCTGAACGACTGGCTGCGCGGGTATGCGAAGCAGATCGGCGCGACGTTCGCGGACTACGCGGCGGTGCTGTCGGACGGGAAGCGTGGGGTGAACCTCGCATTCGCCAAAGATGAGGTGCATCCGACGGCGGAGGGCTACAAGGCGATGCGCCCGGTGGCCGAGGCGGCGGTGAAATAGGGGTCCGGCCCCAGTTTTCAGCTCACCATCACTTGAAATGGCGCGCGCGCGCGATCATCAATAGCAGCCTGGAGTGAGGTGACACATGGCTACGGGCTGGGCCGGCGATGGCGCCGTACAGGATCAGATCGACGCGACGGTGAAGGACGCGATCCAACGTGCGAAGAGCCAGTTACCGACTGGCCCGTCGCTCGAGTCGTGCGCGGAATGCGGCGCGGCGATTCCGGAAGCGCGGCGTGCCGCGATCCCGGGCGTGCGGCTGTGCCTCCCTTGTCAGGAGGCGAAGGACAAGGAAGCCGTGCACAACGCGGGGTACAACCGCCGCGGCAGCAAGGACTCGCAGCTGCGCTGAAAAATTCTCGGGCGCATGAAAAAGGGGACGCACCGTGAGGTCCGTCCCCTTTTGCTAGGAAATGGGGAATATCCCCATTAATTACAGCTGACTACCTTGTCCGCGACGGTGCCGAGCTTCACCTGCGAGAGCGACACGTCCAGCTTGCCCGCGGAGCTCAGCGTCAGCGCCTCGTTGACCTTCGTCACGTCCGCTCCGGCCTTCGCGAAGCACTTGAGAGAAACGCCCACGGTCTGCCACTTGGCGGCAGAAACGGCGCTAAGCGTTTCCGCGAACGAGATCGAGCCGCCGCAGCCCGCGCCGCAGCTCACGCCCAGCTTCACGTCCGGCGGGACATCCGCGTCGCGTCGCAGACGGATCAGCAACATCACGTCGCCGTTCGTCTCGCGCGACACGTCCACCGACCCTTCGCTCGATAGCGCGATCGTCGCCGGGCCATCGCCCGCGAACTGGAAGCGGCGCGCGCCTTCCTGCACCTGATCGTCGACGGCGCTCACCTTCACGCGGCCACCGACCGCCTCGATCGGCGTCGTGGTGACGCGCGTGGTGTCGCTGCCGTTGCTCACACGCAGCGACCACGGTTGCACCGGGACGCCCTTGTCGAAGTACGAACCCGTCGTCATGAGCTCCGCCGGAATGCCCGGATCCTCCGACTGCGCGGCGACTTCCGCCGGCGCGGCGTAGCTCAAGCCGTACCCCAACGGGAACAGCGGTTCGTAAGGTTCATGACCGACGTTCAACGTTGCGCCTGTTGCGTCGCGCGGCCACGAGAACGCGATCTTTCCCGTGAAGTCGTAGTTCACCGCGCCATCTTTCTTGCGAAACAGCATGTCGGAAATGCCACCGCCTTCGGTGCCCGGCAGCCACGCGGCGACATACGCGCTCGCGAGATTGAGCTCGCGGTTCTGCCACAGCGGCCGACCCGACAGCAGGACCGCGACGATCGGAATGTTTTCGGCTTTTAGTTTCGCCATGATCTCGAGGTGCTGGGTGTTCGAACCCGGCAGCGTGAGAACCTTGAGGTCGCCCTGGAACTCGGCGTACGGGTTCTCGCCGAACACGACGATCGCGAGATCTGGCTTCTTCTTGAACGAACCGTCGGCCGACAGCTCGGCGCTGCCGCCGCCGGCCTTCACGGCCGCTTTCACGCCGCCGAACACCGACGTCGCGCCCGGGAAGTCCTTGTTGTTCAGGCCCGTTCCCTGCCACGTGATCGTCCAGCCGCCCGACTGCTTGCTGATGTTGTCGGCGCCGTCGCCGGTCACGAGCACGTGTTTGTTAGACGCGAACGGCAGCACGCCACCGTTGTTCTTGATCAGCACGAGTGACTGGCGCACGGCGTCGCGCGCGAGCGCCTTCTGCTCCGGCGTCGCGAGCTTCTTGAAATCGCCGGCGAGCGGACGCTTTGACGGCACACCCGCCTCGAAGATTCCCGCGCGGAACTTCACGCGCAGGATGCGCGTGACGGCGTCGTCGAGACGCTCCATCGGCACCGTGCCGTCCTTCACCTGCTTGACGGTGTTTTCATAGAGACCGCGCCAGGAGTCCGGCGCCATGTACATGTCGAGGCCGGCGTTGAGCGCCTGCGGACAGTTGTCGTTCGTGCATCCCGGGATCTGGCCGTGGCCGTTCCAGTCGCCGACGGTGAACCCGTCGAAGTTCATGCGGTTCTTGAGCACGTCGGTGATCAGGCCTTTGTGGCCCGTCAGCTTCACGCCGTTCCAGCTCGAGAACGAGATCATGATCGTCTGCACGCCAGCTTCGATCGCGGGGACATAGCCCGCGTTGTGGATGTCGCGCAGCGCCGTCTCCGGAATCTTCGCGTCGCCCTGATCGCGGCCGTTTTCGGTGCCGCCGTCGGCCAGGAAGTGCTTCGTCGAGGAAATCACGTACGGCGCTTTCAGGAAGTCGGCCGCGGCCGGATCGCCCTGCAATCCCTTCACGAACACGCCGGCGAACGAGGCGACGACGCCCGGATCTTCGGAATAGCCTTCGTACGCACGTCCCCAGCGATCGTCCTGCGGGACGGTGACCGTGGGGGCGAACGTCCAGTCGATGCCGGTGGTGCGCACCTGCTCGGCGGTCGCCTTCGCGATGTCGGCTAACAACTTCGGATTGCGCGTGGCGCCTAGGCCGACGTTGTGCGGGAAGAGCACGGCGCCGACGATGTTGCTGTGGCCGTGCATCGCGTCCGTACCCCAGATCATCGGGATGCCGACGCCACCATCGCTGGTGTCGATCGACGCGGCGTAGAACTCGTCGGCGAGCTTCAGCCATTTCGCGGGCGGCGCCTTCTCGTCGTTGCCTGGTGCGGAGCCGCCACCGTTGAGGACCGATCCCAGGTGGTATTTCTTCATGTCCGCGGGCGTGATGCTCGCGATGTCGCCCTGGATCGTCTGGCCGACTTTTTCCTCGACCGTCATCTTCTCGAGTAGTGCGGCGATCTTCTCTTCGATCTGCGGATCGCGCGCGAGCGGCCACTTCGGCTGAGGCCAGATCTCGGGATGGACGGCGGCGGGATCTTCCGCGGCGGCCGTCGCCGGCGGTGCGGCTTTCTCGGGTGGCTTATCGCAGCCGAAGAGAACCAAGAAGGGTGCGACGAGCATGAGCCCGCGCGAGGTCCGGACACGAGACATGGAAGGGGACATCTAAAACTCCCGTTTTTAGGCGCCGACAGCCTATGCTCTCTCGCGCGGAAATTCGAGAGTCGGCCGCGGTTTCGTTGACAATGTTCATCACGCGCGGCTAGCCTCGCCGCCGCCATTGGGAAGGGGTCGGAAGCCGATGAATCCGGATCGAAGAATCAGGCGAATTGCGATCATCGGCGGCGGGATTCCCGGCTGGCTCGCGGCCGTCACCTTGTCGCGCCGTCTTGGCGGCAACTGTTCGATCCACGTGATCGAAGGCCCGGAAATGCCAGCGTCGGGCGAGGCCCTCGCGATATTGCCGCCCGCGCTCGAGCTGCTGCGCTTCCTCGGCGTCGATCAAAACGACTTCATCGACAAAACGCAGTCCACCTACTGCCTCGGCCAGCGCTTCCTCGACTGGCCTGCGCCTGGGAATTCGTTCTGGCACCCGTTCGGCGCATTCGGTGCGCTGCTCGAGCGGCGGCCTTTCTACCACTTCTGGCACAAGGCGCGCGCCACGGGCATGAATCCGCGGCCCGAGTTCTTCAGCACCGAAGTGGCGATGGCGCTCACCGGCCGGTTCATCTTCCCGACGAACACGCTGGGCGTCGCGACCCACCTGCGTTATTCGCTGCACGTCGACGCGGCTCTCGCCGCGCGCTACCTGCGGACCGTCGCCGAGCGCGCCGGTGTCATCCGCCTCGAGCGGAAGTTAGTCGGCGCGACGCGCCGCGAAGACGGCGCCGTCGAGGAACTGCAATTCGAAGACGGCGGCAAGCTGCGCGCGGACCTGTTTCTCGATGTCGACGCGCGCGCCGAGTTGCTGACCTTGCTAGGCGTCGGGTTCGAGAGCTGGCAGAACTTCCTGCCCTGCGATCGCATTCTCACGATGCCGCAGGGGCTCGGCGACACGCGGCCGCCGTACATGGCCGTCAAGGCCGGCACCGCGGGCTGGCAATGGCGCATGCCGTTGCAGCAGATCGCGAGCGCGGGCCTCGTCTATTCGAGCGCGCACCAGTCCGACGAAGCCGCCGCGATGGAACTCGCGGGCGGCGCGCAACACCTCGCGGAGCCGCGCCTGCGTTCGTTCACCGCGGGACGTCGCAGCACCTTCTGGGAGAAGAACGTCGTGGCGATCGGACCTGCCGCCGGCAGTCTCGAGCCGCTCGCGATCACCGATCTGCAATTGTTCAACGCCGGCCTGTTCGGTCTGCTCGATCACTTCCCGGACACGCAATTCGCTCCGGCGAACATCGCGGGCTACAACGCGGCGATCGGTGGCGAGCTCGAACGCATCCGCGACTACATCCTGCTGCACTACTGCGCCGCGCGCCGCGACGACACGCCGTTCTGGCAGCACTTCGCGGGTTTGACCCTTCCCGAGGAACTCACCCGGCGCATCGAGACGTACCGCGCGTCGGGCCGCGTTTCGATTCGCGGCGAGGAAGCGTTCTCGGATCTCGACTGGTTCTGGATCCTCGATGGCGTTGGGATCGTTCCTCGCGACTACGATCCTCTCGTCGACACCATCGACTTCGAGCAGGTGAAGCGGCTCATGCTGGCGATCAGCCAGAAGGTGTCGGCCGACGTCTCGTCCGCGCCCACGCACGACAGCTTCTTCGCCGCCGCCAATGCCCGCATCGGCAACGCCCGCAAGGCCGCCGTTGCAGGTAGCTAGTTTGCGAGCGCCGTCGCCGAGACGCGCGCCGCCGCCGGCTTCACGTTCCAGCCACGTACCCGAATCGTCGCCTTGTCGCCGAGTTTCGCGGGGTAGCGGATCGTGAGGGTTCGCGGCTCGCCTGGCATCACGACCACGTAGTTGTCGCTGTACAGCGCGGGAAGGATTCGTTCTCCGGTGGCGTCGACGAGAGTGAGCTTTGCGGCCAGCGCCGGCGCCTTGCCCGGATTGACGAGCCGCACAGATACGACGCGTTCCGATTCATCAGTCTGGCTGGTCGCCTGCATCTCGATCTGCTGCTGAGGCAGCGCGTTGAGCTTGCGATGGCTCGCATCGTCCTTGCCCGGCCAGTAGTCGTTGCCGGAAACCAGATTGCCCGCGCCATCGCGCAAGCGCAGCGCGACCAGCACCATGCCTTCCCTGGCGACGCGCGCCGCGATACCCAGATCGCCGAGCGGGACCATGTCGTTGGCTTTCGCGTCCACCGGCGTCTTCCGCTCCGACAGAAGGCCGCCGTCGAGCGTGAAGACGCGCGTCTCGAGGGTCAGGCCCGGGCGTGACTCGCGCGTCGAGTTGACGACGGTCACGCTGTAGTCCGGCAGGTTCATCTGCACGTGGACGGGCTCCGTCGCTTTCTTCACCCCGTAGTAGGCGGCATGCGTGTCGTAGTCGTGCGTGTAGATCTGCCAGTGGTTGCTAGGCCACGCGGGGTGCGTCATCCACAACAACCGCCCGCTGTTCTTCGTCCACATGTGCGCCTGCAAGCCCTCGAACATCGCGCGATACGTGTCGTAGTTCATCATCTGCGCCTTGCGCTCGAAGTCCGCGAGGCTCGTGCCTTCGCCATAGCGGGTCGCGAGTGTCTGCATGAACGTCTTGACGTCGCCGTTACCGCCGAAATGCCAGTCGTGGTACGCGATGGTGTCCGACAACGGCCAACGATCGGCGGCCGGCACCATCGCTTCGATTGCCTCGAGGGTTGCCAGCGATGGCGTGCCGGTCTCCACCGAGAAGCCGCTGGCGAGATCGGTGAAGTAGCCAGCCGGCGGACGGTAGTTATACGGACCGCTGCCCTGCAGGTTCACGTTGTTCGAGCTACCGGTGAAGTGACGCGTGCCGTCGTACTTCGCGACGACGTCGCCCAGACCTTCGTTGAGGATGGGCTGAGGCACACCTTCGTTCCGGCCGAACCACAACACGATGGACGGATGATTCCGGTATCGCTGCACTGTGTCCGCGGCGTTCTGCAGGAAGAGCTGCGGATCCTGCGGCTCGACCTGGAAGTCTTGCGTCGATGCCCAGAAATCGTTGAGCACCATCATTCCGTACTCGTCGCACAGGTCGTAGAACGAATCCTGGGTATTCGTGCCCATCCAGTTGCGGATGACGTTGAGGTTGGCGTCCTTCTGCAAGCGGAAATAAGGTTCGAGGCGCTCGCGCTGGATGCGCTTGCGCGAGTCGTCCATTCCCCAGTTGCCGCCGCGAGCGAGGATGCGCACACCGTTCACGCGCAACGTCATGTGCGGGAACTGCAACGCATCGTCGAGCTCGCGCACCGCGGGCGAAGTCTGGCCAGCTTTCGTGAGCGACGCCGCCCACCCTCGCGGACTTTTCTTTATGGCTTCGTGGCGGATGTCGATGAGTCGTTCGCCACGCGCGCTGCCGCCGGCGACGTCGACCTCCACGCGTCGCAGCCGCCCGTCCGCATCGAACAACGAGAACTCGTACGTGACGTGGCGAATGCCGAATCGGAGCTGGTGGGTGTCCGACGTGCCGCCGCCCTCACTGACCGCGAGGTTGAGATGGTAGAGCTCGGCTTTTCCATAGCCATTCGGCCACCAGAGGCGGGGATTCCGGACGTTGAGCTCGGGAAATTCCTTTGCCGAGAAGCGCACTTCTGATTCGCCCGGCGGGACTGAAACCTTCTTGGTGAGCTTCACGCCTTCGAAGCTGGCGTCGACCGTCACGGCCACCGGCTCGCGGTGCGAGCTATCTACCGGCACCGCGATCGAGACTTCGGCACTGTCGGTGGCGGGCAAAGGCAGGCGAGTCACGACCTGCGGATCGAGCAAGCGAACGCGCCCCGATGCGCGCAACTCCACTTCCTGCCAGATGCCCGTGTTGCGATCGCGAATTCCGGGAATCCAGTCCCAGCCTTCCGCCGCGGCGAACGTCGGGCCGTCGATCGCCACCCAGCCGCCGTTTTCACCCGGGCCCGCTGCGATGGATTCCTCGTGCGGAATTCCCGGATGCGGCGGCGGAGAGACGCGCACCGCGATGACGTTGCGTTTGCCCGGCAGCAGTCGATCGGTGACGTCGAAGGTTCCGCGGATGAACGCGCCGCGGATATTTCCGAGTGGCGAGCCGTTGAGCCACACGTCGGCCGCGTAGTTGATGCCTTTGAACGTGAGCGTCAGTCGTTTGCCGTCGAGACCGGCGGGCGCCTCGAAGCTCGTTCGATACCAGTAATCCTGGCGCGCGAGACTCTCGGGAATCGCCATGTTGTTCAGACCGTAGTCGTAGTCCGGGTATACGCCGCGATCGATGAGCGTCGTCAGCACCGTGCCGGGAACCGTCGCCTCGTACCACGCGGCGTCAGAGTAGTTAGCGGTGGAGATTTCCGCCGGCTGCGCGCCGATCTTCGGCGCTTCGGCAAGCCGCCAGCGATCGACCCTCCAGGTGCCCGCGCCCGTCGACACGAGTACGGGGCTGGCCGTCGAGGGTTTCGCGACAGGCTTGCTGAACGGCGTCTTTCCGGATGGCAACGTCCACGGATCCTGCGGTTCCTGCAGCCCACGCCACTGCTTCACCTGCCACGGCCAGTGGCCGCCGATCTCGTGGAAGACGATCAGATCGAAATCGGGTCGCTTCGTCGCGAGCGCCTCGATCTGCTTCGAGGTCAGCGATTCCTTGTGGAGTTTCAGCGAGGCGAGTCTTCCACCGAAATGCGGCACGTTCGGAACGACCGGCGCTACGTGAATCTGAGCCGCCGCGGCGACGATTTCGACGTCGTGTGCGTTGACCTCGCGGCCGTTCACGAACAGGCGCGCGCGCTTGCCGTCGTAAGTCGCGGCGATCGCAGTCCAGGTGCCGGGAGTCAGCGCGGTGCTGGCGGAGATGTCCTTGCCGCCGGCCCAGAGAGCAGGCTTGCCATCCTGCAACAGCAATGCGCGTCCATCGTTTTGCGAGCCACCGACAGCGAGCAGCACCGCGCCGCCCGGCTGCACGCGTCGCGGATTCACCCAGCCGGTCATCGACCAGTTCGCGCTCGCCTCGAGCGACGCGGTTCCGGGTTCGAGCTTGCGCGTGAGGCCTTCGCCGCCCTCGAGGCTCGTGACGTTGTACGGCCCCGAATGGTCGTCGCGAACCGCGACCTGAGACCATGAACAGACAGGCAACAGCGCGATGCCGATAGTTAGAAACGCGCGGACGTGGTTTCGCAACGACATGATTGACCCCCTCGAACGATGCCGCACTATAACGAAAACAACTTTCATTAATAGCCTGCCTCACTTATATAGGGGGAGAGAATCGAAGGGGGCAGCGTGGCGTGTCGCATGAACGGCGACCGGCACGCGGCTGAGTGCGGCGAAAGTCGCCGGCGCCGGGACCAAGGTTGTTAGCACGGTCGGCGGCCGCGATTTCTGAAGGAGAGGATGTGACTGGAGTGTTGACGAAGTTCGCGTCGGACTGCGGTCGTCGGAGTTCCGGGGTGCGGATCGTGAGTGAGCGGCGCGTGGGACGCGTGTGGCTCATCGGTCTCCCTCTCGGACAGCGCCGGACATTTCAAGACAAAAGCGGTGTAGCAGCTGACGCCGCCTGCATTTTTTCCATGTCCGGCCGCACCGCGCGACCTGCCGGCGGTTTGACCGGACTAATATTGCAAGTTACAAACCGTATACTGATGCGGACCGCGCGCGACCGGTTCTGGATCTTCGAAGGTATGAAATTGATCTCCCCGATAAGTGATTTCCTGTTCGACGCCCATGCTGCTCCCGCGGCCGAACCAGTTCCCTGACGTGGCTCCTCCCTCCAAACTGCTCGCAGGTGTCGAGTTGGGTGGCACCAAATGCGTGTGCATCCTGGGCACGGGGCCCGACGACGTACGCGCGGTCGAACGCCTGCCCACGGGCGAACGCGAAGAAACTTTGCGGCAAATCGAGTCCGTGCTGGATCGCTGGCGTTCGCAATACGGCGCGCCGCGCGCGTTGGGAATCGCATCGTTCGGCCCGGTCGATCTGCGTTCCGAATCCCAGACTTACGGCTTCATCACCTCGACGACGAAGGCGGGTTGGCGCGACACGGATGTGGCGCAACGCTTGCGCCGGCGCGTCAGCGCGCCAGTCGGCTTCGACACCGATGTGAATGGAGCGGCGCTGGCGGAGGGACGCTGGGGCGCCGCGCGTGGACTCGACGATTTCGCGTACGTCACGGTGGGCACCGGCATCGGTGTCGGCACGATCGTCCGTGGACGATCCGTGTTCGGCATGAATCACACCGAGCTCGGCCACATCCGTGTAGTGCGCAAGCCCGGCGATACCTTCGCGGGCATTTGTTCGTTTCACGGCGACTGCATCGAAGGCTTGGCCTCCGGCCCCGCGATCGAGGCGCGCGCCGGCATGCCGGCGTCGAAGCTGCCGCCCGATCATCCCGCCTGGGATTTCGTCGCTCATGGCCTCGCGCAACTGCTGCACACCATGGTTCTCACGACGGCCCCGCGACGGATATTCCTCGGCGGCGGCGTGATGAGCGCGCAGACGCATCTCTTCGAACGCATTCAAGCGGAGCTCAAGCGCAGCCTGAACGGTTACGTCGAAGCGCCGGAGATCGAGGACGGGATGGCGCAATTCGTCGTCCCGCCCGGATTGGGCACGATGTCCGGGCCGTTGGGGGCCCTGGCCATCGCGGCGGACGCGGAAACTCAAGTCGGCGCGCAATCGCCGCAGGTCGCAAGCAAAATATCCCGATGAGCGAACGCTCCGGGAAGCACATGCGATTGTCGGGCACGAACCTCGAACGTGCCGGCGACCACAACCAACGCGTGACACTGCATGCGATCCGCGTCAATGGCCCGATCACGCGAGCCGAGCTCGCCGCGATCACGGGCCTGACGGCGCCGGCGATCGCGAACATCACGAAGCGCCTGCTGGTCGAGAATCTGATCCAGGAAGCCGGGCGGCGACGCGGTGGCCGCGGTCAGCCCGCGACCAAGCTGGTCATCAATCCGGATAGCTGGTTCTCGATCGGACTCAACGTCGATCGCGATCACATCACGATGGTCGTCCTCGATTTCGAAGGCCGCGTGCGCGCGCGCAGCTCGCGCGAAGTCAACTTCGCCCTGCCAACCGACGTCGAGCAGTTCTTCCGGAAGGGCGTTGGCAAACTACTCGCGAAAGTGGGCATCGATCGCGACCGGCTCGTCGGCGTCGGCGTCGCGCTTCCGGACGACATGCCGCGTGCCGCGACTCTGCCGCATCAGCCGGCTAACTACGGAGTCTGGGCGTCGACCGACGTGCAAGCGCTGCTCGCGCACGTCCTGAACGTGCCGATCTTCGTGGAAAACGACGCCGCCGCCGCGACGATGGGGGAGATGCAGTTCGGCCTCGGCAAGCAGCATCAGACTTTCTTTTACATCCTGATCACCGCGGCGCTCGGTGGCAGTCTCGTCATCGAGGGAAATCACTTCCGCGGTTCGACCGGCCGCAGCGGTGAGCTCGGTCTGTTACGCGGGCGCGATGCATCAGGTCACGAACGGCAAATCCAGAACATCGTGTCCTTGTCGGCGCTTTACAGCCGGCTCGCGGCGCAGGGCATCCGGGTCTCCGCGCCGCACGAGCTGACCGATCTGGATGAAAGCGGGCAGGCCATCATCGACGCGTGGATCGAGGTGGCCGTCGATACGCTTCTCGACACGATCGTCACGATCAACTGTCTCGTGAACCCTGAAGCGGTTCTCATCGGCGGGCGCCTTCCAGCGGGGATCGTCGATCAAATCGCGGTTCGGCTGAATCAACGCCTCGAATCGCTCGCCGGAACCGTGCCCGCGATCGCGCTCGTGCAGCGCGCGGCGTTGTCGGACGACGCGCCCGCGGTGGGCGCCGCGATCCTGCCGTTCAGCCACCGATTGCTTCCGACACGCACCGCGCTCATGAAGACCGCGGCGCTCTGATTCACGCAAACTCCGAGGGGCCGATGAACTCCAATGCCAACTACTCCGGCATGCGCGCCGGTTTCGCGACGGTCACCACATTGTTCTTCATGTGGGGATTCATTACGGTTTCCATCGATCCGCTGATCGCGGCGCTCAAGGCCATCTTCGAGCTGAGTTACACGCAGTCGTCGCTCACGCAGTTCGCGTTCTTCATGGCGTACTTCGTCGTCTCGCTGCCCGCCGCGGCGCTGACCGCGCGGCTCGGCAATAGCAAGTCGATCATGGTTGCGCTCTCCGTCATGGTGCTCGGCTGCTTCATCGTCCCCGCGGCGACGCACTTCGACACGTACTGGCTGGTGCTCGTGGCGCTCTTCGTCATCGCGAGCGGCATCACCATCCTGCAGGTCGTCGCAAATCCGCTGGCGGCGGCGCTCGGTCCGCCGGAACGCTCGCATTTCCGCCTGACGTTCTCGCAGACGTTCAATTCATTCGGCACCTGGCTCGGCCCCTTGCTCGTCTCGGGCATCATCCTCTCGGGGGGCATCTTCGCCGTCACGCACGGCGCGGAAGTCACCGCGGAGCTGCGTGCGGACTCGTTCCGCCGCATCGACATGGTGTTTCTCGCGATCGCGGGAGCGTTGGTACTCCTCGCGCTGTTCATCTTCGCCTTCCGCAAACTGCTCGATGTCGCAAAGCCGGTGGACGAGGGCCAGCGGCCGTCGATCGCCACCGCGTTCAAGTCGCGCTGGGCGCTGTTCGGCGGGGCGGCGATTTTCCTGTACGTCGGTGCCGAGGTATCCATCGGCAGCTTCCTCACCAACTTCCTTCATGAACCCGACGTGCTAAACATTCCGCTAGAGGATGCGGGCAAGATGGTCAGCTTCTACTGGGGTGGCGCGATGGTCGGCCGTCTCATAGGCAGCGGATTGCTGTTCCTCGTGAAGCAGCGTGCGCCCTGGCTGCTCGCCGCGTTCGCGCTCGGTGCCGCGCTCTTGTGTTTCGCGGTGTCGCAGCTTCACGGATCGACGGCGGCGTACCTCGCGCTGTCCATTGGCCTGTTCAACTCGATCATGTTCCCCGTGATCTTCACGATGACGCTCGAGCGCTCGAGCGCGTCGCCGGCGGCGACGTCGGGCTTGCTGTGCCTCGCGATTGTCGGCGGCGCGATCCTGCCGTTGCTCTACGGCGTGATCGCCGACAACGCGGGCCTGCACACGGCGTACTTCCTGCCCGCCCTGGCGTATCTGCTGATCGTGGCGTTCGCGATTGGCGCGACGCGCGCGAAGCTCTACGCGCACGGCACCGTCGCGGCGGGCGGGGCGGGGCACTAATATCGCGGTCATGGACGACGCGCGCGAGAAGATCAACGATCTGCACCGGCGTTACTGCAGCTGGCTGCTCGACGCCGCCTATCCGCTGTGGTCCACGAAGGGCGTGGACCCGGCGGGCGGTTTCTTCGAGAGGCTAGGGCAGGACGGCAACCCGCTGCCCGACAGGCGGCGCTCGCGCGTCACGCCGCGTCAGGCCTATTGCTTCGCGATGGGCCCGTCGCTCGGCTGGCGCGGCGATGCCGCGGGCCTCGTCGATCACGGTCTCAAGTTCTGGTACGAAAAGTTCCAACGCCCCGACGGTCTCTTCCGCACGCTGATCAATGCCGACGGCACGGTCGCGGAAGAGCGTGCGATCACCTACGACCACGCGTTCGGACTGCTCGCGTTGAATCTCGGCGCGACGCTCGGCGACTGGCGCGCTGTTCGCGAACGACAGGCGCGCGACCTGCTGGACACCGTGCTGAAACTCACGAAGCGTCCGACGGGCGGCTTCGAGAACGGTGTGCCGACGTCGCTGCCGCTCGAATCGAATCCGCACATGCATCTGTTCGAAGCCGCGCTCGCGGGCGCCGAGGTCTCTTCGGAGACGAGTCTCTGGAAGCCGCTCGCCGATGAAATCGCGGAGTTCTCGCTCGCGCGTTTCTTCGATCGCAATGGGTTGCTGCACGAATTCTTCGACGAGCAGTGGGCTCTCGCGCCGGGAGTACCCGGCCGAATCGTCGAGCCGGGCCATCAGTACGAATGGGCATGGTTGTTACTGCGCTGGGCCGGCGAAAAACATCCGAAGGCGCGCGCGGTCGCGCTGAAGATGATCGACCTCATGGAAGCGCATTGCGTTCGCGACGGTCTCGCGCTGCAACAGGTGCTCGACGATTATTCCCCTCACGATGCGAGCGCGCGGTTGTGGCCGCAGACGGAACGACTCAAGGCAGCGGCGCTCGCCGCGCGCATGACGGGGGAAAGTCGATACGTCGCGATTGCCGCTTCCGCGTGCGAAGGGCTGTGGCGCTATCTCGAAACGCCGATCCCGGGACTCTGGTACGACCGCATCACCGCGGACGGGAAGTTAGTCGACGAGCCCGCGCCCGCGAGCACGTTCTATCACCTGGTCGTCGCCGTCGCCGAACTCGGCGCGCTCGCCAGACTCCCCTAGAACTTCCGATTCTCCCTGCTTGAATTTGACGAATCGTGGCATTTCACGGTTTCAGGGCGCCGCTTTGGCCGATTCGTTTAATGAAAGCAAATGTAAGTATTTATTGACAAGGTGAAATCCCACGTCGCAAGATCGGCCGCAGCAATAAAGTGGCGGGTGAGATCGACCGACTGCGGCACTGGCCGCGACCCGCGAGATTCTTTCGTCAGTGGGGGGTTTTCATGTCGCACCGTCAGGTAAAGCGTTCTCGTCGCGCTGTTCGCAATGCGTTGGTCACCGCGATTTCTCTCGATCTGCTCGCCATTGCACTGCCAGTGCATGCGCAGGAGCAGGCCGAAACCGCGGACACGCTCGAGGAAATCGTCGTTCGTGGTGTGCGTGGTGCGCAGGAAGCGGCCATCGACATCAAGCGCAACTCGGCGGAAATCGTCGATTCGATCGTCATGGAAGACATCGGCAAACTGCCTGACGTCACCATCACGGATGCGCTGCAACGCGTGACTGGAGTCCAGATCTCGCGCGATGCGGGCGAAGGATCCTTCGTGTCGATTCGCGGCGCCCCGCAGGTCATGGCGACCATGAACGGCGAACGCTTCCTCACGGCCGAGAACATTCTCGACAGCACGGTCAGCTTCGAAGACATTCCCGCCAGCCTCATCACCGGCGTCAATGTTTACAAATCGCAGCACGCCGGCTTGACCGACGGTGGCCTCGGCGGCCTTCTCGACCTGCAGTCGATCCGCGCGTTGAAGATGAAAGACGGCTTCACATTGTCGGGTTCGGCCCAGGCGGGCTGGGGCAGCATCGTCGGCGGCACCGACGCGAAGGTTGAAGGCGTCGCCGGATTCAAGTGGAGTGACCGCGTCGCGATGTCGCTCGCGGCCTCGTACAGTGACAGCATTTCCGCCAGCTCCTTCCAGCAGACCGAGTTCGACTGGACCGACGAATTCTCGTCGTGGATCGCCCCCGGCGACCTGAACGGCAATGGCATGGGCACGGCAGGTCCGCCGGCGACCACGGGCGAAGGCTACGTCGTCCCGAACGGCTGGAATTCGTTCGTCAACTCGCGCCAGTTCGATCGCGAACGGCTCGGCCTCGCGTACAACTTCAACGCGCAGCTATCGGATCGATTCGAGCTCATCGCCGACGTCTTCTACAACGACATGGACGAGCACCAGCACGGCCAGCAGTTGTTCGTGAACGGCAACTTCGGCGGCCGCAACATCTGGGGCTCGTACACCGCGGCCACGGGCGATCCCTCCATCCTCGACGTGATCGAAACCGACGGTCTGATCACGCGTGGCGACGGAGGCGTAACCTTCTCGCCGGACATCGTGCGCAGCGGCATCGGTCTCACGAACGGTTTGCGCGGCGGCGTGCAGTCCACGTTCCGCGACACGAATGCGGTCAACACGAATCTGGAACTGAGATTCGGCGGCACGGACGATTTCCACGGATCGGTACGCTGGATCCACGGCAAGGCGGACCGAAATTCCAAGGCGATGACGGTTGCGCAGCAGACGGACACGAGTTGCGTCGTGCGTACGGTTGGAGCGGCCTGCACGAACCTGAATCCGAACTCCATCCCGACGACCAACTCCTACGAGATTCAACAGAGCCTCGGCAGCGATCAGATGAATTACGTCATTGGCGATCAGCTGCGAACGCTCGCGCAAAGCCCGGCCGCGTGGCGTTTGCATTCGAGCTGGCTGGAATCGAATTTCACGTCGGCCGACATGGATGTGTTCCGGGCGGACGGCACGTTCAAGATGACCGAAAGCCTGGGCCTCGACTTCGGTGTGCGGTACTCGGAACGCGAGATGAACGAAGAGCGGGCTGACTACTTCTCGCCCTCGGGGCTCAACGGGCTGCTCGCGAAGTACCAGGAAATCGGTTACGGCATCAATCAGCGTCAGAACACGGCGGGCTTCAACTACGATCCGCTGCCGTTCTACCGACTCGATTCGACGGCACTCGCGCCTTACGTGACCACGGTTTCCGACTTCAACGTCGGCGGTCTCACGACCGGCTTCCCGTTCATCAACACCGAGTCTCTCGAGAACCCCGAAGGGTTCCGCGACGCGCTGTACGGCGAGGGGCAATACATCGCCGCTCCGGATCGCACGTTTGGAGTCGAAGAGAAGCAAAGCACGCTCTACGCGAAGTTCAACTACAACTTCGAGTTGAGCGATGCCGTGAGCATGTCGGGCAACGTCGGCGCGCGCTTCGTGCGCACCGAAATCACCGTCTTCCAGAACCTCACCGATCCGACGTTGCCAAACTTCGGCGGTTTCGATCAGCGCGTGCTCGCGGGTGTCGACCCGAATCACGGCGCTTATCTCGATCTCGGCGATGTCTTCACGTCCACCGAGCGCGACAAGCTGTTGCCGAGCGCGAATCTCAACTTCGACTTCGGCAACAACTGGCGCGTGAAGGGTGCTTACTACCAGACGCAGGCGCTGCAACCGCTGGCGAATCTCGGTCTCGGACCGATCACGTACTACAACGGTGAAGACACCAACGCTGGCGAAACCTTCCAGCGTGTGAGCAGCATCAACCGCCTGGGCAATCCGCGGTTGAAGCCCTGGGAATCGAAGACGTTCAGCGTGAACGTGGAATGGTATCCACGCGACAACACGATCTTGTTTGCCGGCTTCTTCGACACCAAGGTCGACAGCTATACGTACAACCGCCAGGGAACCGATCCCACGGCTCCCGATTCCGATGGCGTCGTGCGCCGCGGCGCGGTGACCAACGACATCGCTCAGGGCGAAGGCGCCAGCTACTACGGCTTCGAGTTCGGTTACCAGGCGACGTTCGATTTCCTGCCGGGATTCCTGAAGAATACCGGCGCGAACATCAACTACACCTACACACCGAGCCAGGCAGGCAAGGACGCGGCCACGGGCGACACCATCATCCTGGCCGACGGATCGGAAGCACCGTTCAACGGCACCGCCGAGGATCAGGTCAACCTGGTGCTCTTCTACCAGGACAGCCGGTTCCAGGCGCGCATCGCTGCCAACTACCTGGGCGAGCAGTATCAGGGCGCCGTGAGCCACTGGTCGTTCTCTGCGCCGAACGCCGGGCTCGCGCAGTTCCAGGAGTCGACGCTGTACATCGACGCGGGCGTCTCGTTCGACGTGAACGACATGATCCAGGTGTTCCTGCAGGGATCGAATCTGACGGAGGAGGCGCCGCGCAACTACGTGCAGTGGGGCGGTAACCATACGAACTGGAATCAGTTCGAGCGGGTCGTCACCACCGGCGTTCGCGCGAAGTTCTGACTCGTTAGACCCCCCCCGGGCGCTCGAGTCGACGGGGCAGCTATGCTGCCCCGTCTCTTTTTGGGAAGCGGATAGATATGCCCGACCATCGCCTGAAATCGGTTGTCATCGTCGGCGGCGGTACCGCCGGCTGGATGGCGGCCGCCGCCCTCATCGAACGATTCGGCCCCAACCGGCACACGAAGATCACGCTCATCGAGTCGCCGGACATCGGGACTGTCGGGGTCGGTGAGGCGACCGTCCCGCAGATGCGCGAGTTTCTGAAGCGACTGCGCATCAACGAAATCGATTTCGTGAAGCGCACGGGCGCCACCTTCAAGCTTGCGATTGGCTTCGAGGGATGGGCCGGTGAAGGCTCTACATTCTTTCACCCGTTCTCGGAACACGGCGTGCCGCTGCTTGGGACGGCGTTCCAGCACTACTGGGTGAAGATGCAGCGAATGGGCAAGGCGTTGCCCATCGATCGGTATGTGCTGTCATCGCAGCTCGCCAGCGCGGGAAAATTGGCGCTGCCCAAACAGGGCCAGGGCGGCGAAGGGTTTCTCTTTTTCAACTATGCGTTTCACTTCGACGCCAGCCTGGTGGCGCGTTATCTGAAGAGTTGGGCGGAAACGCATGGCGTCCGCCGGATCGAGGGAACGATCACCGACGTGCGCCTTCACGGCGAAACCGGAAATGTCGAGGCGGTCGAGCTCGCGGGCGGTGGGCGTGTGGAAGGTGACCTGTTCATCGACTGCTCCGGATTTCGTGGACTGCTGACAGAGCAGGCACTCCAGACCGGGTATGACGACTGGACGCACTGGCTGCCCTGCGATCGTGCTCTCGCCATGCCCTGCGAGAGCCGGCTCGAGCCGCCTTCCTTCACGCGCTCCGTCGCGTCTGAAGCGGGCTGGCGATGGCGGATTCCGCTTCAGCACCGGGTCGGAAATGGCTATGTGTACTGCAGCCGCTACTCGAGCGAGGAGCGCGCGCGCGAGATCCTGACTGGCAGCGTCGAAGGACCGGCGCTCGCCGAGCCCCGGCTATTGCCCTTCAAGACCGGCATGCGCCGCAAGATCTGGAATCGCAATGTGTTCAGTCTCGGCCTCGCCAGCGGCTTTCTCGAACCGCTCGAGTCGACCAGCATTTACCTGGTGCAAAAGGGAATCGGCGCGCTCATCGGCAGTTTTCCGCAAGCGGTTCCCAATCTCTCGCTGCAGGAGGATGTGAATCGCCGGCAGCGCGAACACTGGGAGCACATCCGTGACTTCATCATCCTGCACTACAAGCTGAATCGCCGAGTCGGCGAGCCGTTTTGGGACGAGTGCCGGGACATGCCGATTCCCGACAGCCTCGCCTCCACGATCGAATCGTTCCGCGCCACCGGCCGCGTACGGGTGGAGATGACGGACTTCTTCCGCGAGAGCTCGTGGCTCGCGATGTTTGCCGGCTTCGGAATCGTGCCCGAGTATTACCACCCTGCCGTCGACGACCTGCCCGAGCGCGAAGTCGAAAAAGAGCTGGCCGCCATCGCAGCGGCGATCGACAGCGCCGTGGCGGGGGCGCCAACTCATGCCGCGTTCATCAAGGCCAACTGCGAGAGTGAGGCCATGACGTCGCTCGCGGCGACGGGCACCAGCAGATAGTGTTCGCGGCCAACGCGACACACCGCGCGGTCTCGACGGCGATCGGTGCGGAGCGATCCCCGATCCTTTGCATCGACGATTTTTTCGCGAATCCCGAACTACTGGTGGAATGTGCGGCGCAGGCGCACTACATCGACGTCGGTCCGCTGTATCCCGGCGTGCGTGCGCCAGCGCCGGCGGAATACGTGCAAATGTTGTTGAAGGCGGTCGGGCCAGAGGTCGAGCGGGTTTTCGGGACGCCTCCGGAAGAAGACCTCGAGCTGTGCGCGTTCTCGATGGTGACCGCGCCCGCGAGCGCCTTGAGACATGCGCAGCGCATCCCTCATTTCGACGGACCGGAACCGCGGCGTTTCGCTTTTTTGCACTACCTGTGCGCTCCGCACTTCGGCGGCACGTCCTTCTACCGCCATCGATCGACGGGCTTCGAGAGCGTCACTCCGGAGCGCCTCATGATTTATCGCTCGGCAGTGGAGCGCGAACTGCGAGCATCGCAGCCGGCGGCTGCGTACATGAACGGCGACACGGAGGTGTTCGAGCAAGTACACAGTGTCGCGGCGGCGTACAACCGGCTCGTGATCTATCGCGGCAACCTGCTGCACTCCGGCGACATTCCCGCGGCATTGCCGCTGATCGAAGATCCGCGACAGGGCCGGCTCACCATCAATGGCTTCGGATTTCTGCGCGCCTGACGTTCAATCGAGCAGCGAGTGGCGGATCGTCGTGTGTATGCGGTCGCGCAAATCGGGAGTGAGAGTGCCCAGCGCCCCGCGGATCTGCGGCGGTATGTGCGCGACCGGATCGCCGTCCACGCGGAAAACCAGGTGATCGAAGACGGCCTTCCACGCCGCACGCTGCCGGTCGCTGAGAGGGCCCATCGCCAGGATCGAGTGCAGCAGCGCGGATTCGACGAGCCGTGGATTGACGCCCGGCGCATTCCACCAGTAGTTCAGGAGTACGTTGAAAGGCGCGAGCGATTCAACGCTGTGCCACCACTGCGAGGGAAGATAGATGGCGTCCCCCGGCTCGAGTTCCGCTTCGCGGGATGCCGCGAGCGCGATCTCATATCGCGGATAACGATCGAGGTCGGGCTCCGTCACCGACACGAAACTCACCGGCCTGCCTGCGGGGTTGAGCTCCAGCGGGCCGATGTAGAGGTTCGCGAACTGTTCGGGCGGGAAAACCCGAAAGCGCCGGCGCCCGGCAATCACGCAGGCGAGGTTGTCGGGAAAGTCGTTGTGCGGACCCACGATCGCGCGATTGCCGATCCACAGATTCGGTACGACGTTCGGCAGCAGCGGGTTCGGGTTCGCTTGCGCGAGGTCAGGCCAGTGCTTTGCCGTCGAAGCGGAGCCGATGTAGATCGTCGCCGGCCTTTCTTGCGACGCCGACGCCAGGATTGCGTGCAAGGCCTCGGCGAGAGGCAACTCGCGCGACTGGAAGTTGAGCCGCTGAAAGTCTTCTCCATAGAAGAGTCGCCCGCCGATGTCCGGCGGGCCGATCATCAGCGGCAACGCGGAGCCGTTGTGGTGCTTGCGTAGATAGTCGACGATTGCGGCGTCCGATCGGGCGGCCGCCTGTACGATAGGGAAGCTGGCGGCGAAACCGCGCAGGACTTTCGGCTCGCCGGCCGCCAGGATTTCTGCGTCGAACTGCTCGCGGCTCGCGACGATGGCGGATTCGATCGGCTCCGGGGAAAGCATCAGCCGTCTCGCGGTGCCGGGCAGAACTTGGCGACGAAATTCTCGTGCGGCATCGCCTGCGCGGCGGCGTGTGTCACGGAATTGCGGATGACGTCAAGTGCGCCGAACATGCGCGGCACTTCGATGTCGTCGACGCGCGAATCGACCGATTCCTGCGCGACTCCGAATCCATTGAACATCGTGAGCCAGCTTTCGGGTTTGAAGGATTCCGCGTCGAACTGCAGGAGAACTCCGCAGCTCCTGAAGGTGTCGATTCGATGCTGCAGCGAATCCGGGACATCCATCGCGGAGACGTGTCGCCAGAACGCGGTGTCACGCCGGCCGCTGAGTTTGTAGTGCAGGATGATGAAGTCGCGGATGTGCTGCTGCTCGAGCGCGAAGTGACGGTTCGCGGCGTCGGCGCGGCGGGGATCGATCTCGCGAGCGGGCCAGTAGTCCATGAGAAGCGACAGACCCCGATGAACGAGGTTGATGCTCGTCGACTCCAGCGGTTCGATGAATCCACCGGCGAGTCCGAGCGCCACGCAGTTGCGATTCCAGAATCGCTTGCGCATGCCGGCCGTGAAGCGCTGGAAGTTAGGCGGAGCGGCGGGTGACGCGGGCATCTGCGCGACGAGCACCTTGGCGGCCTCGTCGTCTGACAGGAAGTCGCGCGCGAATACGTAACCGTTGCCGACGCGGTGTTGCAGCGGGATTCGCCACGTCCAGCCGGCGTCGCGCGCCGTGGCGACGGTGTAGGGGCTCAACGAACCGGCAGCGCGGGGACAGGGGAGGGCGACCGCGGAATCGCAGGGCAGCCATTGCTTCCAGCTCTCGTAGCCGGTCTCGAGCGCGCCCTCGATCAACAGCGCGCGAAACCCGGAACAGTCGATGTAGAGATCCGCCTGGAGCGTCGAGCCATCGTCGAACCGCAGCGAGCCGATGTTTCCGCGGTCGTCGAGCGTCACGTCGGCGATGCGGCGATCGAGGTGCGTCACGCCGCGCTCGAGCGCGTAGCGCTTTAGGCGGCGCGCGTAGAGACCGGCGTCGAAATGAAATGCGTAGCCGTAGTCGGTGAGCGGCGCTTTCGGGTCATTGACGGGCTGAGCGAAGCGTTCGGCTCGTGCCAGCGCGATGGGCAACGAGAAGTCTTCGAGCGACGCGCTCTTTCCCATCTCTCGCGCCCTGGCGAGGCATTGATGGAAGTCCATCCCTTCGAACCCGACGCCGTAGCGGCCGAAGGGATGGAAGAAGGACGCGCCACGCTCCCGCCAATCGTCGAAACGGATTCCGAGCTTGAAGCTTCCCTGCGTGCTCTCGATGAAGTCGAGTTCGTCGAGCCCGAGATAGGCATTGAAGTTGTGGATGTTAGGGACGCTCGCCTCCCCGACGCCGACCGTGCCGATGGCGGAAGAATCCACGAGCGTGATCGACGTCTGTCGCTTCGCGAGGAACTTCGCGAGACACGCAGCGGCACTCCAGCCGGCGGTGCCGCCTCCGACGATCGCGACCGACTTGATCGGCGAGTTCTGCATCGCTTTTGCCGTTATGATGGATTAATGAAACCAAGTATACGTATTCTCGGTTAGGTTCAGAACATGATCCGGAGCTCGCGCCGTGCGTCCGTGCTTCTTCTTTGGGTGGCGCTCGGCGGGTTCGTCGCGTCGGCGTTCGCGGAACCCATGCGCATCGGGTTCATCGAGTTCTTCGGGAACCGTGAATTGTCGGATGCGCAGTTGCGGCCGCATCTCGCGTTCAGCGAGGGCGACATGATCTCGCTCGACGACGACGCATGGCGGGCGGCATTCGCTCGCAGCCAGCGGCAACTCTCAGAGGTTGCAGGCGTGTTGCGCCCGCATGTAGGTGGGCCATTGTGTTGCGCGAACGGAGAGCTGATCGTCTACATCGGAATCGAAGAGACCGGCGCGCGCGGGTTGCGATTCGGCAAGCCACCGGCAGGCAAGGTCCGGTTGCCGCCCGATGTCTTGGCCGCCGGCGCCGAATTCATGGACGCGTTCTTTGCCGCGATGGCCGCGGGCGACTTCGAAGAAGACACGGAAGCGGGACACTCTCTCTTCCACGCTCAAGGGCCGAGACGTGTGCAGCTGCGATTCGTCGAGCTCGCGCGAACAAACCGGACGGTGTTGCGCAAAGTGTTGCGCGAAGGTGCCGACCCGGCGGAACGAGCGCTGGCAGCGCAAATCCTGGGGTACGTCGACGACAAGCAGGCCGTCGTGCCGGACCTGGTGCGAGCGATGCGCGACCCGTCATCGGATGTCCGAAACGACGCGATGCGCGCGCTGCTGGTCTTCACCAAGAAAGTTCCGACGGATTCGACGCGCGTGCCGAAAGTGCCTTACGAGCCGTTCGTCTCACTACTCGGTTCTCCGATCTTCACGGACCGCAACAAGTCCGCGGCGGCGGTCGAATCGCTCACGGCTTCACGGGATCCGGAACTCCTGCGACTGCTGCGGCGACAATCCCTCGCGCCTCTGGTGGAGATGGCGCGTTGGGAAGTGCCTGGCCATGCGTTTTCATCCAGAACGATTCTTGGGAGAATCGCCGGCTGCAGCGAGGAAGAGATTGCCGATACGATCGAACATGACCGGCAGGAAGAATTGATCGCGGCGGCGATGCGCGGCGCGATGTCTGGCAACAGAACCAGCAACGAGGGAGACTTTTCATGCGCTCACTGACGCTCGCCTTCATTCTCGCGATCGCGATGTCCTCGCCGCTCGCCTTCGCGCAGAAGTTCGAAGGTCTTGCGAAAACTCCGCAGCTCGGGTGGAACAGCTGGAACAAGTTCGGCTGCGACGTCAGCGAGAAGCTCATTCGAGAGACCGCGGACGCGATGGTCTCGACCGGCATGCAGGCCGCCGGATATCAGTACATCAACATCGACGACTGCTGGCACGGGGAGCGGGATGCGCGCGGTTTCATCCAGCCTAACAAGGAACACTTCCCATCGGGGATGAAGGCGCTTGCCGACTATGTCCACTCGAAGGGCCTGAAGCTCGGGCTCTACTCGGATGCGGGCTGGAAAACCTGTGGCGGCAAGCCGGGGAGCCGCGGCTACGAGTTTCAGGATGCGCTGACCTACGCGGAGTCGGGCGTCGACTATCTGAAGTACGACTGGTGCAATACCAACGGTCTGAAAGCGGAAGGCGCGTATCTCACGATGCGCGACGCGCTTCGAAAGGCCGGAAGGCCGGTGCTGCTTTCAATCTGCGAGTGGGGCGACAACCAGCCGTGGGATTGGGCAAAAGACGTCGGCCATTCCTGGCGCACGACGGGCGACATCTACAACTGCTTCGACTGCGTGTTCGACCACGGGACGTACAAGTCCTGGGGCGTCGTGCAGATCCTCGACAAGCAGGCGGGCTTGCGCGTCCACGCCGGCCCCGATCACTGGAACGACATGGACATGCTGGAAATCGGCAATGGAATGTCGGTCAACGAAGATCGGGCGCACTTTTCCGTCTGGGCAATGCTCGCCTCGCCGCTGATCGCCGGAAATGATTTGCGCACCATGTCGAAGGCGACGACGGCAATCCTCACCAACCGACTGGTGATCGCGGTCAACCAGGATGCGCTGGGAGTGCAGGCTTTTCGTCACTCCACGCGCGACGGCGTCGAGTTCTGGTTCAAACCGCTGGAGAACGGCGCCTGGGCGTTCATGGCCCTCAACCGGAACAAGGACGCGCGCAAGATCGCCTTCGACTGGAACACCCAGGCGGTGAGCGACGAACTGTCGAAGCGAACGCTCGCGCGACCGGCACGCGGCTACGCAATTCGCGACCTGTGGCGAGACGCGGTCGCAGGCACGACGCGCAAGGCGCTCGCAACCGAACTACCAGGACACGATGTCCTGGTGTTGAAACTCACGCCGCGGTGAATCAGTTCGCCGGACGCGGCCCCGTCGACTCGCGACACACCATCCGGTAAGGAATCTCGACGCTCTTCGCCGGCTCCTCGTCGCCCAGCGAGCGGAACAGCATGTCCGCCGCCTGGTGCGCGAGCTCGTACGTCGGTTGGTGCACGGTAGTCAGACGCGGCCAGATCACCTGCGCGACGTAGCTGTCGTCGAAGCCGGCGACCGAGAGGCGATTCGGGATCGAAAGTCCCATCTCGTGCGCGGCCATGATCGTGCCGGCGGCCATGTCGTCGTTGCTCGCGAACACCGCCGTCGGGCGTGTGGCACGCGAAAGCAGGCGGCGAGCGGCGGCGAGGCCGGACTCGAAGGTGAACTCGCCGCGGTCGATGAGCTGCGGATCGACGTCGAGGCCGTGCGCGCGCAGCGCGAGCGTGTACCCGAGGAAGCGCTGCTCGGTGACCGGGTGGCCGGTCGGGCCGTTGATGAAGCCGATTCGTTCGTGGCCGAGAGCGATGAGGTATTCCGTCATCTCGCGCGCGGCGGCGACATCGTTCATGTACACGCAGGAATACGCGTCGAGGTCGACCGTGGGCGCGATGCGCACGAAGCGGATGCGGTGCTTCTCGAGCTCCGCGAGCACTTCGCGCGAATCCGAGAGCGGCGGCGCGAGCACGACGCCGTCGAGGTGCGATTCGAGCACGAGGCCCGCGAGATCGCGCACGCTCGAGATGTCGCGCCCTTCGCAGGGATGCACGAGCAGGCGGTAACCGCGCGTGTGGCAGCGCTCGAGCGCGCCCTTCTGCAGGTCGACCATGTAGTTAGCGCTCGGGTTCTGGTAGATGAGCCCGATCAGATTCGAGCTTCTCCCCGCGAGGCTGCGAGCGGACAGGCTCGGGTGATAGTTCAGCTCTTCGACCAGTTTGAGCACCCGTGCGCGAGTCTCGCTGCGCACGTTGGGCTCGCTATTCAGGACACGCGAAACCGTCTTGATCGAGACGCCCGCAGCCTTCGACACATCATGAATCGTAATGCGGCTCATAACCCTACACCCCCTGTAGTGACGCAAAATTGTCTGCGCTGTCAGACAGCGTTGTCAATCTGGGTCAATATCTGCAATCCGCGCGCCACGTTTACGTTAATTGCCCACGAATATTGCCGGCGGCTCCAAAAAGCCGCAATTGACAGCGCTGTCTTTATTCAGCAGTCTTCGCTGCTTTCCGAAGGGGTTTGTGTCAGTGAAATCAGCGCTTTCCGGCGCGGAATCACAGGATGGCGAGCGTTTCGACGCGTCCGCGGTGTTGGGCCTCGTGGCCGACGTCGGCGGCACGCATGTCCGCTTCGGAGTCGCCGTCGGCGGCGACGATCCTCATTCCGTTCGTGTCCACTGCGTCCGGCGCTTCGCCGTCCGCGCCCATGACTCGATCTCCCATGCAGCGCAGCATTACCGCGCCGGAACTCCCGGCGTGCCGATTGCGCTCGACCGCGCCGCGGTCGCGGTCGCCGGACGCGTCGATCCAGACCTCGTGCAGCTCACGAACAGCGCATGGTCGTTCTCGCCGCGCGCGCTCAGCGAAGCGCAGCACTTCAAAGACCTGCACGTCATCAACGATTTCGAAGCGGTCGGCCATGCCGTCGGCGCTTTGCATGCCGCGGACCTGAGGCCGATCGGCGCCGCGCGCATCGACCTGCCGCTGCGGCGCGGCGTCTGTGCGATCGTCGGCGTCGGCACTGGCTTGGGGGTGGGCGGTGTCGTCGCAAGTCCTGCGGGCTTCACCGTGCTCGCGACGGAGGGCGGCCATGCGAGCTTCGCGCCGACCAGCGAGCGATCCATCGAGCTGCTGCGCTGGCTGACGGGCAAGTTCGGCCGCGTGTCCGCCGAGCGCGTTCTCTCGGGCGCCGGGCTCACGAACGTCTATCAGGCGCTTGCCGCAGCCGAAGGCCGGCAGGTGCCCGAACTCACCGCCGCCGAGATCACCATGCGCGCGTCCGCGGGCAGCGATGCGACGTGCGTCGAAGCTGTCGGCCTCTTCTGTGAATTCTTGGGCTCGTTCGCGGGCGATCTCGCGCTCACGCTCGGCGCCTGGCACGGTGTGCTGCTCTCCGGCGCGATGCTCCAGCACTTCGACCGGTCCATGCTCGAGCGCCGCGTCCGCAGCGGCTTCGAGAACAAGGGGCGCTTCGCCGCCGCGATGCGTGGCGTGCCCCTGGAAACGATTTCCCATCCGCACGTCGAGCTGCTCGGTGCGGCGCGGCTCCTGCGAAACTCATGAAGCACCCGATACAGAAATTCGTGTTGTTCGGCGCGACCGGCGATCTCTCGCAGCGCATGGTATGGCCGTCGCTTTATCACCTCTGCCGCGAAAAGCTCGTGCCGCCGACGCTTACGTTCGTGGGCTCCGCGCGCAACGCGATGCCCAATGATGAATTTCGCAAACTCGTCGAAACTGCTTTGCGCAAGCACGTGCCCGCCGAATTCCTCAAGGAAGACGCGCTGAAGGATTTGCTGACGCGCATCACCTACGTGCCCTTCGAGGCCGGTGACGGCAGCGCCGCGGGCACGGAAGCCCTGCAGAAGGCGCTCGCGGGCAACAACCGCGTCCTCTACTTCATGGCGACGTCGCCGAAGTTCTACGGCCCGACCTGTCTGAGCCTCGCCGCCGCGGGCCTCGCCTGCGAGCTCTGTCGCGTGGTGCTCGAGAAGCCGATCGGCCACGACTACGCCTCGAGCGTCGAGATCAACGAAGCCGTGGGCAGTGTGTTCCACGAGGACCGGATCTTTCGCATCGACCACTACCTCGGCAAAGAGGCGGTGCAGAACCTGCTCGCGCTGCGTTTCGCGAACTCGCTGTTCGAGCCGCTGTGGAATTCCGCGAACATCGACAACGTGCAGATCACCGTCGCGGAAACCGTCGGCCTCGAAGGACGCTGGGGCTACTACGACGACTCCGGCGCGCTTCGCGACATGCTGCAGAACCACATGCTGCAGCTCCTCGCGCTGGTCGCGATGGAACCGCCGCATCTGTTCGAGCCGAACGAAGTGCGCAACGAGAAAACGAAAGTCTTGCGCAGCCTGCGTCCGATCACCGCGGCTACCGCCGCCGCGACCACGGTGCGCGGACAGTACGCGGCGGGCAGCGCCGGCGGCGTCGCCGTGCCGGGGTACAACCAGGAAACGGGCGCCCAGGAAAGTCCGAAGAGAGGTGCGAGCGACACGGAAACCTTCGTCGCGCTGCGTGCCGAGATCGCGAATTGGCGCTGGGCGGGCGTGCCCTTTTACCTGCGCACGGGCAAGCGCCTGCAATCGCGCCGGACGGACATCGCGATCCAGTTCAAGTCGGTGCCGCACAACATCTTCGCCGCCGACGAGCCGATCCTGCAGGCCAACCGGCTCGTGATCCACCTGCAGCCGCAGGAGAGCGTGACGCTCGAGATCCTGAGCAAACAACCCGGGCTCGAGGGCGTGCGCCTGCGCGAGGTTCCTCTCAACCTCTCGCTGCCCAAGGACGAGAGCGGCGGCCGCACGCGCATCGCGTACGAACGCCTGTTGCTCGACGTGCTCAAGGGCAACACGACCCTGTTCGTGCGTCGCGATGAGGTCGAAGCCGCCTGGCATTGGGTCGACGGCATCCAGACGAGCTGGAAGTCGACGCGCCAGCTCGTGAAGCCGTATCCTGCGGGGACCTGGGGGCCCACGGCCGCGATCGCTCTGACCGAGCGTCACGGCCACAGCTGGTACGAGTGACATGAACGTCCCCGCGTTGAATCCGACGATCGCCGAAGTCACCGAACGCATCGGGGGCCGCTCGGCCGCCGCGCGCGGCGACTATCTCGAGCGCACCCGCAAACGAAAACTCGTCGAGCCCGCGCGCGGCAAGCTCGCCTGCGCGAACCTCGCGCACGTCATGGCCGCCTCGGGCGAGGACAAGGCGAAGCTCCAGCAGTCGGTCATCCCCAACATCGGCATCGTCACGTCGTACAACGACATGCTGTCGGCGCACCGGCCGTACGAACCGTATCCCGAGGTGATCCGAGCCGCGGCGCGGATGGCCGGCGCCACGGCGCAGGTCGCGGGCGGCGTGCCTGCGATGTGCGACGGCGTCACGCAGGGCCGCGCGGGAATGGAACTGTCGATGTTCAGTCGCGACGTGATCGCGCTCGCGACCGCCGTGGCGTTGTCGCACGAAGCGTTCGACTCGGCCTTGTTGTTAGGCATCTGCGACAAGATCGTGCCCGGCCTGTTCATCGGCGCCGCGGCGTTCGGCCAGTTGCCGATCATCTTCGTGCCCGGCGGCCCGATGCCGACCGGCAACATCGCCAACAAGCAGAAGGCCGAGGTTCGCCAGCGTTATGCGGAAGGCCTCGCGACGCGCGAGGAATTGCTCGCCACCGAGATGGGCTCGTATCACGACGCCGGCACCTGCACGTTCTACGGAACGGCCAATTCGAACCAGATGTTGATGGAGCTCATGGGTCTGCACGTGCCCGGCGCCGCGTTCGTCGCGCCGAACACGCCGCTGCGCCACGCGCTCACCGTCGCCGCCACGCAGCGCGTCGCGCAGACGACGGCGTTGGGTCCGGACTATCTACCGTGGGTCGAGGTCATCGACGAACGCTCGTTCGTCAACGCGATCGTCGGGTTGATGGCCACCGGCGGCTCGACCAACCACGTGATCCACCTCGTCGCGATGGCGCGCGCCTGCGGGCTCACGGTCACCTGGGACGACATGTCGGATATCTCGCGCGTGACGCCGCTGCTCGCGCGTGTTTATCCGAACGGCGAGGCCGACGTGAACCAGTTCCATGCCGCGGGCGGCATGAGCTTCGTGACGCGCGAGCTGATCGACGCCGGACTCGCGCACGCGAATGCGATGACTGTCTGGGGGGCCGGGCTCGGCGCTTACGCACGCGATCCGTTCCTGATCGACAACAAACTCGTGTGGCGCGATGCGCCCGCGAAGTCCGCCGACGAGAAGATTCTGCGCCCGGCGTCGAATCCGTTCAGCGCCGACGGTGGCTTGAAGCTGCTGCGCGGCAATCTCGGCCGCTCCGTCATCAAGACGAGCGCCGTCGATCCGAAGTACTGGGAGATCACGGCGCCCGCGCGCGTGTTCGAGAGCCAGGAAGCGCTGGCGGCCGCGCTCAAGGCAGGCATCGACGGCGATTTCATCGCGGTCGTGCGCGGGCAGGGTCCGCGCGCGAATGGAATGCCAGAGCTGCACAAGCTGATCCCAGCGCTGTCGGGGTTGTTAGCCAAGGGGCGGCACGTCGCGATCGTCACGGACGGCCGCATGTCGGGCGCGTCGGGCAAGGTGCCCGCTGCGATTCACCTGACGCCGGAGGCGGCGTCGGATGGTCCCATCGCGCGGCTGCGTGACGGCGACATTATCCGGCTGGATGCCAGGGCGGGGGTGCTCGAAGCGCAAGTCGATGCGGCGACGTTGCAGTCGCGCGAACCGGTGAAGCCGTCGCTGGATGCCGCGTATGGCGTGGGCCGCGAGCTGTTCACGCGGTTGCGCGAAGGCGCGACGGCGGCGGACGAGGGCGCGTCGATCCTTTAGTCAGCGCGGAAGCTCACGAGCTCGCAGGCAGCACGTTGGCGTTCATTCTCAGCTGGTTGTTAGGATCATAGATCCGCTTGATGCGCGCCAAGCGATCGTAATTGGCGCCATAGGTGCCACGCATCGCATCCGCGCCGCGGCCGGTGATCGAGTTCGCATAGAAGCCGTGCGTCATGGGCTCGAGGGCCGACCAGGCGGTGCGCACTCTTTGCTTTCGAGAATCGTTTTCCGCAGGATCCGTCCAGCTCGCGGCCACATTGACGTTCCAGCGCACGTCGCGATGCCAATACGCCGTGGTCTCGCGTGGGATACGCGCGATCTGACCGCCACCCCACGACATGATGAGCACGCGAAGCGGCATCGCTTCGGTGTCTTCGAACTGGGCGAGCACGGCGTCGATCAAGCTATTCTCGAGGCGCAGCAGGTAGCCTGATGTCTGGTAGCGGAGAAGACCGTGACGTCCTTCGACGTCGAGACTCGTCTGCAATTTCCGGTAATCCACCAGCCCTATCTCGTCCCGCAACGGCTTTCGAAAGCGGCGCAGAGGCTTCAGGAGTTTTTCGCCCGCCGCCGCATCTCCGCTGAAGCAGATGTCGATAGTCAGGTCGCGATTCTTCGATTCCGTATCGCCCAGGTTGACGGTGGCCCACAGCGAATCGGGCGCGTCGGCGACGAACTCGGCGAAAAATCGCAGGACATCCCGGGCGTCCTTGTACGCGAACTGGATAGTTCCTCCGAAAACCAGCGGCTCGAACGGATGCAGGCGATATTCGAAGGAAGTGACGACGCCAAAATTGCCACTGCCACCGCGCACGGCCCAATGGAGATCGGAATTCTCGCCAGCGCTCGCGGCGCGCAGGACTCCATCGGGCGAGACGATGTCCACGGCCGTCACATTGTCGACGGCGAGACCGAAGCGCCGCGCCAGTCGCCCGCATCCGCCGCCCAGCGTCAGACCGGCTGCGCCCGTATGCGAAACCATTCCCGTGGTCGTTACGAGACCGAAGGAAAGCGTCTCTCGATCCACCGCGCCCAACAACACTCCGGGTTCGACGCGTGCCGTTGCGCGCTGCGGGTCGACGCGAACACTCTGCATCAGCGACAGATCGAGCATGAGTCCGCCTTCGCAGACGGAAGCCCCGGATGCGCTATGCCCGCCACCGCGCACGGCCACCAGCAGGCGATGGGCACTTGCGAACTGGAGCGCTCGGGAGACATCGGCTGCGCCGGTGCAGCGCGCAATGAGTGCCGGGCGACGGTCGATCGAAGCGTTCCAGACTCTGCGTGCCTCGTCGTATCCGGGTTCGCCTCGGAAGAGCAACGGGCCTCGCAATCCATCGCGCAGGTCTGCAACCGTGGCGCGATTGAGGAGGACCGTGCTGCCATCGAGGCGCGTTGCAGTCATCGTGTCGGGAAGCGGTATCGAAGCCCAAGCGCGGTCGCGCAACAGTTGCTGGCACAGCGCAGCGGTAGCTGAGCCAACGAGAAAAGTTCGGCGTTTCATTGCGCATCCCTCGTGAACGACATCGTGCGTCTTCGAGTGTCGCATGTCGCGCTGCTGTCGCAGCGCCGAAGTTTCCTTCGTGGCGGGGGCTCTGATAGAGGGTAGACTCTGCCGCTCACGGTGACAGAGAGCGGAACAGCAATGAAGACGCGCGCAGCCGTCGCCTGGAAGGCCGGCCAACCACTCGAAGTCACGACGGTCGATCTCGCGGGCCCCAAGACGGGCGAAGTCGTCGTCGAAATCAAGGCCTCCGGCGTTTGTCACACGGATGAGTTCACGCGCTCGGGCGGCGATCCCGAGGGCCTGTTTCCCGTCATCTTCGGCCACGAAGGCGCAGGCATCGTCGTCGAGGTCGGCCCCGGCGTTACGACGCTCAAGAAGGGCGACCACGTGATCCCGCTCTACACGCCGGAATGCCGTCAGTGCAAATCCTGCATCTCGCACAAAACGAATCTCTGCACGGCGATCCGCGCGACGCAGGGCCAGGGCGTGATGCCCGACGGCACGAGCCGCTTTTCGATCGGCGGCGAGAAAGTGCACCACTACATGGGTTGCAGCACCTTCTCTAACTACACGGTGCTGCCCGAGATCGCGCTCGCGAAAGTTCGCGAAGACGCTCCGTTCGAGAAGATCTGCTACATAGGCTGCGGCGTGACGACCGGGATCGGCGCCGTGATCAACACCGCGAAGGTCGAGCCGGGCGCGAACGTTGTTGTCTTCGGGCTTGGCGGCATCGGCCTGAACGTGATCCAGGGTGCGCGCATGGCGGGCGCCAACAAGATCATCGGCGTCGATATCAACCCGGGCCGAAAGGCGATGGCCGAAAAGTTCGGCATGACGCACTTCGTGAACCCGAAAGAGGTTGAGGGCGATCTCGTGCCGTACCTCGTCGCGTTGACGGACGGCGGCGCCGACTACAGCTTCGAGTGCGTCGGTCACGTCGACCTCATGCGCCAGGCGCTCGAGTGCTGCCATCGCGGCTGGGGCGTGTCGGTCATCATCGGCGTCGCGGGCTCGGGCCAGGAAATCAAGACGCGGCCGTTCCAGCTCGTCACGGGACGCGTCTGGAAGGGCACGGCCTTCGGCGGCGCGCGCGGCCGCACGGACGTGCCGAAGATCGTCGACTGGTACATGGACAAGAAGATCAACATCGACGATCTCATCACCCACGTGATGCCGATCGAGAAGATCAACGACGCTTTCGATCTCATGCACAAAGGCGAATCCATCCGATCCGTCGTCACTTTCTAACGCAGGGGAAAATTTCCATGGCCATGAAACTTCATCCGTCGATCGACAAGGGCGTCAAGGCGGGCAACAAGAAATTCAAGGGCGGGACTCTCACCTGTCATTGCGCAACGGATCCCGTCACCGTCTCGATCAAGGGCAACGTCGCACACAACCACGCTTGCGGTTGCACCAAGTGCTGGAAGCCGAGCGGTGCGTTGTTCTCCGTCGTTGCTGTCGTGTCGAAGGACAAACTCAGCGTCCCCGCGAATGGTGAGAAGCTCACGATCGTGGATTCGAGCGCGACCATCCAGCGTCACGCCTGCACGGCCTGCGGCGTCCACATGTACGGCCGCATCGAAAACGCGAATCACCCGTTCTACGGCCTCGACTTCGTGCACGTCGAGCTGTCGAAGGACAAGGGCTGGAACAAGCCGGAGTTCGCGGCGTTCGTGTCGTCGATCATCGAGTCCGGCGCCGCGCGCCCGCGCGACATGAAGAAAGTGCGCGAGCGGTTGAAGAAGCTGCGGCTGACGCCGTACGACGCGTTATCGCCGCCGCTCATGGACGCCATCGCGACGCATGTGGCGAAGGCGAAGGGCACGCTCAAGAAGTAATGCTGCTCGCAACGATCTCGAAGCACGCCAGCCACGGCGGCGTGCTGGGTTACTACCAGCATCGCGCGCAGGCCACTGACTGCGACATGCGCTTCGCGGTGTATGTGCCGCCGCAGGCCGCGGCGGGCCCGGTGCCGGTGCTGTATTACCTCGCCGGGCTGACTTGCACGGAAGAGACGTTCGTGACGAAGGCGTGCGCGATCGAGCACGCGGCGCGACACGGCCTCATGCTGGTCGCGCCGGACACGAGCCCGCGCATTCCGCTGCCGGGCGATCGGGAGTCGTGGGACTTCGGGATCGCCGCGGGCTTCTATCTGGACGCGACGCAGGAGCCGTGGTCGAAGCACTACCGCATGTACAGCTACGTCGTGGACGAGTTGCCCTCGATCATCGCGGCGAACTTCAAGTCGGCCGACATCGAGCGCAGCGGCATCATGGGTCATTCAATGGGCGGACACGGCGCGCTGACGATCGGATTGAGGAATCCCGAGAAGTACCGCTCGCTGTCGGCGTTCGCGCCGATCGCGGCGCCGATTCAAAGCCCGTGGGGATTGAAAGCGTTCACCGGCTATCTCGGCGCGTATCGCGCGTCGTGGTCGCAATGCGACGCGACGGAACTCGTGAAGGCCGGCAACCGGTTCTCCGGCGGGATCCTCATCGACCAGGGTACCGCGGACAAATTCCTCGCGGATCAGCTCAAGCCGGAGTTGTTAGCCGAGGCGTGCAAGGCCGGGGGTCAGCGGCTGACGTTGAACATGCGCGACGGGTACGACCACGGGTACTTCTTCATACAGACGTACATCGGCGAGCACCTCGCTTGGCACGCAAATCGGCTTGTGGGTGGGCGCGTCTGAATTAAAAGGGGACAGATCTATTTTCCCGGAAAATAGATCTGTCCCCTTTTAATCGTCGTGACGCTCGCGCGGTAGTGCAGCGGCGTCCGTGCGAACCGCCGGATCCGGCAACAGGTACTTCCGTCGCGGCAGGTAGCACAGCACGAACACCAGCAATGAAACGCCGGTCGCGATCAGCACCGGCACACTCGAATTGACGATCACGAACACGCAGAACACCGCGCCAACGATCGCGAGCGCTTTCTCGTCCGCGACGCGGTACCGCAATGCCGCGGCGCAAGCGCCCAGATACGTGAACAGCGCGAACAGCGTCGATGCTTCGATGAGGTAGCCAAACTGCTGGCTCAGCGTCGGCGCCATCGTGAGCACGATCATCAACGTGCCGATCGCGCCCGCGATCAACAGTCCCGCGACCGGCGTGTCGCCGGCGCGCGTGCGCGCGAACATCTGCGGCAGCAGCCCGTGATCCGCCGCCGCGCGACTCACTTGCGCGGACATCATTACCCAGCCCGCGAGCGTCCCCAGCGCCTTCAGCGCGCCACAGATGGCGACGAGCGGGCCCGCGGCGGGACCCAGCATGTGCGCGACCACGAGCGCGAAGGGTGCGTTCGATCCCGCGAGCTCCGATGCGGGCGCGAGTCCGAACACGGCCGCGCTCGCCGCCATGTAAATGATGGCCGCGATCAACACGCCGGACACCGTGGCGATCGGCACGTTGCGTTCGGGATTCTCGACCACGGCCGCCGCGACCGACGCGCTCTCGAGTCCCGTGAAAGCCCAGAACACGAGCACGAGCGACTGCGGCACGACCGCGAACACGGACTGCCCGCTGACATTCCACGACGAACGGAACAGATCCGCGTCGAACCAGAACCATCCCGCGGTGGCGACGAGCAGCAACGGGACGAGCCCCGCGAACAGCAACGGTCCGTCGACCTGCCCCACGAATCGCGGGCTGACGAGATTGACGAAGGTCACGAGCCACAGCAGGAAGATCGTGAGCAGCGCGAGCATGCGCCCGTCGAGAGTCCAGCCGAAAAAGGCGGCGAGATAGCCCGACGCCGCCGTCGCGATCGCGACGTTGCCGATCAGGCACGCGGCCCAGTACCACAGGCTCGATTGCATGCCGACGAAAGGACCGAACGCGTCGAACGCATACGTCGCGGGTCCGCCCGCCATCGGCTTGCGGCGCGCGAGGCGCGAGAACAGCAACGCCAGGGCGAGCGCGCCCACGGATGCGATCGCCCAACCGATGAGCGTCACGCTGCCCACGCTCGCGAGCGTCGCCGGCAGCAGGAAGATGCCGGAGCCGATCATGTTGCCCGCGACCACCACTGTCGCAAGCACCGGTCCCAGCTTGCGTGTTGTGGCCATCGATCGCCTAGCCCGCCGGCGCGGCGGATGCGGTACGCGACCATCCGGCAGCCGGCGGCATCGCGTCGCTACAGCGCGGAATCAATGAACGCATGCGCGAGCCGAAACGGCGCAGCGCGACTTCGCCGGCCGCGAGCGGCCCGATCTTGTACGAGGCGGACGCCATGCCGTCCTGCACGCGCTGGATCAGCACCGTGTCCTCCGCGTTCACCTGCCGGTTGATGCGCCAATTGCAGTAGCGGGCGACGCGCATTTCCCGGCGCTCGTCCGGGCGCGCGTAACCGATCTCGCGGATCAGCGTTTGCGTCGGCGAGATCGGAATCCACTGCATGATGTCGACTTGGTCCGGATACACGTCGAACGCGAAGTTCGGCCAGAGCTTGAAGTAGACCCAGGAGCGGCGCTTGTCGGCCGCGAGGTTCGGCGCATCGGGCAGGAATTTCTGATACGCGCGTTCGACCCAGTTGCGCGACGGCTTGTCGGAGACCTCGCCCGACATGCGGTCTATCCACTCGCCCGACTCGACGCGGTACGTCGCGCCGAACAGGCGCGTCAGCCCCGGGTGCGCGACGGGAATGTGCAATGCGTCCGAGTAGTTGTCGCCGACGTTCTTCCAGTTGACCGTGCGCGGCCGCAAGACGACGCGGCCGACGGGCAAGAGCTTCTCGAACTCGTGGGTTCCGATCTCATCCGCATAGGGCGCCATCATCTGCACGACCGACGGGCCGCCACCCGCGATGCGCGCGAACACGAAGCCCGCGTAGATCTCCATCTCCACCGGCGCGAGCGACTCGCGCGCGATGTCGAGATTCGGGAAGGCGCTGCGGTCCCCGACCGAGGCGAGCTTGCCTTCGAAGTCGTACGACCAGGCGTGATACGGGCAGATGACTCGCCGTGCGCAGGAGCCGCGCGGGCCGTCGAGCAGGCGCGAGGCGCGATGCCGGCAGACGTTGTGGAAGGCGCGCACCTCGCCGTCGTTGCCGCGGATCGCGAACAGCGATTCGCCGATGAAGTCGAAACACTGATAGTCGCCGGGTTTCGGGATCTCGGAGACGTGGCAGATGATCTGCCAGGACGGACGGAATACGCGCTCGCGTTCGAGTTCGAGGAATTCGGCGTCGGTGTACGCCCACGACGGAAGGCTGAAATCGTCGGGGGAGGGTTGGCTCATTCCCCTAAAGATACCGCGCCGCGCGCGGAAGGGAACCCGTCAGTGCTTGGTGCCGGAGGGCTCGCCGTATTTCGCGAACTCCGGCGTCAGGTTGCCGGGAATCGGCGCGGCGATGACGGAGCCGTCGCGCACGCGATCGATCAGTTGCGACATGTCGTCATTGAGCGTGGCGTTTTGCTTGTTCAACGAAATACCCTGCTGCAGGAAGCCGATGCAGGCGCCGAAGTCGTCGCGGATGAGGGCTTCGAGCCCACGCTTGAACGCCTTCAACGCGGCGTTCTCGTCGAGATCTTCGAGCGGCTTCCAGGTCTCGAGCGAGTTCGCGGGCTGCGACATCGTCAGGTAGAGGAGACCCAACTGCAGGCGCGCGAAGTGAAGCTTCGGGTCGATGTCGAGCGCGCTGCGCATTTGCACGACGGCTTCCGGGTATTCGCGTCTCTCGGCGAGCTCGGCTCCGAGGAGATAACGCAGTTCGGCGTTGCCCGGATCGCGGGCGATGGCCGCGCGCAGTCTCGTGATCTCTGGAGAATCCATGGGCACCACCTCGAAGAAGTGAGCGCTAGCATAGCTGATGGATTTTGACTTGTTGGGGGTGTTTTCCACGTTATGCAAAGCCCGTTCCGCGGCGGGCCACCCTCCTGCGAATCCCAACGACAACGCCGGACATTGCGCGACCCATTCACGACATCGCAGGGAGTGAGTGGTTAGACACGGCGGGCGGCGCGACACGAATTCAGCGGCATATCGGTACCGACAGCGTTGTCTGGCTCGCGCGTCAATTACCCGCGCAATGCGCTGGTTTGTTTGGAAAGAGCGCCGGCCAGCCTGTCGAAGCCGTGCTTTCGCGCGACCTTCTCCAGTTGCTGGCTGCGAGCGAGAGGATCGAGACGCAACGTCCACCAGAGCTTCGGCTGGCATTCCGGGCAGAATTCGAACGGTTGGCGGTCGCGCTCCTCGGCGTGATTCGATCCGTTCATGCCGCACTCGTACGCGATGCAATGGCGCATTCCGAACATGTGACCGGTCTCGTGCGCCGCCGTCATCGCGGTGCGAAAGGCGCACAGGCGGCGCATCTCGCGCCTGCCATCCGCGTCACCGTTGCGGGCCATCGACCAGACACCGACGCGGTGGGTCAAGGAAGCCTGACCAAACACGAAGTTCCAACCCGCACCCGGCCACAGATCGAATGCGGTGATGCCGAGCACGGCGGCGTCCTTCGCGCGCCGTCTCTTCATCAGCGCCGCGTTGAGCAGATGGGTAGTGAGGAGCTGTCGCCGGCCGAATGAGTCGGACACGCGCTGCGCTTGCGCGGGGATCTCCGCGAGCGGCACGGGGGCATCGAGCTCGAGCGCCAGACCGAAGAACGGCTTCAGAAAATCGCGCACGACCTCGAGCACCGTGGCCTGGCCTTCCGTCAGCGGTCCGATCGGGACGATGCGGAGAGTCGAGTACAGATCGATCGCAGGGAGCGGCGTCGTTGCGCGGAACTGCGCGTAGGTTTGTCCGGGTTCCTGGTGATCGGCGAGCCAGTCGCCCGCGAAGGGTGGCTTCTTTTTCGTGAACAGCGGTTTGATGCGCGCGATCGCATCGTCGATCGGATCGGAGAGCGCGGCAGCGCGCGCAAGTTGCGGCATCAATGCCGCAACCAGAAAATTTCGCCGCGAACTGAGCATCCAAGAGCACTGTACTCCAGAGCGTGCGCGCGGTCGAAAGGGGTCAGATCCCTTTCCCATCGAAGAAGGGAGGGCTAACAGATCTGACCCCTTAGACGATCAATCCCCGTACAACCGCACTCCATAGAAGTAGTTCGTGTACTGCGACATCGCCGCGGTGACACGCGCGCCGAAGCGTACCGTCATCGCCTTCTTGAAGAACTCCTTCGCCTGCGTATCGGTGAGCCCGTAGTCGTCCACGAGCACACGACGGCTGATCAACCCCGCGATGCAGCTGCGCGTCTGCATCGACCGCTCCTGCTCCCGCGAGTTGTCGGGCATGGTCTGCAGGTGGCTCCAGGTCGACAGGCCGATCTCGAGAACGCCGTTGAACGGCAGCCCGGTCGCCGGATCGACCAACGCGGGATCCGCGAGCACGGGGTTCTCGATGCGGATCAGCGCGTTCGCGTTGAAGCGCGCCATCTGCTGGCTGCCGGTGAAGTTCACCCAGTCGATGAAGATCGACGGCGTGAGCGTGAAGCACATCAGCGTCCTTGTCGCCTTGGGAGGCAGGTTGATGACCGCGAGGTCGTTCTCGATGACAGTCGTCAATGCCGGCGCGGGGTTCTGCACCGTGCAACGCTCGACGAGCGGATCCGTGCCGGTGCAGTCGTCGGTGAGCGTGATGCCAATCGACTGGGCGAGGCCCAGATAGGTCACGTTCTTTCCGAACGAGTCCGCATCGCCGACGTCTTCGACCGTGACCGCGGCCGCGAGCACGGCGGGCGACAGCACGAGCGGCAGCGCCGCGCGTGACGCCGTTTTCAGAGTCTTTGCGTTGACGACGTCCGGCGAGACCTCGAGCGAAGCCTTCGGCGGCGCGGCGATGGCGAGAGAAGCCATCGCGAAAGTCGAGACCGCGAGCGCCGAGGCGGTCGCCAATGATTTCCATTTCATGATTTCCTCCTGAATTGACGACGGGACCGTCGTGCGCGTGAGCTTCGCGCGGAGGAAAGCGCGCCGACGTGAGCCGGCGCGCCTGGATTTCGAGAGTTGAGACTTTTTCCCGACGCGCGTCGCGTCGAGAATCGGTCTTTCGGGGTTCAGCCGAGCTTCCAGCCTTCGCGATACGCGCGCTTCAGCAGCGCGTCGGAGTTCGCCACGTTGCGGATCTTCATGCCCGCGCCGTCGTACTCGATCTTCTTGCCGGCGTTCAGCGCAACGACGCCGAGCAGCATGATCTCCGTCAGTTTCGCGGAGTACTCGAACGGGCTCGTCGTCATCGAAGTGCCGCGGATCGCGTCGATCCAGTTCATCTCGTGGCTGGTCTTGATGCGCGCGTAGGTTTCCGCGGGCTTGCCCGTCGCGTCATGCAGGGATTTCGGCAACAGGCGCGGATTGAAGCCGTAAGTGTCGTGCAGCAGCTTTCCCTTCGTGCCGACGAACAACACGCCGCCGCCCTTGTTGAACTCCTCTTCGCCCATCTCGACGGGCTTCGGCGGCGTGAGTCCGCCGTCGTACCAGATCATCTTTACCGCGGGGCGCTTAGCCGTAGCCGGGAATTCGTAGTACGTCGTGCACGCCGACGGGTACGTGTCCTTGTTGTACGGCGTCGAGGTCGTTTCGACCGACGTGGGGTAGTCGAGATCGAGCGCCCAGAACGACGAGTCGATCAGATGCGCGCCCATGTCGCCGATCGCGCCGACGCCCCAATCGGTCCAGCCGCGCCAGTTGAACGGGTGGTAGATAGGGTGATAGTCGACCCAGCGCGAGGGGCCGAGGAACAGATCCCACGCGAGCTTGTCGGGCGGCGCGAACGAGCCGAACGAACCCGCGGCGCGCGTCATCACGCCGCCCAGATTCCACGGCAGATCCTTCGCGTTCGCCGGCAGCGGAGCGGGGCGCGGGATGCCCTGCGGCCAGTAAGCGAGAGGGCGGTTCGTCCACACGTGCACTTCCGTGACCGTGCCGATCGCGCCCGACTGGATGTACTCGTTCACGACGCGCGCGTCGTCGGATGAGTGGCCCTGATTGCCCATCTGCGTCTGGAGCTTCGACGACGTCGCGCGCGCCGACAGTACGCGGCATTCCTCGACGGACCAGCACAGCGGTTTCTGCACGTAGACGTGTTTGCCGAGCTCCATCGACGCGAGCGCCTGCAGCGCGTGGCCGTGATCGGGCGTGGCGATCACCACGGCGTCGATGTCTTTCTGCTTGTCGAGCATCTCGCGGTAGTCGTCGTACCGCGCAGCCTTCGGCAGCTTGGGCTGCAGCTCGAGCCAGCCGTCGATCTGCGTCTGCTGGCGGCCACGTTGCACGTCATCGGTTGCCTGCGCGAGGCGCTGCTTCGCCTGATCGAGCGCGGCGGGGATTTCACCGAAGCGGCGATCGACGAAGCTCCAGTCGACGTCGCAGAGCGCGACGATGTTCTGGCTCGACAAGGCCTGCAGGTTCGCGCGGCCCATGCCGCCGACACCGATCGTCGCGACGTTCACGCGACTGTTGGCGGAGATCTTGCGGGTCTTGCCGTAGCTGCCGCTCGGGAGGATCGTGAAAGCTGCCGCGGCCGCGCCAGCATTGCGCAGGAAATCGCGGCGCGGCAGCGAAGCGCCGCGGTCAGTTTTTCCCCTCGTCATGTCGTTTCTCCGGTTGGCCACCGTAACCAGGACCGATTCTGCCAGAAACGAACTTCTGTACCGCGTCGAGAACCTTGCGCTCATTTTCGGCCGACCAGCCCGAGTGCCCTTCGTCTTCGAGCACGATCAGCTCGGTCTTGCGCCCCGACTTGTCGAGCAGTTTTTTCAAAGTCTCGGACTGGGCGAAAGGCACGATGTCGTCGTCCTTGCCATGGGCCAGCAGGATCGGCACCTTGACCTGCGCAATGTTCAGCGCAGGCGACACAGAGGCGATGCGCGCCGCGTCGCGCTCCGGATCGCCGATCTGTTTGACCCAGTATTGATAGACGTCGGATTTCCCGCCGAACTTGCGGCTCCGCGACTTCAGGAACGCGGTGAGGTCCGAGATTCCCGCGATGGAAACCGCGCACTGGTACAGGTCCGGCGTGAGCGTTGCTCCGGCTAGCGCGGCATAGCCGCCGTATGACGCGCCGACGACGCAGATCCGCTTCGGATCCACGACCTTGCTGTCGACGAGTGCTTTCACGCCGTCGCTGATGTCGTCCTGCATCTTCCGGCCCCATTCGCCGTAACCGATTTCGGTAAAGGCTCGGCCGAACCCTTCCGAACCGCGGAAGTTAGGCTGGAACACTGCGTAACCGTGCGCCGCCATGTTCTGGACGTATACGTCGAAAGTCAGGTGGTCGCGGGATTCCGGGCCGCCATGCGGCATCACGATGAGCGGAAGATCCGTCGCCGTTTCGGCAGCGGGCGGGCGCGTGAGATAGCCGTGCAACTTCGTGCCGTCACGTCCGGCGTATTCGAACAGCGTCGCTGTGGGCATGCGCTTGTCGTCGAGCGCGAGATTCGTGTGGCCGATGAGCTGAATCGCTTTCTGCGCGAGACGGTATTCGTAGTACGCCGGCGGATCGCTGGGACCTTCGACGTACAACAGCAGGGTCTGGTTGTCCTGAGAGGAATCGATGACGTAGACGTTTGCCGAGTCCTTGAAGTATTTGCGCAGGCCTTTCATGTGCGCGTTGACCTTGGGATCGGCCGACTCGCAGACGCGCACGTGCGCGAGATAGCAGTAGCGCAGGACTTTCTTGCCGTCACGCGAGATGACGCCGCCGAAGATGTCGAACTGCGGATGCTCGGCGATCGGTGCGCCGAACTTCTCGTTCGCGAGATCGTAGAGGTAGATGCCGTAGCGCTCCGTGCCCTCGGGACGGGCGAGAACGTAGATCCTGTTAGGGTCCTCGGACGCGCCCAGCCACTGGTATTCGATGCGCTCTTTGGCGAGCTCGCGCAGCCGGGCGCTGTAGAACTTCTTCCACTTCTCGTTCTCGCGGCGGTAGAACCGCAAGGTACCGAGGCTGATTTCCACGCGCACGACGGGGCGGCCTTCGAGATCGAGCCACCAGTCGTACACCGAAGGATTCGGACGCTCGATGATCTCGCCCTTGCCGGTGATCACGTTGACCTTGAACAGGCTGCGGCCATCCTCGCCGTCGACGACCATGAGCAGGTTCTGCGGATCGTTGGGCAGCATGCTGAGGATCGCGCCGAGGTCGAACGCGAAGTCGAGCGCGGCGTTGCGGTTCTCGCCGAGCATGCGCACGAGGTTCTTCCCATCGCGATCGATGGCGAACAAACGGCGCCCGAGTCGACGGTAGCCGCCGTTTTCGAGGGCTGACCAGCTCACGCCTTCACTCCGGGTGATGTCCAGCCGGACCAGCAGGCGATCGTCCGTTTTCCAGTAGACGGTACTGATGCGCGAGTCGAAGCGCGCCCCGACATCCTTGCGGCCGACACGCGTCACCGTGTTGTACTTGCCCGTCTCGAAATCCAGCACCGCGAGCAGGTCGTTGTCGCCTTTGCGGATGACCATCGCGAGGTACCGGCCCGAGGGCGAGACCGCGACGTCGGTGGCGCCATCGTCCGAAAACAGATCGTCCAGCGTGGCCGCGGGTCTCTGGACCGGCGCCGGCTCGGCGGCGGGCGCAACGGTGGCAGCGGTCAGCATGAGCGCGGCCAGCAGCATGGCCAGCGGTGGTGAGCGTGAAATCATCGGAATCCTCCCGGGAGACACTCTATCTGCTGACGCCGTGGCCCGGACCGATCCGGGCGGAAACGAACTTCTGTACGACATCGAGAACCCTGCGCAGGCTCGCCGGCTTCCATCCGGAATGGCCTTCGTCTTCCAGCACGACCAATTCGGTCCTGCGGCCCGACTTGTCCAGTGCGTTCTTCAAAACTTCGGACTGAGTGAATGGGACTATGTCGTCGTCTTTTCCGTGCACGAGAAGAATCGGCGCCTTAATCCGCTCCACGAGTTGCACAGGGGAAACCGCCGCGATCCGCTGGGCATCGCGCTCCGGGTCGCCTATCTGTTTGACCCAATACTCGTACGTTTCCGATTTTACGCCGTACCGGTTGCGCTCCGAGCGCAGCAGCGCGGTGAGGTCCGTGACGCCAGCGATGGACGCGACGCATCGATACAGTTCCGGCGTGAGCGTTGCGCCCGCCAGCGCGGCATAACCGCCGTAGGAAGCACCGACAATACAGATTCGTTTCGGATCCGCGACCCCGCGCTCGATCAGCGCATTCACCCCGTCGGTGATGTCGTTCTGCATCTCGCGGCCCCATCTGCCGTAGCCACTTTCGATGTAATCGAGACCGAAGCCCTCCGAGCCGCGGAAGTTAGGCTGGAATACGGCGTATCCCCGCGCGGCGAAAGACTGCACGAAGAGGTTGAACGCGAGGAAGTCACGTGCTTCCGGGCCGCCGTGCGGCATCACGACCAGTGGCAGGAGTGTCGCGGTCTCGCCGCCAGGCGGCCGCGTGAGATAGCCGTGCACTTTCTTGCCGTCGCGCGCGGAATACTCGAGCAACGTCGCGGAAGGCATCCGCTTTTCCTCTAGCGCCGCGTTCTCGTGGCCGATGAACTCGATCCGCTTCTGCGACAGTCGATACTCGTAGTAGGCAGGCGCATCGCTCGGACCTTCGACGTACAGCAACAGCGTCTGGTTGTCCTCCGACGAATCGACGACGTAAACGTTGGCCGAATCCTTGAAGAACTTGCGCAAGCCCTTCATGTGCGCGTTGATTTTCGTGTCGGCGGACTCGCAGACGCGGACGTGGGCGATGTAGCAATAGCGCAGCACTCTCGTGCCGTCGCGCGAGATGGTGCCGGCGAAGATGTCGTATTGCGGATGCTCCGCGACCGGATCACCGAAGCTCTCGTTCGCCAGGTCGTATAGATAGATGCCGAAGCGTTGTGCGCCCTTGGGTCGCGACAGCACGTACATCTTGTTGGGATCGTCGGAGGGGCCGAGCCAGTCGTATTCGACGCGGTCCTTCTCGAGCTCGCGGCGCCGCGCGGTGTAGAACTGCTTCCAGTCGCCGCTGGCCTGGCGGCGGAAGAATCGCAGCGTGCCCAGACTCGCCTCGACGCGGACGATCGCGCGGCCATCGAGATCGAGCCACCAGTCCCACGCCGATTGATTCGGTCGCTCGACAATTTCGCCCTTGCCAGTGGAGACATTGACCTTGAAGAGACTGCGGCCGATTTCCCCGTCGATGATCATCAGGATGTGTTCGGGGTCGCGCGGCAGCATGCTGCGGATCTCGCCGAGGTCGAACGCCAGATCGAGCGCGAAATTGTTGTTCTCGCCGAGCATGCGCACTCGGTTCTTTCCGGTGCGGTCGATCGCGAACAGGCGCGTGCCGAGGCGACGGAAGTGGCCGAAACGCAGGTCCTTCCACTCCACGCCTTCGGCGGGCAAGATCTCGAGTCGGAACATCAGGCGGTCATCTGATTTCCAGTACGCCGTGCTCATGCGGGCGTCGAAGCGCTGTCCCACGTCCTTGCGGCCGACGCTCGAGATCACCTGGTGTTCGCCTGTCTGAAGGTCCATGACGGCGAGTCGATCCGTCTCCCCCTTCCGCACCACTATCGCGAGATACCGGCCGGAGGGTGAGACCGCGACGTCAGCGACCCCGTCTTCCGCGAGTAAGTCGTCGAGGGTGGCAGTGGGCATGTCGGCCGGCGCCGGTTCCGCTGCGGAAGCGGTCGTAACGGCTGCCAGCAAGAGCGACGCCAGCAGCGAAGCCAGCGACGATGAGCGCGGAATCATCAGGAACCTCCCGGGAGACACTCTATCTGCTGACGTGGCGCCGTTCGAGTGGTGCGCCCTCGACATCACTGTCACGAGGAGGTGGGACGTGACATGCCGGGATATGTCAGAACCGGACGCGGAAGGTCGTCCGGCCTGGAGTCAGTCCCCGACCCGACTCTCGAGTTCGATTCCCGCGATCTCGAAACCGCGGCGGAAGTCGCGGATGTGCTTCGACATCCATTCGCCCGCCTGGTCGCTGTCGCGCGCCTCGATGGCAGCGGCGATGCGCCTCTGCGCGGTCGCGACGCGGGCGGCGGCCTGCGGCACCTTGTCGATGAGCGTTGCGAGGGAAGGGACCAGCATCTGCACGAGCGGCTCATGCGCGAGCATGAACACGCCGTTGTGCGTGGCCTCGCCGATCGCGTGGAAGAAGTCGGCGGTCTGTTCGACGGTGACGTCGCTCGCGACGATGGCGGCGATGCGCTGCAGATTGTCGCGGGTGCGGTTGCGCGCGGCGGCCGCGGCGATCGGCGGCTCGAGCGCGGTCATCGCTTCCCAGACGTCGTGATAGCTCACGTCGTGCAACGCGAGGGCGCGCGACACGCCGGCCGCGACGTCGACGCGCGCGGGGCGCGTGACCATCATGAGCTTCGAACCGCGCTCGCGCTTCAATACGCCGCTCGTCTCGAGCTCGCGCAAGGCTTCGCGGACCGTGCCTCGATGCACCCCGAACTGCCGTGCAAGCTCCATCTCGGCGGGTAGGCGGTCTCCCTCGCTGATCGAGCGATCGGTGATGCGCTCGAGCAGGGCAGCGGCCACCTTGCGGTAGGCGGGCTCGACGCGGATGCGTGCGAACTCGGCGGGGGCGGTGGGTTTTCGTCGCGGCGATACGCGCTTCTTGAGAGCGGGGCTGGGCGTCACGCGGTCGCCTCGTATATTTCCCGCCCGATCAGCATGCGGCGGATCTCCTGCGTGCCGGCGCCGATTTCGTAGAGCTTCGCGTCGCGCAGGAGCCGGCCCGCCGCGTAGTCATTGATGTATCCGTTGCCACCCAACGCCTGGATGGCCTGCAGGCAGTTCTGCGTCGCGGCTTCCGCGCCGAAGAGGATCGCGGCCGCCGCGTCCTGGCGCGAGCAGCGGCCCGCGTCGCAGGCGCGGCCGATGGCGTACGAATACGCGCGCGCGGCATTGAGGCTCGCGTACATGTCCGCGACCTTCGCCTGCATGAGCTCGAACGTGCCGACGGGCTGGCCGAACTGCTTGCGCTCATGAATGTAGGGCAGCACGAGATCGAGCGCGGCGGCCATGAGGCCTAGCGGCCCGCCGCCGAGCACGGCCCTCTCATAGTCGAGTCCTTTCATGAGCACGCGCACGCCGCCGTTGAGCGCGCCCAGCACGTTCGCCTCGGGGACGACGCAGTTGTCGAACACGAGTTCGCAGGTGGACGAGCCGCGCATCCCAAACTTGTCGAGCTTCTGCGCCGTCGTGAAACCCTTGTAGCCCTTTTCGACGATGAAGGCCGTGATGCCGCGCGGGCCCGCGGCCGGATCGGTCTTGGCGTAGACCACGACGACGTCCGCGTCGGGGCCGTTCGTGATCCACATCTTGCTGCCTGTGAGCGCGTAGCCGCCGCCTCGTTCGTTATCTATCTTCTGGGCGCGCAGTTGCATGCCGACCACGTCCGAACCCGCGCCGGGCTCGCTCATCGCGAGCGCGCCGACGTGCTCGCCCGAGACGAGCTTCGGCAGGTACGTCTGCTTCTGCGAGTCGGTGCCATTGAGCGCGATCTGGTTCATGCACAGGTTGCTGTGCGCACCATACGAGAGACCGACCGAGCCCGAGGCCCGCGAGATCTCCTCCATCGCGATGATGTGCGCGAGGTAACCCAGGTTCGCGCCGCCGTATGCCTCGGGCACCGTGATGCCCAACAATCCAGCCTGCCCAAGCTCGGGCCACAGGTCGCGCGGGAATTCGTTCGAGCGGTCTATCTCTTCGGCGCGCGGCGCGATGCGCTCCCGTGCGAAGCGGCGGACCTGGGCCCGCACCTCATCGAGCTCCTCGCCGAGCCCGAAGTCGAAGTCGCATCTGTCGAATGTGCTCATGTGATCGGGTCCATATTGCTTGTCTTCTGGCTTGCCTTCGAATGTCGGGTTGTACTATTGTCCGACAATCATGCCGATCCTCGAATCCAAAGTCGATAGGAAAAGTGCTGAATTCGCCGCGAACGAGGCGGCCATGTGCGCGCTCGTCGTGGAACTGAAAGCCCGGCAGGCGAAAACCGCGCTGGGCGGCGGCGAGGCGGCGCGCGCGAAACACGTGGCGCGCGGGAAGTTGCTGCCGCGGGAACGCGTCGAGATGCTGCTGGATCCTGGGGCACCGTTCCTCGAGCTGTCGCCGCTCGCGGCCTACGGCATGTACGACGACGAATCGCCATCCGCCGGAATCATCACCGGGATCGGCCGGGTCTCGGGTCGAGAATGCGTGATCGTCTGCAACGATCCGACCGTGAAGGGCGGAACGTACTACCCCGTTTCGATCAAGAAGCATCTGCGCGCGCAGCGCGTGGCCGAAGAGAACCGGTTGCCCTGCATCTATCTCGTCGATTCCGGCGGCGCGCACCTGCCGAGTCAGGACGAAGTCTTTCCGGACGAACAACACTTCGGCCGCATCTTCTACAACCAGGCCAACATGTCGGCCGCGGGTATTCCGCAGATCGCCGTCGTGATGGGATCGTGCACGGCGGGCGGCGCGTATGTGCCGGCGATGAGCGATGAATCGATCATCGTGCGCAACCAGGCGACGATTTTCCTGGGCGGGCCGCCGCTGGTGAAAGCCGCGACCGGCGAGGTGGTGACTGCGGAGGAACTGGGTGGTGGTGAAGTCCACGCGAAGACGTCGGGTGTCGTCGATCATCTGGCGGAGAACGACCACCACGCGCTGGGGATTGCGAGAAGGGCTATCGCGAGCCTCCCGGAAAAAGGGGACAGATCTATTTTTCCGGACGGAAAAATAGATCTGTCCCCTTTTTCCGAGCCGCTACACCCCGCCGACGACCTCTACGGAATCATCCCCGCCGACGCGCGCAAGCCATTCGACGTGCGCGAAATCATCTCCCGCATCGTCGACGGCAGCGAGCTCGACGAATGGAAGGCGCGCTTCGGCACGACTCTCGTCACCGGCTTCGCGCGCATTCACGGCATGCCCGTCGGCATCCTCGCGAACAACGGCATCCTTTTCTCCGAATCCGCGCAGAAGGGTGCGCACTTCATCCAGCTCTGCTGCCAGCGACGCATCCCGCTCGTTTTCCTGCAGAACATCACCGGCTTCATGGTCGGCAAGAAATACGAGAACGAAGGCATCGCGCGCCATGGCGCGAAGATGGTGACCGCCGTCGCCTGCGCAAAGGTGCCCAAGTTCACGGTCATCGTCGGCGGCAGCTTCGGCGCCGGTAATTACGGCATGTGCGGCAGAGCCTATTCCCCGCGCTTCCTGTGGACCTGGCCGAACTCGCGCATCTCGGTGATGGGCGGTGAGCAGGCCGCGACCGTGCTCGCGACCGTGCGCCGCGATTCGATCGAGGCGAAGGGCGGCGCGTGGAGCGCCGATGAGGAGTCGGCGTTCAAGGCGCCGATCCGCGCGCAGTACGAGGAGCAAGGCAACCCGTATTACGCCACCGCGCGGCTCTGGGACGACGGCGTCATCGATCCGCGCGACACGCGCAGGTGCCTCGCGCTCGGGCTGGCGCTCGCCAACGCGCAGCCGATCGCGGAGACTCGCTTCGGCGTCTTCCGGATGTGAACGATGACTTCAACATGAGCGATTACAAACACCTCGAGATCGAGCAACGCAACGCCGTGCGCTGGCTCTGGCTCAACCGGCCGGAAGTGCGCAACGCGTTCAACGAAACGCTGATCGCCGAGATCGCGCAGGCTTTCGCCGAGGTCGAATCCGCGGCCGGCACGCGGGTTGTCGTGATCGCCGCGCGAGGTCCGGCGTTCTGCGCCGGCGCCGATCTCAACTGGATGCGCGAGATGGCGGCGTTCAACCACGCCGACAATCACGCGGATGCGCTCAAGGTCGCGCGCATGTTTCACGCCGTGCATTCGTGCTCGCGGCCCGTGATCGCGCGCGTGCAGGGCGACGCGTATGGCGGCGGCGTCGGACTCGTCGCCGCCTGCGATATCGCGATCGCATCCGATGCGGTGAGCTTCGGCTTGTCGGAAGTGCGGCTCGGCATCGTGGCCGCGACGATCTCGCCGCATCTCGTGCGCGCGATGGGTGCGCGGCAGGCCGCTCGCTACATGCTGACCGCCGAGAAATTCACCGCGACCCGAGCGCGCGAGTTGGGCCTGGTGCACGAAGTCATGAAAGCCAAAGAGCTCGATGCCGAAGTCGAGCGAACAGCGAACGTGTTGCTGTCGTCGAGTTCCGCCGCGATGGCCGCGACGAAGCAGTTGCTCGCGGATGTCGTCGAGGCGCCGATCGATGACGTGCTGCTCGCCGCGACGGCGAAGTGCATCGCCGATGCGCGCGTGTCGCCGGAAGGGCGTGAGGGCATCGCGGCGTTCCTCGAGAAGCGCGCGCCGTTCTGGGTGCCGAAAGGCTGAGATCGATGTTCGCGAAAATCCTCATCGCGAATCGCGGCGAGATCGCCTGCCGCGTCGCGCGCAGCGCGAGAAAGCTGGGTGTCCGCACCGTGGCTGTCTATTCCGATGCCGACGCGCATGCCGCGCACGTCGCCGCTTGCGACGAGGCCGTGCACATCGGCGGCCTAAGGCCGCAGGAAAGCTACCTGCGCGGCGATGTGATTCTCGACGCGGCCCGCCGCACGGGCGCCGAGGCGATTCATCCGGGTTACGGGTTCCTTTCCGAGAACGCGGAGTTCGCCGCGGCCTGCGCGGCGGCCGGGATCGTCTTCATCGGGCCGTCGCCGCGCGCGATCGAAGCGATGGGCTCGAAATCCGCCGCGAAAGCGCTGATGGAAAAAGCGAGCGTGCCGCTCACACCCGGCTACCACGGGGAAGAGCAGGGCCTCGCCCATCTACTCGCCGAGGCGAAGCGCATCGGCTATCCCGTCCTCATCAAGGCCGTGGCCGGTGGCGGCGGCAAGGGAATGCGGCGCGTCGACAAGGCCGAGGATTTCGCCGTGTCGCTCGCGAGCTGCCTGCGTGAAGCGAAGGCGAGCTTCAAGGACGATCGCATGCTGGTCGAGAAATACGTCACCCCAGCGCGCCACGTCGAGATCCAGGTATTCGGTGACGGGCGCGGTAACGCCATCTATCTATTCGAACGCGACTGCTCCGTGCAGCGCCGGCATCAGAAGGTACTCGAGGAAGCGCCAGCGCCCGGCATGACGCCCGAGCGGCGCCGCGCGATGGGTGAGGCCGCCGTCGCGGCCGCGCGCGCCGTGGACTACGCCGGCGCGGGCACCGTCGAATTCATCGCGGCGCCGGACGGGCAGTTCTACTTCATGGAGATGAACACTCGTCTGCAGGTCGAGCACCCGGTGACGGAGATGATCACCGGGCTCGATCTCGTCGAGTGGCAGTTGCGGATCGCCTCGGGCGAGCCGCTGCCGCTGCGCCAGGACGAGATCACGCTGCGCGGCCACGCGATCGAGGCTCGCATCTACGCGGAGGATCCCACCCACGACTTCCTGCCGTCGATCGGTGTGCTCACCCACCTGTCGATGCCCGCGACGTCGGCGCGCGTCCGCATCGACACCGGCGTGCGCGAGGGCGACGAGATCACGCCTTACTACGACCCGATGATCGCCAAGCTCATCGTTCACGCCGACACGCGCGCGGCCGCGGTCGAGTGCATGCGCGCGGCGCTCGCGGAGTTTCACGTCGTGGGCGTGCGCACGAATGTCGAGTTCCTGGGCAAGCTCATGAGCGCGCCGTCGTTTCGGGATGCCAATCTCGACACCGCGCTGATCGAGCGCGAGCGCGCGCATGTGCTGCCGCCCGTGGAGAAGCCGCCGGCCGCAACGTGGACCGCGGCCGCGCGGGCGGCGATCGTTCGGACTCGGGCAGGCGCCGGCTCGAGTCCCTGGAATTCTTTCGATGGATGGCGTCTCGGCAGCCGCTCGACGCGCGAGGTGTGCCTGCGCACCGGGGACTGGGAAAGGCGGGAGACGATCGACTTCGCGAGCCGGAGGCCGCACGAACTCGCGGGGCCGGGGTATGGCGTCGCGGATCGCGTCGTGATCGCCGCGGACGGCATTCATGTCTTTCTCGACGGTCGTCACTTCACGTTCGTCGTGGTCGATCCCTATCTTCCCGCGGTGGAGAGTTCCGATGCGCATGGCGGACTGACCGCGCCGATGCCGGGCCGCGTGCTGGCGGTGCTGGTCAAGGCGGGCGACAGCGTCGCGCGCGGCGCGCCGCTCATCGTGATGGAAGCGATGAAGATGGAACACACGATCGTGGCGCCGTCGGCCAGCGTCGTGGACAAACTACTGTGCGAAGTGGGCGAGCAGGTGCGGGAAGGCGCGGAGCTGCTGGCGTTCGTGGAAAAGTAGTGCGATCGCAGGATCTGTACCCGTCTGAGCCCGCGCGCGGCTGGATGCCCTGGGGCGCGCTCGCACCGTTCCTGGCGCTGGCATTCGTCATCGTCACCGCGCTGACCGGCGACTGGCTCATCTCACCGTATGTGAACCTCAGCCCCGAGGGCTCTCCGCTCGATCCCGCGGCACTCGTCGCGTTTACCGTCGTGCCCTTCGGTCTCCTGCTGCTGGTGCTGCTGGCGTGGGTGCGGTTCGTGGAACGGCGGCCGCTCGCGGGCCTCGGTATTCGCGGTGAACGCCCGGTGCGTGAATTCCTGCTCGGTCACGCGATCGGTCTTGCCGGCCTGCTCGCAATCGTCGTGGTTATCTGGATGGTCGGCGGACTGCGGCTCATCGCGGTGGCGCCGGTGCTCTCGCAGCCAGTTTCACTGGTGCCGATCGTCCTGCTGCTGTTCACATTCGCGCTTCAGGCCAGCGTGGAGGAACTGCTGTTTCGCGGCTGGCTGCTGTCGGTGCTCGCGAAGAAGTTCAATGTGCCGACCGCGGTCATCGTGAGTTCGGCGCTCTTCTCGCTGATGCACTTCAACCCACGCACTCACTGGCTGGTGTCGGTCGGCACATTGCTGTTTGCGCTGTTCGCCTGTGCGTGGGTGCTGAGGACGCGCAACATACTCGGCATCATGGGCTGGCACGCCGGCTGGAACTGGTTGCTCGCCATCGGCTTTGGCCTGCCGGTCACGGGAATCGACGTGGGACTTCCCGCGTTGCTGCTGGACATGCAAGCCGACGGACCGGACTGGCTCACCGGCGGGGCGCAGGGGCCCGAAGCCAGCGTCGTCTGCTTCGGCTATTTCCTGCTCGGCATTGCCTGGATGTGGCGATCGTCCCGAAGGACCGTTTCCTAGCTACCGGAGAAGCGCGGAGCTGCTGATCCTTTCGACCTTGGATAGACTGCGCGCATGACCGAGTCGAAACACAATCCTTACGCACCGCCGAAGGCGACGGTCGACGACGTGGCGGTCGGTCCGGTATTGCAGCGCCCGAACTCGGTCGTTCTGGCGATGAAACTTCTTCTGGGCTCGTTGGCGCTGTCGTTCGTCACGGTGGCGTTCGACTGGGAAGAGGTGGCGGCAGACCAGATGCCGATAGTCATGCCGGTGATTCTCGTGGTTTTGTGCTGTCTCGCCGCCTGGATCTACTACAGCATCTGGGCGGGCCGAAACTGGGCACGAATCGTCCTGTGCGTTCTCGCGCTTGTCGGTCTTCCCATGATGTTCCTTGAGCTGCAGGCAACCGTGCAGCGCGCGCCAATCATCGCGGGGCTCGACCTGATCACCACGCTCTTCGACTTCTTTGCGCTATATCTGCTCTTCTTCCCCGGGGCGCGAGCGGTTCCGGCCGCGTAGCTAGTCAGCCCGGAAAATCCAGCATCGCGTCCTGCACGCTCGCCGGCTTCCCCTGCGCGAACGTCGCGCCGGTTCCGCCACCCGTGTACACGAACCCCACGAGATGATCGTCGGCCGCGAAGCCGAGCGCGCGCTTGACCTCGGGGTCGTACGCGGCGTCGCCCGTTTTCCAGGCAGACGCGAACCCCATCGAATGCAGCGCCAGCAACATGTTTTGTGCGGCCGCGCCCGCGGCGAGGATCTGCTCGATGACGGGAATCTTGGTCCCCGGAACGATCCGGCACGCGACGATGATGATCAGCGGCGCGCGCATCGCCTTGTCGCGCTCGCGCTGCAGATCGCCCGCGCTGAGTCCCGGCGTGCGGCGCAGCGCGGCGTCGGCGAGCATCTCGCTGAACTTCCGGCGCTGGTTGCCTTCGATCAACATGAAGCGCCACGGACGCAGGCGCCCGTGATCCGGCGCGCGCACCGCGGCTTGCAGCACGATGGCGAGCTGCTCCTTGTTCGGTGCAGTCTCGCCATAGGTTTTGGCGGTGGCGCGCGTGTTGAGCGCTTCGATGACGTCCATTTTCATCCGATTTCTGGTTTAGATCAGCGAGTGATAGACGTGTTGCACGTCGTCGTTCTGCTCGAACAGATCGACCATCTCGAGCACTTCCGTGGCCTGCGCCTCGGGTAGTTCGACCGGCGTCGTGCTGATGTATTCGTGCGCCGCGGAGATCGGGTGGATGCCGCGCTTCTCGAGCGCTTCCTGCATGTGACCGAACTCGGGGAACAGGCAGCGGGCAACGATCTGCGGTTCGCCTTTCTCGCCCACGCTGTCGCCCATCTCGTCGAGGCCGTGGTCGATCAGGTAGAGCTCGAGGTCGTCGTGATCGATGCCCTCCGGGTTCAGCCGGAACACGCCCATCTTGCGGAACTGGAACGCGACGCTGCCCGTCGTGCCGAGATTGCCGCCGCCCTTCGAGAAGATGGCGCGGACCTGCGCGACCGTGCGCGTCGGATTGTCAGTGGCCGCTTCGACGATGATCGCGACGCCATGCGGCGCGTAGCCTTCGTAGATGATCTGTTCGTAGTTCGCCGAATCAGTGCCGAGCGCGCGCTTGATCGCCGCGTCGACCTTGTCCCTCGGCATGTTGACGGCGCGCGAGTTCTGCACGGCGCGACGCAACGCGGGGTTGGAGCTGACGTCACCGCCGCCCGCCTTGACGGCGATGTTGATGTCTTTGGCGACGCGCGCGAACTGCTTGGCCATGCGGTCCCAGCGCGCGAACATCGTGTGCTTTCGAACTTCGAATATGCGACCCATAGGGCGCGGATTCTAAAGGGCTCGGAAAAAGGGGACAGATTTATTTAATGGGGACATTCCCCGTTTCCCCCGAAGGGCAAAAGGGGACAGACCTGCCGCAGGTCTGTCCCCTTTTGCTAGGAAACGGGGAATGTCCCCATTAAATAAATCTGTCCCCTTTTTCCGAGCCCTCTACGGCGCGTCGCGGACCGGAACGTTCACGTTGCACACGTCGATGTGGCCGGCCTTGTGCAGGTACCAGGCGTCCTGCCGATTGCGGCGCGCTTCGACGAATGCGGCGAACACTGCGCGGTCCTCGCGCAACACTTCGAGGTTCGTGCGTTCGGCCGCAGGCACCTCGCTCGCAAGCCGCACCTTGATCGGCGCGCGCTGTTCGACCTTCGCGTAGAGACCCAGGCCGCCTTCCGTGCCGCGCGGGAGCGACGACAGCAGCTCCATGCCGCGCCAGACCTTGCCGACCACCGCGACGTTGCCGTCGAGCTGGCGCGGCGACTGGCCGATGATGACGTAGAGCTCGTTGCCGTGACCGCTATCGGGTTCGTTGTCGCGACCGACGCCGATGGCGCCGTAGCAATGTGCGAGCCACTGCTGTCCATTCCCGCGCGCGGCGGCCATCCCGTCGGTGAAGCCGGCCTGTTTGGACCAGCCGTCGACGTCCGGCATGGCGGTGAACGGAAGCGTCTTGCCGACCGGAGTCGTGAATTCCGGCGCGATCGGCTTCAGATCCTTGGGCAATGGTTTGGCGTTGTCGGGATCGCCCCATTGCACGACGAAGTTGTCCTGCACGCGATTGATCGCGAGTCCATCCCAGTAGTGAGTCGACGCGAACGACTTGATCGCCGCGACGTGAGCCGGCGCGTAGTGGCGCGACAGTTCGATGATCACGCGGCCACCCGCGAGATCGACGTACAACGTGTCGGCGGGATCGAGACGCCGCCAGTCCTCAGGTTTCGCCGACGCGATGATCTCTGCGGTCGTCAGCGGCTTCGGTGCCGCGGGTGGTTCCACCGCGAAGGCCGCGCAGCTCAGCAGCGAGAGAGGCAGCAGAATCTTGTGCATCAGGATCACCGGTGCTCGCCGATGCGCAGCGTGTTGATCGCGATGCGCACCTCGATGAGGAACATGAGGAATGAGACCGACAGGCAGATCATCGCGCCCGAGAACAGGATCGCGATGACCGCGCCGGCCGCGAGCGCCGTGAACTCGCTGGCGAACAGCAGCGTCACGACCAGCGTCGTGAGCAGACCGGAGATGGTGGAGAGCGCAATCGCGCTGTTGATGTACTTGGTCCGGCGCCAGATGACGCGCAGATCCCGGTCGATGCGCTTGAGCCGGGTTTCTTCGGTGGTGTGCTCGCGTTGAGCTTCGAGCGTGCGCGCGCGGTCGACGATGCGCGAAAGACGCTGGGTCAGCATGCTGAGGGTGATGCCCACGCCCGAGAGCAGGAAGACGGGGCCGAGCGCGAGCTGGATCAGCTTCGCGATGTTTTCCGTCTGCAGATCGATGCCGGTCATGACGCCGGAGTCTGCCACAATTGATCACGGTCCGACTGCCGGAGGCGATGAACTCGCGCCGGCGACGCGGGTCCGACAAACATCATTGTAACGACATCGGGCGCCCCATGATCCGCACCCTCATCTTCTCCGTCGCGCTGATCCTCGCCGCCGCCATCCTGGGCTTCCAGGTCAGGCAGGTCGGAGGCGGGCGCGAGACGATCTCCGTCAAAGGTCTCGCCGAGAAGCCAGTGAAGGCAGACCGCGCCGAATGGACCCTGCACCTGCAGGCGCAGGGCGCCACGATCGCCGAGGCGCTCGCGAAGCTGCGGCGCGAGAAGCCGCTGCTCGACAAGTTCCTGGGAGACGCGGGTTTCGAGAAGGCCGCGCTCGCCGACTCCAACGAATCGGCGGAGCCTAACTACGAAGAAGTGGAAGGGCGCAACGGCAACATGCGCTCGGTGCAGGTGGGCCACATCGCGCGGCAGTCCGTCGTCGTGAACACCACCGACATCGCGAGAATCGCCGCGGCGTCGAAGGCCATCGTGCAGTTCGAAGCCGACGGGCATCCCGTGAAATACGGCGCGCCGCAGTTTCTCGTGTCCGATCTCGAGGACGTGAAGATGTCGCTGATCGGGGCGGCGATGCAGAACTCGCGATTGCGCGCGACGGAGTTCGCGAAGAACGGCGGCGTGGAAGTCGGCGCGATGCGCTCGGCGTCGCAGGGCGCGTTCTACATCCTGCCGGCGGGCGCCAATGCCGATGTCAGCGACTGGGGCGGAACGTACGACAAGAGCACGGTCGACAAGATCGCGCGCGTCGTCGTCACGGTCGACTACGGCATTCGTTAGGAATCGCCGGCGCGCGCCGGCCGCGCGCCGGGCGAGTCCGCTTCGCCCTCAGCTGGCAGTCATCCCCAGCTTCTGCAGGACCTCTTCGCCTTTCGCTTTGACTTCGCGGGCTTTGTCCGCGGCGGTGCCCGTGTCTCCGGACCCGAACGCGGCGGTCGCCTCGCCCCACATCGACTTCATCGAATCGAGGCCGGACTTCGCGGACTCGAACGCATCGCTGCTGACGTTCTTCGGCAGCTTTCTCGACTTCGACAGGATGTCGACGCGTCCCTGGATCGCTTCCACCATCTTCGGCACAGCGGCGCTCAAACTATTCCACTCCACGAGGAGGGATTCCGCCCGTTCCTTGCCCGCTGCGATGGCCACCTTGAGTGAGTCGACGGCCTGCGCGAGCTGGGGAGTGCCCGCGAGGACCGACTTGTAGTCCTTCTTCGCGAGACTTTCCTTGAGCATCCCGAGCGTGGATTCGACGCCCTCGAGACCGTCGGGCGCATATTTGGCGGCGTCGTCCTGCAGCGCGGCCAGCGAGGATTCGACGGCGGCCAATGCTTCGGTGGCCGGCTTTTTCTGCGTGGAGCAGGCGGTGATCAGCAGCGTGCTCGCCGCGAGCGCCAGGATCAATCTGTAGAAAGCCATGAACAACTCCTTCGTTCGGGACGGTTTCTGATCAGGGGATGCGCAACTTCTGGCCGGGCTTGATCTTGTTAGGGTCGGTGAGCTGGTCGCGATTGGCTTCGAAGATCTTGGGATACAGCATCTTGTCGCCGTAGAACTCCTCCGCGATCTTCGAGAGGCGCGCCTTTCTTCACGACGTAGGTCTGGGCGTAAGGATTGGGTGCCGGGGACTTGCCGGAATCTTCGGTCATGGGACTCTCCTCGAGGGTACGAAAGGAGGGGTGGCGACAGCGTACTCCCAAACGCGCAAGATCGGAGCCCGCAGCGGATTGCTGCAACACGACATCAAACTACGGAAAGAGGCCCACCATGTCAGTCGCCAAAGTGATCGAGCTCATCGCCAGCAGCAAAGTCAGTTTCGAAGATGCGGTCGCGCAAGGTGTCGCGCGCGCGTCGGAAACCATCAACGGCGTTGCGTCGGCGTGGGTGAAGGATCAGAACGTCGACGTCGAGAAGGGCAAGGTCACGGCGTATCGCGTCACCCTCAAGGTGACGTTCGTGCTCAAGGGGAAAAAGAGCAAGTAGCCAGGGCGGCCGGGCCGCCTCGACCGACTTAGGCGATCAGCGCTTCGTCGACCCGCGATGCGCGCTTGCGCTCGTGCTCGAGCAGCTTGCGCTTGCGGATGCGGATACTCTTCGGCGTGACTTCGACGAGCTCGTCGTCGGCGATGAACTCCACCGCGTACTCGAGCGTGAGCTCGATTGGCGGCGTGAGGATCAGCGCGTCATCCTTGCCGGCGGCGCGGACGTTCGTGAGCTTTTTCGTCTTGATCGGGTTCACGACGAGATCGTTCTCGCGCGAGTGGATGCCGATGATCATGCCTTCGTAAACGGCCTCGCCGTGCGAGACGAACATGCGGCCTCGTTCCTGCAACGCGAAGATCGAGTACGCCACGGCAAACCCGGGTTCGCTGCTGATCAGCACGCCGTTGTGGCGATCCGGGATGTCGCCGGCGAGCGGCGCGTAGCCGTCGAAAATGTGGCTCTGCAGTCCGGTGCCGCGAGTCGCGTTCATGAACTCGCTCTGGAAGCCGATGAGTCCGCGCGCGGAGACGCGGTACTCGATGCGCACGCGGCCGCGACCGTCGTTCGCCATGTCTTTCAGCTCGCCCTTGCGGCGGCCGAGCGCTTCCATGACGCCACCCTGGTGGCCTTCGTCGATGTCGACGGTCAGTGCTTCGAACGGCTCGTGCACGACGCCGTCGACGGTTTTCGTGAGCACGCGCGGCTTGCCGACCGCAAGCTCGTAGCCTTCGCGGCGCATGTTTTCGATGAGGATGGTGAGGTGCAGCTCGCCGCGGCCGGAGACGCGGAAAATGTCAGCATCGGCCGTCATGTCGACGCGCAGCGCGACGTTGCTCTCGAGCTCGCGCATGAGGCGCTCGCGGATCTGGCGACTCGTGACGAACTTGCCTTCCTTGCCCGCGAGCGGCGAGGTGTTCACCTGGAAGTTCATGACGAGCGTGGGCTCGTCGACCGAGATCGGCGGCAACGCGTCGGGCTTGTCGACCTCGTTGATCGTATAGCCGATGTGGACGTCCTCGATGCCCGTGACGGCAACGATGTCGCCAGCGACGGCTTCGGCAACCGACTCGCGTGCGAGTCCCTTGAACGTGAGCACCTGCTGAACCTTCGCGGTGCCGTGATCTTCGGTGCCGTTCCACAGCTGGATCGTCTGGCCGGCCTTGATCGTGCCGCGGCGGATGCGGCCGATGCCGATGCGTCCGACGTACGAGTTGTAGTCGAGCGTCGAGATCTGGAACTGCAACGGAGCTTCCGGCTCGCTCTTCGGCGCGGGGACGTGGTGCAGGATCGCTTCGTACATCGCGCGCATGTCGGGTTCGCGCCTGGTGTGATCCATGCTGGCCCAGCCTTCGAGCGCCGAGCAGTAGATGACCGGGAAGTCGAGCTGGCGATCGGTGGCGCCTAACTTGTCGAACAGTTCGAACGTCTGATCGACGACCCAGTCGGGGCGCGCGCCCGGACGGTCGATCTTGTTGACGACGACAATCGCGTTGAGACCGAGCGCCAGCGCCTTGCGCGTCACGAAGCGCGTCTGCGGCATCGGGCCTTCGACCGCGTCGACGACCAGCAGCACCGTGTCGACCATCGAGAGCACGCGTTCCACTTCACCGCCGAAGTCGGCGTGCCCGGGCGTGTCCACGATGTTGATTCGCGTGCCGCCGTATTCGATCGCGCAGTTCTTCGCGAGGATCGTGATGCCACGTTCCTTTTCGATGTCGTTCGAGTCCATGACGCGCTCGGTCATTTTCTCGTGCGCGGCGAAGGTGCCGGACTGACGCAGCAGGCAGTCCACGAGGGTGGTCTTGCCGTGGTCGACGTGCGCGATGATCGCGATGTTGCGGATGGGACGATTTGCCATGTTGCTCAAGGGCTTAGCGGGGAAGGAGGGCGCTTCAGCCGGGTCGAAGGGGCGCGCAGGGTAACAGATGGGCGGTTAAACGCCAAAGACAGGGTTCTCAGGGTAGTGGGTCAGTTTGAGCCACTTGTCTTTGGAGACCCTGAAATGACCAAAATTGTAGATCCGCGCGAATTCGGCGCGATTCCAGATTCGATTAAACCCACTGAAACGCGATCACTTCCGGCGCGCTCGCCTCAATCTTTGAAGAACAAAATCGGCAAGTCAGGTGAAGCCCGCCGGGCCCCAAGAAAACGTTCCCGAGCTTCCCGTTAGAAGAGTCCTTGAAGGCTGGGGTGGTGCGTTTGCACTTGGAACATTCAGCTCCGTAATACCAAACAGCCTGCACTGGATCGATCTTTGCGAACGTGTAAAACCGCCCGCCGAGGCTTGGCCTAGACATTCCCTTAAAGCAAAAAGCGACCATCCGTTCAAACGCTTCCACATTCTTTAACCCGTGATCTGACATACCTAACCACCGATGAGGTTTTATGGAACTTCAAATCGAAAGAAATGATATTCAATGCAGTGAAAAGGCGTGCTTTTTATTGGACAGTCATCCCGCCGCTCATTGGTTTGCCTCTAATAAGTTCGAAGGTGTTCTCAATGAGGTTGGTCGCGCCCATCTTGTAAAGCCCGGCCAGGAACAGAATGGTTCTTCCGGCGTTTTGGCTGAGAGTCCATGTGCAGTTGTGATTGACGCCGTTGCCGCTAAAGGTGCACTCACCACCGGCATAGATCATGTTGCAGAGCTTGAAATGACAGTCGATGTACTCATTCCCGTCAAGGGTGATTGATTTGCCTTCGAAAGTTTCGTTTTTGTAAGAAGCCATTTTTATTCTCCGTCTGCTAGTGCGGCGATGTCTTCAAGATCCCAGACACGATCCGAAATTCCAGCAGCCATCGCGGGGGTAATGCGTAGCGTCTGGTGAATGCGGCAGAAGTTGTAATACATGAAGTGCAACGCAACAGCGTAGTAGTGATTTTCCATCTTCTTAGAGAACCCGTTAGTTAGCCGGGTAAAACGGCGCATGCTCATTCGCATCGTCAGATTTTGACGCTCAACAAATGACGTATTGATGTGCGAAGGGTCCGGCTCGCCCCACTGGGGGCTAACACGGACTCCTATGCACTCCGGGGGGCTGTAACGCGTCGCCCCCTCACGCTTGGCACCGTAGATTTTTTCTAAGATCGCATAATCGACATCGCCGCCGAACGCGCCTTCCACGGCATGCACATAGAGCTTGTTGCCGTCAGTGGTTAGCTGGACGCGATGCTTGAGGCGGCTCGCCATGTCGAACACGAACGCATGCGCCATTCCCGCCGTGCGGTCACCGACAGCGTAGGAAATCATCAGCTTCGTATCGGCGCACATGCCGGTCCAAGTCCACGCATCGCCAGCGTTCACGGGAGCGGCCTTTGCGCGGCGCACGTTCGCCTGCTTGGAGTAGACGAACGACCAAATTTCATCGGCCTGAACGCGCTTGCAGTCGAGATTGCGCACGAGCTTGTCATGCGCGTCCGCGCACGCCGCGCCGACATCGGCCAGAAGCTTAACGATGGTGTTCTTCGCGAAGCCCGTCATGCGCACCGTGGCGCGGATACTGCTGCCTTCGACGAGGCAGGCGAGGATTCGGGCGCGGTCTTTGGTGCTCAACTTGTTCATGGGACAAGCATACTCATGCCTGCCTGAGCGGTCAAGCATAAAGGTCATTTTGATATGGTTTTGTTATGCGCTAGGATGAGCGCGAGCTAAGAGCCCAGAGGCCGCGCGCCAACGCGACCCCCGGGATTAGCTCAGTTAACGGCTATAACATGTACCACCTCCCCGCCACGGCTCTACGGGCGCGCTTGGTGAACATGGCGCACTTGGGGCCCCTCACGGGGCCCTGATCTTTTGCGAGCTGAGAAATCATGGCTTCCACACCCTCCCATCTGGGAGCACCGCAATCCTCGTCTTGTCCTTGAGGCGCTTCAGGGTGGTGTAGAACTGCGGCGTATTGCCTTTATCGTGCCCTGCGCGGGCAAGGCGCTTTTTAAGCTCTGCTTTCGATATCGGCTCAGAAGCTGACTTCGCGATTCGCTCCAGCGCTGCGCCGAAGGACTCCTCCGCGAGGGGAGTGGGCTGAAGGGAAAAATCAGATCCACGCTGGTCCAGCGCTTCGGCCTCTGCATCGCCGTTGCTGACCAAGTCTGCGAGTTCGCGCTTCCGACGAATGTTCAACAGACGCGATTGCAGCTTGGTGATCTGGAGGAGGACGTCTTCCTCCTCCTTCATCCATTTCGCGCGATCTGCGGGCGTAATGACGATGTCTTTCATTCTGACCTCTGTGTGAGGTCAGGATATTACATACCGCCGTTATGAAATGGAAGGTATGGCTATGAAATTAGCCCCAACGCTTCTTCGCCGCCTTCTTGGCGATTTCCGAGCGGCGGGCTTTGGTGAGGGACGCGGCGCGGGCTGCTCCGCCCTTCAGGCCGCCTTTACGGCCTAGAGCCACCGCTGAAGGGTCTTTACCGTCGTTCTCTTGCGGTAATGGCTCTTCACCAGTGGCGATCCCGGTAATCAGCTTCGCAAGCTGGTTCGCATCGCGTGGCGGCTTCTTCGGTTTGATCATTCGCGAACCCTGCATGTAGGGCCCCAGTCAGTCAAATCCAAACTGACCCACTACCGTTCTCAGGGCGTTTTGACCGCGAAAAACCGGGGTGGCCCACGGGCCATGCGTTCCCGCGCCCGATGGGTGCGAATGCCCGCGTTTCGACCAGAAAGTCGCGTTTCGCGTGATTCCGGCAACAAACGCGAGAGTCCATTTTCACGGAAGCCCGGCACAGTAGTTCGGTAAACCGATTTCGCATAACGGCTCGACTGGATTCAAGGAGGAATCATGTCGTCTGCTCATTCGCGAGTCTTCGGCCGCGCGTTTGCGTTGGCCGCGATGACCGCACTTTCCACACTCACGGGATCGGTCGCGCCAGGCGCGACGACTTCCTACGAATACGACGCGCTCGGACGCCTGCGCGTCGTCACCCACGACAACCGGATCGCCACGACGTACACGCTGGATCCGGCCGGCAATCGAACGCAACTGACCGATGTCGCCGTGAGTCCGACGTCGGCTCCGGCTTCGATCTCCGTCCCGACGTCCAGCAGCACCGGAGACTATTCGATCAGTTGGGGCGCGGCGGCGGGGGCGGTGCTGACGTACGAGCTCTACGAATCGACGAGCCCGGCTTTCTCGACGTCGACGCGCGTGCACAACGCATCCGCACGAACGACGTCCTTCGTGGGCAAGCCCAACAACACGACTTACTACTATCGGGTGCGCGCCTGCTCGAGCAGCGATTGCAGCGGCTTCACGACTGGCGCCAATGGAGTGACGGTCGTCGTCACGCCGCCGCCGTTGCTTCCACCGCCCACCAATCTCGCGAAGATCCACACCGCGAACTGCGTGTGGCGCGCGACCTGGAACCCGGTGGAAGGCGCCGCTAACTACATCGTGCGGGACACCGCGGGCGCCGAGCAGACGGTCGTGAGCCCGATCGCCCACGTCGCCTGCCCCATCAACAATCAGAACGCGAACCAGCCCCGCTGGGTGAAGGCGTGTTCTCCCGCGGGCGTCTGCAGCTCCGTCGCCTTCTTTCCATGAGGTCGCGAATCATGAATCGTTCACTCTCAGGTATTGCGATCCTGGTTTGCCTGGTCGTCGCCGCGCCGCCATCGGCGCACGCCGTCAGCGTCGAGCGACCCAAGATCGAGACGATCGACAAGTTCAAGGTCAACGTCGCGACCGGTCAGGTCACCCAGAGTCTCGCCACGGTCGGCATCGGCGGTGCCATGGGTCTTTCCCACAGCATTTCAGTTCACGCGAACGAACTGAATTTCGTGCACAACTTTGGCTACGCCGACAAGTTCTGGGCGGAAACCCGCGTCGTTCAATTGTCGACCACCCCGGGGTATTCGATTCCCACCGTGTTCCGTCTCTCCGACTTTGCGGATTCGGCGGACTTTCGCGTCCTCTCGCAAGGGCAGTACGTTCCGAACTTCCACAACCTGGCGCCGCCTTACACGTACACGCCCGTCGGCGACGAACGGCATTCGCTCGTCTCCAACAACGACGAGCTTGCGTGGACCAAGCCCGACGGAACGGTCGTGAAGTTCCTGCGCGCGGCGAATGCGGCCGCCGGGGCGACCGGGTTGATGAAAGAGATCGTATACCCGACGGGGTTCACCATCAGCATCGATGTGCTCGGTCTGCAGAGTGTGCGGACAAACACTGGATTCCAGCTCAAGTATTTGTACGAGCCGGATCACCGCCCATTGGACAAACCCGAGAATCCGAATCTCACCCAGGCGCCGCCGCCGAATCAGACTTCGTTTCAGTCCGGATGGTCGAACCGCAATCCGCGCCACATCAAAGCCATCAACAACTCTGTCGAGTACTGCGCGCCCGCGGCAAGCACCTGTTCGCTGACGAACTCCTGGCCGACCGTGACGTTCGGCTGGCCGGCCGCATCGCCACGCACTTTCTACCTGGGAGACAGCCAGTCGACGGTGACGCTGCCCAGCGGCGCCATTGCGAAATTCGACTTCCGCGCCTACGACCTGGCTTACGAAGGTGCCAACGTCGTGCCCGGATATACACCGGGACGCGAGTTCTCTCCGCGGCTGATTCGCGTCACTCCGCCGGGCAGTACGCAACCGCACTACACCTACGAATACAAAAACCTTTTCATCACGAACAACAGCAGCCTGGGAGGCTTCTGGAACCTTCGTGCGCAGACGGCCGGTGCCGTCACTTCCGCCACTCACATCAACAAGAGCATCGGATACACGACGTTGTCGCCCTACCAGGGAGGGTCGTACTTCAATTTCGGGTTCGGCGGAGGAATCAACCGCGTGTTGATCTCGCCGAACTCGGTGCAGGGCGCTCGCGACCTGCTCTCGTACGCAGAGACAGAAGATGGGCTGGTTCACTTCGAACTCAGCGCGCGCAACTTTCCGAGCCGATTCGAAAAGCTCACGGGTCCGCCCGAAACATATGAGTACTACCGGGGAAATCTCTTGCGACTGAGGCTGAGCGTCAACGGGGCGCTTCGCGACCACATCCAGTACGCCTACACCGTGGACTGCACCGCGCAGACACGCGCGACCTGCAACCAGCCGACGGCCGTTCACGATGCTGACGGCAACGTGACCCGGCTTCGGTATCACGCGCAGTCGGGGCAGCTCGAGACGATCACGTCGCCTGCCAACAAGGTCGGCTTCGTGGCGCAGACGCGATACGAATATGCGCAGAAGCGCGCGCGATTCTTCAGCGGCGGCTCTAGCAAAGTCGAGGGCACTCCGATCTGGATGAAGGTCGCGCAGCGCTCCTGCATCAACAGCAACTTCACGGGTTCCGGATGCGCCGCGAATGACGAGGTCGTGACTCGCTTCGAGTACGACCACGACAATCTGCTGCTGACCGGCACGACGGTCACGGACCCGTCGGGCAACGTACGCCGCACCTGCTACCAGTACGACATCTACGGCAATCAGATAGGTGTCACGCAGCCGAAGGCCAACCTGAGCACTTGCCAGTGAAGGGGCGAACGATGAAGACCTCGAATCTAACCACCCGAATCGGCCTGACGCTTGCGCTGCTCGTCTCACCAATGGCCGCGTTCGCACTGCAGACGGAACGAGCCTATACGCCCGCGATTCGATACAACGTGGCCGGGCAGGTCACCGGAACGATCGCGCCCGATCCGGACGGCAGTGGCCCCCTCCGGTACCTTGCAACGCGAAACACTTATGACGCGCGCGGGTTTCTGACGCGGATCGAGCGGGGCGAGCTCGGCGCGTGGCTCGACGAATCCGTCACGCCGCAGACCTGGGGCAACGGCTCGGCATTCGCGATCTCGATTTCGACAGAGTTCATGTACGACGGCCTCGGTCGCAAGTCAGCGGAGATCGTTCGCGGCACGGATGGCACGATCGAGTCGCTCGTGCAGTTCAGCTACGGCCTGAACAATCTCGTGGAGTGCAGTGCCGTCCGGATGAATCCGGCGGCATTCGGAGCGCCTCCCGCGGATGCGTGCGCGCTAGGGCCGCAAGGCGCGAATGGCGCTGATCGCATCACGCGCTACACCTACGACGCGCTGGATCAGTTGGGGCGCGAAGATCGGGCGGTGGGCGTCGCTGGTCTTCAGCAAGCCTATGTGAGCAACACGTACAGCCATCGGCAGTTGCGCGCGCAGACCGATGCGAACGGCAATCGGACCGAGCTGCGATACGACGGTTACGGCCGGCTGGCTCGGCGCGTCTATCCACATCCTGCGGCGGCAGGCTCGGTCAACGAGAGCGACTACAACGAATACACCTACGACAACAACGGAAACCTGGTCACGGAACGCAAGCGTGACGGGTCGACAATCCTCTACGCGTACGACCGTCTCAATCGACCGATCTCCAAGGACTTCTCCGACGCATCGATGCAGGACATCCACTACGACTACGACTTGCGCGGTCTCATGCTGCACTCGCGATTTGGCGGTGACATGGGGCGGGGGGAATCGAACCAGTACAACGGCTTTGGAGAGCTGGTCGTCCGAACCTCCACCATGAGTGGGAATTCGCGAGCGATCTCCTACCGACACGATGCCAATGGCAATCGCACTCGCGTCACGCATCCCGAAGGATTCTTCTTCGAATACGGCTTCGACGGATTGAATCGCGTCAACTCCGTGTCGTCGTCGACTGCCGCATCGCCCGACTCGATGACCTCGTTGCTGCTGTCGGTCACGTATGCGAGTGATGGCGGTCGTCTCGGCATTGTCAGGCCGGAAGGAATGACGACTACCTACCTGAGGGACAACGCGGGTCGACTGGACAGATTCCGGCAGAGCTTCCCCAATGCCGCGGATTCGCTCGAGAACATCTTTCAGTACAACCCTGCGGGACAGATCCGGCAATTGGTTCAGGGGAACGGTCAATACAACTTCCGTGAGGTGGCCAACCGGACCGGAACTTACGTCCCGAACGGGCTCAATCAATACAGATCAATCAACGGCAATCCGGTTTCGTACGACGCCAAAGCCAACCTCGTTGCCGACGGCGGCGTGACTTACCGGTACGACATGGAGAATCGTCTCGTCGAGACGGGTGGCAGCAAGGCCTCGGCGCTGGCTTACGACACGCTCGGGCGGCTCGCTCAGATCTCCGTCGACGGGACGACGACGCAGTTCTCCTATGACGGCGATGCGTTGGTTGGGGAGTACGTCAACGGATCGTTGACGCGTCGCTACGTGCATGGCGATCAGGTCGATGAGCCTTGGGTGCAATACAACGGCAGCAGCGTCGGATCAGGCGATCTCCGTTACCTGTTCGCGGATCACCAGGGGAGCGTCATCGGGCAGGCGGGTAGTTCGGGCGCGATGCTCGCCAAGAACTCGTATGACCCGTACGGAATACCGGCGGCGGGGAACGCAGATCGGTTTGGATTCACCGGGCAGACGTGGCTGAAAGAGCTGGGGCTCAACTACTACAAGGCGAGGATGTATTCGCCGAAGCTTGGGCGGTTTCTGCAGACGGATCCGATCTTCTACGCGGATGACTTCAACCTGTATGCGTATGTCGGGAACAACCCAGTCAATGCCATCGATCCGACGGGTCGCGCGCAATGCCCTGACGGCGCGTCCACCTGCACGATTCACGGGACGCCTCAGAAGACAAACGGCCCGAATGGGCAAGCACACGCGGACGAGAGCGTTACGCGAGGCCAGCAAAAGGTTGCATCTGGTGAGGCGAAGAGCGTTCACTACAATCAGTCATTGAGAACGGTGACCGGTGATCAAAGCGCTTCAAATCAGCGCGCTGATGTGACTACAGTGAAGACGGACGGTAAGGTTGATGTGCACGAGGTGACGTCGCCATCGCAATCGAACGCCGGCCAGCAGGCCAAGGGCGAAGGCATGCTTCGAACACTACCTGAAGGGAAGAGAGGATCGGCTACGGCCGCGCCGGTGCCGGGAGCGAAGCCGTCAGGTCCAGCAACTTCTTCCGGAGCAAAGGCGCCTGCGCCCGCGCCGCGGCTACCAACTTCGACTCCCGGCGGCAGCGTGGGTCGTACGCTTGGGCCGGTAGGAATTGCCTATGAGATAATCCGAATCATACTCGACGGAAATCGGGATCCATGCCAAGTGGATCCAGGGTGCGCCTAGCATGTCACCGATGAGCGAGAACACTGTGTCGCCTATAAATGACGCTACAAAGCTCGATCTACTTGTCGAAAGGCAAGACGGTGGAATCGACATGTGCATCGTCGCGCAAAGTGCGGTGGATGACAGCCAGGAAACACTTGAGCTCATCGAGACGAAAATCAGGAATTACGTTCGCGAGGCGCTCGATAGTTCGTTTCGAGAGAGTTACGGCGGCATCGGCCCTGAAAGGATTCGAATCCTATTCGAGAGCCGGTTCGCTGTAGATCCTGCGGTTCTTTCCTTGATATCTAGCCTGACTTCCGAGGTGCAAGCGGCCGGAGTAGCGCTGGAGTTCCGCCGATACTGACGGCGGATTTGCCCCGGCTTTGGATCGTCGGCCTGGCGAGCGCGCTTGGTTCCATGTCGCGGTAAGTGAGCGACCGCATCTTCTGCGAGAACACGAAGAAGGCTAATTCGTTGATCGAAGATCTCGTTTTGAGGTTGATTCGATCGGCGCTTCGATCCATTTGTCTCTCGCTCGAGAATGCGAAAGACTTCTATGCCGGCGTCGGCTTCCAATCCGGAAACGACTTCGCCACATGCCGCTGCTCTCTCATCACGTCGTAGCACGTCGGACCCGCTTCGAGTCTGAGCACGAAGTGATCTTCCGCGATCCGCAGCACCTTGCCGGTCACCTGCCGGGAAATCCCCATCGTGAGCGTCAGCGTGCCGCGCAACGTCGAATCCACCGCGAACCGGCCCACGCCCGTGATGATGCGCAGCCCGCCCTCGGAAATCTCGCCAACCTTGTAGTTAGCGCCATCGACCACGAGCACCGCATTCGCGGACACGGGATACGGCAGCCGGAAGTACTCGCGGCGGCTCGACAGCTTCGGGATTCGGTATGTAGTGCCCACGCACTCAAGATACGGAAAACCCGCAACCCCCACCATCGGGGCAGGCCGTAACGACTTCACGCTTTCGTTCGCCGCGAACGAAATGCTTCAAATAATGCCCGGTTAAATGGGGGTGCCGCCCGCCCGGGCGGCACCCTTTTGCCGTTTACCAGCGGTAGTTGAACCGCGCGTACACGAACCGGCCGTTGAAGCCGTAGGGCGAATACCGCGAATACCCGAGCGCATTCGTCGCATTCAGGTTCGCGGTGCCGCCCACGGGCGCGGGAATTACACGCGCGATCGGCATCCGGTCCGGATACTGGTCGAACACGTTATCGGCGCCCACCGTGAACCCGAGTTTCTCCTCGAGTAGTTTGACGTTGAGTCCGAAATCGACGACCCAGTCCGGCTGGATGTGTACGTCACGTGCATCGGAAAGCCCCGCGTTGACCTCGGCCGCTGTCGGCACACCCGGCTCGACCACTTCGCCGTAGCGCGTGCCCTTCAAGCTCACGCCGAAGTTCGTGCTCGCGACGGGAATGGACCAGTCGACGCCGAGCGCGATCTTGCTGTCCGGTGTGCCTTCCTCGAACGACAGCCTGTTGATGCGCGCGAACAGCACGGGCGGCGTGCAGGGTGCCGGCTGCCCGTTGCAGATGTTCGAGATCACGTTGGTCGTCGGCACCTTCTCGACGTCGGTCTCGTTCCAGTTGCCCGCGGCCACGAAGTCGAACTTGCCGAGGCGTTCGGTGCGCAGCGCGTATCGCGTCACGACATCGATGCCTTGCGTCTGTGTCTCGACGCCATTGATGAAGAACCGTGCCACGGTCGCGCCGAACGGCGAGATGAGCGCAGCGACCTGCGGCGTGTTGAGGTTCTCGGACAGCACGATGCGGTCGCGGATGTCGATCCGGTACGCGTCGATCGTCGCTTCGAATCCGGCGAAGCGGACCACGGTGCCGAGCGAGTAGTTGCGCGACTTCTCGGCATCGAGCGGCTTCGCGCCGAGGGTGACGGCGACGTCGGACGTCGCGGGGAACGTGCCGACTTCGAACGGCAGTCCGCCGATGAAGTTGGTCGCGGTCGAGGTGAAGAATTCCTGTTGCAGTCCCGGCGCGCGGAAGCCCGTCGAGGCCGCGCCGCGGATCGCAAAGTTTGGCGTGAAGTCGAAGCGGCCGGCGAGCTTGCCGGTCACCGCGGAGCCGAAGTCGGAATAGTCCTCACCACGCACCGCCACGCTCGCGAGGAATTTCTCGGTGAGCCTGGCTTCGACGTCGACATACGCGGAGACCGCGCTGCGATGCTCGTCGAGCTCGTTGCTCGGCTGGAAGCCCGGGAATCCCTGCGCACCGGCCGCGACGCCGACGATGGGTCCGCGGTTGTAGGAGGCGGGCTCGCCAGCGACGATGCCGTAGCTCTCGCGACGCCATTCGACACCGAGCGCGACGTTCAGGGGCTCGGGAAGATTGCCGACCTCGAAGCCGCGCACGAGGCTCGCGTCGAACACGTACTGGTCGTAGTTCATCTCGCCCGCGTCGAAGCTGGTCTGCGATGCGGCGCCGTACGACACGTTCAGGCTGTTCTCGACGCCGTACACGACTTCGTTGGATCCGTACACGAGGCTCACGTCGGCATCCCAGCCCCACAGTGCGCCGCGCACGCCCCAGCCCAACGCGATGTCGTCGATGTCGGTGGTGATCAGCGGCAGGAAGCCGTTCGGGTAGATAGCGGGCACGTTGCGCGCGTCGTTGAAGATGCGCGGGAATGCGGCGGAGTCGCCTTCACGCTGCTGGTAGCCCGCCCAGCCGTAGATGTTCCAGTCGTTCCCGAGCGGAAGACCTGCGTTCACGTACGCGGTGATGTCTTCGGCCGTGGGGTCGCCGAATCGGGAAGTGACGGGCGCTCCCGGCACGCGGCTGTCGAAATCGCCGCGGCTCGTCGGATCGCGGTCGCGATACTCGGCCGACAGCGTGAGGAAACCTTCGGGGCCGAGCGGCAGGCCGACCCAGCCGGAGGCGGTGACGGTCGTGCCGTCCTTCGCATCGCGCTCCCCGCGCTCGGTCTGCACTTTGGTGTCGTACTCGCCGTAGGTAAGCGTTGCGTTGCCGCCCTCGCGCGCATCGCGCAGGCGCAGGTTGATCACGCCGGCAATCGCATCGGACCCGTACTGCGCCGACGCGCCGTCACGCAGCACTTCGACGGATTCGATCGCGGCGAGCGGGATGGCATTCAAGTCCACGGCGGCGGAACCCCGGCCGACCGAGCCGTTCACGTTCACGAGCGCGGATTGATGCCGGCGCTTGCTGTTGACGAGCACGAGCGTCTGGTCGGGCGCGAGACCGCGCAGCGTGGCGGGGCGGATGTGGTCGGTGCCGTCCGTGATCGACGGGCGCGGGAAGTTGAGGGACGGGGCGGCGGTCGAGAGCGCTTCGGCAAGCTCGGTGGTCGCGGTCGAGCCGAGCGTTTCGGCCGAGAGTACGTCCACGGGCGCGAGCGTATCGAGACGCGTGCGTGCGGCGACGCGCGTGCCGGTCACGACGACTTCGTCGATGCTGTCCTCGACATCCGCGGCGGGCGCCGCATCCTGGGCGAACGCGTTCGCGCTCGCGAAGACGCCGAGCGTGCCCGCGATGGCGGCACTCAGCGCCTTCATCTTCCATTTGCTGTCGTTCATCGTCTTACTTCCTTGCGTTTCATCATGTGTAAATTGGCTGGTGCGCCGTGTGGCCCGCACTCTAACGCCCGTCATCCCGGGCGCAGAGAACATTTCCTTCTGCGAAACCCATTGCGCGTCGCGCGTTACGTACGTTGACGCGCGTCGTTGGGCGTTCCGTGGCCAGGTTCCCGGTAGAATCGCGCCCATGCGCTATTTCAAGTCGGACAACACCGCCTCCGTCAGCCGGGAAATCCTCGATGCGATCGCGGCCTGCAACACGGGCGTCGCTCTCGCATACGGCGCGGACCGCTGGTCGGATTCGTTGGACGAAGTTTTCGGCAGGTTTTTCGAAACGAAAGTTCGCGTGTTCACGGTGTCGTCGGGCACGGCCGCGAATGCACTCGCGCTGGCCACGCTCTGTCCGCCGTGGGGAACTGTGTTGACGCATGCCGAGGCGCACATCGAGCGCGACGAATGCGGTGCGCCGGAGTTCTTCACGGGCGGCGCCAAGCTGTCCCTGATCAGCGGCGCGGGCGCGAAGTTCACTGCCGCCGATCTCGAGGCGCGCCTCGCGTGGTTCGACCCGCACGTGCACGGCGTGCAGCCGCGCGTGTTGTCGATCACCCAGGCGACGGAACGCGGCGCGGTGTATTCCGTCGCCGAAACCCGCGCACTCGCGAAGATCGCTCATGATCGCGGCATGAGCGTGCACGTGGACGGGGCGCGCTTCGCGAATGCGCTGGTGGCGCTGGGGTGCTCGCCGGCGGAGCTCACGTGGAAGGCGGGCGTGGATGTGTTGTCGTTCGGGGTCATCAAGAATGGCGGCATGAATGCCGAAGCACTGGTGTTCTTCGATGCAGACCGCGTGGCGGATTTCGAGTTCCGCCGCAAGCGCGCGGGTCAGCTCGCGTGCAAGGGACGATACGCCGCGGTGCAACTCATCGCCTATCTCGAAAGTGGTATCTGGAAGCGCAATGCCGAGAGAGCGAATCGGCTGGCGGCGCGGATCGCGGCGGCGGCGCCGCAATGCTTGAGCGTTCCCTGCGTGACGAATCAGGTGTTCATGAGACTCGGCGATGAACGCATCGCGGCATTATCGACAGAGTTCGGGTTCTATCCCTGGGGCCCGGCGGGTTCGGGCGAGGCGCGGTTCGTTTGTTCGTGGGATACGCCGGACGAGGATGTCGAGGCGCTGTGCGCGGCGTTGGCTAGCTAGAGAGCCCGGTTTAAAGGACCCCTTTGACCGACCCCTCTACCTCCGAAACATGAAATACGCGGCGGCAACCAGGCACAGCCCCGCCCACAAAAAATCCAGCTTCAACGGCTGCTTCATGTAAAAAAATGCGAACGGCACGAACACCGCAAGCGTGATCACTTCCTGCATCACCTTGAGCTGGCCCAGCGACAGCACTGTGTACCCGATGCGGTTCGCCGGCACCTGCACGAGGTACTCGAACAACGCGATTCCCCAGCTCGCCAGCGCGGCGATGATCCACGGCTTCGCCGCCATGTTCTTGAGATGCGCGTACCACGCGAACGTCATGAACACGTTCGAGATGACGAGCAGTCCAGCGCTGATCGCCCACGCGGGAAGCCTCACGGCATCGGTGCCTTGAGTTGCGCGAGCTCGGCGCGCAGTTCCGCAACCTCGCGTTCGAGTTCCGCGATGCGCGCCGTGGCCGCGCCGCGCGACAATCCCGCGGTCGCGGACTCCGCGTGCGGCCCCGTTGCCTCCACGACCTCGGGCAGTTCTTCGAAAGTCTGCGCCCAGCGCGAATCGCGGCGGCCGGATTCGCGCGGCAGCTTCGCGACGATCGCGCCGTCGGGCCGCCCCGCGAGCGTCTCGAGAATCGACTCGATCGCCGACGGTTCCAGCAAGTCCGCCATGCGCGTGACGCGGTTGCGAAGCTCGCCCGGCGTCTGCGGACCGCGCAGCAGCAATTCGCAGACGATCGCGGTTTCCTGCGGCGAGAACTTCAGAGAGCCGAACTCGGTGTTGCAGAAGATCTGCTGATACTTCGGTACCCGGCTGCCGAAGCCCGACTTCTCCACGATGAAGTGCCGGCGCGCGAGGCTGTCGACGACGAACTTCACCGTCGCCTCGTCCACCTGCATGAGCGGCTCGCGATTGCTCTTCTGGTTGCAGGCGTTCACGAGCGCATTCAGCGACAGCGGATACTGATCCGGGGTCGTGACCTGTTTTTCGATGAGTACACCGATGATGCGTGCTTCGATTGCGGAGAGTCGTATGTTCATGCGCCAAGTATACTGACGCACAGTGTCCCGCCGACTCCTCTTACTCGCCATCTTTCTCGTCGTCGCCGCGGCGCTGCTCTTCGTGCCGCTGCCGATTCCGCCGACGGCGGCGGGTCGCACCATCGAGAACGCGGGGCATACGCCTCTGTTCATGCTCCTGACGCTCGGCGTGATGCTGATCCTGCGCAACGATTTCCGGATGCAGGGCGTCCGGCTCTACGGGCTCGCGGGGCTCGTCGGCGTCGCCGGGGGATTCCTCACCGAAGCCATTCAAAAGCCGTTGCGCCGCGACGCGTCGTGGGAAGACGTCATTGCGGACGCGCTCGGGGTGCTGCTCGCGCTCGCGGTGTTCGCGTTGTTCGATCGTCGCCCCGCGCTCCCGCGTTACGTGCGCGTGCTCTCGTTCGGCGTGGTGTTGCTGTGCATGACCATCTACTTGGCGCCGCTCGCGCGGATGGCCCGCGCCTATGTGCACCGCGATGGACAATTTCCGGTGCTCGCCGACTTCCGCTCCAGCAACGAACTCTTCTGGGTAGTCGGGTATGGAGTGAATCGCGACATTGTGCGCGATGCGCTCGACATCGAATTCTCGGCCGATGACTTTCCGGGCGTCTCCCTGCACGAGCCTGTGCCGGACTGGAGCAACTACCGCACGCTCGCGATCGACGTCGAAAACCCCGATGCGGACGCGCTCTTCCTCATGGTGCGAGTGCACGATCGTGGACGCGGCAGGTTCTTCAATGATCGCTTCAATCGGCGCTTCGATCTCGCGGGCCGGGAGCGCCGCACGATCCGGATCCCCATCGAGGACATCCGCAGCGGACCTCGCGGCCGGCTCATGAACATGACACATATATCGGACATCACTCTGTTTCGTGGCGACCGCGCGGGTTCCCGGCACCTGCGCATTTACTCGCTGCGGCTCGAATGAGCCGTTGAACATAGCCTCGCTTCGCCGCGGAAATTGGCATTCCGATCGATGCGCGCGATGCCTATACTTCCCGCCATGGAACCGATTGCCGATACCTTCGACGCCGCCTTCTCCAAGACCGTGGATCTCGCCAACAAGTTGGCGGACAAGGACAAGGATGCGGATCTTTGGGACATCGCCGACGGCCTTCTCGCCGGCGCGATCCAGTACTGGCTGTACTCGCGCCAGCCCTGCGGCGATACGCGCTGCCAGGACTGCATGCCGATCAGCACTGCCGAGGGCCGCATGTCGGAGCTCAAGCGCCTGATCGAGCAACTCGCTTCTGAAAGCGAGTACTTCCACACTCCGACCGATTCGAACGCCGGTAGGGCCTAGTATTCCCAGGGGCTGCGCCCCACGTCGGAAATCGACGCCGAAGCGGCGTCGTCCGTGAGCTGGACGATCGATCATCAACACCGGACGATCGAGCACCCCCGGGGACGCGTAGACAAGCGTCGCGGACTTCCGATCATTCGCGTGCCCGTTCTTCGTAGTTAGTCTGCCTCCCGCGATCGGGGGCAAGAACTAAACGTAACGGAGAATCCCATGAATCCCAGAATTGCCGCGGCGCTCGCCGCGAGCCTGCTGGCTTCCGCCAGCTGGGCGCACGAAGGTCATGACCACGATCCGAACAAGGGAAAAGGCAACAAGCCGCCGCCGCTTGCCGTGCTGCAGCTCGACGAGGTGCGCAACGCCACCGCGCGGTTCCTCGACGTCGACCAGGCCGTGAAAGAGGGCTATGCCGACATCGGGCTGTTCATGCCCCGGATGGGCTGGCATTACATGAACGAGAAACTGGTCGACGAGAAGTTCGATCCGGCGAAGCCGGAACTGCTCGTCTATGCGGACGACCCCTGCGGCGGCAAGCGCAAGCTCGTGGCGGTGGAATACGCGGTGCCGTTCGCGCTGTCGAAGCGGGCGCCGACGGGATTCATCGGCCGCGCGGACGAGTGGGATGCGAACGAGACGTTCTCGCTCTGGACGCTGCATGCGTGGTTGTTCGAGTTCAACACCGACGGCGTCTTCGCGCCGTTCAATCCGCGAGTGCCTTGATCGAATGAGAGGGCGGTCGCCGAAAGGCGCCGCTCCCGGCGGTCAGTCGGCGATGAGGTCGACGACGTCGAGTAGTTCGAGACCGAGGGGATCGCAATACTTGCGGCCTTCCGCGCCTCGCGTCGCCCAGTCCACGCGCTTGATGTAGGCGGGATCGCTGTCGTTGATATCCGGTGGAATCCGCGCGGGATCGTGAAACGACATGCGATCGACCATTGCGAGACCCGCGTCGAGCAGGTTCGCGACGAGATGTTTGAAGTGAAATGCGAAGGCAACGTTGCGGAGGCCGTATTTGAAGAGGTCGGTGTCTTCCGCGAGCGGCAAATCGCGTTGCATCGCCTCGAGTGCTGGTCGGATCGACGCATCCTGGCGCGCACTCTCTTCGACCTTTGCCACGACCTCTTTCGGATCGAAGAAGATGACGAATCGTTGCGACGGTCCGGTGAAATAGTAAGCGGGCTGCTTGCGCAGGACGCCGCCCACGGGCTTCAGATCGATCGTTGCGGTGAATCGGTGGCGCAGTTCACGCGCCGTGCAACCCTCCGCCGCTGAAGCCTGCGCGGCAATGGTTGCTACGCCCAGCGCGATCGCCCACAAAGCTGTCGTGATCGAGGTCTTCAAACCGGTCTGACCCCGTTACGCCACAGCGGCGCTCGCGCCACCCGTCGCTTCCGCCAAAGATTCTTCGAGCAACTGCAATCCTTCCTCGAGCTGCGTTTCCGGAATCGTGAGCGGCGCGAGAATCCGGATCACGTTCGAATAGAGTCCGCACGACAGCAGGATCAACCCGCGTCGACCCGCGGCCTGCACGACCGCCTTCGTCAGTTCCGCATCCGGCATGTCCGCGCGGCGATTCTTCACGAGTTCGATCGCGACCATCATGCCGAGCGCGCGCACTTCCCCGATGCATGGGAACCTGGCCTGCAGCGATTTCAATCTCGCGCCGAGTTTCGCGCCCATCTCCTGCGCGCGCTGATTCAGCTTTTCCTTCTCGAGCACCTCGAGCACCGCCAGTCCCGCGGCGCACGCGAGCGGCGACCCTGCGAACGTGCCGCCGAGACCTCCAACTACCGGCGCGTCCATGACCTCGGCCTTGCCGATCACCGCGGACAACGGCACGCCGCCCGCGATGCTCTTTGCCACTGTCATGAGATCGGGTTCGACTCCCGAGTGTTCGATCGCGAATGTCTTGCCGGTGCGCGCGAAGCCCGTCTGGATCTCATCCGCGATCAGCAGGATTCCGTGTTTGTCGCACAGCGCGCGCAAGGCGCGCAGGAATTCCGGCGGCGCGATGTAGAACCCGCCTTCGCCTTGCACGGGCTCGATGATGATCGCCGCGACGCGCGCGGGATCGACGTCGGCCTTGAACAGCTCCTCGATCGCATGCAACGAGTCTTCCGGCGTCACGCCATGGAATGCCATGGGGAAGGGCACGTGGAAAACTTCGGGCAGCATCGGCCCGAAGCCGGCCTTGTACGGTTGGACTTTGCCGGTCAAAGCGATGCACGCGAGCGTGCGGCCGTGGAAGCCGCCGGTGAACGCGATGATGGCGCTGCGTTTCGTCGCGTAACGCGCGATCTTGATCGCGTTCTCGACGGCCTCGGCCCCCGTCGTCAGGAAGATCGTCTTCTTCGGCGTCGGGCCCGGCGCGAGCTTGTTCAGCGCTTCGGCCAGCGCGATGTAGCTCTCGTACGGCGTGACCTGGAAGCAGCCGTGCGTGATCTTCTCGAGCTGCGCGGCCATCGCCGCTTTGACATGCGGATGCAGGTGGCCGGTATTGACCACGGCGATGCCGCTCGCGAAGTCGACGTAGCGCCGTCCCTCGACATCCCAGAGTTCCGCGTTCTGCGCGCGCTCGGCGTAAACGGCGAGCGAGTTACCGACGCCGCGGGGAATCGCCGCGGCGCGCCGTTTGTGTAAATCCGCATTCTTCGACATCGACTTTCCTTGCTAAGCGAGTTGATGCCGCGCGAGGGGCAAGGAGCGGATTCTACGCCCGGTCGCCTGATAGATCGCATTACAGACCGCCGGCGCCACCAGTGCAGTGGCCGGTTCTCCGATGCCGCCGGGCGGCTCGTCGCTGTCGACGACGTAGGTATCGATGCGCGAGGTGTCGTTCATGCGCACCACCTTGTACTCATGGAAGTTCGTCTGCTGAACGCGGCCGCCACGGATGTTGATGTCGCCCCAGTACAGCGCGGACAGTCCGAAGTTGATCGAGCTCTCGACCTGCGCGAGGACGGTGTCGGGGTTGATCTGCTGCCCGCAATCGACGGCCACGAAGGTGCGACGAACCTTGACGAGGCCGCCTTCGAGATAGATCTCCGCGACCATCGCCATGACCGTGCCGTAGCCTTCCATCAACGCGACGCCGTGATGGCAGTCCTTGGGCGGAAATCCGAAGCGCGATTCGCGCGCGACGAGCTTCAGCACTCGCTGAAAGCGCGGCTGCTTTTCCAGCAGCGCCATGCGGAAGTCCACCGCGTTCTTCTTCTGCGCGACCGCGAGCTCGTCCATGAAGCTTTCCGCGACGAAGCAGTTGAGTGCATGGCTCACCGAACGCCAGTAACCGACGTCGATGCCGATTTCCTGCTGCTTGAAGTCGACGTGCACGTTCGGCACGTCGTACGGGTAGTTGGACGCGGCCTCGACGGCGAACGGATCCACCATCTTCTCGGTGACCGACGGAAACATGCGCGCAGTGATCGATGGCCCCGTCAGGTGCAGATTCCACGCGATGAGCTTGCCCTTGTCGTCGAAGCCGGCGGCGACCTGGTCGAACGCGGGCGGGCGATACGCGTCGTGCGTCATGTCGTCTTCGCGGGTCCAGATCAGCTTCACCGGCTTCTTCACGGCCTTCGACGCTTCGACCGCGGCCGGGATGAAATCGGATTCGAGCCGGCGGCCGAAACCTCCGCCCAGAAAAGTTGTGTGCACCTTCACGAGCTTCGGATCGACGCCCGCCGCTTTCGCGGCGGTAGTTTGGGCGATCTGTTGCACCTGCGTGGGGACGTAGAGGTCGACGCCGTCCGCGCGCACGTCCGCCGTGCAGTTCTGCGGCTCGAGCGTCGCATGCGCGAGCAGCGGCAACTCGTAGTCCGCGCGTACCACTCTCGCCGCGTTCTTCAAAGCCGTCGCGGCATCGCCGTCATTGCGCGCGACGCGGCCTTCGCCCTTGGCGCCATTGCGCAGCGTCTGCCGGATTTTCGCGTCGTCGAGCGAGGCGTTCGGGCCCGCGCTCCATTCGATCTCGACGGCGTCGCGCGCCTTGCGCGCGCGCCACCAGGAGTCCGCGACCACGGCGATGCCGGAGGAGGTGGGCACCACCGCGACCACGCCCGGCATGCCGCGCGCGACATCGCCATCGAAAGTCCTGAGCGATCCGCCCAACACCGGCGGCTGCGCGAGCGCCGCGTACAGCAGGCCGGGCAGTTTCACGTCGATGCCGAACACCGCGCTGCCGTCGACCTTCGACGGTGTGTCCTTGCGCTTGTGCGGCTTGCCGACGAGCTTGAATTCCGACTTCGGCTTGAGCTTCACGTCTGTCGGTGGCGCAAGCTTCGATGCCGCTTCGGCGACGGCGCCGAACGTGAGCTTCTCGAAGTGCGACGACACGATCACGCCGTTGTCGACGCGACAGCTCGCCGGGTTCACGCCCCATTCCGCCGCGGCGGCCGCGACCAGTATCTCGCGCGCGGTGGCGCCAGCGCGGCGCAACTTCTCCCAGCCGTCGCGCACGCTCGTGCTGCCGCCGGTGATCTGTCCGCCGAGCAGGTTGTTGGTGTAGGCGTCGCCGGGCGGCGCGAACTCGACGTTGATGCGCTCGAGCGCGACGCCGAGCTCCTCGGCGATGAGCATGGGCAGCGAGGTGAAAACTCCCTGGCCCATTTCGGACTTGTCGCAGAAGAAGGTGATGCTGTCGTCGGTGCCGATGCGCAGCCACGCATTCGGTTCGATGAACTTCGTTTCGCCTGAAGACTTCGGCGACTGCTTGCAGGCGGGCAGGCTGATGGCGATGACGAGACCGCCCAGGAATGACCGGCGTGAGATCTCAATCGGATTCGCTGACATGGCCCCTCCCTTGAACGAGGTTTCCCGAAAATGAATCTCGTCAGGCGACTCCGCCCTTGATGTCCGCCGCGCGACGGATCGCGGCGCGAATGCGCTGGTAAGTCCCGCAGCGGCAGATGTTCCCGGCCATGGCGGCGTCAATGTCCGCGTCGCTCGGTCGCGGCTTCGTTTCGAGCAGCGCCGACGCGGACATGATCTGGCCCGACTGGCAGTAACCGCATTGCGGCACGTCGAGCTCGATCCAGGCCTTCTGAACCGGGTGGCTGCGATCCTGGGAGAGGCCCTCGATCGTGGTGATCGGTTGGTCGCCGACCGCGCTGATGGGCGTGGAGCACGACCGGATGGGCTGGCCGTTCAAGTGGACGGTGCAGGCGCCGCACAGCGCCATGCCGCATCCGAACTTCGTTCCGGTGAGGCCCAGAGAGTCCCGCAGGACCCACAGCAGCGGTGTGTCAGGTTCGACATCCACTTCCACCGCTTTTCCGTTCACATTCAGCTTGGTCACGAGCTCTCTCCCCTCGGGTGCCTGGCTGCCCGGACTATAGTCCCAGCGGTGCCGCCTCCGGAAGGCGGCCGTTCAGCTTCGTTGCGATATGATTCCGCGCCCAGTTGCAGTCAAGGATTCGCTTTGTCCGAGCCTTCTTCGAAGTCTCCGATCGTCACGGAAGTCGTGATCATCGGTGCCGGCCCATGCGGCCTTTTCCAGGTGTTCGAGCTCGGATTGCTGGGAATCACCTGTCACCTGGTCGACTCGCTGGGTGCGCCCGGTGGTCAGTGCACCGAGCTGTATCCGGACAAGCCGATCTACGACATTCCCGCGCTGCCCGTGTGCGGCGCGCAGGAATTGGTCGATCGCCTGCAGCAGCAGATCGCGCCGTTCAATGCGCCGCTGCATCTGGGCCAGGAAGTCACGCGACTCGCGAAGCGCGACGACGGCCGGTTCGACATCGAAACCGCTCTCGGCACGCGCTTCGATGCGGGCGCCGTCGTGATCGCGGGCGGTGTCGGCTCGTTCCAGCCGCGACGCATCGGCGTGCCCGGCGCTGAAGTTTTCGAAGGCCGGAACATTCACTACCGCGTGCGAGATGCCGCGCAGTATCACGGCAAGAAGCTCGCGATCTTTGGCGGCGGCGATTCCGCGCTCGACTGGGTCATCGACTTCGCCGGCAAAGCCGCGCAGATCACGCACGTGCATCGTCGTCCGGATTTCAAGGCCGCGCCCGCGTCGGTCGCGAAGATGCAGGCGCTCGCCGCGGCGGGCACCGTGCGTTACATCGAAGGGCTGGCGGAATCGTTGATCGTGCAAAGCGACGTGCTGACAGGAATGAACGTCAAAGGCACCGACGGCACGATGCACGCGCTCGAGGCCGACCACGTGTTCGCGTTCTTCGGACTGCATCCCAAGCTCGGGCCCATCGCCGAGTGGGGCATGGAACTCGAGAAGAAGGCGCTGAAGGTCGACACGGAGAAATTCCAGACCAGCATCCCCGGCATCTTCGCCGTGGGAGACATCAACACCTACCCCGGCAAGAAGAAGCTGATTCTTTCCGGATTCCACGAAGCCGCTCTTGCAGCCTTCGCCATTCAGCACCACCTTTACCCCGCCAAGAAGCAATTCCTGCAGTACACGACCACGAGTCCGGTCATGCAGAAGCGCCTCGGCGTTCCTCATTGATGCAAACGGAGCCAAACATGAAACTCACACGCACATTCGCCACGCTCGCTCTCCTCGCGGTCTCCGCCAGCGCCATTGCGCAAGGCAAGGTCTGCGCGGTCGAGATCGGCGGCGGCGACAACATGCAGTTCGACAAGAAAGAGATCGCGGTCGCGGCGGATTGCACCGAGATCGAAGTCACTCTCAAGCACACGGGCAAACTGCCCGCGCAGGCCATGGGCCACAACTGGGTGCTCACGAAGACCGCCGACCTGACCGCGGCGGCGAGCGACGGCATGGGCGCGGGCTTCGCGAACGATCACGTGAAGCCGGCCGATGCTCGCGTGATCGCGCACACGAAGATCGTGGGCGGCGGTCAGACGACGTCGATCAAGTTCCCGGCGTCGAAGCTCAAGAAGGGCGAGGCTTACAGCTTCTTCTGCAGCTTCCCCGGCCACTACTCGATCATGCGCGGCACGTTCAAGTTCGGCTGATCCGATGAACGTGCAGCTCGCCGACCTGATGCGGCAATTTCAGCTCGAGCGACTCGAGGTGAATCTGTTTCGCGGCGAGAGCCGTGACACGGGCAGTCCGCAGGTGTTCGGCGGGCAGGTGCTGGGGCAGGCCTTGAAAGCCGCGGTTTCGACGATCGAGGATGGACGCGAGGTGCATTCGCTGCACGCGTACTTCCTGCGCCGTGGAGACTTCAACAAGCCCATCGTCTACAGCGTGGATCGCAGCCGCGACGGCGGCAGCTTCTCGGCGCGCCGCGTGGTGGCGATCCAGAACGGTGAGCAGATCTTCATCTGCTCCGCCTCGTTCCAGACGCCGGAGAAGGGACTCGAGTACCAGGTGACGGCGCCGACCGTGCCGCCGCCGGAGGAGCTCAAGCCGTTCGCGAAGCCGCCGCAGTCCGAGACCGACAAGCTGCCCGAGAAGCTCAAGCGCTGGCTCGAGATCGAACGGCCGTTCGAATTCCGGCCCGTGCAGACCTACAACCCGCTCGCGCCGGTGGCGACGAACCCCGTGCGACAGGTGTGGATCCGCGCGGTCGACAAACTACCCGACGACATGGCGCTGCATCGTTGCCTGCTCGCGTACATCTCCGACTACTGGCTGCTCGACACCTCCACGATGCCGCACGGGTCGTCGTTCCTGCGCGGCAACCTCATCATGGCCAGCATCGATCACGCCATCTGGTTCCACCGGCCGGCGCGCGTCGACGAGTGGCTGCTGTATTCGCTCGACAGCCCGTCGAGCTCCGGTGCGCGCGGATTCGCGCGCGGCAGTTTCTACACGCGCGACGGCGTGCTCGTCGCGAGCACCGCGCAGGAAGGACTCATACGTCTCGTGCAGTCCTGAGGTTTCTGCTCGCGGCCACGGCGCTGGGTGTCGCCGCCGCGGCGCCCGCAAACGCGCAGACGCCGCAGGGCGCACCCGACGATCGCGAATCCCTCGCCAGTCTGTGGGCCGGCATGTACGACATGACCGAGGAACTCATCGCGAGCGAGGATGAGGACACCGCCCTCGGCGGACGAGTCGACCAGCAACGATTGCAGATCAACGTGCGGCGCGTGTCGCTGCCGTGGCTGGGCACGCACGTTCTCTACGTGGAGGAGTTTCCCTACGACGAGCCGTTCGAGCTGCGGCGTCGAGTGCTGCTGTCCATCGAGCCCACTGCGGTCGGAGAGTTGCGAGTGCGGCAGTACACACGCCACTCCGAATCCGCGATCGCATCGACGCTGACGGCGGCGGACGTGGAATCCGTCGCGGGTTGCGATCTGTTACTGAAGCGTGAAGGCGGGCAATTTCGCGGTGGCACGCACGGCAAGCTCTGCCTCGAGCGGAACGGCGACGAGCAGCGCTGGATCGACTACCGCGTCGTCATCGGCGACGGACTCTTCTGGTATCGCAAGCGGCGCCTGTCGATGCCCGACGACGAACTCGCGGAAGAAGTCGCAGGCTTTCCGCACGTCGATCTCGACGAGGCACGGTTGTTCAACTGCGGTGTCTCCTGGGCCCCGCCGAAGACGCGCACACCACGAAAGTCGATCACGAGCGTCGATCTGCACGATCGCGGTGGCCGCGCGCATTTCCGCACGCCCGACGGACGCGCGCTGCAGCTCGAGCTGCACGGCCGCGACTGGCCGTTGTCGGAGGGACGCGAGTCGCTGGTGCTGACGCTCATCGACGGCAAGTCGGAGAGCGACCCGATTGCGTCGAGCTGGACATCGCTGGGAGCGGGGCGGGTTGGAATCGATATCGGGTGGCTGGCGATCGATTGCGCGCCAGTGGTGTCGGAGACGGGCGAGCAGCGGTCGTGAATTGCGATGGTGGTTGATACGCGCGGCGTCGTGCGCACCGACCGTCATCGTGATTCCCAACCGATGGCGGCGTCTCGCTGTGTGCCAGGACAAGAACTAGGTAGTTCAAGTATGCGTGCCTCCTGTTCCTGGTGAGCGAAGACAAGGCTTCCCAGGCGTTACAGAGGGCTCGGGAGATCACGCTCTTTGCGACAACGTGAGTGGGCGATAGCTAGGCAGCAGGGATCGTGTTCGGTGGTGACCGCGAGCGTTCGGGCTTGTGAGTGGGAAGTCGTAGACGTCCGTTCGGATCGATTCGAGGCCCGAATGGAGATCGGCGAGGAGGAGCGTTCACGCGCCGCGGTGGTGCCTGTCTAGTGCAACCTTTCAAAGCCAGAAAGGCGCGTAGCGACGACGAGCGAACGCCAAGAAAGAAATGTCCTCATTTCTTTCTTGAAGCGAGATCTCCATTGAGGGCCGCGAATCGATCCGAACGGACGTCTACGACTTCCCACCCACGAGGCTGACCACCATCCCATCAACCGCCGGAAACGAGACCCACCAACCAGCTGAAGAAGATGAACAACATCCACACGCCGAGAATGGTCAACACCGCGAACACCGACACGATCGCAATCGGCAGCAGCAACAACCCGCGCTTGCTCCGCCGCACGGTCGTCTGCGGCGTGCCGATCCATTCGTCGAGCAGCGCGAGGTTGCGCGTCTGCGCCTTGAACACGAAATCGAAGATATCGCCGATCAGCGGCACGGTGCCGACGAGCGCATCGATCGCGATGTTGCTCAGCATGTGCATTTGAACGACGCCCGGCGCGCGCAATTGCCGCGCGACGTGCAACGCGTAGACCGCGACCACCGCGCCCATCACATCACCGAGTCCGGGCACCAGGCCGAACAACGCATCGAGTCCGAAGCGCCATTTCGTGCCGGGAATCCCGAATGCCTGGTCGAACAGGCGGGTCACCGCGCGCAGTTTCTCCAGCCCCTGCCGTCCGCGCAGTTCTCCGGGTCCGGGTCCGTCGTCGCGCACCTTCGTGTCCATGCAACTACCGGCCGGCGCCGGCGAGCATCCCTTCGATCTCGCTCTGCAGCACGGGATTGAAGCGCGCCGGCGCTTCCATCATGAGGAAATGACCGGTGCCCTCGAGCGTGACTTGCCGGAATTTCGGCAGCACCTTGCGGATACGCGCCTCGTTGACCGGCTCGCCCAGGTTCGAGTTGATCGCGACGATGGGCACGGAGATGTCCTTGAGCGGCGCGGTGATCTCGTACTCCAAGACAGCGCGCATCGACGGAATACCCACACGCGGCGGCGACAGCGACATGTCGTAAGCGATCTTGCGTTTCAGATCCTCGTTCGCGCCGGGCGCGAAGAAATGCGTGGTCACTATCGAGCGGGTCTGGCCGATGAAGTCCGCCTCGAACTTCTTCATGATCGCGTCGATCTGCGCCTTGCTCGGCGGCGGCGCGCCGATCGACTTGAACGTGTCCACGCCGATGATGCCGATGACGCGGCTCTTGAGCAGGCGCGCGGCTTCGAGCGCGACGGGGCCGCCCATCGAATGCCCGACGAGGATGAGCTTTTCGTTGGGCACGGCCGCGACGGCGGCGGCGACGTCCTGCCCGAAGCGCGCCATCGTCCACTCGCTGCGATTGCCGTCGGTGCCGCCATGGCCGGCGAGATCGACGGTCACGACGGTGTACTTCTTCGCGAGCTCAGGTACCTGCGCACGCCAATAGTTCGAGTCGCAGGACCAGCCGTGGATGAGCACGATCGCGGGTTCGCCGCTGCCATACACGCGGTACTGCACGTGCACGCCATCCGCGGCGACGACGATGCGCGGCGTGCCGGCGATGGGTTCACCCTGCTCGGCGGCGGCCGGCGGCGGAACGGGTTGGGGTGGTGGCGTTTCCTGCTTGCCGCAGGCGCTGGCGAGGAACGCGCTGAGCGCGAGCGCGACGATTCGGGGTTGCATGCGTTCGACTTTAGGCGAACGACGCGGCGTAGTCACCGATCGCGAGCGAGGACGTGAGCCCGGGGCTCTCGATGCCCAGCAGGTTCACGAGGCCTGAGATGCCGTGGTCGGCGACGGATTCGATGCGGAAGTCCGGCTGCGGCTCGCCCGGCCCGTGCAGCTTTGGACGGATGCCGGTGTAGTCCGGCATGAGCGCGCCGTCGGCGAGCCCCGGCCAGTAGCGGCGGATCGCATCGTAGAACAATGGCGCGCGCGCGGCGTTGACGGAGTAGTCGATCCTGTCTATCCACTCGACATCGGGGCCGAAGCGCACGCGGCGCCCGAGATCGAGCGTCGCGTGGATGCCGAGTCCCGCGGCGTGCGGCACCGGGTAGATGAGGTGTTTGAACGGTGAGCGCGCGGCGACCGTGAAGTAGTTGCCGCGGCCGAGATGCAGCGTCGGGATGCGCGCGGCGGGGTAGCCTTCGATGCGGCCGAGAAGATCCACCGCGCCCAGGCCCGCGCTGTTCACGACGAACCGCGCCTCGATTTCCGTTGCCGCCTCACCGCCAGTCTTCACGAGAAATCCATCGCTCAGCCGCGAAATGCTCTCGACGCGACACTCGCAGACCAGCGTGCCACCCGCGTTCTGCAGATCGCCTTCCAGCGCGAGCATGTAGGGATGCTGATCGAGGATGCCGCTGGTCGGGCAGAGCAGGGCGGCGGTGCTGCGGACCTCGGGCTCGAGCTTCTGCGCTTCGGTGCCCGGGATCAGACGCACACCGTCGACGTCGTTCAGGTGCGCGCGCTCGAGCAGATGCAGCAGCACCTGCTCTTCCTCGTCGCCGTTCGCGACGATGAGTTTTCCGCAATTGCGGTGCTCGATGCCGCGGTCGTTGCAGTAGCGGTAGAGCGCGCGATTGCCCGCGACGCAGAAACGCGCCTTGAAGCTGCCGGGGGCGTAGTAGAGGCCGGCATGGATGACGCCGCTGTTGCGCGCCGAGGTGATCGTGCCCGGTTGCGACTCCGCTTCGAGCAGCAGGACCTCGCGGCCGGCGAGCGCCAGCGCGCGCGCCACCGCGAGCCCGACGACTCCCGCACCCACCACGACGCACTCGACCCGGTCCGCCATATACTCAATCTATCATGCCAATTCGCCACTTTCGCTGGAGCGTGCCGCTCGTTCTTCTTCTTCTTCTGGCCGCGTGCTCCGATTCCCCCGATCCCTGGTCGCGGATCCAGAACCCGCCACTCATCCAGGGGAAGCTGCACACCGTCACGATCGTCGGTGATTCGTCGCGCGCGCAGGAGCTTGCGCTGGCCGCGGGCTATTCGGCGCTCCCGCTCCGGCCTAACTATCCCGCCTCGGTGCGTGTCGAAGCATCGCTCTGGGACGTGCCAGCACCCGTCGCGGAAAACGCCAGGATGTTCGAGGCGCCGGGGGAAAGTCCGGATCTGCGCATGCTCGAGATGCCGCTCGCGGCGCGCGGCATCGGGGCCGACGACCACAGCGAGCGCAGCTTCTATCGGAACGTGCTAGGCACGGAAGTTCCCAAGTGGCCGGCCGAGTTCGCGGGCGCGCCGGAATTGCGCGTGCGGGCGTGGACGTTCGTGGTGCCGAGCGTGGTCGAGGCGAGCAAGCATCTGCGCGAGAACGGCATCGCCGTGATCTACGATGCCGTTGGAATCACGACTCCGTATCTCGGCGACCACAAGACGATGGCCATCCGCGCGCCGGACGGAACCATCGTGCAGCTCGTGGAGACGGCGACGCGCTGAGCGCTAAGCGCGCTTCAGAACCTTCCCGGGGTTCATGATCCCGTTCGGATCGAACGCGTGCTTCACGCGTTGCATGAGCTCGAGCTCGAGCGGATTCGCGTAGCGTTCGAGCTCGAACACCTTCAACTGCCCGATGCCGTGTTCTGCGGAGAAGCTGCCGCCGAAATCCTTGACGAGGTCGTGGATCGCACGCTTCGCCTTCGGCTCGACCGCCAGCAGTTGCGCCGCTGTCGTGCCGGCGCGCTGATTGATGTTGAAGTGCAGGTTTCCGTCGCCGAGATGTCCGTACGCGCAGAGCACGCCCTGCGGCACATTGCGCTCGACCCAGCCGCCCGCGACCTCGATGAAGCGCGGCACCTGCGACACCGGCACCGAGATGTCGTGCTTGATGTTCGCGCCCTCCTTGCGCTGCGACTCGGGGATGGATTCGCGCAGTCGCCAGAAGGCGTCGCGCTGACGTTCGTCGATCGCGACGCTCGCGTCGGTGACCCAGCCGGCGTCGTGCGCCTGCGTCAGCGCCTTCTCGAGCAAGGCGTCGAGCGGTTCGTCCGGACGCGAGGACGACAACTCGCACAGCACGTACCACGCCGACCCGGCCGGCAAGGGATCGACGACACCGGGAATGTGGCGCGTCGTGAGCTCGACGGCGACGCGCGGGATGAGCTCGAAGGAGCTCACGCAATCGCCGCTGGCGCCACGCAATGCCGACAACAGTTCGATCGCCGCGTCGGGGTCGCGCACGGCCGCGAAGGCGGTCGCGCGCGAGCGTAGCGCCGGATAGAGTTTGATACACGCGGCGGTGATCACGCCGAGCGTGCCCTCCGCGCCGAGGAACAGCGACTTGATGTCGTAGCCGGTGTTGTCCTTGCGCAGGCCGGTCAGCGTCTCGAGCACGCGGCCGTCCGGCAGGACCACTTCGAGTCCGAGCACGAGCTCGCGCGCCATGCCGTAACGGATCACGTTGAGGCCGCCGGCATTGGTCGAGAGGTTGCCGCCCAGCAGGCAGCTGCCCTCGGCACCGAGCGACAACGGCAGGTAACGATCGGCGCCGGCGGCCGCGGTCTGCAGGTTCGCGAGGATGCAGCCGGCTTCCGCCGTCAGCGTGTAGTTAGCGGCGTCGATCGCGCGCACGCGGTCGAGGCGCGCGAGCGAGAGGAGAACCTGGCTGCTGGACGCATCCGGCGTCGCGCCACCGCAGTAGCCGGTGTTGCCGCCCTGCGGGACGACGCCGATGCGGTGCTGATTGCAGAAGGCGAGCACGCGCGCGACCGCCGCGGTGTCCGCGGGAGCCAGGACCGCGAGGGCGTGGCCACGGTACTGCGCGCGATGGTCGCGTAACATGGGCGCCGTGCGGGCGGGGTCGGTGATCAATCCCGCGTCGTCGACCAGGGCGCGCAATTGGTGTGTCAGGGAAGTCGTGTCGAGCACAGCAGAGATAGTATCGCGACAACTAGGAGGTTGATTACATGGAAGCGAAGAACCCTTATGCCCCGCCGAAGGCGGCCGTCGACGATGTATCGAGCGGAGCGGCGCCGCCGCGTCCCGGTGAAGTCACACGGGCCGTGCGACTCCTGTGGGCCGCCGTGGCCGTCAGTTTCGTTTCGGGATTCCTGAACGCCTATCTGACGGAGACGCCGGGCGTCCCCAAAGCCATGTTCGCCGGCTTCATGGTGTTCGGTTGGGTGGTCGGTCTCGCGATCGTCTGGTGGATCCTGAGTTCGATCGGCAAGGGCAAGAACTGGGCGCGAATCGTCCAGCTCGTGTTCTTCATTTTCGGAATCCTGGGTGTTCTGATGGTGTTCGCGATGCCACAGCAGGTTCCCGGCGTCATCTGGGCGCTCTACGCGATCCAGATGGGACTCAATGTCTGGGGCGTGATCCTGCTGTTCTCGGGTCCCGGGAATGCATGGTTCCGGGAGATGAAGGAGTGGCTGTGACTCGCGGTAGCTAGGCAGAGACTCGCCGCTTGAACCACAACCCGTACTCGCCGCCGCAGGCGGCCGTCGCGGATGCGCCCGTTGTCGGGCCCGCGCGGCCGAGGAACGTCACGCTCGCGATCTGGCTGCTGTGCGCGGCGCTGTTCATGAGCCCATTGGTGAGCGTCCACGAAGCCATCTACACGTCGAGCGGCATCGGCATCGTCGCCGGGCTCGTCACGCTGGCAATCATTTACGTACTCATCATCGCGGTGGCGTTCTGGGTGATTCGTGCGGCTGCGAAGGGCAGGCGCTGGTCGCGCATCGTCATCGCGATCGTGGTGCTACTGCAGATCGTCAGCATGGTTTCGACGATCTTCGGGGGAATTCCAATGTATGGTGCGCCCGTCCGCTACCTGGAGCTGACGCTCCTGAGCGGGGTTGCGGTCCTTCTCTTCACACCCTCGGCAAACGCGTGGTTCCAGAAGCGCGACTGATCAGGCGCCGCCCGCGAGCGGCAGTCTCCGGCACGCCGGCTTCGTCAGCAGCATCTGCACGGTGCCGAGCTGGCGCTCGAGGAATCCGCCTTCGCAATAGCAGAGGTAGTACTCCCAGAGACGCACGAAGTTGTCGGAGTACCCGAGCTTGCGCACCGCGGCGAGGTTGCGGAAGAAGCGTTCGCGCCACGTGCGCAGCGTTTGCGCGTAGTGAGGGCCGATGTCCTCGAGATGGAAGATCTTGAAGTCGGTGGCGTTGCGCACCGAGCGCGAGATGGCGTCGATCGACGGGATGAAGCTTCCCGGGAAGACGTAGCGCTGGATGTAGTCGACGGATTTCAGCGCGCGTTCGTAGAACTGATCCTGGATCGTGATCGCCTGCAGCAGCATCGATCCTTCGGGCTTCAGCAGGCGCGCGCAGTGCCGGAAATATGTGTCCATGAAATTCGCGCCGACCGCCTCGATCATCTCGATCGAGACGAGCTTGTCGTATTGCCCGTCGAGGTCACGGTAGTCCTTCAGCAGCACGGTGATGTGGTCCGAGAGCCCGCGCGCCGCGATCTTCTTCGTCGCGTATTCGTGCTGCGCCGGGGAAATCGTCGTCGTCGTCACGCGGCAACCGTAGCGCTCCACCGCATGGATCGCGAAGCCGCCCCAACCCGTGCCGATTTCGACGACGTGGTCCGTCGCCTTGAGGTCGAGCTTGCGGCAGACAGCCTCGAACTTCGCGGTGGACGCGACGACGAGCGACGCACCCGGGCGCGGGAAAATCGCGCAGGAATAGGCCATCGTCTCGTCGAGCATGATTTCGTAGAGATCGTTGCCGAGATCGTAGTGCGCGGCGATGTTGCGCGCGCTGCCGTTCTTGCTGTTGCGATTCGCCCAATGGAAGAGCTTGAGCAGCGGCCGGCTGACGAACGACCAGCCCGAGTCCATCGCGTTCATCTGCTCGCGGTTCGCGACGAAGATGCGCACGAGGTTCGTGAGGTCGTCGCTGCGCCACAGGCCGCGGATGTACGCCTCGCCCGCGCCGACCGTGCCACCGAACGCGGCGTCCGCGAACAACTGCGGATGGTCGATGTAGAGCGTGCAGCCGATGTTGTATTCCGCGGTACGTCTGCCGAAGACGTGTTGCTCGCCGGTCGGCTCGACCACGCGCAACTCGCCGTGCTCGAACTTCGCGAGCTGTTTGAGCAGCAGGCGTCGTCCTAGACGTGCGAGCAGCGACGGACGGGCCGGCGGCGCCTGCAGATCACCGGCGAGCAGGGGCGACTGGGTGTTCATGTGTGGGTTCGATCTTCGTGGGATGGGTGTGGAACGGCACGCGCTTCAACAGGAGCCTGAGCGCCTGCCAGTGGATGAGGGTGACGACCTGCAAGGGGATCAGCGGAAAGCGCAGCAGCGCTCGCGCGAGCGCGCCGGCCGTCATCGGCACGCGCTCGAGATTCAGCGTGGCATCGAAAACGGCGTCGCCGTCGCGACCGCTCTCCGCGTGATGATTTTCCATGTGCACGTGCAGGCCCTCGCCGGGCGTGCCGAAGCTCCACTCGTAGCGCATGTCCATCGGCATGAACGGCGAGACGTGGAATTTCTTCTCGAAGCTGTAACGCCACGCCTGCTTGCCGCTGCGTTTGGCATCGGCCACCGGCAACACATACGCGTGCCGTTCTTTCCACGGCGTGTTGGTGATCTCGGCGACGATGGTCTCGACGTGTGTGTCGTGCTCGTCGAAGACGTAGTAGAAGCTCACGGGATTGAAGCTGAAACCGAAGAACCGCAGGTGTGTCAGCAGGCGGATCGGGCCCGTGGGTCTGAGTCGCGTGCGCTGCTCGACGAGATCGCGTACCGCGACGTCGAGCGGCACATGGGCCGGGCCGAGAAAATCCGCGCGACGAAACCAGGCGAAGTTCGGGCGTCGCGCCGACCAGAGCCAGCGGCCTCTGAACAGTTCGCCGGTCTCGGCGAGGTCGATGTAGCTCATGAAGATGCGGTAACGAAACGAGTTCCGGGCCGGCCCGAACCGCCGGTGCTGAATCGTTCCCGTGTACAACGCACTTCGCATGTCATTCATACGGCAATGGCACGCGCGCTGGATTCACGATCGCCGATCATGCGCGCGAGGTCTTGCAGCGCCCACTCCGCGCTGACCACGCCGTCTTCGTGGAAACCGTAGCGCCAGTACGCGCCGCAATACGCGGTGCGGTTCACGCCGCTGATCTCCGCGCGCCGCTTCTGCGCGGCGACGCCGGCCGGCAGGTAGACAGGATGATGGTAGTTGATGGTGCGCAGGATTTTCGACGGATGGATGTCGGCTTCGCGATTGAGCGTGACGAGGAACTTGACCGGCGCATCGAGCGATTGCAGCACGTTCATGTCGTAGGTCAGAGCGACGCGATCGCGGTCGCGGTTGTCCCGGGTTCCGAGCAGGTGAAAGTTCCAGGCCGCACGCGCGAGCCGCGTTCGCGGCAGCAGGCGCTCGTCGGTATGCAGCACCGCGAGATTTTCCTGATAGGGGAAGGCGCCGAGAATCGAGCGCTCCGCGCCTGTGGCGTCCTCGAGGATGCGCAGCGCCTGATCGCTGTGGCACGCGAAGACGACGCGATCGAACCGCTCCGCGCCGTTCCCGGAGCTGCGCACGGTGACGCCGGCCGCGTCGCGCCGGACGCCGACGACCGGCGTGTTCAGGCGAATCGACGCACGGAAGGGTTCCGCGAGCTTGCGCACGTATTCGCGCGAGCCGCCCGTGACCGCCTGCCATACCGGCCGGTTGTCCACGTTGAGGAAGCCGTGCTTGTCGAAGAACTCGACGAAGAAGCGCGCGGGGAACGACAGCATCGCGCGTTCCGTCGCGGACCAGATCGACATGCCCATGGGCACGATGTATTGCTCGCGAAACACGCGCGAATAGCCTTCGCGATCGAGATAGTCGCCGAGAGTCAGAGAGTCGTCAGTGCCTGCGAGCAACGCGCGGCAGTTTTTGTTGAACCGCAGGATGTCGCGGATCATCCAGAGGAACGAAGGACGAAAGACATTGCGACGCTGCGCGAACAACGAGTTCACCGACGTGCCGTTGTATTCGAGACCCGTGCGTTCGTCGCGCAACGAGAAGCTCATGTTCGAGCTCTGAAACGAAACGCCGAGTTCCTTCAGCAGCGAGATGAAACGCGGGTAGGTCCAGTCGTTGAAGACGATGAAGCCAGTGTCGATGGCGTAGTGGCGGCCTTCCCAGACGACGTCGACGGTGTTCGTGTGGCCACCCACGTGGGCGCCCGATTCGAACACGGTGACCTCGTGCTCGCGGTGCAGCCGCGAGGCGACGACCAAACCCGAAATCCCTGATCCGACGACCGCAACGCGCATGGCAATGACTCTAGCTGAACGTGCCAGGTCTTACGTCCGTTCGCCGGGAACGGATGCAGGGGATTCAAGGGTTTGGAGGCGAGGACGCCTCCCACGCGACTACGCGCGCGGGCCGCCGATGCGTCGGGGGTGGTGATCACGCATTGACACCGGAACGGGCTTCAGGTCCCAGACGATTCCGAGCCAGGACATCATCTTGAGACCGTAGTAGGTGATGTCGATTTCCCACCAGTAGAAACCCTGCCGCGTGGAACTCGGGTAGTGGTGGTGGTTGTTGTGCCAGCCCTCGCCGAGCGTGATGAGCGCGAGGATGAAGCTGTTGCGCGAGTCGTCGGTGGTGTTAAAGCGGCGGTTGCCCCAGAGGTGGGTGAAGGAGTTGATCGAGGCCGTGCCGTGAAAGAGGACGGTGGTGCTGATGAAGAAGCCCCACACGAGCAGCTGGGCGCCACTGGTGCCGAGGCCGGGCACTGCCGTTTCTAAATAGCGGCCGAGCAAAAAGAGACTCGTGGCGAAAACAACGGGCACGACGATGTCGAAGCGGTTCAACCAGACCATCTCGGG